>JAEUUT010000172.1 GCA_016787415.1 Saprospiraceae bacterium | reverse complement strand
ATTACTCTCCGCCTTTGGTTCGAGCAAAAACTCTCCACCTTCATCACCCGGTATGGCCAGCGAACTGGCTAATACGCCATCGATAACGGAGGCCAATTCTCGGGCGTTTGTTTCGCTTAATACACTATCTTTCAGCCACTTGGTTAGTCGTGGGGTAAATCGATCCTCCCAATCTGCGCCCCGGCGGTACAGCGCCCAGCGCGAAGGGAAAGCACTGCGTTCGAAGTTGATACCCCGGGTTCGGTTGAATTGCCGCGACTGCAAATGGTTGTCCACGATCAGCAGCACGTGTTTGGCTTTCATGGAGGAGAATTTGGCTAGAATTTCCGGTAAAGGAATATACGGATTATCTATGGCACGCAGGTCGCCTTCGGGCAGCCCGTCGCCCGTCCAGCCGCTGAAATAAACAATCACGCAGTCTTCGGATTGGGTGATTTTGCACAATGTTTCCAGGGCATCAAAAATAGCCGCGCGCGTAGCCTTTTTGTTTTCGAGGCTTGTAACTATTTGATAATCATATTTTTGTGTTAAAACTGTAGAGAGGTCGACACATTCCTGCACCGCTCCCGGCCGCTCCGGATACAGCAATTCCTCCGGATATTTTTCAATTACAATCGGAAGCAGGTATTTTTTACTTTCCGTGCGATGCACATTTTTCGTCAGGTCGTCAAAATAAGCCCGAATGGCGCTTACCCCTTGTGCTGCAATTTCCACTGGTGGCGACTTCAATGGATTCTGTTCTAATCGAACCACTTTCAGCAGTGGCAGTTCGGCAATTTCCGGGGGCAGCGTTTCAAGTTGGCAGGCGTTCAGTTCGAGTTGTTCCAGTTCTTTGAGCAGGCGGATACCGGCGGGCAGGCGCGCGATGTTGTTATTGCTCAAATAAAGTGTTTTCAGCAGCGGAAGTTCCAGGATTTCGGGTGGGAACTGGTCGAAACGATTGCCTTGCAGGTCGAGTAACGTTAGTTTGCGAAAAGAAGCCAGGCCGTAGCCGGTCATCAGTTCATTTTGCGATACATAGAGGGATTCCAGGCTGGTACAAAACTCAAGTTCCTTCGGAACGGCTTGGAATTTGTTGTTCCAAAGATTCAGCACGGTCAACTGCGGCGCAATTTGCCCGAAATTTTTGGGTAAAGCATTCAATTCCAACTGGCTCAGATCCAGTCGGGTACTGCCCTTTTTCAGGGCGTCTTCGATGCGCAGAATTGCTTCCTCGGTATTGGTCATGTGGCTATGTGGATTCCTGTAAGTACAGACCCATACTGTCTACTAAAAATTTCCAACAAGTCTGTGCAACAAAGAAACACAAAAACCCGATTTCCACCAAAAACCCGAACTTACCCCCCTCTCTCACTCTCTCACTCTCTCACCTCTCACCTCTCACCTCTCACCTCTCACCTCTCACCTCTATCATGCCTCTCATCTCACCCCTCCCTTCCAACCACGACGCCGAAGTAGCCGAACTCGCTCGTTTTTTCAACGAAACCCTCGGATTCTGCCCCAATTCTGTGCTCACAATGCAGCATCGGCCTGCTATTGCCCGTGCATTTATAGGGCTTAACAAGGCGGTGATGGAAAACCAGGGGCGTGTGAGCAGCGATCTCAAACGACTGATTGGTTATGTGTCGTCGCTCACGGCAGGGTGCCAGTATTGCCAGGCGCATACCATACGCGCTGCCGAACGCTACGGGGCTGATGCGTCAAAACTCGAACACATCTGGGAATACCGCAGCCATCCGGCTTTTTCAGATGCCGAACGCGCAGCGCTCGATTTTGCTGTGGCGGCCTCGGCCGTGCCCAACAGCGTGGATGCCGATATATCGGAACGCCTGCACCGGCACTGGGACGAGGGAGAAATTGTGGAAATTCTGGGTGTGATTGCACTATTTGGGTACCTCAATCGTTGGAATGACAGCATGGGGACTTCCCTGGAAAGCCCGGCTTACGAGGATGGAGAACGATTTTTGAGAAACCGAGGCTGGACGGGTGGGAAACACGTGCGGGGTTAGGTGTTTTTTTGGTGTTTTAGTGTTTTTGGGTTTTGGTGTTTTAGTGTTTTGGTGTTTTAGTGTTTTGGTGTTTTGGAGGGCTTCGTGCTTGGTATTGGAGGGTAATTGCTTAGAAGACATTGAATGAGATCGGGTAAGGAATATACAATCCCATCTCCAATACCAAGAGCAAAGCACCTCCAAAACACCAAAACACTAAAACACCAAAACCCAAAAACACCAAAACACCAAAACACCAAAAAAACCATATTTTTACCCAATCGTTTCATTTATTAATCTCTACACTATGGAACCCATAAAAAGGTTTGAAGAACTTGAATGTTGGAAATCAGCCCGTTGCTTGGTAAAAAATATTTTTGAAGTGACCCAGGTGGGCGAATTGTCAAAAGATTGGGATACCAAAAGCCAACTAAAAAGAGCCGCACTTTCCATTATGAACAATATCGCGGAAGGATTTGGCAGGTTTCAGGTGAAAGACAGCATGCGTTTTTATGATATTGCAAAAAGTTCGGCCTATGAAGTAAAAAGCATGTTGTATGTACTGGAAGATGCAGGATACATCAACGAAGGTCAAAAAGCGTACCTCCATCAATTGACCAATACGACCCTTCAACTCACATTAGGATGGATACGGTATCTTTCGCAAAAACATCCGCACTAACGCCCACCTAAAACACCTAAAACACCTAAAACACCTAAAACACCTAAAACACCTAAAACACAAAAACACAAAAACACAAAAACACAAAAACACAAAAACACCAAAACACCAAAACACACACTCCCACTTTGCTCAGCGATTTTTTTGAAAACCGACTCCGGGAAGCCCTCCAAACGCTGTTTGGCGCACTCGACGACAATACCTTTAGCGGTATACTGACCTTTTTTGAATGGGTCGACGTACAGGGCGGCGCCTGCCTGTTTCGCCAGGGCGACGCAGCCGATGGCATGTATGTAGTGGCCAGCGGCCGACTGCGGGTATTTCAGCAAACCGCAGCGGGCAAGCGGGAAGCCATTGCGGAAATTGCTGCGGGCGAAACCGTAGGCGAGATGGCGCTTATCACGGGCGAACCCCGCAATGCCGATGTGATGACCATGCGCGACAGTGTGCTGGCGCGTATTTCGCTCAAGGATTTCGAGCGACTGACGGCTATTTATCCGCAGGCCCTGCTTCATATTTCCCGGAATATCATTGAGCGATTGCAAAAACGCAGCACTGCTACCCGTCGCCCGAAGCGTATTATTAATATAGGTGTATGTCCTGTTTCAGCAGCGGCAGACAAAAAAGGGTTTGTAAGCACACTACAGCAGGCGCTTTCCAAACACGGCGAGGTGCTGTGCATCGATAGCCAGTCCGTCGACCAGGCCATTGGCATGCAGGGCATATCGCAATGTGCTCGGGGCGACAGCGCTCCATACCGCCACCTGGCTTCCTGGCTTGAACAGCAGGAGAGCCTGTACCGTTTTGTGTTGTACGTTCCCGACGAAGCGGATACGGAATGGACACATCGCTGTTTCAGGCAGGCCGATGAAGTGCTGCTGGTGGGCATTGCAGGTCAATCTCCAGATATACACCCCTTGGAAAAACGCTACTTGTCTTCCGGTGATGATCACTCTTTGCCGGGACAATCTCTGGTGTTGCTGCATGCACCTGATATCAACGCGCCGACAGGTACGGCCGCTTGGCTTCAGGGCCGCCACCTGAATTTCCACCACCATATCCGGCAGCAGCATGAGGACGATTTCGCCCGGCTGGCGCGTTTTATGGCCGGGAAGGCCGTGGGGTTGGTGCTTTCCGGTGGCGCCGCCAAAGGATTTGCACACATCGGCGTTGTGCGGGCACTGGAAGAGGCAGGTATTTCCATCGATCTGGTGGGCGGTACGAGCATGGGCGCTGTAATGGGGGCACTCGTAGCCCGTGGCTGGGATGGCAATACCATGCGCGCCAAATGCAGAGAGGTTTTTAAAAAAAGCCCCACGGATATTAATCTGGTGCCCCGCGTGTCCATTTTTAAAGGCCGCAAACTCGACAGCATGTTGCAGGAGCATTTCGGGCATTTGATGATCGAAGATTCCTGGCTCAACTTTTTTTGTGTGTCCTGCAACCTCACCCGAAATATGCCCTGCTTCCATTATTCCGGCTCGCTCTCCACCGCCTTGCGGGCCAGTATCAGCATACCGGGGGTGTTTCCGCCGGCGGAAGTGAGCAACGAACTGTATGTCGACGGCGGCGTATTCGACAACATGCCGGTGGAAGAAATGAGCCGGCTCGGGGCGGGCGTTATCATCGCCGTCGATTTGCAGGTACACCGGGAAGAAACCCAGGGAGATACGGATGTGTATCGCAAACGTAAATTGCCCAATCTGTTGTTTGTGGTGATGGAATCTTCGATGCTCAGCGGACGGTATCATGCGCAGACCCATAAAAACCTGGTGGATTACTATTTCAATCCGCCGCTGCAAGCGGTCAGCCTGATCGACTGGAATAAATTCGATCTGATCGAGGAGATCGGCTATCGGCATGCCCTGGAAACACTTGCACGTATGAAAAAAATGGCTGTGCCTGCTATGCTTTGATTTTTCGACCAGTGTATCGAAGTTTTCATGCGATGCCTCCTGCTTGGTATAATATTTGTTGTTATCAATAACAAGCCATAATACCAAATTTAGGCGTGGAAATGACCATTACTTGTCGAATACCCTCCGTTTCAAAAAAATTCGTCTAAAAAATTGTGGCATTTTCGTTTGTTTAAAGCAAAATGCTACTTTTGCACATTCATTCTTTTAATCCTAAGCAGCGATTGTAATAATCCGTAATAAATCTCATGAGTGAAAGTTTCTCCTGGCAGGCTATTTCTTCAGCCATGTGCCTTCGATTTGCTCTCCTCATTTTTTCCTACCAGACATTTTTGCACTGATACAATTCAGTGTGAATAGTGCTGTCCGATCTTTTGTGTCCTGCTTTCTTGAGGTTTTTGAAGGTTTTACTTGTGCCGTCCGATCTTTTCCTTTGACTTAGTCTGTTTCCTGCAAATTAATCTTTTTTAAAAACCTCCGTTCTCTTCGTATGGTTCTTCGGGACACCTATATTTCTGGTTTGTTGCGTGGCTTTACCTTTGTTTTTGTATTGTCCTTTTTTGCCTGCCAACAAACGGAATCCTCTTCTGCCGACAAAAAAGCAGATAACGGTACTGTATCTACCAACAATCCAATTTCGAATCAGATTCAATCCTTGCGCCTTGAAACGCAGGAGACTGCTACGGCACTAAATCGACTTTTCCAACAGTCGTTGGCTATCAAATTGGGATCTCCAGAGGAAAAAGTACTTACCAGCAAGGAAAATATTGATGCTGTTTTTGAAAAATCTGCCACCTCTCTTGGTGCAGTTTTTGTGTTGCAGGGTTCACTGAATGGAGTAGAACAACGCTTTTTGGCAAATGAACTCACCCAGAAGCAGGCACAAGAAATGATCGACAAGTTCAAGATCGATCTTAAATCCTATCAAACAGACCGGGATGATTTCCACAAAATGATGAATACTGGAACCCTTCCAGCCGAAAAAAAATAAAACTCTTGAATGAGTTTATACTGATGTCAACTATTTTTTCACACTTCAAAACTTTTTGTTTTATGAATCAAAGGTTTTTCGCTAGTCTGACTGGTAAATACCTGCGCGTTTTGGCGCTGTTATTTGTCCTGTTTGGCGCGGCGCAACAACTGAGCGCTCAAAGTTTGGTTTCTCCAAGCGTTGCAGCGGGCAGAGTCAAGGAAGAATATCATTTTGTTGAAAATGATCTTAGAGATCCTGTTGGAACGGAAACACAGATCGGTCTGCAGAGACTCCGTTTTGCTTATCTGGGGTTTGTAGCATCAAGACTGGATGGTACTCTTACTACACAACAGGTGCTTGATAAAGCATCTTTGCTGCTGGTTGAAGCATACACCAAACTGCCGCAGACGAACATTACTATGACGTCCGCTCATGTGCAGTCTGTGGTATCGCAAACCACTACCCTTCTTTCTAACTAATACTTTTTTTCACTTTTCTAAAATCATTCTAATCTCATGATTAAAGAAAATACTTCCTTGTTTACTCGGGGGTTACTGGTTGTTCTGATGGGCCTCGGTCTTTCAGTTCATCAATTGGTTGCGCAGTGCGCATTCCCCGTGACAAGTACTACGGTGGCCAACAATACCGCACAGGCTATCACAGCCACCGGTACTTCTACCACTACTTCTACGATTGTTGTTGCCGGTGCAGGCTCTTTCCTGACCGACGTGAATATCATTACGAATATCACGCACACCAACAACGCCGACCTTGACATCACGATCAAGTCGCCTGCCGGTACAGTGGTCACCCTGACCACCGATAACGGCGGCGCTTCCGACAATGTTTTTGCCGGTACTACATGGACGGACAACGCTACTGAAACAGTGTTCGATGCCGTGTACACGAATCTTGTCGTAAAAACTACCATGGCGCCGGAAGAGCCCCTGGCTGCTTTCTGGGGTGAAAACCCGAACGGTACCTGGACGCTGGTAATTGGCGACGACCTGAACAACAACGGCGGCTCGCTCAACTCCTGGTCGATCGACCTGAAGTCTACTTCGCCTGCTCCGGCTGTGGTTACCACAACTGTCAGTTCTGGTACAATCAACGCAGCGATAAATGACAACTCCACATTCACCCGCACATTAACTGTTGCCGGTGCTGAAGAGTATTTTGTTGGTGCTACGCTGACGATGAACCTGACGCACACCTTCCCTGGTGACCTGGATATTACGCTGACTGGCCCGAACTCTCAGGTCATTACAATCACAACTGATAATGCTTCTTCTGCTGATGACGTATTCAATGGTACTACTTTTGATGTAGATGCAGATCCGGGCAACGAAGCTCCCTTTACTTCGGCTACGCTTGCTACCAGTAATGTGGTAACTGAAGCGGTCTATACACTTGGTGTAGTTAAAGTGACCCTTACACCCGAACAGGGTTTTGAGAAGTTCTTCGGTTCTAACCCGAACGGCACCTGGACACTTTCTGTAGGTGATGATGCTGGTGGAGACACTGGTAACCTGGCAAGTTGGTCGCTCTCCGTTCGCGCTGTAAACAACAACGTTTGCGAACTGGCTGCTGCTCCAGATGTAACGGTTAATACTGATCCGGGCATCGCTACGGGTACTTACACGACCACGCCTCCTGCAACAGTAGAAACTGTAATGGGTGTTTGCGCTGGCGCTGTTATTACGGTAACTGTTGATGGCGTTTCCAAACCGATCAACACTGCTGTAAGTGGCCTGTCTGTTGGCAACCACAATGTAGTGTACACGGTAACTTCTGCTTGCGGCGTAGATACTGAACCGCTGGTGGTTACAGTTGAAGATAATGAAGACCCAGTGTTCGCAAGCTGCCCTGCTGCTACGCTGGTATTTACCCTCGGCCCTGGCGACTGCGCATACCAGTTTGACCTCGCACTGACTGCTACTGATAACGTTGGTTTCCCTGGCGGCGCTACTTCGGCTTCTTTCGAAGTACACGAACTGCTGGAACCGGGTACTTATACCTTTCCGGTAACGGCTGTTGACGCTGCTGGCAACGATGCTGTATGTAATATAACAGTAACGGTAAATCCGTTCCCAACTCCGATCACTTCGCTGATTTGCAACGACCTCGTAACGGTTTCTCTGGATGAGTCTTGCACCCTGGAAGTAAATGCTGACCAGGTGCTGGAAGGTGGTCCATACCACTGCTACGACGACTATATCGTTGAAATCGACCGCACGCTCCCACTGGGCAATGGCCCATGGGTTCCTGCCATTCTGGGTCCTGGCGACGTACACCACACTTATGCTGTACGTGTAACGGACGACGTAAACGGTAACGACGTTGCTGATGCAAACGAAGTAAAATGCTGGGGTAACATCGCTGTGGAAGACAAACTGCCACCGGTATTCGAAACTTGCGGTTGCACAGAAGGTGCTGTTTCTGTATCTTCCTTCACAGGTACGCTTGATGATACGGATCCTACCTTTAACCGCCCACTGTCTGGCGCTCCTTGCGGCCTCTCGGCCGTAGGTACCAGTGTGTTCTATGAAACATTTACGTTTACGGTAGAAACAGCAGGTTCTTACACGTTCGCACAATCCACCCCTACAGACGGTTTTGGTGTACTGTACGCAGGTAGTTTTGATCCTTCCAACCCATGTACCAACTTCGTAAACTCGAATGACGACAGCAATGGTGGTGCGGACTTCCTGATCACGTCTACTCTGGCTCCAGGTACATATGTACTTGTTGTTACGACGTTCAGCAACGCTGCTACAGGTGCTTACACTGTAACAGTTTCTCCATCTGTTCTGACTGGCCCGCCAAGCAACTGCGAGTTCTACTGCGCTGACAAAGACGGCCTGCTGAACGGCTCGATCGCTGCTCCGCTGCCAGTTGTTACTGACAACTGCAGCACGCCTACAGTGACCAAAAAAGACGTATTTGTTGAAGGTGGCGCTTGCGAAGATGACTTCATCGTTCGTACCTGGACTGCTACTGACGCTTGGGGTAACTCCAGCCAGTGCACACAAACGCTGAACCTGATCCCTTACACACTCGATGATGTTGATTTCCCTGCTGACATCACGATCGAATGCGCTGGTTGCGGCGTAACTGCTGGTACAGAGCCATGTGTTACGGGCGTTCCAACAGTACCAGGCAACGACGCAGATGGTGTGTACGAATTGATTCAATACAATGGCCAGTGCCAGGTACAGACCGAAGGTCTGTGCAACCTTGGTGCACAGAAACACGACACCAAAATCGTAGTATGCCCGGGCACCTTCAAAATCCTGCGCCACTGGACGGTTCTGGACTGGTGCACAAACACCGTATCTGAACACGACCAGTTGATCAAAGTGGTTGACAGCGAAGGCCCGGCCATCGCTACACCAGCGGACATGACGGTATCGACCAACCCAAGCCAGTGCTGCGCTACGGTGAACCTGCCTGACGTAATCGTAGAAGATGCTTGCTCTGCAACGGCTTCTATCAGCGCGATGGTAGTAGTATACGACCAGTACCTGGAAGATCAGGTGATCGGCACGTACAACATCAACGGCAACACGCTGTCGACCTTCCCAGGCAACAACTTCTGGGATTGCGACACACTGGGTCGCTACGGCACCACACCATGCCTGCCAATCGGTCACCACCAGGTGATGTACATGGCAGAAGATGTGTGCGGCAACACCAGCCAGGTAACGTTCTGGTTGACAGTAGTAGACGACGTGGCTCCAGTAGCCACTTGCACACAATTCACAACGGTTGCCATCGGTGTGGATGATCCAACGGACTGCTACGAGCCAACAGGCGACTGCCAGTTTGCAGGTGTAACCTGGGTACCGGCTACAGCCTTCGACCAGGGTTCGCATGACAACTGCTCGCCAATCGACTTCACGATCCGCCGCATGCCAGAAGCAGACGGCACATACTCTGATTGCATCGACGGCCTTGCACCACTGTGCGACGGCTACGAATACAATGTTGCTACGGCAGAAAATGACTCGATCAAATTCTACTGCTGCGAAGTAGGTACAACACAAACGGTGATCCTGCGTGTGTACCAACTGGACATCAACGGCAACCGCGACTACTAC
>JAEUUT010000024.1 GCA_016787415.1 Saprospiraceae bacterium | reverse complement strand
CGGAGCAGAAAACCGTCTTTTGTCGGCATGCTGCGGCTATTTTCTCGGCAATAGCCTCCGGCTATTCCCTCCAAAATAAGCCTTGCCTGCCAACAAAATCCGCTCTTTCTGCCCTCGACAAATTAACTCAAACAACTTCTTACTCTACCACCAACTTCTTCATCACCACCCCGTTCTCGGCCTGCACTTTCACTAAGTACATACCGGCAGCAAGCCCGGAAATGTCCATCGGCAGCGCATTTGCAGGCGTGTTGTCGAAGCGTTCGCTGCGCACCAGTCTGCCGTCTACACTGAACAGCCCAACCTGTACAAAGCGGCCATTGGGCGCACCATTCAGGCGCAGGAATGTTTTTCCGGTAGCCGGATTAGGCGCCAGCAGCACGTCGAACGGCGCACTGGCAGGCGTATTTGTACCAGTAGTGAAGTCAATCACCTGGCTGAACTCCGTCACACAGCCACCGGTACTCACGGTGAGGGTCACGGTGTAAATGCCTGGTGTGGCATAGGTATGTGTTGGACTGGCCAGGGTGGAGGTGCTGTTATCGCCAAAGTTCCACAGGTAGTTCGTCGGATTGCCGGTAGAGGTGTTCGTGAATGTAGCGTTCAGGCCGTTCAGGGTAGCAGTAAATCCTGCCACTGGTCCGGGTGTCACCTCTACCGTCACGGCACTTTCATCGCTGCGGCAAGGCGTTTCCTGCACTTCCCAGTCGTAGAAATAGTAGTAAAAACCAGCCTGGCCCGCATTGGAGTTGGTGATCGTCACCAGCCCAGGTATGGTGAACGGATACTGCACACCGGCGTTATCGCGGTACAGGTTCACATTCGGTCCGGCAGCCAGCGAGTAATCGCCTGCACTCGGAACATCTATATTGAGGTCGATGCGGCTTTCACCGTTCGGAATTTCAATGGTTTTGGTAATCAGCACGTTGCCCGAATCGTCCAGCAGGCGCACCTCACGCGGGCCTGCGCCTTGTGCGCGCACAAGCGCCGATTTGATCGTAAATGCTTTTTCGGCGGTAAACAGGATTTCAGCCAGGAAAGAAGTATTGTGATTGCTTCCCGTTCCGGGACCCGCCGGGCCTACATGTTGCACGGGCGCGCTTTCTGCTTCCGCTACAGAGTAAGAGGTCGTTGCAAGCAGCGGCGGCGTTACAAAGGGCGTGCCTGTGAACACCAGGTTGCCATCGCTGTCGCGCCATTCGGCTACGGTATTCTGACCGCTGAGTACAGCCGTCAGAGAAGCGCTTTGCCCGGAGCATACTGTATTGACGGGCGAAACCGCAGGCGCAGGTATCACATTCACAGAAATCAGATCAGTAAATGTCGTAGAGTCGACACCGACGTTGTTGGTTACCGTCAGTTTCACGGTGTAAACGCCTGCTTCTGCGTATTCATGCACCGGATTGGTCTGGGAAGAGGTGCTTCCATCGCCGAAATCCCAGAGCCATTGTTGAGCAATGTTTTGCGATTCGTCGGTAAACTGGAATGTGGCCAGCCCTACACAGGCAGTGGTACGGTCTACGCTGAAATCGGCCACTGGCGCAAATTCGGCAATCAGACATGTCGGCGGCAAATCAAATGCGCCAGTACCATCTGATACATCGAAGGAACTGCCTTGATCGGCCGAGAAACCCAGTCCACGACGCGCAAAAGCGCTCCAGATCAGGCATTTGTTGGCGCCATTGTACAGCAGTTCGTCGGCTGCGAGGATTGCATCGCGGCCGTCGGCAAAGCCGGGGCTGCATGATTGCAGGCTCATACCAACGGTCACCAGTTTCAGCGCAATGTTGTTGCCGCCCGATCCATTGAACAGATCAGCATCATATCCATACTGATCGATCAAATCCCAGGTCATATCCCACAACATCGCCGTCCAGAGTTCGCCGACGTTGTGCACCTCACCGCCTGTAGCCGGCAAATCGTCATAGGTGTAAGTACAAACGCTCAGGTCGGTGGTGTAAATCTGATTGCGAATACCGAAGCCATCGGGCGATTCGCCGAGGGCATAAGTACCCATTGGACGCAAGGTAAAACGGTCGTCGCCATCTCGGATGGTCGTCACCAGTGCATACCAGTCGCTCCAGCCTTCGCCCATTTGTTCCTCGTTGTTGAGGCAATCTGAATTGTCTGGCCCGCCAGTCAGGCGAATGGAAATACCATGTCCGTATTCATGGGCAATAATGCCGTTGTCGACGTCGCTGTCGTGGTCTGCATCGCCTTGTGGCGGCTCGATGGTTATGGTAACAGGGCCATTTTCAAGGGCTGCCTTGATCAGATTGCCCGTTTCCTGTGAAACCATGACAGAAGGAATAAAAATAGACGGGTCGTTGCCACTCATGGAGAAAGGTGCGCCGCCTGCATTGTTGCAGACGATAGCGCCAATGGCGCCTGCCTCCTGAGCAGCGAGCACTTTTACTACAAAATTGCAATTGCCACGATCGATAATGGCAATTTTGCCAAAAATATCCTGGGTGTTTTGAATTAAATCGCAGCCATCCGAAGTGGGCGTTACATCGTCTTCCACCAGCACCACCTCGGATGTGAGCGGCTCGGTCACGGCAATGCCAAAACCTGCACGCGGGGCAAAGTATTTGCCTGCAATACCAGCCGGCGATTCCACGGTAATACTATCGGAAGAAGCAACTGTCCACAAATACATCTGCATTTGCCCCGGCGATCCGTCGGGTGGTGCGGAGAAATTGGCATTGTTGGTTCCCGATCCATCCTGTGCGTCTGCCTGTACGGCATCGCTGCCTTCACCACTATGTCCGTAGTTGTTTTCCTGATAATTGCCGGCTTCTTCCGTGAACCCGTAGCGGTAACTCAGGTCGTGCATGAAGTTGTTGGCATAAAACAGGTTGGTAATGGCCGCATCTTCCCACACCACGGGCGATTGCTGGGGCAAGTACGGAAAGTCGAATACCAGCGCCGCGCCGCCATCAGGTGAATATCCTGGCACATCATCATTGTCGCGGTCTTCCGAGGCATATACATTATTGCCACGGGTGATGGTGTACTCTGCTCCGTCATTGCCATCGGTATCATGCCAGCCATAAGGCGAGGCTACCAGGTCGAAGGGGTCATTTACGAGTTGATGGGCAATGTGGTTAGGGCTTTCACCCGGAAATGGAAATACTTTATAGGAAGCCTGCGCATTCAAAACTGGGGCTGCTTCTACTGTCCGGAAATAATCTGCTGCCGGGGTACATCCTGCTGCATGTATATGTCCGAATGCTTCCTTGTCAAATTTGCAATACACCGTGTAGTTGTTTTTATCCAGCACGACCCCGCTCAGGGCATCTACCCGGATATTCCACCAGTCGCTTTTTACGCGAATTTCCACGTTCCAGGCCAGTCGGATCTGGTCGGCCATTTTCTGGTACACCGGAATGACACGGATAGGTTGTTTGATACCACCTTCTGCAGTGAAGTTGCGTTCTTTGGCCTTCGGATGTTCCAATACGGTTTCTTTCAGGTTGGAAAGGCTCAGTTGAATATTATCTGCGGCCCGCCAAACGGCCTCTTCTTCCGAAAGCACATTCATACCGGGGCGGGCATTGATCATACCGGCGGCATGGGGCGTAAACCTGTTGTTGAAAACGGCAACTTTTCCGTCTTTCATGGCCAGCGTTGATACTGCGTTGTGCAGTTTCAGGCCATACACCGTTTGTTGAACATACACCCGGGTGATCTGATCCGTTGTGTACTGATCGGAAATGTACCATTCATGTGCGGCTTCTTCCGCACTCAGGCCCCATTTGTCCTTATGATCGGTCAGGTACCGTGCAACAGTGGGAGAAGCATCCTGTGCGAACAGCGAAGAAGAAATAGCGCATACGCACAGCAGCAAGGCGAGGATTTGTTTCATACAGCAAAGGCTAAGTGATCAAGAAAGTTTGTGGGGGCGAAATAAACAAGAGTTTCACATTTGAATGCATTGGTGTGCGGTTATGCCCATTTTGACAAAAAGAATCCCGTTTCTTTGCCGCTCTAAATCTAAACTCCCGCATGGATTACTGGAAATACAGTCTTTTGACCGACCCCGACACGGCACAGGTGTTGCTTGCTTACCTGTCGGACGCTCCTTTTGATACATTTGAAGAAACGGACACCGGCCTCGATGCCTACCTGCCTGCCAAGGCTTCCAAAGCCGAAGTGGATCAGTTGCTCGATGAATTGTCGCAACAGTTTCCTTTTACCATAGAACAGGCTTTTTTACCGGCTCAAAACTGGAATGAAATCTGGGAAAGCAATTTCAAACCGGTGGTGGTGGGCAATTTTTGCGCCGTGCGCGCCGATTTTCACCCGCCACAACCCGACGTACAATGGGAACTGGTGATCAACCCCAAAATGGCTTTCGGAACGGGCCACCACGAAACTACCTGGCAGTGTATTGCCGCGATGGAACACCTGCCGATGGCAGGCGCTCATGTGCTCGACTACGGCTGCGGCACAGGAATTCTGGCTATTCTGGCGTCCAAACTCGGTGCTGCCGATGTGGAAGCCGTCGATATTGAAGAGGAATCCCGGCGCAACACGGTGGAAAATGCCGCTGTCAACCATGTGCACAATATCACAGCCCGCTGCGGCACCCTGAACGATGTGCAGGGCCACGATTTCGATGGCATTCTGGCCAATATCAACCGAAATGTGATCCTGGATTCCCTGCCTCGCCTTGCCCAACTGATACGCCCCGGCGGCTGGCTGCTCGTGTCCGGCATCCTCGCTGAAGACGAGACGATTGTAGTAGAAACCGCTCAACAGGCCGGTTTTGAGAAAAAAAATCAGACGCAGCGGGGAAATTGGTTGTGTGTAGAGTTTCAGAGGTGAGAGGTGAGAGGTGAGAGGTGAGAAGTGAGAGTACGTAGAGTACACCGCTAGTGAGAGGTGAGAGGTGAGAGGTGAGAGTGCGTAGAGTACACCGCTACTTTTAGAAATGCAAAGAATAAAGCGGTGTACTCTACGCACTCTCACTTCTCACTTCTCACCTCTCACCTCTCACTAGCGGTGTACTCTACGCACTCTCACCTCTCACTTCTCACCTCTCACTTCTTGATAAGAGATACCATTTTCCCACTTTCTTCGTTTATGTCCGGAATCCAACAACCCAGACATATTGTATTTTTTCGCCCGGCGTTTTACGGGCCTGTTCTCAAATTTTGTAAAAATTTCGATGATCAAACAATCCTGCCTTTCCGTTGCTGCCTGCCTGTTGTTTCTGGCCATTTTTTTATTGCCCAACCACGCCGTTGCGCAAGCCCCGGCCCGTTTTTCCGAAGCGCCCAATGAATTTGTAGACCAACTTGGTCAGTTCATGACGGTTTCCAAGCGCCCCGACCTGGAAGAGTCGTATTCCGTATTCAAAAAATTGTACAAAACAGGCGCATTCAGTGATGATAATTTAAAGCACATCATACTGGTTTCCAATGTGTTGCGCGACCAGAAACTCACGCCGTATCCTTATTTCAAAAACTACCTGAATGCATTGTCGGCGGCCCGTGTGGATGCTGATACCACCCTGTTTCGGCGCTGGCACAATTTTGCCGAAGCGGTGCTGATCGATGTGGAAAAAGGGAAGGTGAAACCTATTGGGCAGTTCCTCGAATTTTCGGCAGATTTTATGGAGCAACGCGCCCTGAAAGTAGGTGAAGGTGGCTCGGTTACCTGGAAAATCAAAAAAGGTTCCTTCGATTTTGATTACCACGACCGGGTGCCGGTGGTGACATTTAAAGACGTAGACCTGATCGGTGCGCGCAAGGTAGACTCCACCACAGTTCGGAAAACCAGCGGCCGGTTTTTGCCCTTCGACGGTATTTGGCAGGGACAAGGCGGCCGTGTATCGTGGTCGGAAGCAGGGCTCGACTCCTCTATTTACGCCGAACTCACGCGTTATAAAGTGGAAGCGGTGAAACCCTTGTTTCAGTGCGATTCGGCGATGATGTATTACCCGCTGTATTTCAAGGAAGGGATTCCCGGCAAATTTGAAAACAATGTAATTGTGCGTTCCCGCTCGGCATCAGCCCGTCCGGATTCCTTGCAGGATTTTCAGTTTCCGCGATTTGAATCGTTTGCCAAAGTGTTGAAAATCACCAAGATCGGCGCTGGAATTGAATATGTCGGCGGCTTCAAACTCGCCGGCAATGCACTGTATGGCTACGGCTCTGGCAGCGAGCCTGCACAGGTGCGCATTTACAACAAAAAAAGAGAACAGGTATTCTACGGCCGCGGCCCCCTGTTTATCATCAAACGCGGTGAAAGTATCGTGGCAGAAGGTGTGGACGCTCGCCTGTACATGGATCAGGACAGTTTGTACCACCCGGCGGCCGACCTGCGCGTGGATATTCCGAAACAGGTCATTACGTTGTCGAAAGGCGACAAGGGCTCCGAGCGCAACCCCTTCTTCTCCTCTTTTTACAACATGAACCTCAATACCGACCGCATTGCCTGGCACCTCAACTACGATTCGCTCGAAATTGGCGCCCGCATCGGTACGGTGAAAGGCATCGAACAAAAAGTGCGTTTTGAAAGCAGCAACCACTTCAACCCGGCAGAATACCACAAAATGCAGATGATTTCGGATAAAAACCCGATTTCAACCCTGTACACCCTCTGGCGGAAAAGTAACCAGGATGCGGGTAATGGTCGGCTGGTGTCGGACAATGCCTTTGCCCAGGAATTGAACCCGAGGTTCGACTATTCCAGCATCCAGACCCTGCTGGCAGAAATGGTGGAAGAGGGTTATATCAACTATTATTTCGACCGGCACGAGATAGAATTGCGCGACAAACTCGAACTCTACGCCCTCGCCAGCCAGGGCAAACGCGACTTCGACGCCATCAATATCGAATCGGCCAGTACCCAGGCCAATGCACACCTCGACCTGAAAACCAAGGAAACGGAGGTGTTCGACGTACGGAAAATCGAGATCAGCCAGCGCAAACGGGTGGCGGTGATTCCTTACGACAGAGAATTTACCCTCCTGAAAAATCGTGATATGCGCTTCAATGGCCGACTTTTTGCAGGTTTTGCGCTGTTTGAAGGCAAGGACATGCGTTTCAACTATGAAAAGTTCCAGATCGAGTTCGACTCCGTGCGTCACCTCGATTTTTATATTCCCAATGGCAACAAGGACAAAAACGGGCAGCCTATGGCCGACGCCATGAACTCTACCATCGAACGCCTTTCGGGCGCGCTGCTGGTGGATGCTCCGAACAATAAATCGGGTAAAGACACCCTGCCCACTTTCCCCTCCCTGCAATCCAAGAAAAATTCCTTCGTGTATTACGACCGGAAAGAAACGCAGGGCGGCGTGTACACCCGCGACTCCTTTTATTTCAAACTCGATCCATTCTCCTTCAACAGCCTCGACAGTTATACCAAAGAGCAGTTGAAATTTAAGGGAGAAATGACTTCCGCTACCATTTTCCCGCCGTTCAAGGAAACCATTGTCGTGCGTGATGAAGACAAATCCTTCGGTTTCAAGCATAAAACACCTGCCAAGGGCTATACTATCTATTCGGCCAAAGGTAATTACACCGGCGAACTCGACCTGAGCAATCGCGGCTTTCTCGGAAAAGGCACCCTCGAATACCTGACGGCCGACATCGAATCGGAAGACCTGATTTTCCGACCCAAACAAACCACCGGTACGGCTAAAAAATTCTTCATGGAAGAAGACCGAACCAGTCCGGTAAAAGTACCGCAAGCCAAAGGCACCAATGTATCGGTAAACTGGCTGCCATTCCGCGACTCCATGTATGTAGAAAGCAAGGACAAGGCATTTGAACTGTTCAAAGCGCCGGGTTATACCCACAAAGGGGTGCTGGTGCTGACGCCCAGCGGTCTGAAAGGCCGCGGTGTATTCGAATGGTCGGAAGGTAAACTTACCTCCAAACAAATTTCGTACGGCCCATTCCAGGCCAGCGCCGATACGGCCAACCTGGAAATTAAATCGCTCGACGGGAAAGGTATCGCTTTCGACTCCAAAAATATCGATGGCGAACTGGACTTCGATGCCCAGACCGGCATTTTTAAAGCCAATTCAGAGGTGGCTACCACCACCCTGCCACTCGACCAGTACCGCACTTCGATGAACGAATTTACCTGGGATATGAAAGGCAAAACCATCGAGTTTAAAGCCGATGAAAAGAAACCCGGCAACTTCGTGTCCATCGACCCCGACCAGGATACGCTGGCATTTCAGGGAAAAACAGCCTTGTACGATATGAAAACCAACCTGCTGAAAATCGGTGGCGTGAAGGTGGTCAAATCGGCCGATGCATTTGTTTACCCGCCGGATACAGCCGATATTTTTATCCAGCCAGGTGGCAAAATGAAGCAGATTACCAATGCGCGGATCCTGTGCGATACCATCACAAAATACCATACCATCAACCGCGCCGTGGTGGATATCCTGGGTAAAAAACTGTATAAAGCCACGGGCTACTATGAATACAATATCCCCGGCCACAACCAGGAGGTGTTTTTCAACAATATCATTGGCGAGCGCCGCGGCCCCGGCACGCAGGCCACAAAAAACGTGTTGACGACTGCCAGTGGCGACCTGGCCGAAAAAGACAGTTTCTTCATGGCCACCAAGGTGCGCTTCAAAGGACAAATCATTCTGCGGGGCAACCAGCCGAATATGCGTTTTGAAGGTTTTGCCAAACTGGACGCCGAAAAACTGCCCAACAACCAGTGGTTCAGCGTGTACACTGAAGTGGATAAAAACAACCCGGTCATTCGCATTAAAAAAGCGGAAAACGAAACCGAAGACCCGCTGGTGACCGGCTTTTTCCTCTCCCGCGAACTGGGCGATATGTACCCGCGTGTGTTGTTGCCGGCCTATGCGCGGGTCGACCGACCCATCCTCAATTGCCAGGATGTGTTCACCTACGATGCCAAAAATGACCGTTTTATCTTCGGCGACTCTGCCAAAATCGTAGGCGCCAGCCCCTGGCGCGGCAGCCGTATGGTGTTCGACAATCGGGTGGGAACGCTGCAGGCAGAAGGGCCGCTCAACCTGGGATCCGGCCTGGCATACATGAAAGTAAAAGGGGCAGGCCGCCTCAAATCCGACTTTAACACGGTGACCGACAGCACGGGCTACAATGTGACCGGCGAGTTTATGACAGGGATGGAAATGATCATTCCCAAAGCCTTGATGGACATCATGGTGAACGACATCAAAGCCGCGAGTTTTGATGCGCAAGTGGCCATTTACAATACGAACAACGCATTTTACCAACCAGCAGTCAGCGAATTTGTCAGCAGCGACAACGATCTCACAGAGGTGATGGCCAATCTTCAAAGCAATTTTATCAACCTGCCCAAAAAAGACAACAACTTCGCATTCATGCTGGGTCGCCACCCGGTGATCTGGAATGCCGAATACCAGTCATTCCTGAGCCTCGAAGATAAAATTCCGGTGGTGGCCATCAATGGCGAACCGTTCAATAAAGTGCTGACCACCTTTGTGGAATACAAGATGCCCGGCAACCAGGACGATCGTTTTTACCTGTACATCAAACCATCGGCCGACCTGTGGTATTTCTTTGGTTATCAATCTGGTACGCTGAATGTGGTATCCAGCAGTACCAAATTCAACGACGCCCTCCTGGCCTTGAAAAGTAAGGATACCCAGATTAAAATGCCCGATGGTGAAACGTACGAAATCGTGGCTGCCAACCCTTCCCTGGCCGATGCGTTTGTGAATCGGGTGAGAGCGGGGAGGAAAAAAGAGTGATTTTAAGTTATGAGTTATGAGGGATGAGTTATGAGTGTTTGTGCTGTACACTTGGCTTTGTCAATAGAGTAGCCAGCTATACAGCACAAACACTCATAACTCATCCCTCATAACTCATCCCTCTCCACGTATCACTTCAAAAAGTTTCACCACCTGCACCGCTTCCTTCACGTCATGTACACGCAGGATGGAGGCGCCTTGCTGCAATGCCACCATATTCAGGGCAGTCGTGCCGTTCAGGGCCTGATCTGGCGGGATGCCGAGAAGTTTGTAGGTCATCGATTTCCTGGATAATCCTGCCAGCACGGGCAGGCCTGTTACTTTGCCGAAAACATGCAGGTTTTTGAGGAGGGCGTAGTTGTGTGGGATGGTTTTGCCAAAACCGAAACCCGGGTCGAGCACGATGTCCTTGATACCGAGACTGCGCAGATGGTGTACTTCTGCTACTAAAAAGTCGAGCACTTCCGTCACGACGTTTTCATAAACAGGATCCTTTTGCATATCGGCAGGTGTGCCTTTCATGTGCATCAGGATATAGGGCACATCCAGGGCTGCTACCGTTTCGTACATGGCTGGATCAAGTCGACCGGCAGAAATATCGTTGACGATGGCAGCGCCTGCTTCCACCGCCGCGCGCGCCACGGAAGCGCGCCATGTATCAACAGAAATAAGCGCATGGGGAAACTGTTGCAGGATGCTTGTAACGGCTTCCTGCACTTTGGCGCGCTCTTCCGGTTTAGGTACTTCCACGGCGCCGGAGCGAGAGGAAGCAGCGCCTACATCGAGGATATCGGCCCCTTCTTCGAGCATTTTTTCTGCCTGCTGTATCCAGGCATCGCGCCGAGTGTACCTGCCACCGTCGTAAAAGGAATCGGACGTAAGGTTCAGAATGCCCATGACTTTCGGACGGGAAAGATCGAGCAGGCGACCTGCGCATGAAAGGGAACACATTTTTAGAGGTGAGAGGTGAGAGGTGAGAAGTGAGAGGCGAGATATTTTCGGATAAAGGTAAAAACAAACCTGTCGTGCTTGGGTTATTCATCATAAGTGATGTACGAAGGATTTGTTCGGCTACGCCCCTCGTAGCAGGATGGAAACGCGGATTAAGCGGATTAAAACGGATTTTTTGATGGCCTTGCGGCCACTTCTTTTTGATTTTTAGAGATTAAAACCACCTTCGTCGGGACGCATATTGAATCCATCTTTTATCAAGCAAGCAAAAATCAACATCGATCCCTTTTATCATTTCATGTGCATGCCATGCGTATCCACCCGCCGGAGGCGTTTAAATCCGAAAAAAATCAAAAAGAAGTGGCCGCAAGGCCACCAAAAAATCAGTTTAAATCCGCTTTATCCGCTTAATCCGTGTTCCCATCCTACTACGAGGGGCGTAGCCGAACAAACCCCTAATGCGGAATTAGGATTACACATTGGAGTGGATCAATTCCAGTGGCGGCTGTTCGCCGGTTTTATTTTTCCGCTTCGATTTTTTCTGCGGTTTTTCATGCTCCACCTCTCCCAGCAGCATGCCGTAGGGCTGGGTGGCCGGAATGGCGTCGAGTATAATTTTCAGGATAGCCACATAAGGGATGGCCAGCACCAGGCCTGCCAGACCCCAAATCCGGCCCATGAGAATCAGCGAAATGATGGCCGTGAAGGGGTTGATGCTCACTTTCGAACCCACCAGTTTTGGGGTAATGAAATTGCCTTCCAGAATCTGTACGCCCCACATCCAGCCGGCTACTGTAAGGGCGGGCCAGGGGCTGCTGAAGGTCATTAATGCCATTATCACAGGCAACAGCGAGCCGATAAACACGCCGATGTACGGCACGATCATCAGTATCGACGCCAGCAAGGCGAAGAAAATGGCATACGGCACGCCAATCACCATCAGCCCAATGCTGTTCAGCACCGCTACGATACCCATCACGATCACCATGCCGGAAAGGTAATTGCGCATGACGGCATGTATCTTCATCAAAACCTTATCTACCTGCTCATTTTCCGAACGTGTAACCTGGTGGAGGAACCTGCGGAAAAACTGCCGGTAAGACAGCATAAAAAAGATGAACAAGGGCATCAGCAGCACATTTGACACAAACCCAGGCAAGCCTTTGGCCGACTGGCTAATATTCTCGCCTACTTTTTCAAACAGGTCTTTGGTGCGCTGGCGGTAGTTGACCAGGTTTTGCCGCTTGATACCGGGATATTCCTTTTCTATGCTCACAATGGCGCGTTGCACACAGCCCTCCACCTTGTCCATGATATTTCTGGAATTATCGGTCAGGGTTGATACCTGCCAGGTAGCCCTTATCACTGTCCCAAATACCAGCAGGGTGGTGAGGCTCACTGTAATCAGTGCCGCTGCCGTCGGGGAAAGTCCGCGACGCTCCAGAAAAAGCGTGGGCGGCAACAGGATAATGGCAAGAATGAAAGAGAAACTCAGTGGCGCCAGAATGGGTCGCAGGTAATACATACAAATCACCAGCAACACGATGGTGGCAATACTGAAAAACACACGGGCAGACTCGGTTAGTTTGATCATAACAAGCAAGCATTTTTAGAGCGCCCGAACAGAAGGTTTGCAGACAGGCTTGCTTGCTATCCAAAAAGAGGATGCCGGAAATAGCGCTCCTACCCCATTGCCCATTTTTGTAAGGAAGTGAGGAAATAAGTCCACACAGGGCACAGAAAAATACAGGCATCCCGATTGTAGCGAGGTGTAGACATTCCATTTAAAACGCTTGAATATGAACACTTCCGTTGAAAAAAAATCGGGCAACCTGCTGGGCATTCCCACTTCCGACACCCAAAACATTTCGCAACACCTCAACCAGTTGCTGGCCGACGAGCACGTCCTGTATATCAAAATGCGCAATTTCCACTGGAACCTGGTAGGGCCCAGTTTTGTGGAAATTCACGAGTTCATCGAAAAACTCTACAACCAGACCGCCCTCGACATCGATCTGGTGGCTGAACGCATCCAGCAACTCGGACATGCGGCGGCTGGCTCTATGGCTGAGTTTCTAAAAATCGCTCATCTGAAAGAATCGACAGGTGGGAAAAAAGAGCAAACTCAAGCAGTGCGCGAACTGGCTGAAGACAGCGACAGCCTGGCGCGCACCCTGCGCACGATGATCAGCGAAATAGATGAACAATACGACGATCCGGGTACCGTCGATCTGCTGACAGGTATTCTACGGACGCAAGAGAAAAATGCCTGGATGCTCCGCCGCTACCTGGGATAAACGGGGAAAAAAATACCCAAAACCTGCAATTCGGGCATGAAAATCCGCAAAAAAATGATTGCGAAGGCTCAACACTGCTGGCACGGCGCTTTTTCAGAACAACCTCAACGAACCAATTTTTCAACCATTTCAACATCAACGCATTATGAAATCCGCACTTCGCATATCTTCTGTAATAGCCGTTTGCTGCTTCGCTGTATTTCAACAACTGAATGCGCAGGTACAACCTACTTACCAACCCCAGCCAACTTATCAGTCTCAGCCCAACTACCAAAACAACGGCAGCCAATCGGGTTTCGAACGCGGCACAGCCCTCAACCGTGGCAATTTCACCATTGGTTCCGGACTCGGGTACGTGAACTCGGTAACCAACATCGAAATCGACAACGGCGCCACCACCGTCAGAAGCGGCAATACAGCCTTTCAGGTACACCTGACCCCAAGTATCGGTTATTTCTTCGCCCGCAACTTCGTGTTCGGTTTGGGTATGGATTACCTGGTCAGTTCCTCTCGCGGTAATACCAACAATGTTGGAAATGGTGTGCAGGAAACCTCGGACGACAAACTGCTTTTTGGCCCGTTTACACGTATTTACCTGCCTTTTGGCGGCGACCAGGCCTTTTTCCTCGGCGCTGTGTACGGGTATGGTCGTTCGCAAACAGAAATTACTGCCCCCGGCGCTGGCGAATCGCAATCGGTCAACACTACCCTTTCCACGTTCGGTGCGGGCCCCGGCTATACCATTTTCGCCAACCGCCGTGCTGCCCTCGAAGTGCAGGCCAAATACAACTACGGATTCAGCAGAAACAGCATCCTGGTTGATGGCGCCAGCCAGACCACCCGTAGCACCACCACCGCCTGGGATTTTGTGGTAGGCGTTCATTTCTACTTCAACAACCGCGGCGCCAGATCATCCAATTATTAATGCGGTCATACACACCCCCTTCTATTTTCTCTACTGGCTATCCACCAAACAAATCACATCATGTCATACCTGTCTTTCTCCCGTTTTTCGTTTTTCGGCGCACTGTTTTTGTTCGCCCTGTCTTTCACTTCGTGCCTGAAAGAACCTGATTTTGGCATCGACAACCCCAATCAGCCAGAAAAGGCACGTGCGCGCATCGAAATTACCGACGCACCAATCGATGATCCGAATGTACGCGGCGTATTCGTGACAATAGCCGATGTAAAAATCAACGGCAAGTCCTGGGCAGGTTTTAGTGGCGCAGCCACGTTCGATCTGCTGGCACTTCAACAGGGCGCTACGCGGCTGCTGGGAGAAGGCGAACTGGAAGCCGGCGTGTACGACGACATCGTACTGGTGCTGCAAACCGACGCAGATGCCAATGGCAACAGCCCGGGATGTTACGTACTGGATGGGCAAGGAATGAAACATGCCATTTCCGGCAGCAACAGCCTAAGTATTCGTACCAATGGCATGATTGCAACAACTATCGGCGCCACCACTTCTGCCGTCATAGATTTCGACCTGCGCCGTTCGGTAGTGAATCAACAGGACAGCAATATGGAGTACCAATTCGTAACCGAAGCCGAACTTGCCGGCGCGCTGCGGATTATGGAAAAGGAATCGACCGGCAGCATCAGCGGCCATGTGAGCGACGGCGTTTCGGGCAGCGAAAAAATCATCGTGTATGCTTACGAAAAAGGCGACTTTGAAACGGATGAAAAATTTCCGCAAGGCCCCTCCAGCATCCTGTTCAAAAATGCCGTGTCCAGCGCCGCAGTGCAATCCGATGGCTCCTTCAAACTCGCCTTTATGGAAACCGGCAATTACGAACTGCACTTCATTTCCTACACCCAAAACGCACAGGGACAATTGCAGGCGCGGGGGGAATTGCAAATGAACGTGCTGGGTACCGTATTGTCTGACCTGCTCGATGTGCAGGTGGGAGCAGGCGATACAACACTGATAGACCTGAAAGTGAGTGCATTGTTGTTTTTTTAGAGCGCAAATTTTCCCGTAGAGTAATTTCCCGTAGAGTAGTTTCCCGCAGAGTAGTTTCCCGCAGAACTCGCAGAATACACGCAGATTTCCGCAGAACGTAGAGTACACCATTTACTATCCGTCAATGTATTAGTGTACGCTACGTTCTGCGGAAATCTGCGTGTATTCTGCGAGTTCTGCGGGAAACTACTCTGCGGGAAATTACTCTACGGGAAATTACTCTGCGGGAAATAACGCTACGGGAATTAGCCACAAAAAAATCCCGAATCCTGGCCTTGACCAAAATGGGGATGACTCATGTTTGTGCGTTGTAGAACCATATCCACACATTTGCACAAATTCCACATTTTGGGGAAATATCTCTACATTTTTACCCGTTTTTACCCACCCTTTGCCTGGAATACTTTTTCAAGCAGCATTTGTACACATTGTTAATGAACTACAAACCGCCATCAGGCAGACTATGGATACGATACAGGAAAATATGGAAGACCTGGTAGACCATTTCCAGGACTATGTGGAAACACAAAAGGAACTGCTCTTGCTTACTGCCAAGGAAAAGGCGGCATCTGCCATTGCTCAAACGGTTATCTGGGTCGTAGTGGGGGTATTCGGATTGCTGGCTTTTACCTTTCTAAGCGTAGCGCTGGCCATGTGGCTGGGGCGCTTGCTCGATCACACCGGATACGGTTTCCTGATGGTAGGAGCACTGTATGGCCTGGGCGCAGCGTTATTTTACAATTTCCGCAAACCGCTGCTGCAAAGCAGGCTGAACGATGTATTACTCACCAAATTTACCCACTCCGATGAATAATATCAACGAAAAAGTTCGGCTACGCAAGGCAGCACTTCGTACCCGGTTGGCGGAAACGCGCGGACTGATCCGACAGGATCTGCGCGACCTGAAAGAAGACCTCAATCCGCTTCAAACCGCAGGACGCGTGGTGAAAAATCTCCTCACGCCCGATGCGACGGAAACATCCGCTGGCTCGCCTTTGCTGAAATTTGGCGTAAATACCGGTTTGAGCGTCCTGGCAGGCCGAATATTCCCCGGAATCGGCTCCAAAGCCGTTCGGGTGGTGGCGCCTTTGCTCATCAACAATGTGGCTACCCACATAGCGCCCAAAGCCCGCAAAACGGCTGCACGTTTCTTGCGATGGGTAGCCGACAAGACTGCACCTTCAAAATAGAGTGGCACATGCAATACCAGTCGCACGTACAGAAACAGGCCCAAATCCAGACCCTCAAAATACTTCCCCAGCAAATTCAGTTTCTGAACTTGCTGCACCTCAACACGCTCGAACTGGAAAGCCATATCCAGAAAGAACTCGAAGAAAACCCCTTCCTGGAACGCAATGAGGAAACCGACCTGCTTCCCGCTGCCGGCAACGCCGATGATTTGCACGAGCCCGCTGAAACCGAAGATGACGGCTATGACAACCTCCTGGAAATGCGCGGCCTCGACGACGAATTGCCCGATTACAACTCCAAAATCGAACACGGTTATGAAGCCGAAGAACCCTATCAGGCGCCCGCCGTGCAACTTAGCGACATCCGCGAGGAACTGAAAACGCAGTGCAGTTTCCTGCCCGTCAGCGAACGTATTCATACCCTCTGCGCTTATATCATCGACTCGCTCGATGATTCGGGTTTTCTGGGTACCGACCTCGATACCCTGGCCGACGATATTTCCTTTTCCAAAAATGTATTTTTCAACGAATCGGAAATGGAAGAAGCCCTGCGGCTGGTGCAACAACTCGACCCGCCCGGCCTCGGCGCCCGCAACTTGCAGGAATGTCTCCTGTTGCAACTGGAACGCCATAAAACACAAGGTTTTCGGGTAGAACTGCCGCTCCAACTGGTGCAGGAGTACATGGACGCGCTCGCCGCACACGACTACGACAGCATCAAAAAAAGCCTGCATGTCGACGACGACGACCTGCGCTATGCCATTGAATATATCCGCAGCCTCAACCCGCGCCCCCTGTACGGTTTTGCCGACGAAAGCCAGGTGAACACCGATGTCATCATGCCGGAATATGTAGTGGAAATCGATGGTAATGACCTCGTTGTCACCCTTACCAACGGCCGCGCCGAAACCCTGAAAATCAGCGAAGGCATGGACGACATGCTGCAAAATACGCACGACAAAAAAGCGCGGCAGTTTATCCGGAAAAAAATGGAAGACGCCGCGTGGATCATTGAAGCCCTGCGCCAGCGCGACGACACCATGCTGCGCGTTATGCGTGTGCTGGCGGTGATGCAGCGCGATTTTTTCCTTTCCGGGGATGTCAAAAAACTGAAACCCATGATCCTGCGCGATGTGGCCGACCTTGTGGGGCTCGACATCAGCACCATTTCGAGGGTAACCAGCGCTAAATATGTGCAAACGCCCTTCGGCGTGTTTAACCTCAAAGACTTGTTTACCCATACTTTCAGTGCAAGCGATGGCCGTGAAATCAGCAACCAGGACGTGCAGGATTGCCTTCGGGAAATCGTGGAAGCAGAAGATAAAGCACAACCACTGAGCGACTCCGAACTCTGCAAAGTGCTGGCCGAACGCGGCTATCCGGTAGCCCGCCGAACAGTGACCAAATACCGCGAACTGCTCCAGATACCGGTTGCCACCCTCCGAAGAGGCGTATAAAAAGCCCTTCGAACCATTCAGCCTACTCAATCAAACTGTCTTATGCAAAAGATACTGATCATAGACGACGAGGTGGATATTTGCCTGCTGCTCAAACGTTTTCTTTCCAAAAAAGGATACGAGACGGAGTATGCCACCGATGCTGCCAAAGGCCTTGAAATCCTCTATTCGTTCAGGCCCGACCTCGTGCTGAGCGATTTCAGGCTGGGCAAAATGGATGGCTCGCAAATCCTGACACAAATCAAGGAACAGTTTCCGCACCTGCCAGTCATCATCATGACGGGCTATTCGGATATTAAAGTGGCCATCAACGTCATGAAACTTGGCGCATTCGATTATCTCACCAAACCCTTGTTTCCGGAAGAGATCCTGCTCACGGTGCAACGGGCACTGGCGGCGCCCACGCCGGAAGAAGAAACGGCAGAAGCACCCGCGCCCAACATCGCCGAGCCGCAGAAAACGAGTCCCCGCCCTGCCGCACGCCGCGCCGCTTCCGGGCGTTCTGCGCACATTTTCGGCGACAGCGCTGTGTCGCGCAACCTGGTGAAACAGATTCAGTTGGTGGCGCCCACCAATTACAGCGTCATCATTTACGGGGAAAGCGGCTCGGGCAAAGAAGGCGTAGCCAGTGAAATACACCGTCTGAGCAGCCGCTCCGACAAGCCGTTTGTGGCGATGGACTGTGGCGCTATTTCGCCCCAACTGGCGGGCAGCGAGTTGTTTGGCCATGAAAAAGGCGCTTTCACCGGCGCGCTCGATCAAAAAATCGGGCATTTTGAACTGGCCAACGGCGGCACCCTGTTTCTCGACGAGGTAGCCAACCTCTCATATGACGTGCAGGTATCGCTGTTGCGCGTTATTCAGGAGCGGCAGTTGCGGCGCATCGGCGGCACCAAAACCATCGACATTGACGTGCGCATTATTATCGCCAGCAACGAACGCTTGTGGGATGCCAGCCGCAGCGGCAAATTCCGCGAAGACCTCTACCACCGTTTCAACGAATTCAGCATCGATGTGCCGCCGCTGCGGGAGCGCGGCGTGGATATTATGCTGTTCTCGCACTTCTTTTTGAACCAGATCAATGAAGAACTGGGTAAAAATGTGGAAGGTTTTTCCCAGGATGTCACTGATCTTTTCCACTCGTATCCGTGGTATGGCAATTTAAGAGAATTGAAAAACGTACTGAAAAGAGCCACTTTGTTGTGCGACGCCACCCAGATTCAGATCCGGCACCTGCCGTTCGAGATTGTAAACCACGAAAAACTCCTCTTCACCGAGGTAAATGACCGGCCTCAGGAAACCTACAGCGAACAACCTTCCGCAGCGTACGTGCCTACCGCAAACGAAACAAGCGCGCGGAAAACGCAGGTAAGCCTCAAAAACGCCGCCATGGAAGCGGAAAGCGAGGTCATCCTGAATGCTTTGCGCCAGACGAACTTTAACAAAAGCAAAGCCGCCGCACTGCTGAATATCGACCGAAAAACGCTGTACAACAAGATTAAATACTACAATATTTAAGGGTTTCTGCAGTACGTTTTATCCATGTATTCACTTTGCCCGGCGGCGCCGCTTCCACAGGCGGTGGCCGAGTGCTTGCTAATCCTCCTGTATCACCATGTATTCAAAGGATTATTACGATTCCGAAGACCATAAACCTGAAAAAATTGGCATCGAAATTTTTCAGAAAATGACGCTTTACATGCCCTACATGGTGTTCATTATGCGGGCGTCGGATTTCAAATTGTTGTATGCCAATCGGAAAGTATCCGAATTTCTGGGTTTTAATCTGGACGATTTACACAGTATGGGCGGTCGTATTGGCGATATGATGGCCGATGAAGACATCGAACTGCTGCTGGATACGGCACAAAAGATACAGTCGATCCGCGACGACCAGGCTATCAAACTGCGCGTAAAACTCAAAGGCAAGGATGGGCAGATCGTACACCTCGAAACATCCATTTCGGTTTTCAAACGCGATGAAAATCAACAACCTGCCGAGTACTTCTGCGTGTCGGAAGATGTGACGCAAAAGGTACAGATGGATGCACGGGCCCTCGAACTGGATATGATTATTCGCTCGGCAGAAGAAGCATTCCGCTATGGCGCCTGGGAATGGTTTCCGGAAGACGACCGCGTGATCTGGTCGACGGGCATTTACGATATTTTCGAAAAATCGCCTGAAGACGGAACATTTACCATCAAGCAGTACCTGGATATGATTCATCCGGACGACATGCCAGCCTTCCGACAAACCATCCGACAGGCTTGCGACAACGTAGCGCCTTTTTCCATGGAATACCGCATTGTGTCTTCCAATAATCAGGTGTTTCACCTCATGGAACAAGGCAAACCCATCACCAATGAAAAAGGGGAAATTGTAAAGTTTATAGGAACCATACGCGATATTTCAGAGTATTCGCACACCCTGCAAAGCCTCGAAAAATACGAGGCCACCTTGCGGGAAGCAGAAAAACAAATGAACCTCGGCGCCTGGGAATGGGATATTGCCCGACAACAGTTGAAATGGTCGGACGGTATGTGGGACATTCTCGAATATCCATTGCACGAACGACGCTATGACTGGATACCGCTCGACACCTATTTCCAGCATGTGATGCCTCACGAAAAAGAATTGATACGGACCGGCGCCATCGAGTTGAACAAGTACAATGGAAGCGCCACCATGGAGCCGATGGAGATGTCGCTGATCACCTGTACGGGTAAAACGATTCATACCCTGACGCATACCCGCATTCTGAGTTGGAAAGACGGCCAGCCGGTGCTGGCAGTAGGCTCTACGGCCGACATCACGCATATGAAAAACATCCAGCAGGATCTGGAAGCAAAAGTGACCGAACTGGCCAAGGCATACAGCGAAATGGAACAGTTCTCTTATGTTGCCTCCCACGACCTGCAGGAGCCGCTGCGCAAGATCACGGCTTTCAGCGAGCGCCTGAAAGAAAAATGCGGCGCCAAAAACGAACCGGATTGCAATCAGTACCTCGATCGAATCATCGACGGCGCCAACCGAATGCGCTTATTGATTGAAAACCTGCTCATGTTGTCGCGCACCACACGCAATGCAGACCACTTCAAAAACACCAGCCTCCATCAAATACTGGCTGAGGTAACGGGTGACCTGGAAAACAAAGTGTCTGCACGCGCAGCAGTCATCCGGTATCCGGAAATGCCTGTGATACACGCCATTCCGACCCAAATGCACCAGTTGTTTTTAAATTTACTCAACAACTCCCTGAAATTTACCCAACCCGACAAAAAACCTGACATTCAGATTACCTGGAACGAACTAAACGAGAAACAGAAACATGAACACAACCTGAACACTCAACAGGAATACATTTATATTCAGTTGCGGGACAACGGAATCGGTTTTGATCCGTCCTTTGCCGAAGCCATTTTTTCACCTTTCAAGCGGCTGCATGGCCGTTCAGAATACGAAGGCACCGGCATCGGACTGGCTATTTGCAAAAAAGTAGTGCAAAACCACGGCGGCGCCATTTGGGCCGAATCCGAACCTGGTAACGGATCCGTTTTTCACATCATTTTGGCAAAAACAGCCCCCGAAACGAAATCCCCAAGAGTGTAGAGTTGTAGGCCTGTTGACACCACCATAGGCCGTAAACTCTAAATTTAGTACCATGAAAAATAGCAAGAAAGTGACCATACTCATCGCAGATGACGATGACGACGACAGACTGATGACACGTGAAGCATTTGAGGAAGTGCGTATCCTGAATGAAATTTTCTTTGTGAAAGACGGAGTTGAATTGATTGATTACCTCTTCCGAAAAGGCAAATTCGAATCGCCCGATCATAGTCCGCGACCCGGGCTGATTCTGCTCGACCTGAATATGCCGCGTATGGATGGACTGGAGGCGCTGAATATCATTAAAAAGGATCATTACCTGCGTTCCATCCCCGTCACCATTTTTACGACCTCCAAAGCCGAGGAAGACATTGTACGCAGTTATAACCTGGGCGTGAATTGCTTTATTACCAAACCGGTTACCTACACAGGGCTGGTGGAAGTAGTGCGACAACTCAACAGTTTCTGGTTTGAACTGGTCGAATTGCCTGCTGAATCAAAAAGTTGACCTACTATGAGCGACGAAAAGATCATTCGTGTTTTAATTGTCGACGACGACGAAGACGATTTTTTGCTGACGGCCGACACCCTCCACAGCATCTCCGACAGGAAGTTTGAGGTGGAATGGGCGCCCAGTTATCAGAAAGGACTCGAACGCATCCGCCAATGCGAGCACGACGTGTACATTATCGATTATTACCTCGGCATGTACACCGGCCTGCACCTCATTCGGGAGGCGCTGAAAGCGAAATGCGAGGAGCCCATGATCCTGCTCACCGGCATCAACAACCAGGAGGTAGACGAAGCCGCCGCCGAACTCGGCGCTTTCGACTACCTCCTGAAAGGTATGCTCAACTCCGAAAGCCTGGGGCGCAGCATCCGGTATTCGCTGGCCCAGGCAGCCATGATGAAGGCCATCCGGGAAAACGAAGTGAAATTCCGCACTGTTTTCGAAAAATCGCGCGATATGATCTTTATCGCCGATACTTCCGGCCGCCTTTTGAGCGTCAGCCAGTCGGCCGAAACCCTTACCGGATACAGCGCCGAGGAACTGTTGCAAATGCGCACTTCCGACCTGTATGCCGACGCCGACGAGGGCGCCGGTATTGAAAACGCCCTGATTCAGCATGGAGAAGTATCGGGCAAAAAAGTAGACCTGCTGACCAAAAGCAGGGAACGACGCATTTGCAGCCTTTACGCCACCATGCAGTCCGACCGCTATGGCCGACAATACTGCCAGGGCGTACTGCACGACCTGACCGCACAAATACGCGAAGAACGCGCTACCGTGATGTCGGAAAAAATGGAAGCCACCGGGCGCCTGATGCGTATGCTGGCGCATGAGGTGCGCAATCCGCTGACCAATATCGGGCTGGCGCTCGAAGGTTTTATCGGTGAATTGCCTGTCGAGCATGACCTGCACGATTACCTCGACATCATCAAAAGAAATGCACAGCGGATCGACACCCTGATTACCCAACTGCTCAATTCTTCAAAACCCACCGAACTGCACCTCGAACCCCTGTCGCTGAAAGACGTGCTGGAAGAAACCCTGGCTGAAACCGGTGACAGGCTTGCTTTGAAAAAATTGGCGGTCATAAAGGAGTTTTCAACAGAAAACGACCGGATCATGCTGGATCGCGAAAAAATCAAAATTGCCTTCACCAACATCATTGTCAATGCCGGTGAAGCCATGCAGGAAGGTAGCGGCGTGCTGGAAATAAAAACAGAACGCACCCTGCATAAAATGCTGCTCTCCATCCGTGACAATGGAAACGGGATCAGCCCCATTCACCTGAACAAAATTTTCGAGCCCTATTTCAGTTCCAAACCGGGCGGCATGGGGCTCGGCCTGGCATCTACGCTCAATATCGTACAATCGCATGGCGGCAGTATCCATGTAGAATCGCAGGAAGGCGCAGGCACTACCTTTTTTCTGACCTTCAATGCCTCCTGATTCGTTGCAGAAATACTCTTTTTGAACCAGTTAAAAACCTTGCCCGATGATTCAGAAAAAAATACTCGTCATCGACGACGAACGCGACATCCGCGATAACATCCAGCGCATCCTCACTGCCGCCGGCTATTTCGTACAAACGGCCGATACGCTCAGAAATGCCATCAAAATACTGGTGGAACAACCCGGCTTCGATCTGATTACCTGCGACGTTATGATTCCGGCCGCCGGCGGTTTCGAGTTGATCGAGGAAATCAAGTCGGATAAAAAATATGCCCACATTCCCGTCCTGATGATCACGGGCATGGACATAGATGTGCTGCAAGCCACGCAGCATGCTGCCGATGCTGTGCTGACCAAACCTTTTACCGCTGCCGAATTGCAGAACAAGGTAAAGTCACTGCTGTCATAAGCGCTTTTTCATCCATTTCCAGACCTCAAACCAGCCAACTGAAACGATCGCCGCCAAGAGGCACCAGCCCAGTTCCGTGAGCGTAATAGGCCCCATGTGAAACAATCGCTGCAAGGGCGGCCACCACATAATAGCCGCAGAAATAGCCGTTGAGAGGCCGATTATCAGCCACAAAAGGTTGTTTTTGTAAAAAATGGTACTGCGAATGCTGTGTTCAAAGGAGCGGTTGGCAAGCGTCAGCAATACATTGGAGGCCAGCAGCGTGGCGAAAACGAACGAGCGGGTGGTGTCTTCATCCTTGCCAAGCACCACAGCAAGGTGATACATGACAAAAATGCCTGCCGTTATCATACTGCCCTGTGCAATGCTCAGCAGGAGTTCCGGCCCTGTAAACAGCCCGCCGGTACGCGCCCTCGGCGCCTTGTTGAGCACATCAGGCTCGGCAGGCTCGTTTTCAAAAGCCACCGCACAGGTCGGATCCATAATCAGTTCCAGAAAAATGACGTGGATGGGCATCAGAATATGCAGATAAGGCCAACCAAACAGCAATGGAAGCAGCACGGCCAGTACGATGGGCAGGTGTATGGAAATGATGTATCGTATGGCTTTGCGCAGGTTCTGGTAAATGCGCCTGCCTGTTTTGATGGCTTTGAGGATATGCGCCAGGTCGTCGTCGAGCAGCACCATAGAGGCCGCGCCTTTGGCAATTTCAGTGCCTTTGCGCCCCATGGCCACCCCTACTTGCGCCGCTTTGAGAGCAGGCCCGTCGTTGACGCCATCGCCCGTCATGGCTACCACCTCTCCATTGGCTTTCAGCGCCTCCACTACCCGGAGTTTGGCCTCCGGAAACATCCGTGCAAAGACGGTACAGGTTTTTACGGCTTCCCGAAGTTCTTCTTCCCGCATGCTGATCACTTTTTCACCGCTCAGCACTTCTGCACTTGTGTGCAGGCCGCTTTCCCTGGCAATGTTGAGCGCCGTTTCCGCGTGGTCGCCAGTGATCATTTTCAATTGTAATCCGGCTTTATAGAATTGCTGCATCACCTGCCGGATTCCTTTTTTGGGCGGGTCGTACAGGGCCAGCAGTCCGGCAAAATTCCAGTTGAAATCGTCTTGCTGTTTGGGGTATTCTTTGCCTGAAAAATCTGCGCTGGCCACCCCCAGCACCCGGAACCCCCTGGAGGCCATTTCTCTTGTTTTTTCCAGAATGCGGCGTTCTTCTTCTCCTGAAATATGGCAGATGCGCAGGATGCGTTCCACGGCGCCTTTTCCGGCTGCCAGTTGGCGCGAAGGAGTAGGTTCATACACATGCGTCATCATGGGAGGCGTGCCGGACAGGCTGTATTCATGCACCATTTCCAAATCGGCGTGTGTTGCTTGGGAGTCCTTGTACGCCGCATGAATGGCCTTTTCCATGGGGTCGAAGGGATGGGGTTCGCTGGCCAGCATAGCATATTCCAGCACCTTGTTTTTGCCGGAAAAATCAGCGATTTCGGCCACCGACATTTTATTTTCGGTGATCGTACCGGTCTTGTCAATACAAATAACAGTGGCAGAGCCCAGGCTTTCCACTGTTTTGGGTTGTTTCACCAGTACCTGCTGCCTGCTCATTCGGTAAGCGCCCAAGGCCATAAATGCTGTAAAAGCCACTGGTATTTCTTCGGGTACCAGTGCGATTGCAAACGCCAGTGAAAACAGCAAGGCGCTCAAAAAAGTACCAGTATAATACAGATTAAAAGCAAAAACTACCAGAAAGGCCACCAGACCGGCTATCAGCAATTGTCGCACAAACCGGTCGATCTGCATCTGCAAGGGCGTTGGCGTTTGTTCGATGGATTCGATGGATTTTCCCAGTCGGCCGAACTCCGTTTGCATGCCTACAGCCGTAACACGCGCAATGCCTGTGCCCGACACTACTACGGTTCCCTGATATACTTTACCTTCCTCTGTGGTTGTGTTTTTTTCTGCCGGCAGGGATTCACCTGTTAGAATGGCCTCATCTATGCTCAAATCGTGCTGTTGCACCACCCTGCCATCAGCCGGAATTCTTTCGCCTTCCGAAAAACACATCAGGTCGTTGACTACAATGTCTTCGGCAGGAATATTGACCCGATCCCTTCCGCGAATGATCGTGGCGCGCGGTTCGGTGAGTTGCCGAAGGGCTGCCAGGGCTTTTTCGCTGCGGTATTCCTGTACGATTTCGATGAGAATGACAAATAGAATGGACCCCGCTGTGAGCCATGCTTCCGAGCGGTCGCCCAGCAAAAAATACAATACGCAAGTGCCTACCAACAGCAGAAACACCGGCTCGCGGATGATTTCTGCCACAATGTGTAAAAACGTACGCCGGGTACGCAAGGTGAGCATATTGGCGCCGTATAATCGGCGGTTTTCGGCTACTTCCTCGGGCGATAAACCTGTGAACGTGGATATATCGGGTTGTTGCATGCAAGGGTAATTTACTAGGTTACCATATTACGAATGACATTGACACCGTAACAGGCTCGAACAATGGATGAAACGGGTTTTAAATTTGAGTTATTCTGCTTCACAAAGTTCGCTCCACCCCGCTCACTTTGGAATGAGGCACATCAACCATACCCGTAAGGAATATCAGCAAAACGCACTCACTTGTGGTACTTCGAATCCTGCAACCAGAACCGCCACGGCCATTCGGCGCATTCGCCGGCATAGTCAACTCCAATCCGTTTTCCGGCAACAATGGCTGATTCCGCTATAGATATGCCCCGGTCTTCAATCCATACCGGCGAATCCGGCAACAACATATTTTGGCCGGTCCATTGTGTGGTAATCCCCAGGGCCTGCGCAAGTGCCCCCGGGCCGGTGGTAAGCCCGGGATGATTCGGGTTTTTCATTCTGCGGCGTTCCAGCATCCACTCGATTCCTTCCAGCGGCTCTACTGCCCGGATCAGCACCGCATGGGCCGTATCGCGGGGACCCGTCACCACATTAAACAGGTGGTGGATGCCATAACACAAATATACATAGGCATGCCCTCCTTCGGCAAACATCACCTCTGTACGCGCTGTGCGCCGATTGTTGTAGGCATGACTGGCCCTGTCGTCGGGAGCCCTGTATGCCTCGGTTTCTGTAATCATACCGGCTGTCCGGCGACCATCAAACGCTGTCACCAGGACTTTCCCCAGTAATTCCCGGGCAATTTGCACGACGTCGGTGCGGGTGTAGAAGGAAAGCATAAGAGAAGAGAGAGTGAGAGAGTGAGAGAGTGAGAGAGTGAGAGTTCGTAGAGTGCGCCGCGCTGCCAAAACGTTTCAATGAGAGAAGCCCTGAAAGGGCGTATTCAATAGCCCAGGGCAACGCCCTGGGTAACATATTAAACACTCCGAACTCCACCCTGAGTAACATATTAAACACTCCGAACTCCACCCTGGGTAACATATTAAACACCCCGAACTCCACCCTCGGTAACATATTCAATGCCCTAGAACAACGCCCTGGGTAACATATTCAATAGCCCTGAACAACGCCCTGGGTAACATATTCAATAGCCCTGAACAACGCCCTGGACAACATATTCAATGCCCTAGAACAACGCCCTGGGTAACATATTCAATAGCCCTGAACAACGCCCTCGTCAACATATTCAACACCCCAGAACACCACCCTGAGTATACAACAAAATCATTTATCTTGCCGCCCTAAAACCCCTCAAATATGGCCAAAAAATAATAGCCTGTGTAATCTAAATCGGCTCTCACTTCTCACCTCTCACCTCTCACCTCTCTCACCTCTCTCACCTCTCTCAACCGTGCCACTTCTCCTCACCCGACATCCTTTCCCCAAAACCCGATTTGGCATCTGGCAGATTGCTGAGGAGGAGGATTTTTTCCGGGCCGACCTGCCACTGACAGCGCAGGAAGAACAGGAGTGGCAAAGCCACAAAGGGATTCGTAGCAGTGAGTGGCTGGCTGGGCGCTGGCTCTTGCACCGGCTGACTGGCGTTGCCCAGCGCATGCCGCTGGCAAAAGACGCATTTTCCAAACCTTTTTTCCCAAACAATGCGCAATTTCTTTGCTCGCTCAGTCATTCAAAAGGCATCGTAGGCGCATTGCTGCTATCCGATGCTGCGCCCGGCGCACTCATAGGCTGCGATATTCAGGTGCTGGTGGATAAAATGCCGCGTATTGCGCCGCGTTTTTTGAGTGCGCCGGAAATAGATTTTGTGCGGCAACATTCCCTGTCCGACCAATTCGATTTGTACCACGCATTCTGGACAGCCAAGGAAAGCATGTACAAGGCCTATGGGCTAAAAGAACTCGATTTCCGTGAACATATCCGCGTATTTGATTTTGAATGGAAGGAACAACATACACGCGCTGCTGCTGTTGTGCGCAAAGGCTCTTTCGAACAACTTTTTACCCTGATTATTGAAAAAATGGCCCTGCCAGAAACCGGAGCGCTCCTGCACACCGTTTGCTTATCTGCACAACCGGCCCCCGATATAATACCATGACACTGCCTCCTCCATTTGTTCGCCAGATGCAGGCGCTGCTGGGCGACGACTTTCCAGCATTTGAAGCAGCCCTGCAAACGCCGCCACCGGTAAGCATACGCCGAAACCCGGCCAAAACGGCGTCGGAACAGGTATTGGCCGACCTGGATGCTGTGCCTTGGCACCCCGGCGGACGTTACCTGCCGCAAAGGCCTGTTTTTACCCTCGATCCGCTCTTTCATGCGGGGGCTTACTACGTGCAGGAGGCGTCTTCCATGTTTTTATACGAAATACTGCGCCAGGAAGTCGATTTTTCAAAAAAACTGCGCGTCCTGGACCTGTGTGCTGCGCCGGGCGGCAAAAGCACCCTGATCGCATCGATGCTGGATCCTGCCCGCGATCTGCTTGTCAGCAATGAAGTCATCCGCTCGCGTGTGGGGGTATTGCGTGAAAACCTGGAAAAATGGGGAACGCCGAACACGGCGGTCAGCAGCGCCGAGGCCAGTGATTTTGCGGCACTGGAAGACTGGTTTGACGTGGTGGTTACCGACGCGCCATGTAGCGGCGAAGGCCTGTTCCGGAAAGACCCCGATGCCATGCGCGAATGGTCCTTGCCGAATGTAGAACTGTGTGCCGGCCGGCAAAAACGCATCCTCGCATCGGCAGTGGCAACGCTGGCGCCTGGCGGTTTGCTGGTGTACAGCACCTGCACCTACAACCGCGACGAAAATGACCGGAACGCGGCCTGGGTTGCAGAAGAATTCGACCTGGAGCCCCTGCGACCGCAAATCCCGGAAACCTGGAATATTGCTGATACGGAGTACGGATTTCAGTTTTTTCCTCACCGGCTTCGGGGGGAAGGATTTTTTCTCGCCGCATTTAGAAAAAAGGAGGGCGCAGCGCGCAAACACAACCCCGCTTCCGGTTATAAAAACCTGAAACCCCTGCCGCGCAACAACGTGCCGGAATTGTCGCACTGGCTGCAACATGATGCCGGGCTGCGCTTTTTCCAAACCGCCACAGGCGAAGTCATGGCGCTTCCTGCCGCATTGGAAAACGATTATCTTGTGCTGGAAAAACACCTGCGCACGAAGTGGTTCGGCGTCAATATAGGCGAATTTAAAGGCAAGGATTTCATACCCGGTCATGCACTCGCCCAACACCAATCTGTATCGGCCCAACTGCCTGCACTGGAACTCAGCCGGGAGCAAGCCCTGCTGTTTTTGAAAAAAGAAACATTTGAACGAACAGCCGATATGACGAATGGCTGGGTGCTGGCCCGCTACCGGGGGCTAAACCTCGGCTGGATGAAAGTGCTTCCCAACCGAATCAACAACTACCTGCCACCCGAACGCCGGATCAGGATGGATGTGACGGAAAGTTGAGTGCCTGCGATGCAGCCTGTGCGTAAAATGCCTGTTTTTCTGAAATACGATCCAAACACCATGAGATACGCCCTGCCCGCATTCCTGCTTTTTTCCCTGGCCTTGCACGGGCAAGGGTTCGACGCCATCGACCAGCATTGCCTGAACACGCCCAACAGCCGCACCCGATCAGTAGCCAAACTGGCAGCCCATCTCGCGGAAACAGCAACGACCGATCTGGGAAAACTGCGCGCCATTTATGCCTGGATAACCTTGCACATCGACTACGACGATCATTATGCATCCTCCGATTTCTGGGCTACACCGGAATACCTCGAAGAACAGTCGGCCGAACAGGTGCTGCACCATCGCAGCGGGGTTTGCCAGGGCTATGCCAACCTTTTCTGCGCCCTTGCCAGGGAAATGGGCCTGCCCTGCGAGGTGGTTACTGGTATTGTAAAGGAAAGCAATGGCGCAGTACCCGAACTCGGGCATGCCTGGGTGGCCGCCGCTGCCGAAGGAGAATGGCGTCTTTTCGACCCCACCTGGGGCGTGCCGACACGCGGAATGAACGCATTTACGGTGAATGATGTCTACTTCGCTCCGCCGCCCGAGCGCTTTGTATTGAACCACCTGCCCGACGATCCGGTGTGGCAACTACTGGAAAAGCCTGTTACCGAACGTGTTTTCCGTAAAGGCGATGACGATGAAATCGGCCGATACCTTTCCGCAGCGCCGGACGTAGCATTTGCCTATGCTGACACGCTCCGGCAATGGCTCCTGATGGATGCTGCACAACGCATGTGGCACATGGAACTTCGAATATTGGAATTCAACGACAGCAACGAGCGCGCGGTGTTCAGCCTGGGCCAGAATTACTGGGGTTTGTTTTACGACCAGTTTCGGCTGCTCGATTCGCTGGCCGACGACAGTATTTTGCTGGATAGCATAGACCTGGATACGACCTGGTTTCTGGGGCAGGTAGGATTGCTGGAAAAATACCACAGCCGCGCCCGCGACCTGCTGAGCAGGCTGGAAAGTCGGGAACGAGTAGCCTATGCCGAGAAATTTTATGCGCCCGATGATGTATCCGCTATCGCGCACAAACTAAAAGGCGCCATGTGGAGCGGGCAATTTGAAAAAGCCCTGCACCGATCGGCCGATCACAATGACAAAGAAGCACTCGATGAAATGCGCCAGCTGCTGCTGAATGCCGATGGTGAATATGCCCTTTCCGAACGCACGCTCGACTGTGGAAAAATATACAACACCTGCCTGGAAATCTGGCACAACAGAAGCCTCGCCTACCTCCAGATGGCGCAACGTGAGGTAACCATGCTGGAACAAATGCTCAATGACAAGGATGATCGCCGCCTCAAAACCTCCATTTCTGTGTACGCCCCCGAAATCCGCCTTTTTTTTCAGAGAGCAGCCGAAGATGTGCACAAAATGACCCTGCGTCCACCTGTGTTTGCATTTACCCTCGAGCGCCAACGCCTCATACAGAGTGGGTTACTGACCCTGCGTTCCTGTGAAATCAGGGCCAAACGCGCAGCAGCCATGCCGCGCCTGGAAGAAATGTTGCGCAACACCATTTTCCCGTTTCAAAAAGCAGACGCCATATGCCAGGAACTGGCCGGGATACAGACCGACATGTATCAATTGATGGATTCGGTAGAAAACAGCGGCGCCAGCCTGGATGCAGACCTGATGCACAACATCCTGTTCAACCTGAACTATGAAACCTACTCCCTGCAATATAACCTGGGAACCTTGCAATATAAAAAGGCATGGACAATGTGGCAAAAAGCGCGACAGAGCAATTCTCTCGACGCTGAAAAATCCAATATCCAACCCGTCGTAGATCGGGTCATGGAAGCCGTACGCCACTCCAATGCTGCACTGGATGCGGTAGAACGGGAAGGGGTGCTTTCTTCTGCACACATTGCCCAGCGGCGGCAACTGGTGGGCAGACTGGAAGAAACAGCCCGGCAACTGCGGCTTTCCCTTCGGTAGGAGAAAAAAAACGGGTGGACTTTTACAAGCCGCCCCGTTAACAACTCTCATGGTCTTCTTACATATACTTCATAATTCCCTACCGACATTCCGGAAGGTAAATTATCTCTGAAATCTCGTTTTGTTTTGATTAATCCACTGGATGCATGATTCCATGTGCTTTCCCAAGAGGATCCAGATCGATGATAAAGAAGTCTTTATAGGCCCTTATTTTATACAACCCGGGCGACACCTTGCAGTCTTTTAAATCAAGATTTTTTACAATGGATGATGGTAGATCAATGGCATGGTCTATCCGAAAATGTTCGTGTTGAAAAAACGTCGTAATAATGTCTGCATCCAATGAATTTCTCATGAAATAAATTCGTGCATACCCATTACTGGTGCGGCGAAAAACAGCCTGGGTCTGGGGGCATTTTTTTTTCAGGGCAGAAGGGTGAACCGGGGCGGCGGCGATGTCTACATGCATAGGCTTGACAGTATTAAAAGGAAAAAAGAAATACGGGCCTGGTGATGGGGAGTGTTTTGCTTGTTTGAGGGGTAATGGTACGAAACCCATTCAAAAGCAAAGTAATAATAATGTGATTTTATTTGATAATCACTATGCTGTATAAAATTTCCACCCCATCAACCAGTGAGGCAAAGGTGAAACAGCATCGGGAGTGTCATATGACAATATTTCCCAAAAACGTGACAATTCTTCCCATTCTTGCAGACGAGGCGTCTTATAACTATCAAGATCAGAAAGTTCTTCCACATAACTGAACAGGCAATCCTTACTTGCAATTTTTCCCGTATGTATTTACTTCCTACCTTTACTTCCTCCAAATTCCCCAACATCCGTGCTGGTTCCCTGCTTTACTCATGATAAAGACCTTGCATATTGTATTCTGTTTATGGTGCTGCACTGCTTTACAGGCAGATGCGCAGTTGCCTCATATTCAGACAATCACGGTAGCGGATGGCCTCTCCCAGGGATTTATCACCACCATGCTTCAGGACAGCCGCGGGTTTATGTGGTTTGGTACGCTCGACGGATTGAACCGATACGACGGTTACAGTATTCGGCGCTACAACTATCGCCCTTTCGACCCTTTCTCCCTGACCGGGTCGGCATATATCACACAAATACAGGAAAGCGGCGATGGTTTGTTGTGGATAGGAACAGATGAATGCCTGTATGTATTTGATCCTGCCACCGAACGTTTTTTTAATATAAACCAGCAGGTTAAAATCCTTCCAAGGGCCGCTATTTCGCAAATAGCGATTGACAACATGGGCACCCTGATTGTTCACCTGCCCAATCAGGATGACTCCATCGGGTTGTATCGCATCCGGGTACCGGCTGGTTTTGATCTACAACTCCGTTCCAGTACAGCCCCTCTGGCCGGCATTTCTGTCGAACACCTCTCCTTGCCATCGGATGCAGTGCCACCAGTCGTACTGGATGACTGCATCGGCGACACTATTTTTCTGGTGCGCGACCAAAATGGCACGGGATTCACATACCAGCCGGCTACATCACATTTTATTCCCTTTGATCTGATGCAATGGAAAGTAGCGGATGAAACAGTGTTGTGGGGAAAAAACTTCGGCGTCTTTTTCAGGTACAAGCGCCCGGATGGTCAATTCGGGCCGCTGATACCCAACAGGCACAGAAGGCTTGTTCGGATAAAAGACAGAAATGCGGTTACAATTTCAGGTGTCGACAACCGCTTATACCTGTTTCACTTGAACGAGGCGCTGCAAAACCCGGAGCCTATCCTTCCGGAAGGCCCGAAAAGGACTGATTTTCAACCCTGGATGGAATTGCCGCACCCCGTCAGCGTTATCATGCAGGATCGGTCAGATGTCATCTGGGCAGGAACAGGCGGGCATGGCCTCTGCAAAATCAATCTCCGAAACCTCGCATTTCGCCATTATTTACCAGGAAAATCGCTGTATAATTTTCGGGAAATGCCGGACGGCCGTATCTGGCCCGGCAAGTTTTTTCCCAATCACTTGTTTAATGTCTACACCGGCCAACTTGAAGAGGCTCCCTGGGCATTCTATTTCAAAACTCAGTATCCTTACAACGTATTAACCGACCGGGCTGGAAATACCTGGTTTACCAGTTGTGGCAGTTTGCATACGGAGGTGGGCAGCATACTGTTTTTGGAAAAAAAGACGGGAAAGATGCACCCCGTGGCACGGCTTCCCGTTTTCAGGGAATTGGTAGTCGAACAACTTCTGGAAGACCGCCATTCCAATATCTGGGTGGCCGCGCACAATGGCAATCTTTATCGTTGTCGCGCAAATGAACCGAGCGCCGAACGCTTCAATTATTTGAATGTTTTCCCGGAAAACTACCAGAATCTCACTGCCAATGCCTTGCTGGAGGACTGCGAAAGTAACAATTTGTGGATTGGCACCAGCGGCGGGCTCGTAATGGCAAGCATCCCGAAAAACGGTGAGGCGCCTGCTTTTAGATTGCTGGAATACCATCCTGACAACGCAACATCGCTCAACTGGAACTCCATCCTGTGCCTGTATCAAAACCCGCAGGAGCCCAACCTGATCTGGATCGGCACGCGCGGCGGCGGGCTTGTCTGTTATGATAAAAACACAGGGTTTTTCAGGCTTTATACCACTGAAAACGGTCTGTCCGATAATGTAGTGTACGGTATTGTACCTGATTCCGAGGGTCATTTGTGGTGCAGCACCAACCGCGGGCTATCGCGTTTTCAACCAGGGAAAGGCACTTTCGTCAACTATTATGCGAGCGATGGTCTGCAAGACAATGAATTTAACACGGGCGCCTACCTCAGAAACCGCGCGGGAAAACTCTTGTTTGGCGGCGTAAACGGACTTACCATTTTTGATCCGGCACAGATAAAACTCAATCAAACCCCTCCTCCGGTGGCCATTACTACGGTAAAAGTGCGCGGCAACCCTTTGCTGCCCGCCCGGGAAGGTTCTCCCTTGCAGTTTGCACCTTATTTTAATCAGGAACTTCGCCTGCCGTTTTCTGAAAACAATGTAACGTTTGAATTTGCTGCACTCGACTTTGCCAATCCGGCTACCAACCGTTACCGGTATCGGATGCAAGGGATTGATCGCGACTGGATATATTCCGGAACCACCCATTTTGCCAATTATGCCAGCCTCCCGTCGGGCCGATACGAATTTCAGGTGCAGGCAGCCACGGCAGATGGAGAGTGGAATGTCGAAAGTGCGCAGTTTCAACTGATTATTGCCCCGCCCTGGTACGGCAGTAGCCTTGCATACGGGTTGTATTTTTTATTGGCCATTGCCGGAATTTGGGGATTTATCCATTTGCGCGAACAACGCCTCCGTGAGTACCACCTGCTTCAACTGAAAAACAAGGAAACGGAACGACTACAGGAACTGGACACATTCAAAAACAGGTTGTTTGCCAATATCACCCATGAATTCCGGACGCCGCTGACCCTCATTCTCGGGCTGGCCGAACGACTTAAGAAAGGCGAACCTGCGGAAGAGGCAACGCAGTCGGCGGTCCGCATCATTACCCAGGGCAATAACCTGCTCGATCTGGTCAATCAGGTGCTGGACCTCGCCAAACTGGAATCGCAGGGTCTGACGCTGCAACCTGTTCAGGGCGACCTGTGTTCTTTTTTTCGTTTCCATGCAACTTCCTTTCAATCGCTGGCGGCCTCCAACAATATTCAATTACAGGTCAAAACAGCACCCGCTGCCCTGATGATGGATTTTGACCCTCAACGGTTCAGACAAATACTCAACAACCTGATGTCGAATGCCCTGCGGCATACCCCTTCCGGTGGCACGATTGAGGCCAGTTTGATTCAAAAAGGCGAACAACACGTGGAACTGGAAGTGCGTGATTCGGGAGAGGGGATATCGCCCGAAGATATGCCCTTTATTTTCGACCGTTTTTATCAGGGAAAATCTTCGGAACATCTGCAAAGAACCGGAGGAATCGGCCTGGCCTTGACCCGCGAACTGGTACTGTTAGCGGGCGGCGAAATACACGTTTCGAGTACCCTCGGCCTGGGCTCTGTTTTCAGCGTTGTGCTGCCCATTACGAACACGTCTGAAGGGCTCACCGCAAGCCTGACGATAGCCGCCCCCGCTGATGTTTCGACAGGGTACTCGTTCGACAGCGCCCCTTCCGATGCGCCGCTTTTACTGATCGTGGAAGACAACCAGGAAGTGAGCGTTTTTTTGAAATCGTGCCTGTGTAAACATTATCAACTGTTGTTCGCAATAAATGGACAGGAAGGTATCCAAATGGCGCTCGAACACATCCCCGACATCATACTGTCTGATGTTATGATGCCCGAAAAAAACGGTTTCGAGGTTATACAAATCCTGAAAAATGACCCCATAACCAGCCATATCCCCATTGTGCTGCTCACCGCCCGCGCACAATCGGAAGATCGGTTGAACGGCCTGCGATATGGCGCCATTGCCTACCTCAGCAAGCCGTTTCTGGAAGAAGAACTGCTGCTGGTGCTGCACAACCAGATCAGCAGTCAGCAGGTATGGAAAAAGCGTTATTCGGGTTTTGTACAGGAAAATCCGGGAACGTTTGCATCCGACAATGAGGCCGGAGCGTCGTTGTTCAAAAAGGAAGACGAGTTTATGGAAAAACTCTTCCAGATATTTGAAGAAAATTATGCTGATGAGCATTTTCACCTCGAACAACTGTGCCGGCTGGCAGGTATGAGCAGTTCGCAATTGCACCGGAAACTGGACGCCCTGACCGATCAGTCGGCTATGCAACTGCTGCGGAATTTCCGCCTGCATAAAGCCCGCGAACTGTTGCTCAATCGCCCGGATATTCCGGTAAGCGAAGTAGCGTTGCTGGCAGGTTTCAACAACGCTGCGCATTTTTCAAGGCTTTTTTCGAAAACGTATGGAATGCCGCCTTCGGCGGCGAAAAAGTGAGGGGACTTTACTATTTTTGAGCGTTTTAATCATTTCTCCACGCTCATTATGCCCATCCTTGCTCATACAGCCACGACCGATCGTGCGCTCATCAAAAATGCCTTTCTGCCTTTTGCCTGCCCCGAGTACATAACAGGCATGCTCATCGGAGACGACCTGGACAGCCTGCTGTCGGCCATGTACCTGCACCGCTTGTTCGGATGGCCTGTTGTGGCAGTTTATTGCAGGTACACACAATTGTGGTACAATGGCACGGCGAAGGATTTTATGCCGCTCCTGCACTCGGGCCGTTTGATGGCTGTCGATCTGGACATTTACCACGCAGCCGTGCCGAGCCTGGGGCATCATATCATTGCCTGGAACAATGCCGATGCACTTCCTGGACATACGCATACCCTTAATCCGAATAGCCTGTACGGGCGGAGTGTGACACAGGGGTACCAGCAGAAGTACCCGCTGGCGACCATTCACCTGTTACGCTGGCTGTGGGAAACGGCTCCGGAGCAGCCCGGCGCAGAATGGCTGACCTGGCTGGCCGACTCGGCATTTATCAATGCGCAGCGTTATGAAGCAAATGTGACGGAATGGGTACAGCAACGCCTGTCGCTTCCGGCATTTCAGGAAGTTTTGCCGGCATTACAAACCCGCGATTTTGAGGAGAACATGCAGCATCACGTTCTGGCGCCGCTTTCAGAAAATTTGCTTGCCCGTCAAACACGATCTTCCTCCTACCTATCCAGGCACCTGGGTATTAACGGGTTTCAATGCCAGTTTGCACACCCTATCCGTCAGAACGCTCAAATTCAGCATTTGCTGGATACGCTGGCTTGCATCAGCGGCTGGCCGAGGGTACCTTTCCCGGCATCTTTTGAACATTCTATTTCAGGCCTTCGGAGGGAAATTTTACTGACGAACAAGGTAGATTTGGATGCCTGGCTCGAACAAAACAATGTATTTTCCTATGCATTCACCTTCAAAAACAGGCTAAACTACACTGTGTTATGAAGTCATTGCACGATAAAAAAACCGTCTGAACCTTTCAGTTGGTACAAAGGCATGAGAATCATACCGTCGAGTGGAGAGAGTACCGGGCCACGCGCGTCATCAGCCAGGTGTTCCCCTTTTTTTATTTGTTGAAAATTGAGATACCCCGGCCGCATACGGAAAGCATCATCAGGGCCGATATGGTGTACATACCGAAGTATGACGACTGGTGGAAACTGAGTCGAAAACCTCCGGAGCATTTGTTCCTCTTCCGTGTGTAATACGCCCGGGCGAATACACCCGGCGGCGCGCAGGCAACTGATCGTTGCTACAATAGATCGGTGTACGGACTGGGGGTCGTTATGCTGCCCCGCTTCAAAAGCCACTGCCGACAATTTTGAAGGGCGTGTATTGAAATGGCCTGCTGCTGCAAATTTCAGCAAGGGCCCTTCAATACTATCCTGTAAGCGCAGGATGACAGGCACGTAAAGTTCGCGGGCAAGGGCAAGGCTGCCGGTTTCGTCGGTAGGTATGCTGAAAATACCACCATCGGCGGAGGTGGTATGCAAATCCAGAAAAACAATTTCCGTCCCTGGGAACCGGTCGATTTCCGAACGTACGGCTTCGAAAATTTCCACTACTTCCCGGTGTTCGGCATGCAGGTTGGTTTTATCCTGTTGCAACCAACATTGCACCATTTCAGGATTCCAAATACGGTTCAGGTCTTTTTCCAGGAAGCGCATTTTGCTGCGAAAGCCCTGCAGGTTGCCGATAAACGCTACCAATTTGCCATTAAACCGGAAAGAAGGGTCGCGTTGCGCTTCTTCTTCAAGTGTCTGAATTGCCCTGCCAAGGGCTTCTACCCCAGCGGGTTCGTTGCCATGCAGGGCCCCGAAAGCCAATACCAGGGGGCCAGGCAGTTTGCCACCATACTCGCCAATTTTTCTGTTCATACGAGTAAAAAAAGAAGGGCTTTTGCCTTTTGGGGATGTTCCATGGAAGCAGGTACACGCTATGCTATGTGTCGTTTGTGGTAAAAAAATTTAAACACAACACAAAGCGCAGCGTGTACCTGTTTCATCCGGAAATTTCAAAGTGATCGGAACGGGCATCAACGCATTTTAAAAACGTGCGTTTACTGCTTTTTCCTGCCACGTGTTTTTGGCGTTGTACCTTCCGAAGCAGGCGTTTCACTTACCACGGCATCAGTTGTTTTGTTCTGACCTCGCATGGCGCGGATTTCGGCCATCCGCTCGGCGCTCAGGCCGCGCTTTTTAGGCGCGGCGCCATCGGCAGCAGGGGCTTTGGCTTTCGGTGTTTTGGCAGTTTTTGCTGCTTTTTCAGCCTTGGGCGCCTTTGGAGCGGGCGCTTCAGCCGTTTTGTTCTGGCCACGCATGGCGCGGATTTCGGCCATCCGCTCGGCACTCAGGCCGCGTTTTTTGGGCGCGGCGCCATCGGCAGCAGGGGCTTTGGCTTTCGGTGTTTTGGCAGTTTTGGCTGCTTTTTCAGCCTTGGGCGCCTTTGGAGCGGGTGCTTCAGCCGTTTTGTTCTGACCGCGCATGGCGCGGATTTCGGCCATCCGTTCGGGGCTCAGGCCGCGTCGTTTCGGCGCTGCGCCATCGGTTGATGGCGTTTTGGCGGCCTTTTTGACTTTTGCGGGCGCAGTTGTAGCCACTTTTTCGGCAGGCTTGCGGCCACGTTTGGCAGGTGCGGCTGGAGCAGATACAGACGCGCCGGCAGCCTTGGCGGCCAACATCTCTGCTTTGGTGCGGCGCTTTCTTTTAGCGGGCGCCTCGGTTGTAGCAACAACAGCAACTTTTACAGCGGGTTTGCGACCGCGTTTGGCGGGTGCTGCCGGAGCGGAGGCTGCTGCTTTTTCGGCGGGTTTGCGACCGCGTTTGGCGGGTGCTACCGGAGCGGAGGCTGCCGCTTTTTCGGCGGGTTTGCGACCGCGTTTAGCGGGTGCTGCCGGAGCGGAGGCTGCCGCTTTTTCGGCGGGTTTGCGACCGCGTTTGGCGGGCGCTGCCGGAGCGGAGGCTGCTGCTTTTTCGGCAGGTTTGCGACCGCGTTTGGCGGGTGCTGCTTCAGTAGCCGGCGCTTCATTTTTTGAATGACGCGCTTTTTGAGCGGCCCTTATTTTTTCGCGGTGTTCGGCGCTGATGCTGCGCTTTTTAGGTGCTGCTTCCGCATTGGCAGTCTGTGTCGTTTCGGATTTTTTTTCTTCTTCCGTCTTTTTGCCTGCGTGTCCTTTTGACTTGCTGTCTACTACGATCTGAATATGGCCGAGGTGGTGCTGACTATGCCATACATACAGTGCAATGGCTTCCTGAAGAAGTACCGTGCGCTTGGAAGCCGGGTGGTAATATCCTTTTTCAAGGTCGTCTTCCTGGAGTGATTTCAGAAAATCAGTCCAGCGGCTATGCAAGGCACTGATTAATTTAAGGGAGGTTTTTACCGAACCATGTTTGCCATCTTCGAGTTCGGCCCAGAGTTGTTCTTCGTACGGTTTGATAATAGGCGTGTTTTCTGTAACGGCCAGTTTAAAACGCACATAAGCATTGAGGTGACTATCGGCGAGGTGATGCACGACCTGTCTGACGGTCCAGCCACCCGGGCGGTAGGTTTTTTCCAGGTCGCCGCCTTTCAATTTTTTTAAGGTGTTTTTAAGGTCTTTATGAAATTTGGCTAATATTTTTATATGTTTTCTTGTATCATCTAATGAATATGTTTTTCCGTATTCAAATGTTCCAATGGGGTATCTCAATTTATCCTGATGT
>JAEUUT010000010.1 GCA_016787415.1 Saprospiraceae bacterium | reverse complement strand
GGCGGCAGCCCGGCCAACCTGGCTATGAATATGGCCCGACTGGGCAACAATGCCATGCTGGCAGCATCGGTTGGCAACGACGATATGGGCGACGTATTGCGCAGTTATGTGGGTAAACTCGGCGTAGATACCACTTATATCGCACAGGTAGAAGAACCTACAACGCTGATTCTGGTGACCCGCTCGGCGGCCGTATCCAATTTTCAGCCCTATCGGGGCGCTGATGCGATGCTTTCCATCCGGCAGTTCCCGTACCAGCGTTTTGAAGAAATTGGTGTTTTTCATACCACCTGCTTCGCGCTTAGCAAACAGCCTGCCCAACATGTTCTGCTGGAAGCGGCTGAAAAAGCCAAACGCGCCGGTTGTCAACTCAGTATCGATGCCAACTATGCTGAAAAAATATGGCCAGACCGCCGCGAAGCCCAGCGCCTTGTATCTGAATTCTGCCGCCTTCGTGCCCTGATAAAAGTAAGCGATGTGGACTGGAGCCGCCTGTACGAAGACGAGACACCTGCTCCGGATGCCGTTATCGACCATTTTCTGAAAATGGGCGCTACAGAAGTGTGCTTTACCCTGGGCGACAAAGGTTGCTGGGTGGGCAATGCCGACGAACGCCATTTCCTGCCCGCCCGTCCGGTAGAAGTGAAAGATACTACCGGCGCCGGCGATGCTTTTTGGTCGGGCTACCTCACTGCCCGCCTCGACGAAAAAAGTCTGCTCGACTGCGCTATTGCGGGCCGCCGCATGGCCGAACTCAAACTGAGCCATTTCGGTCCGCTGCCCGAAAAAGTGGATCGCGCTGCCATTTATGTCGATTTGAACGCTGACGTTATGTAGTTCATGGAGGCGCCGCTGCATTTTACCTCCACCCTGGAAATTTCTACCAACAAACTATGGGGCGCGCATTTGCCAGTGCCAGCCCCTGTTGCGAACACCTTTCTTGCAGAAGGCGCCAAACGCGTCGTATGCAAACTCAATGATACTATTGAGTTCCAATGCGCCCTCATTCCCAAAGGGGAAGGGGTGTATTGCATTATGGTGAACAAAAAAATCCGCGAACAACTCGGCCTGAAAGAAGGCTCTATAGCCCACGTCAGCCTGCACAAAGACGAAAGCGAATATGGCCTGCCTATGCCCGAAGAACTGGCCGAAGTGCTGGCCCAGGACGAAGCGGGCAATCGCCTTTTTCACACCCTCCCTCCCGGCAAACTACGCACACTGCTATACATTGTCGGGCATGTAAAAAACACGGAAGCCCGTATCAGCCGCGCATTTACGATTGTGGAGCACTTGAAAAAAAATGGGGGTAAAATAGATTATAAGGCTTTGAATGTGGAACTCAAAAAGAGTTATGAGTTATGAGTTATGAGTTATGAGTTATGAGTGTTACGCACACTGCTATTGGCTACTCTATTGAAGAAACCAATAGCAGTGTGCGTAACACTCATAACTCATAACTCATAACTCATAACTCATAACTACTAACACCGGCAAATGATCGGATGGATAATGGCAATTGCGGGAATCACTCAAAACCGCGTGTTTTTTTACCCTGAAATCTTTCCCGCTGATAAAAATGTAGTCGATGAGTAGGGTAACAGGCTCGTTGAATTTGAACCCATTGAAGGTTCCTGATGGGCCAAACGATGGCTCCTCGCTTACCGAACGGGTGTCGGTGAGCGCACGGCTCAAAAACTGGGCAGGCGCCTGATCAGGTGGCGAATTAAAATCGCCTATGAGGATAAAGGGTGCTTCTTCTTTATCCAACTCCTTGATTTTATTCACAATAAGTTCGGCCGAGCGCAAGCGGGCTATTTCACCGATGTGATCGAAATGGGTATTAAAAACCCACAGTTGCTTCGATGCCAGGCTGTCGTACAGGTGAGCATAGGTGCAAATACGCGGCAGCGCAGCATCCCAGCCTTTAGAAGGGCGATCAGGCGTTTCGGATAGCCAGAAGGTGCCCGACTGTAGTAACCCGAAGCGTGATTTCCGGAAATACAGCGCCGAGTATTCGCCAGCCTCCTTGCCATCATCGCGGCCGCCGCCCACGCGGTGAAATTCCGGCAATTGTTCGCTCAGGTATTCCACCTGCCGGTGCAGCCCTTCCTGAATTCCAAAAACATCCGGGTTGTAAAAGCGCAATTGGGCTGCCAGGTGATCGCGGCGCTCTGGCCAGGCATCCGGGCCGTCGGCAGGGTTGTCAAAACGGATATTGTAGGTCAGTACGGAAATGGGCGCCTGGCCGCGCAGTTGAAGGACAGCGAGCGAAAAAATCAGAAAAAGGTTCCGCATCATGCAGTTGTTGTTTTACAGGCAGGAATTGCGTTATGAAAGACGCACTTTGTTTTTACAAACCTCCAGCAAATCGGGGAAAAAAACATTAAAATCTTCCGAGAATGCCTCGATTTCATCAAAAAAGAACTTACCGAGGCCTTTGGCATCAAAATTTCCGGCAAGCCGCATACTGAATCGGTCAAGCACCCACTCCAGCCCTTCGCGAAGGGTGTAGCCGTGCAAAAACTGGCCGGCAATCATTTTGGGAAGCCGTTCCTGCAATACGGGCGGCATGTCGGCAGCGCGGTTTTCCAGTTGCCGGTAGGTTTGCGCAGCAAATACCTCGAACGGAACATCGGTATATTTTTCCCAGTTCAGGGCAAGGAGGTGGTCATATAAAATATCCGTAAACGGTGGCGAATACCGACCTGCAAAGGGCCGAATACGCGCCACACTCCGGTCGGTCATGGGGTGGCTGTCGGTGTAGGAGTCGATCGTTCTATGCAGCAAAATTCCCTGTTGCACCTTGTGCGGGTACTGCTGCCAGTCGTTGCCTTTTACAAAATCGCCTATGAAATTGCCCAGCAAGAGGTCTTCATCAGCAAAAGAAAGAAAACAATGCGCCAGGTGATTCATGGTGTGGTAAAGAAGTCGTGAAAACTATCAAGGAAATGCGTGTTTAACCCGTGTAATTTATTACTTTTGCGGCCGTTTTGGACTCCTGCACGCTTGGCAGGCATCCACTGAAACAAACAACCCGCGCCCCGGAACGTTCATTCCATTATTTATTCGACCTGATTTATGGCTCTGCAGTGTGGTATCGTTGGCCTGCCCAACGTCGGCAAATCTACTCTTTTTAATGCGCTCACCAACGCAAAAGCGTTGGCAGCCAACTATCCTTTCGCTACCAAAGACCCCAACGTGGGTATCATTACTGTGCCCGATGAACGCCTCGACAAACTGGCCGAAATCGTGGAGCCACAGAATACGCAACCCACTACCGTGGAAATTGTCGACATCGCCGGCCTCATCAAAGGCGCGAGCAAAGGGGAAGGCCTGGGCAACCAGTTCCTGGCCAATATCCGTGAAGTAGACGCCATTGTGCATGTGGTGCGTTGCTTCGACGATGACAATGTGGTACACGTCGACGGCTCCGTCGACCCTGTGCGCGACAAAGAGGTAATCGACCTCGAACTGTGCCTGAAAGACCTCGAAACAGTGGAAAAGCGCATCGATAAAGTGGCCCGCGCCGCCCGCATGGGTAGCAAGGACGACGCCAAAGCGCTGGAAGTACTGACACTCGTGAAAGCACACCTCGAAAAAGGCCGTGTTGTACGCGAACTGCTGGCCGATATGGACGACGACGGCCGCACCCTGGTGCAGCGCGACCTCGCTTTGCTCACCGCCAAACCGGTGTTGTATGTTTGCAACGTCGATGAATCGGCCATTGAAAAAGGTAATGCCCACACCGAAGCCTTCAGCAAGGCGGTGGCCGCCGAAAATGCCGAAGTGATTATGATTTGCGCAGGTATTGAAGCGCAAATTGCAGAAATGGAAACCCTGGAAGAACGCCTGGAATTTCTCGAAATGATGGGCCTCACAGAACCTGGCGTAAACAGATTGATCCGCTCGGCGTATAAACTGCTCAATCTCATCACCTATTTTACCGCCGGTGTGAAGGAAGTACGTGCCTGGACGGTGCGCCGCGGCGCCAAAGGTCCGGAAGCCGCAGGCGTGATTCACTCCGATTTTGAAAAAGGATTTATCCGCGCCGAAGTGATCAAATACAACGATTTTGTATCCTATGGCTCTGAAGCCAAAGTGAAAGAAGCCGGAAAAATGTCGGTAGAAGGCAAAGAATATGTTGTAACCGACGGCGATATCATGCACTTCCGCTTCAACGTATAACGGCTCTAACCTCTCACTTCTCGTCTCTCGCCTCTCACTTCTCGCCTCTAATGATCTCAACCATTATCTTCGACCTCGGCGGCGTCCTAATCGACTGGAACCCGGAATATGTGTTTAAACACGTCATTCCCGATCCGGAAAAACGGCGCTATTTTTTTGAAAATGTTGCCACACACGACTGGAATGTTGAGCAAGATGCGGGCCGAACCCTGGAAGAAGGAACCACCCTGCTGGTAAATCAACACCCGGAGTGGGAATCGGAAATCCGTGCTTTCTATGGCCGTTGGGAAGAAATGCTGGGTGGGCCTATCCACGATACGGTAGAACTGCTGCGCGACATCCGCGACAACGGGCAGTATCGCCTGCTGGCGCTGACCAACTGGAGCAATGAAACCTTCCCGGTGGCGCTGGAGCGTTATGACTTTCTGCACTGGTTTGAAGGTATTGTCGTATCGGGCGACGAAAAAACGCGCAAACCGTTTTCCGACATCTACGAAATCCTGCTCGATCGTTATAGCGTGGAGCCGGAGTCGGCCGTATTCATCGACGACAGCCTGACTAATGTGGAAGGCGCCGAGGTCGTCGGCATCAACGGTATTCATTTCCAGGGCGCCCATGCACTGCGCGAAACCCTGCGCGAGTGGAAAGTAGAAGTGTAAAACGGTATGCTGCGCTCGACTACCTGCGCGGACTCATGGCACTGGCTGTGCTGGTCTTTCATTATGAAAAATGGATTAC
>JAEUUT010000296.1 GCA_016787415.1 Saprospiraceae bacterium | reverse complement strand
GATATAAGTGGTATCTACGCCGAGTTTACCCACATAACTGCGCAATACGTCGCCCATATCGTCGTTGCCAACCGATGCTGCCAGCATGGCATTGTTGCCCAGTCGGGCCATATTCATAGCCAGGTTGGCCGGGCTGCCGCCGGGGATTCGCTTGAACAGCGATGCTTCTTCCAGGGTTTGTACAAACTCTGCGGTAATAAAATCTACCAGCAATTCGCCGGCCGACAGTATGTCTATGGGTCTACGCATAAAAGAAAAATCGATCGCTAATGGAACCGGGCGCAATGATACGGCAATTCCCCTGCATCTTGATTAATAGGCATCAGGAATGTTGGTAGATTCCTGCAAATGATCTGATAATGAATGTTTTGACTTTACTGGGCCATCCCGATTACCTCAGCAAACACACCGGCGGCCGTTACTTCCGCACCGGCGCCGGGGCCGCGTACGACGAGTGGACGCTCGCGGTACCGCTCGGTAGTAAACACTACCATGTTGTCGCTGCCACTGAGAAAATAAAACGGGTGGCTGGTATCGAACTGTTGCAGTACGATCGCCGCTTTTCCGTCTTCCAGTTTGGCTACAAAACGCAGCACCTTGCCATGGTCGGCGGCTGTGCGCCGCATTTGTTCAAAGTAATCGTCTGACTGTTCCAGGGCTTCAAAAAAAGCATCCACCGAAGTTGCCTGCACGCATTTTTCAGGTAAAATCTGTTCAATTTCCACATCCGCAGATTCGAGCGGCAGGCCAGATTCGCGGGCAAGAATGAGCAGTTTGCGGCGCACATCGGAGCCCGACAGGTCGTCGCGCGGGTCAGGTTCGGTCAGTCCAAGTTTTTTGGCTTCCCGCACAATGGCCGAGAAATTTTCCTGTTGCCCGGGCGCACAAAACGTATTGAAAATGAACGATAAAGTGCCCGAAAGAATGCCTTCTATTTTTACGATACGGTCGCCGGAATGTATCAGGTCGTTGAGGGTGCTGATGATCGGCAAACCTGCGCCCACATTGGTTTCGTAGCGCCATTGCACGCCGCGGCGGCCGGCCAGTTGCTTGAGCCGCAGGTATTGTGCGTAGGGGGATGATGCCGCCACTTTATTCGGGGTAGAAATAGAGATGCTGGCATCCAGAATCTGGTCGTAAAAACCGGCCACATCGCTGGACGCCGTATTGTCTACAAAAATGGCGTTGGGCAGGTTGAAGGCTTTCATCTGTTCGGTAAAACGCAGCATGGAGAAGGGTTCGCCGGTATCAAGTGCTTCTTTCCAGTGTTCAAGCCCAATCCCGTTTTCGGCAAAAACCATGCGGCGGCTGTTGGCCATCCCTACTACCTTGATTTCCAGGTTGCGCTTTTCACGCAGGTAGTCCGACTGCGATTCGATTTGTTTCAGCAAGGTGCTGCCGATGAGTCCGACTCCCACCAGGTACAGGTGTACGGTTTTGGTATCCGACAGGAAAAACGATTCGTGGATAGCATTTAGCGCCTTGGTTTCGTACATGGCGTTGACCACCACGGAAATATTCAGTTCGCTGGAGCCCTGTGCAATGGCTACAATATTGACGCCGTTTTTGCCCAATGCCTGAAACAGGCGTCCGGAGATGCCCGGGCGATAGCGCATGTTTTCCCCGACAATGGCCACCACCGAAAGGTCGGTTTCAATTTTCAGCGGCTCGATCAGCGCTTCGCGAATTTCATAGGAAAATTCCTTTTCAGCAGCCTTTTGCGCCGTTTTGGCTTGTGCCGGCGATACGGCAAAGGTGATGCTGCTCTCGCTGGAACCCTGTGTGATGATAACGATATTGACGCCGGCCTGCGCCAGGGCGTTGAACAGGCGCGCAGCAATACCCGGTACGCCGAACATACCGCTGCCCTGCAAGGTGAGCAGGCATATCTGATTGATACTGGAAATGCCTTTGATGGCGCCGCCCCAGCCGCCTTCCGACTCGCGAATGCTCGTTTCCTCTGGCGGGTTTTCTCCGATATAAGTGCCCTCAAACGCAGGATTGAAGGTGTTTTTGATGCGCAACGGAATACCCTTTGCCAGCGCAGGCAATATGGTAGGCGGATAAATCACCTTGGCGCCGAAATGGCTCATTTCCATGGCTTCCCGGTAAGTCATGCTCGGCAGCGTAAACGCCTTTTTTACCCGCCTGGGGTCGGCCGTGAGCACACCGTCTACATCGGTCCAGATTTCAATGACCGAAGCATCGAGCGCCGCACCCAGAATAGCAGCCGTGTAATCGGAGCCGCCGCGGCCGAGCGTGGTAGTAAGGCCGTCGGCCGTGCTGCCGATAAATCCGGTGGCAGCCTGTACTTTTGAATGCGTTTTGTAATGTTCCGAAATGAGGCGATTGGTTTCGTCAAAATCTACCTTGGCGCTGCCAAAATGCGCATCGGTGCGCACTACACTGCGGGTATCGAGCAATTCGCTTGGAATACCTGCCTGGCTCATGGCATGGGCAACAATGGCGGCAGAATTGCGCTCGCCAAAACTCACCACAAAATCCAGCGAACGCGCCGAGGCTTCGCGCAGCAGGTAGATACCTTGCAGTACGTTGGCCAACGCTTCAAAATTGGCGGCTATATGCGCCTCAATGTCGGGGCGGTTGGCAGGTTCCAGCAGGGCTTCTATGGCCTCAAAATGCCTTTGACGTACTTTTTCCAGCACATCCAGGTAGGAGCGGTCGCCTTTCGAGGCTTTGTGCGCCATATCCAGCAGGGTATCCGTTACCTTTGAAAATGCGGAAAAAACCACCGTAAACCGATCACCACGCTGGTGGTATGCCTTCAAAATATCTATCAAGCCGCTGATAACCGCCGGGCTGCCAACGGACGTGCCGCCAAATTTTAAAACTTTCATGCTTCTAGTGTATTAGAAGTGGGAGGTGAGAGGTGAGAAGTGAGATGCGAGGACGCAAAAAACGGGCTTGTTTCGCTATTTTTAAAGCAGAATTAAGAAAAAGACAATATTGAAGTGTAGGGAGACTATGTGAGATTGCACTAATTTTCGCCCGCAAAACTTATTGTGACACCATGTCGACTGCAAGACTTAGTATTGTTATTCCCACCAAAAACGAAGCCAATTACATCGATCGTACCCTGGCACAGTTTGTAGACTGGCTCGATCGCTATGCTTTGGAGATAATCGTTTCAGATGCCAACAGCACCGACGGCACGGCCGAAATCGTACGCGGATATGCAACGCGCTATGGCAGCCGCTATTTCCGCCTGGTACAAGCAGAAGGCAAACAAAACATTGCGATCGGCCGCAACCTGGGGGCTGCTGCTGCTACCGGCGATATCCTGTTTCACATGGATGCCGACGTGTATATTCCGAAAAAGCAACGCTTCTTCGAAGATGTTTTTCGCACATTTGAGAAACCCGACGTGGTGGCTGCTACCGTACCCCTTCGTATCTATCCGGAAGAAACCCGCCTCAGCGACCGTTTTTATCATGTTTTTATGAACATGGTCATTCGGCTATCGTTCCTGGCAGGCGTGTACCTGGCCAAAGGCGAATGCCAGTTGGTACGCCGTCGGGTATTCGAACAAATTGGCGGTTACAATGAAAAAATCGTGGCCGGTGAAGACTGCAACCTGTTTTTCCGCCTGAGTAAGGAAGGCCACATTGCCTACCTGTGGCGCCTGCGTGTGCAGCATTCGCCGCGCCGTTTCCGGCAATACGGCTACCTCGGCATCAGTTGGATTTACCTGCGCGAAGGGTTGTCGCTGCTGTTTTTGAGAAGATCGTATGCGAAAGAATGGACGCCTGTACGGTAGCAGAGGTGAGAGAGGTGAGAGAGGTGAGAGAGTGAGAGGTGAGAAGTGAGAGAGTGAGAGGGCCACTCATTACCACCGCGGAGGAGCCCTGAAAGGGCGTATTCACTAGCGTAGGGCATCGCCCTACGTATTCGTTCAAAATCCATTGCCTCACGTTACGTTCAAATTAACCACGGCCATACCATCGCCCTGCGTATTCGTGCAGGCTCCCTCCAACACACACGCACACCCCAATTCTCCCGTTCCATTATTTCTTATCCAGCAACGGCGTCAAATACAAAATCGACTGCGGCACCTGTTCCACCGAGTGCGACGACTCATCTTCAATAAAATAATACACGACGCCGATTTTCCGGGCTTCCCGAAAAATAGCCGGTAAATCGAGGCTGCCCGTACCGGCCACCACATTCCATTCTACGTCGCTTTGTCCGTTTTGATTGCCGGGAACACCTTTTTTCTGATCCTTGACGTGCAGGGCTTTCCAGCGTTTGGGATATTTCCGGAGCCAGGCCACCGGGTCTTGTCCGGGGTTTTTGATCCAGTAAATATCCATTTCGAAATTGACATATTTCCGGTTGGTGTTGTTCACCAGATAGTCGAACAAGAGCGTATTTTCCAGATAAGGCCTGAATTCATAACCATGCGGGTGGTACAGCAGCCGAAGTCCTTTCTTTTTCAGCGCCTTGCCGGCTGCATTAAAAACTCCG
>JAEUUT010000227.1 GCA_016787415.1 Saprospiraceae bacterium | reverse complement strand
CAAGGCTGTATTCAAATCCTGCGATTTTGCCCTCCTTTCCGGCGGGTTCGCACCCAAACTCGTCCCTCCTACGTCGGGACTCAAACATGGGTGCTCTCAACCGCCTCCAAGGGGGCAAAATCGGGATTTGAATAAGGCCGTCCCCACACAGGCTTGGCCGATATTGTGATTTTCAAATATTTACGTCAGTTTTCAGACGGTTGTTTAGGGTTTTACTCTCCAAAACTCAAGTCAAAATAAAGCATCGCAATTTTAGATTCCAAGGTCCGGCAGGGTAATCCGCCGGGCCTTTTTATTCTGTAAAGTGCCCGGCCCGGTTTATATTTGTCGCAATCTTTTCCCCGGATATGCAGCAACTGAAACCCTTTCTCGACCAAATCCGCGCCCTGCTCGCCCGAAATGACATCGACACGGCGTTGCAGCAATTGCACACTTTTTTGGAAAAAAGCCCCTTGCTCGACGAGGTACTGCAACAGTCGGGGCGCTGGAAAGCCGTGCGGAAACAAATCCGGATTGGCACGGTCGAACTGAGTGATTCCCAAGTCACTACGAACCAGATTCGAGCCGGATTGCTCGATCTGTTGCAGGAGATCGAACAGCAGGTCGGCGGGACTTCGGGCAATTCCGACACGGCGGCCGCGCTGCGCTCGGAAGCGGAGCGGGCCATTGCACACAGCAAAAACTTCAATACCGGCTCTGTGACGAGTGGCCGCGATACGCAGTTTGGCGACCGATACGAAACGCATTACCACTACGGAACGCGCAAAATCCCGCGCGTACTCACCCAGACGCCGTTTCTCCCCGAAGTTTTTTTCGGCCGTGAAAACGACCTGCAACGCATCCACGACTTGCTGTTTGGCCCGGGCGACAACCTGCTGCTGCTCGTCAACGGCGATGGCGGCGTGGGCAAAACTTCCTTAGCATCCAAATATTTTTACGACTACCAGCACGAATACGCGCACGTGGCCTGGGTGCTGAGCGAAAAAAGCATCACCAATGCGCTACTGCTACTGGCCATGCCAATGGGCGTCGCCTTCGACGAACGCATGGGCTCGGAAGCCCGCCTCGACATCCTCCTGCAGGAAATGGCCAACCTGAATAAACCTTGCCTGCTGGTGCTCGACAACGCCAACGAACTCGACGACCTGGAAGCGCATTACCTGCGCCTGCGCCGCTGCCCCAATTTTCACCTGCTGCTGACCACCCGCATCCGCGAATATGAACGCGCCCTGACGTTCCCCATCGAGGGTTTGCCGGAAAAAGAAGCGCTGGAGATGTTTGAAACGTATTACCGGCCCCTGCAGCCTGATGAACGCACCCTGTTTCTGCAAATCCGCGAAGCCGTGGGCGGCAACACGCTGGTGCTGGAACTGTTTGCCAAAAACCTCGCCCGCCTCAATAAAATCCGCCAGCACTACACGCTGTCCGATTTGCTGGCCGACCTGCAACAAAAAGGCCTGCTGCAACTTTCCCAAACAAAAGAAGTGCGCACCGGATACCAAAGCCGCGACGTGCTGCGCCGCGAAAAACCGGAAACCATCATCGCTGCCATGTACGAACTCGGCGACCTGAGCGCCGAAGAAGTGGCGCTGCTGTCCGTTTTTGCCGTGCTGCCCGCGGAAAGTATTCCTTTTTCAAGGCTCGAAGTGCTGCTGGCCCGTACGGAAGAACTGGAAGAAAGGTTGCTCGGGCTGGCGCAAAAAGGATGGATCGGGCTGGTGGAAGCAAGCGAGGCAGACGAAGAGGCCGCCATGCCGGAGGAAGTGCATTTCAAGTGCAGCCCGGTGGTGCAGGAGGTGGTGCGGGTGAAGAATTTGAATTTGCAGTCGGATTGCGGGCAATTGATTGATTCTCTGGTAGATGAACTTCAGCGGGATAAAATTCACGAGGATAATTACCGACATTCCACCCTGTTCATTCGGTATGCGGAAAGTGTGTTGGTTATTTTACAAAAAGCCAAATACTTGCTGGCAATGTTACACGAAAGGACAGGCCATTTTTATACGACCATTGGCGATCTGGAAAAGGCCATGTTCTATTTCGAAGGGTGCCGGGTAGTGTCGGAGGTGCTTTGTGAATTGGAGCCAAAAGAACCTATTAACAAAAATGTACTGGCCATCTCCTATTCCAAACTGGGCGAAACTCACAGTGCGCTGGGGAATCTGTATGGTGCCTTAACTTATTTTGAACAACACTCCTCATTGGGAAAAGAACTGAGCGAAGCGTATCCGCAAAATGTAGAGTTCAAAAACGTCCTGGCCATCTCCTATTCCAAACTGGGCGACACGCACCGCGCGCTGGGGAATCTGGATACTGCCTTGACTTGTTTTGAACAGTTCAATCAGTTGGAAAAAGAACTGTACGATGCGTTTCCGCAAAATGTGGAGTTCAAAAACGGTCTGGCCATCTCCTATGAAAGACTGGGCTCCACGCACCGCGATCTGGGGAATCTGGATACTGCCTTGACTTATTTTGAACAGTACAATCAGTTGGAAAAAGAACTGTACGATGCGTTTCCGCAAAATGTATCGTTCAAAAACAGCCTGGCTATCTCCTATCAATATCTTGGTAACACGCACAGCGCGCTGGGGAATCTGGATACTGCCTTGACTTATTTTGAACAGTACTATCAGTTGGAAAAAGAACTGTACGAAGCGTATCCGCAAAATGTGGGGTTCAAAAACGGCCTGGCCAGCTCCTATTCCAAACTGGGCGACACGCACAGCGATCTAGGGAATCTGGATACTGCCTTGACTTATTTTGAACAGTACCATCAGTTGGAAAAAGAACTGTACGAAGCGTATCCGCAAAATGTGGAGTTCAAAAACGGCCTGGCTTTATCTTATCAATGGCTCGGCTGGTTTTACGAACAAAATCTTCAAAATCCGGAAAGAGCAAAAGAATATTACCGCCTTTCTCAAGTATTGTTACAGGAATTAGTGAATAGTTTTCCAGACTATGTTATGTTCAAAAAAAATCTGGATTGGGTTCAAAAAAAACTATCGTAGTGAAACAGGATTGATAATACAACGTGCGTTTTGGATAGGTTTTGTGTGAGATGTCAAGAGCGGAAGCATAGTCACCGTGCTATACTGTTCTTTTTCCTTGATGAAAAAGAACGAAAAAATCAAGGCTGTATTCAAATCCTGCGATTTTGCCCTCCTTGTGACCCCGCCACAGGCGGGGCCCAAACTCGTCCCTCCTACGTCGGGACTCAAACATGGGTGCTCTCAACCGCCTCCAAGGGGGCAAAATCGGGATTTGAATAAGGCCATCCCCACAGACCCTCGGCCTTTTGAATAACCAATACCGGAAGTATTCAGGCGTACTCTACGGACTGAGGACTGAAGACTGAGGACTTACGACTTTTCTGCCAATTCCAGCCACCGCAACTCCTTCACTTCCAGCGCCTCCTGCAATTCGCCCAGTTCTTTGGAGAGTTTGGCGGCAGAATCAGCGTCCAGGTCGGGCGCGTTGAAGCGGTCGAGGATTTCCTTTTTGCGGGCTTCCTGGGTAGCCATTTCCTTTTCGAGGCGTTTCATTTCATTGCGCTCGGTATTGCTGAGGCCGGAAGTGGCAGCGGCTTTGGCAGCGGGCTTGTCGGCAGCCGATGCGGCAGTCGAAGCAGATTCGCTGCGTTTCAGGGCGCGGTATTCGGCGTAGGTGCCGTTAAAATCCTTGATAACGCCATTGCCTTCGAACACGAACAGGTGGTCGACGAGTTTATCCATAAAATAGCGGTCGTGAGTGACCACCAGCAGGCAGCCGGGGAAGTCCTGCAAAAAATCTTCCAGCACCTGAAGCGTGAGCACGTCGAGGTCGTTCGTCGGCTCGTCGAGAATCAGGAAATTCGGGTTTTTCATCAGCACCATGAGCAGGTACAGCCGGCGGCGTTCGCCCCCGCTGAGTTGGCTCACGTACACCTGCTGCTGCGGGCGGGTGAAGAGGAAGCGTTCGAGCAGTTGGGCAGCGCTGAGTTCCTTGCCTTTTTCCAGCGGAATCACCTCGGCGATGTCGCGCACGGCGTCGATGACACGTTTGTCGGTCGACAACTGGATGCCTTCCTGCTTGTAGTGGCCAAAAATGACCGTATCGCCCACCACCACCTTGCCCGTGTCGGGTTCGAGGCTTTGGGTAATGATTTGCAGGAAAGTGGATTTGCCGGCGCCGTTTTGGCCCACGATGCCCACGCGTTCCTTGCGTTTGAATTTGTAGGTAAAATTGTCGATCAGCCGCCGTTCGCCGAAGCGTTTGCTGATGTTGTGCAACTCCACAATTTTGCCGCCCAGCCAGTTTTCCTTGATCTGGAGGCTCATTTCATCGTTGCGTTTTTTGAGGGCGTCGTTGGCTTCCTTCCGGTCGAAATAGGCGTCTACACGCGCCTTGGCCTTGGTGGTGCGCGCCTGCGGCGAGCGGCGCACCCATTCGAGTTCGTTTTTGAGGAGTTTGTTTTGTTTTTCGTAGGTCGTGCTTTCCACTTCCTCGCGCAGGGCCTTTTTTTCGAGGTAGTCGGAGTAGGAGCCCGAGTAACGCCGGAGTTGTCCGCCATCCAGTTCGATGATGCTATCGCACACATTTTCAAGGAAATAGCGGTCGTGCGTTACCATAAACAGCGTGATGCCTGGCTGTTGGAGGTATTCTTCCAGCCATTCGATCATCTCCACGTCGAGGTGGTTGGTCGGCTCGTCGAGGATGAGGAAATCAGGTTCTTCGAGCAGGATTTTCACCAGCGCCAGGCGTTTCTGTTGGCCGCCAGAGAGCGTGCTCACTTGCTGCGAGAAATTTTCCATGCGAAACCGGAACAGCATTTCCTTCACCTTGGCTTCGAAGGTCCAGGCGTTGTGCTGATCCATGTCGGCAATGGCCAACTGCAATTCGTCGGGATGGTCGTGGTCGTCGAGGGCGCGTTCGTAGCGTTGCACCACGCGCACCAGCGGATTGGAGGGGTCGAGCACGGCGCTCAGCACATCGAGGCCCGGCGAGAAATACGGCTCCTGATCGAGCCAGCCGATACGGATGTCCTTGCGCAACAGGATTTTTGCCTGTTCGCCTTCGCTGCCTTCCTTGCCGGCAATGACGCGCATGAGCGTGGTTTTGCCGGTGCCGTTTTTGGCGATCAGGCCGATTTTCTGGCCTTTATCGATATAAAGCGTGATATTTTTAAACAACACCTTTTCGCCGTAGCTCTTGGTGACGTTTTCGAGCGTGAGAAAATTCACTTTTTAGTTATTGGTTATTGGTTATCTGTTATCCGGGCTGCTAATCAAGCGTTTGCAGATAAAAAACCGTCTGAAAAGCGCAAAGATAACAAAGAACTCGGGGGGACATTGCTGTAGCCTTTTTATGAAAGAAATATACGAATTTTGCGGCCGCTTTTCTGGATCACCTTTTTTTTAAACCATCGTTCCGCCAATGGCCCGCAAGAACAAACTGCGCAAATTCGCCGAAATCCGTTCTTTTTCCAACGTGTATGAGTGCTACGACCCGACACAACCGGGTCTGGTAGGCCAGGACATGCAACCTGTCGACCTGAAAGGCCGCTGGCACGAACAGCATTTCCAAAACAACCACCCCATCACGCTCGAACTGGCCTGTGGGGCCGGTGAATACACCATTGGACTGGCGCGGCTGTTCCCGGAGCGCAATTTTATCGGCGTCGACGTAAAAGGCAATCGCCTGCACAGCGGCGCCAAGGAGGCCGTGCTGGAAGGCATCCGGAATGCGGCTTTTCTGCGCACGCGCATCGAGGTGATCGAACATTTTTTTGCCCCCGGCGAGGTGGCTGAAATCTGGATTACGTTCTGCGACCCGTTTCCACGCGCGGCCAAGGAAAACCGACGCTTGACTTCGGCCTATTTCAACGAAAAATACCGGCAAATACTGCAAACGGGCGGCCTGGTACACCTCAAGCACGACGACGACGATCTGGTGCAATTTACCCTCGAAACCCTCGAAGCCGACCCGCGCTGCACGTTGCTGTACCAGAACATGGACATCTACGCAGGCCCGCTGCCGATGCCCGAATTGAGCATCAAAACCCTGTACGAAGGCAAACACCTCGAAGCAGGCAAAACGATCAAATACCTGCGCTACATAATCGGGTAAGCGCGCACTACAGGTTCAGCCAGTACACCACTTTCAGCACCACTGCCTTGTTTTTCGGTGAAAAAAACTGCACCGGCGTGTTCCGAATTTGCTGTGCGTAGGAGTTGTCGGTGTACACCAGGTACACATCCGATACCGGCGCAAAACGCCATTGCAGGCGCGCATTGATGTTGAAATTGTTGGCTTGCAGGTTGTACTGGAAAAAGGAACTGAAAAAAACGCTGCGGCTGAACGCCAGTTCTACCCGCGGCCCGACGAGCCAGAAATCGGCTGAGGCATACGGCCTGGGCAGTCGGATACTGTTGTAACTGTACATCACCGACAATATGCCCAGTGGCTGCATGCGGTATGCCAGGCGGCCTTCTACCTGAAACAGGCCGCCATTGAAATATTCGCCTGCCGTAACGGAAATATTGCCCTGCAATTTGGTCGTAGTGCCCGATGTGTATTCGGCTGTAAATCCGGAATACCCGTAGCCGCCCACTGGCAAAGGGTCGGTGCCTTCGGCGTCCAGGTTGGTGGGGTCGAAGGCTTCGAACAGGTAGGTGTAGCCGTTGTACAGCGCCACCTGCCCGTACCCCTGGTCTTTAAACCCGACACCGAAATATATAGATGCGTCGCGGTCGGTGTGTTTGCCATTCAGGCCGTAGGTGAAACTGCCTTCTGCGCCGGTGTAACCATTGGTGACATGCTTGCCTGCCCAGCCTTTTTTCGGGTAAAAACGGGTTTCCAATTTTGGAAAAAACGACTGTACGCCCGTGCGCGGCACAAAACCCGCCTCGGCCGAATAGGTGGAGTCGATGCGGTTGTAGCCCAATTGCGCATTAAAATAGCGGTCGTTGTACGACAGAAAACTCGCCAGCGTACTTCCGCGTTGCGCCTTGTCGGGCGAAAACGAACGGTGGTAATACCATTCGCCCTCCCAGCGGTTGTCTTTGGAATACAGGTTGTATTCTAGGCCGGCCATACGATTCCAGGGCTGCCAGTCGGCGCGTTGTTCGGCATTGAGGTCGCCGAGAAAATTTTGTTTGTTCACCACCACAGCGCTCAGTACGCTGCGTTCCAGCACCTTGCGCTGTACCGTGGCAACGGTGAAATTGGCTGCCGGAAGGATGGTGTCGGCGTTCCAGTCGCGGCGTTTGGTTTGCATGTTCAGGAGTCCGATGCGCCACTGGTCGTTGAGTTTGCCGCTCAGGCGCGCGCCCGCTACGATGGGCACTTTTTCGTTGCGTTGCAGCAACGGGTTCCAGGCCAGCCCGATGCGCCGGGAAAAAAACGGCCGGGTATCCGGAAATCCGTAAAAGGCAAACAGGTCGCGGTTTTCCAGAAAAAACTGGCGGGTTTCAGGAAAAAACAACTCAAAACGGCTCAGATTGGGCACCTGCCGGTCTACTTCCACCTGACTAAAATCGGGATTGATGGTCAGGTCGAGGTTGAGGCCCGGCGTAAGGGCCACCTTGGCGTCGCCGCCGATGCTGCGGTTCCAGGCAAACTGTTTTTGCTGTACCTGCAACGACTGATCGTTGCGCACATAATCGACGCTGCCGCCGCCTGTGACATACGGAATCAGCGAGATATTGGCGCCGGGGCGAGGCGGCGGGCTCTCCCACAGCAAGCGGCCTTCAAAAGCCAGGTTGTGGGGACTGTACTGAAATGGTACCGGCGCCCAGGCGCTCACTTCAAATTGATGCACCTTGGCGCGGCTGAACTGCAAACCCCAGGAATTGGGGCCCTCGGACACGGAATAGCGCAGGGTTTTGAAGGGAATAGCGACTTCTATCACCCAGCGGTCGTCGTAGTTTTTGACGGCAGAATACCACTTGTTGTCCCACTCGAACGACAATTGCTGCCCATTGGAAATCAGGGCTTCTCGTTGCACATTGAACGGGCTTACACTGAACAGAAACCCGTTCAAACCATCCTTGGAGGGGTCGAGCAACATATTGAACACATCGGTGGTACCCGGGTCAAAATCGCGGCGGAGGCTCTGGGTAATATACGTTTCGCGGGGCTGGTAACACACCGCACCGATGTACAGGTTGTGGTCGTCGAAAGTGGCATGCGCTTCCACCTGAAACTTCGTATAAGACGTGTCATTTGGAAAAACCAGTTTGAAATGACCCGCCGTGGCTGCCGCCTGCCAGTCGGGTTCGTTGAGTTCGCCATCGAGTCGGATATTGCCTGCGGCTTTTTTGACAGGCAATTGATAGATATCCGAATTAGGGGTTTGTGCCATGCCCGCGCACAGCAAAAAGGTTAACAAGAGGGTACCGAAAAAACGCATGGAAATGATAGATGGCTAATGACGCAAATGTAGGAAGAGCGATTTTTCGGGAACAGGTAATTGAGGGCATGAAACGTGGAGTTAGTCGGTAAATAGAGGTGAGAGGTGAGAAGTGAGAGGTGAGAGTTCGTAGAGTGTACCGCTTCGCTATAACTAATATTACCACCACGGAGGAGCCCTGAAAGGGCGTATACAATAGCACAGCGCATCGCGCTGTGTATTCGTTCCCACATCCGCATATTCGCCCTACTGGCAACGCGCTGTGTATTCGTTCCAGCATCCCCACATTCGCCCCTATCCCGCAGCACCTTCCGCATCCCAACACCAGTACCCCATAAATTCGTTCCGCATTCCTTTCATCCCTCACATTCAATAAAAACAAATGTAACTACCTGCAAAAGTCAATTCCCCAGCCCCGGCGCGGCCCTGCACCTTTGTATCATCAATTCAAACAAAAGAAATTCAATCGATCATGACAAAATATCTTGTAGTGCCCGCCTTTATTGCAATGATTCTTTCCATCACCTCTTGCGAGCGTTTTGTAGAAGTTATCCTCGACGACGATACTGTTTGTGGGGAAGATGTGAATACCGGTTACCAGCCAGTGAGCAACGAAGCGTATGCGATGATGCCGCAACTGAGTCAAAACACCCGTTTTGTGTACACCAATGCAGCGGGAGAAGAAATGGTACTCATTTGCAGCGAAAAACGCGAACAAAAGAATGTAGTGCAATACAAAACCCTGTGTTACAACGCATCCTACCACACAACTCAGTACGAGTACTGCGAAGCCCAGAATGTGGAATACATCTTTAAAAACACAGAAAAAGGCGCAGAAATTCGTTACAACTGGTATATCGACCACTCTGGTGAAATGTTATACAATGCCTTTTCTACCTACATTTACATGGGTACCCTCACGGGCGGTAGCAATACCTGGGTGGCCGACGACCTTGGCAACGAACTGCCTGTTATGGCTGGTATGAATGAATCGGCCCACCCGGTAGGCGATACGACCATCCTGGGCCATTCGTTTCACGATGTGACCTATTACAACTGGGGCGTCCATGCAGGCAAGGGATTTTACTTTGAAAAAGGAAAAGGTGTAGTAGCACTTCAAGCCAACAAAGAGGTGTTGTGGGTACTGGATCGGGTGGAGTAACACGCACTCAATTCATCACATCCACTTCCTTCACCAGGTTCAGCAGCAGTGCCAGGTCTTCATAAAACTCCTTGACCACTTCAAAACTGACATTGGTAGCAAACAGCGAAGGTTCCAGCAGGTCGCGGTCCTGTGTCAAGGCGAGGTAGATTTTATCGCCGATAATGGAAAAGTAAATTTCCTTCTGTCGGTTCGATTGCTGAAACCTGTGGCGAAACTGCAAAATAGCGCGCTGCATTTCTGCTGAAATGATGTCTTTGATGCGCGTATCGGCAGTAGCATAGGTATCAAAAATGGCCTCAAACTCCGGAAGCACCACCCCACGAATGCGTCTTCCGCCTTCCAGGTGGAAGGCGCGTTCGCTTCTGCTGAGGTATTTGCGATAAGCATCGGGCAGCACCAGCACTTTGCCGTGCATATCCCAGCGTTGGTAATCGGCAATCAGAAAAATACCGCGAAACACATAATCGAGGCGGTTGCGCACCTGCGAAAACTCCCGCACCCGCAGTTCGCAGGCTTCGAACGGCGTTTCGCGCACCTGGCCACGTATCATGTCCTCTCCGGCGTAGTCGTGTGCAGTGGTGAATATGCGGCTTTCCAAAAAACGTTTGGGTGGAATGAAGTCTTTCGGGTTATAGCCTTCAAAAGAAAAATTCACGTCGTTGTCGATAAAATCGAGCAACAACTCCACGATACGCGGTTTGAATTCCTTAAAAAATACCTGAATGCGGAACACCAGGTAAGCGATCCAGCAGCCGACAGGAATCAGCAGCAGCAGGGTAATAAAAAAAATGTTGAGGTACACCTGTAGCGCCAGTACGCCTGCCAGCAGCAGCACCGACATGAACAACAGGCGCACGAGGCGCCGACGCCGGAGTTCCATGTGCAACAATTCCGGGTGGATGCTCTGGTTGTAAAACAGGCGAAAATCGTGGTAGGCGGACAGCATTACCGTTGCTTACAATTCAAAACCCTTTTGCTGGGCGTATTCCTCGATATAACCATCGATGAGCGTAACGAGCAGGTCTTTCAGATACGAGTTTTCGAGGCGGGCGATCACTTTCAGTTTTTCCAGTTTGCTGCGGTCAACGGCTACGGTGAGGCGTTTTTTGCCGGATTGTTCGTCGGTCACAATTTCCTGAACGTCAATGGTTTGACGGATGAGCGAATCAAGGCCGCTGCGCAGGGGCGAGCGGAAGACCTCTGAATTGCCGGCTTTTGATTTGCCACTTTGGGTGACGGTATCGGGCTGGTTGGACTCGTATTTTTCCAGGCTTTCTTCCAGGGCTTCCTGAAGCAACGAGTCGAGGCCCGTAGCAAAGTTTTTGTGACCGTGCTTGCGTTCGCGCTGCGTTTCGGGCATAGCATGGTCGTGACTACTCTGTTCGGCCTGGCTATGGCTGAACAGGTCATCGAGTCCTTCGGAAAATCTTTTTTTACCCATAACAATCTTGTTACAAAATAGCCTTTGTTTTTCTCACTCTCTCACTTCTCACCTCTCACTTCTCTCACTCTCTCACCCTCTATTCTTTCCATTATTTCCTTACTCAGTTCCATATAATCGTGTGCGCCTGGACTTTTCGGGCTATATTCAAAAATGTCCTTGCGTTGTGCGGGCGCTTCGGCGAGCGCCACATTGTCGCGTACATAAGTTTTGAACACCTTATCGCCGAAATACTTGTGTATGGTTTCCACCACATCCCGGTTCAGCACCCGACGGCTGTCGTACATGGTAGCGATTACGCCTGCCATATCGAGTTGTTTGTTCAGGCGGAATTTCACCTTGTCGATCACCTGCTTGATTTTGGCCAGCCCTTGCACCGCCAGAAATTCCGTTTGCAGCGGAATCAGTACATACCTGCTGCTGGTGAGCGCATTGAGGGTAAGCAGCCCCAGCGACGGCGGACAATCGATAAAAATGTAATCGTAATCGTCTGCCACCTGGCCGATCAGTTCCCGCAGTATAAACTCGCGCCCCGCTTCATTGATGAGTTCCATTTCGGCGCCCGACAGGTCGAGCGACGAAGTGATAACGTCGAGGCCTGTACGATGCGTATACGGACTGAGATCGCCTTCGCCGCGCAACGCTTCGTAAATGGTGATCTTCTGCCGAGGAATACCCAGCGAAATAGTCAGATTGGCCTGAGGGTCCAGGTCGATCAACAATACCCGCTTGCCCAATTCCACCATCGCGGCGCCTATATTAATAGTGCTGGTCGTTTTGCCGACCCCGCCCTTGTGGTTCAAAAGAGAAACTACAATACCCATATACAACTTTTAAGGTTCCCGCAGGAAGGCATAAAAATACGGCTTTTTTTTGAAGAGGTTGATGGGGTCAGTTTGAACAGGATTTAAGGGATTGAACAGGATTAGAAGGATTACCGACTTCGTGTTGACAATTTTTTAAATTTCTAAAATCATTGGTTACCACGTTAGGAATCCTTCTAATCCTGTTCAATCCCTTAAATCCTGTTCAAACTGACCTCATCAACCTTTATCAACCCTATTGTTTGAAATTGCCTTCCACAAAATCCACTGCAAATATCTGATTTTCAGCGATAAAAAGATGGATTCAAAAAAAAAATGCCAAACACACAAAAAAAACTTTGACATTTTTTGTTTTTAAAAACTCTTTGTTTTAAGTTTGCATCGTCAAATATGATAAGCGCAGTTACACAACGCACTTCAAAACATATCCATTCATCTGCACCGAATTGTGTGTTCGGGAAATAAACTTCCACACCTATGATCAAGGAAGACAGAATTGATCTCAACGACCGTTTTATTCAGGCTTTCAAATTACTGGAAGAACGAGGCGCCATTGTAAAAAATGACCGGAGCGGTAAAGGCGTCGGCGACGTGGCGGATAAAGTATTGGGCAACAAGGCTTATGGTCATATCATTCGGGCATTTCTCAACCGGGACAGCAAGCGTGTGATCGACTACGGGCAGGCACAACTTTTTGCCCGCACCTATGACATCAACGAAGCATGGCTGCTGCATGGCATTGGAAATCCATTCGGATTTGATGCTCCGGGCGACGCGCTTTCCGGCGACCGCAGTTTCAGCACCGGCTCGGGCAATATCCTGTTCACGACCATCCGCGCTTTTGCCGGTAGTACGCTGGGCGCTGAAAGTGCTGAAGACAATACGTATTTCTCCATTCCCGGTGTGGCTGGCTCCGGTCTGGTGGCTTTCCAGATTGATGGTAACTCCATGGACCCTGTGATCCGGCATGGCGATATTGTTGTTTGCAAGTCTGTCGAAAACCTCAACGACATCCGCGACAATGAAATTTATGCCGTGCGTTCCAATGGCAATGTGTGGGTGAAATACGTGCAGAAAATTTTTAACAACCGCGGAAGAATCGTGCGCCTGAAAATGATTTCTGCCAACTACTTCGACAATGATCCGTTCGAAGAAGAAGTGAATGAAACAACCCGCCTGTACAAGGTGGTACGCAAAATATCGAACGTATAACGCCAAAGAAATTCCTTTCCGAGGGAAAAACTATCCTGCTGTTTATTGTTTTCGGAGCCTCCCTGCGTAATTGCCGGAGAGGCTTTTTTGTTTTTTACCGACCACACTCACTCATCCAGCCAGTGAAGTATATTCAATAAAAATGCTGCATTCTGCCGGGCTTCGGCAGCATTCATGCCCACTTTGTTGCGGCCGGGGCCGGCGAGTTGGGCCGAAAACATGGCGGCTTCACCCATGACCACTACACGGCCTTTGCCGTAGGTAATACAAGCGCCCTGATAATAACCATCGGATGGCAAAGAAGGGGTGTTTTCTTCAAATTGCCAGGCTACTTCGGGTGAAATCAGGGTGTAGTTTTTGAGTGCCAGCAGCGGTGTAGCCCCTTTGGGTATGCGAAAAGCGCTGCCGGTAAATGTGAGCACCGTATCAATCCCGGCTGTAATCGGATGGGCCAGCAAGGTACCGTTCCCTTTGTAAAATCGCTCCAGGCTTCGGTGGCGGTTATCGAGGGCAAAACAATTCAAAAACTCGAATCCAAACGATTGCCCCAGCAGTTGAGCCGCGCCTGCAAACGGCATGTGATCGGCAATGAGCAACAAGCGTCCACCATTTTTTACCCAATCGTGCACCGCCCTGACTTCATCGGCGCTGAATGCCGAAGGTGTGGGCAACTGCCAGTTGACGGCATTGCTGCTGTCCAGCGCGTTCGATATGACCAGAATCCGGCATGCTGACAGCCCCGACTGTTCGAACGAACGCGCGTTGGCGCCCACCTGGAATCCATCCTGTTGCAACACTTTCGCAAAAGGCGCATACCGCCCGCCAAGGGTGTGAAAATTGTAATGTGCTTCGTCAATCCATACCACGCTGCCCTGGCCTTTGGCATATCTGGGGTGAGCACTGGCATATGAAAATGCAGTGTCGGCAACCTGTTGCGCCCTTGCAACAAACAGGTGATGGAGCAAAAACAAGACAAATAACAGGCGGAAAGCAGGCATTCTTTTCGATTTTAAGTTAGGAGTGTACGGAGGATTTGTTCGGCAACGTAATGACAACAAAACACAACAAAAGTGGCAATAAACACTATGCCCGTCCGATAAAACCTTTCCAAACACAAACATCCCGGGACATCATTACAGGTTGAAACATGATTGAGAGAAATTTTTTTGCTTAAAATTAAATTTAGCCTTGTCTAAAAATTAAATTAAACTATCTTTGTGAGGAAATTTAATGGCATTAAAACAACCATACCATTCCTGCCAAATGAATAGAACTATCCTCTTGCTTGCGCTATGTACTTCCCTTTCTTCCCTTCCTGCACAAACGAATCCCGGCATTCGAGCCCGGGTACTCGACGCCCTCACCCGCGAACCGCTGGCCGCCGCCACCGTATCCCTCGAAGGGCAGGGGGGCCTGTACACCGACTCGCTCGGCCGCTTTCAACTGAGTTCTCCGGCAACCGCCCACATCCGCATGCTGGGATACAGCGCCTGGTCGGGCCGATTGCTGGCGGCAGAAGAAGAAATAGTCATTCTGCTCGAACCCGCTGATCAGGCCCTGGGTACAGTGGTCATTTCGGCCACCATGAAGGAGGTGACGAAGGATGCTTCGCCGATACCCGTAGAAATTTATACCCCGCGTTTTTTCCAGAAAAATGCCACTCCCAACCTGTTTGAAGCGTTGACGATTGTAAATGGTGTGCGCCCGCAACTCAATTGCAACGTATGCAGCACCGGCGACATCCACATCAACGGCATGGAAGGCCCGTACACAATGGTAACCATCGACGGCATGCCGATTGTGAGCGGACTTTCGACGGTGTACGGACTTAGCGGCATCCCCAACGGGCTGGTAGAGCGCATCGAAGTGGTAAAAGGCCCGGCAGGAACGTTGTATGGCTCGGAAGCCGTAGGAGGCATGGTCAATGTCATTACCAAAGACGCCACCACTGCGCCTCGTTTTTTTGTGGATGTATTTGGCACACAGGTCGGTGAAATGAACCTCGACGGCGCTGTGGCAGCACGGAGTGGGAATGCGCATACCTTGCTGGGAATCAATTATTTCCGTTTTAATAACCGGCTCGACATCAACGGCGACAATTTCACCGACATGACACTGCAAGACCGCGTGTCGGTGTTCAATAAATGGTCGTTCAGGCGACCACAGCATCGCATCGCAACCTTTGCAGCGCGGTATGTGTACGAAGACCGTTTTGGCGGTGAAATGCAATGGACCCCTGAGTGGCGGGGCACCGATAGTATTTATGGTGAAAGTATATACACCAACCGTGTCGAACTGCTGGGTAAATATCAGTTGCCCGTTGCCCGCCGCCGCATGCTGCTCGATCTGTCATGGAACCTCCACCACCAGAATTCGGTGTACGGACAAACTATATACCTCGGCAAGCAACAAATCGCTTTTGCACAGTTTACCACCGACTTGCCAATCGGCAAACGCCACGACGCCCTGCTCGGCGCCGCCTTGCGCTACACCGCCTACGACGACAACACACCTGCCACTGCTGCGCCCAATGGCATCCAAAATGCGCCTTCCAACACCTGGCTGCCGGGTATTTTCATGCAGGACGAACTTGAAATCAATGCCCGAAATCGGCTGTTACTGGGCCTGCGCTACGATTACCATTCTGCGCATGGCCATATTCTGACCCCGCGCATCAGTTGGAAACGCGCGCAAAATGCCCAAAACATCCTGCGCCTGACCGCCGGCTCGGGTTATCGCGTTGCCAATATTTTTACGGAAGACCATGCAGCGCTCAGCGGCGCCCGCGAGGTAGTCATCACGGAAGACCTGCGCCCGGAGCGATCCTGGAACGGCAATCTGAATTATGTGTGCAAATTCTACCCTGCCCGCGCCGGGTACATCGGACTGGATGCTTCCCTGTTTTATACCTGGTTCAGCAACCAGATTGTACCGGACTTTAGCACCGATGCCAACAAAATCATTTACGACAACCTCGACGGGCACGCTATTTCGTCGGGCGTTTCGCTGAATGTGGATATTAATTTCCTCAACGGACTAAAAATTATGGGCGGCGCCACGGCTATGAACGTGTATCGTGTAGAAAATGGCCTGCGGCAACCCCAACTGTTTGCCCCACCACTGTCGGGCACCTGGACGCTCTCGTATCCGCTTCCCAAACTGCGTCTCACCATCGATTACACAGGCCATTTGAGCAGCCCCATGCACCTGCCCGTGCTGCCAAATGACCCCAGGCCCGCACAGTCGCCCTGGTTTTCCATTCACAATGTGCAACTCACCTGGAAACCTGCCCGGTCCGAAAATCGGGTCGGCAACAAACGGCTGGATCAACTGGAATTGTACGCCGGCATTAAAAACCTGTTCGGATTTTACCCACGCGAGGAAATTATCCTGCGCGCCTTCGATCCTTTCGACAAATATGTTCATGTGGACAATCCGAACGGATTTACGTTCGATCCGACCTACAACTATGCGCCCGTGCAACGACAACGGGTGCTGGTAGGTGTGAGGTGGCGGTGGGAATGAAGCAAGGGGCAAGAGGCAATTCTCCAAGAGGCAAAGGGCAAGGGGCAAGGGGCAAAAATTCATGTTTTGCCCAATCGGTTCCTTATTGAGCCGTAAAATTTGCCCCTTGCCTCTCGCCTCTTGGAGAATTGCCCCTTCTTCACAACACCTTCTCCGCCAGGTCAAACTCTTCTTCCGTGCTTTTGATCACAAAACCCTTGCGCTGAAATAGTCGCCGCATATCGCCGTTGATTTTCAGGAAAGAGCCGTACACCATACGATAGCCCTGTTCTTTGGCGATTTCGAGGATATAATCGGTAAGGATACTGCCGAGGCCGTGACCCTGCCAGGCATCGGTGATGAGGATGGCATATTCAGCCGTTTCGCGCCAGCCGTCGCCGACGATGCGCACTACCCCGATCAGTTCTTTCTGGCCTTTGCGCTCGATTTCTGCTACGATGGCCATTTCGCGGTCGTAATCGATGTGGGTAAACCGCGTCAGCATCTGGTGGTTGAGCCCGGAGAGGTAACCGAAAAAGCGGAAATAGAGCGATTCGCGTGAAGTGTTTTCCACCAGGCGGGCTTCCAGTGCTTCGTCTTCGGGCCGGATTGGCCGCAGCAGTACTTTGGAACCGTCGCGCAACTGCGCTTTTTTGATCCACTGCGTGGGGTAAGGTAAAATGCTGAGGTGGCTGTATGGCTCCCGCTGGCGCCCGGGATCGCGTTCGAGGGTAACGGCTGCATCCAATGCAATACCACCTTCGGCATTCATGGCAAAGGGGTTGATGTCGATTTCCCGAATGTCGGGAAAATCCATGACGAGGTAGGCAAAGCGACACAATATATGCTCCAGGTACTCCATTGGTACAGCGGGCACATGTCGGTATCCTTGGAGCAGGCGACTGATACGTGTGCCATCCACCAAGTGCCGCGCAAGGGCGCGGTTGAGCGGGGGCAGCGCAATAGCCCGATCCTGCCAGATTTCTGTAGCGGCGCCTCCAAGACCGAACACTACGACAGGGCCAAACACGGCGTCTTTGACAGTGCCGATGAGCAATTCGTGTTGCACGTTCCACATTTTTTCAACCAAAACGCCCATAATACGTGCATCGGGGCGTTTTTTCTGCACATTTTCCAGCAGGGAGTGGTAAGCACGCCGCACATCGGCTTCCGATTCCAGCCCCAGTCGCACCCCGTTTACGTCGGATTTATGCCAGATGTCGGGTGATTCAATTTTCATAACGACGGGCAATCCGATACTCAGGGCATGGGATACGGCTTCTTCTTCGGTGCGGGCTAATTTGCCGATATTGACCGGGATGCCATAGCATTGCAGCAACTGCATGGACTCGCTTTCACTGAGTTCGGTGCGGCCTTTTTTGCGCAGTTGCTCGACGATACTCCGCGCTTTTTCCCGCTGAAAACCTAGTTCGAGCGGCATGTCGGGCGGGGTTTCGTACAGCAATTCCAGGGTGTCGTGGTAGTTCACCATTTTCATAAACACCTCCACGGCGCGTTCGGGAAACGGGTACCAGGGTATTTTCTCCGATTCGAGCAGTCGGCGGCCCGGGCCCATGCTGTGCAGGCCCATCCAGGCGGCATAGACGGGTTTGGTTTTCACCTTTTTCGATTCTTCCACCACCACCCGGGCAAATTCCGTTGGGTCGGTCATGTTTTGTGCTGTCAGGATACACAGCACGGCATCTACACCTGTATCGTGCAGGCAGGTTTTAATAGCTGCGCGATAGCGTTCGGGCGTCGCGTCGCCCAGCACATCGATCGGATTGGAGCGGCTCCAGGCGGGTGGCATCACCGTATCGAGGGCACTCAATGCGGTGGGTTGTAAAGTAGCCAGCATACCGTTGCGACGGGCCAGCCAGTCGGTAGCCAGAATAGCCGGACCACCGGCATTCGTCACAATAGCGAGCCGGTTGGAGGCAGGCAGTGGCTGCATGGAAAGCGCCTGGGCACAATCGAACAATTGTTGTACGGTGGCAGCGCGAATTATTCCTGCCCGGTGGAATGCTGCATCGAACACGGCATCGTTGCCAGCCATGCTTCCGGTATGCGAGAATGTGGCGCGCGCGCCATCCTTGCTACGGCCTGCTTTCAGAACAACGATGGGTTTGGAGCGCGCAAAAGCCCGAGCGGCCGACATAAACTTGCGGGCATTCACCAGGCTTTCCATATAAATCAGGATGCAGGCCGTGCGGTTGTCGGAGCCGAAATAATCGATCAGGTGGTCGAACCCGATGTCGGCCATGCCGCCGATGGATACAAAATGGCTGAAGCCTACATTTTTTTCCGCTGCCCAGTCGAGAATGGCACTACCCATGGCTGCACTTTGGGAAATAAATGCCACCCGACCGTGCGCCGGCATGGCAGGTGCATAGGTGGCGTTGAGGCCCAGTGCCGGTGTAAGCAGGCCGAGACAATTGGGGCCGATGAGCCGAATGCCGTGTTCTTTTGCCTGCGCCTTCAGGTCGCGAAAAAGTGCATCGCCCGTTTCTCCGGCTTCTTTAAAACCGGCAGAGAGTACCAAAACGGACACAATGCCTTTTTTGCCGCATTCTTTCATCAGTCCTGGTACTATAGGCGCCGGCGTGACAATGATGGTGAGGTCGGGCGCCTTGGGCAATTTGCCTACACTGGAGTAGCATTTCAGCCCTTCCAGGTTTTGGTATTTGGGATTTACCGGAAAAATATCCCCTTTAAAACCCGCAGTCAGCAGATTTTGCAGCACCGCATGCCCGATTTTTTCGGGTTTTTCGGTAGCACCGATCAGGGCAACCGATTGGGGGCGGAAGAATTGATCGAGGATTTTTTTCATTGGAACACGGATTGAAACACGGATTACGCAGATTTTTTACGGATATACGCGGATTTTTTTCAGGTTTCCCGGATTCTCGGCCTGAGTGATTATTCTCACTCTCTCACTCTCTCACTCTCTCACTCTCTCACTTCTCACTTCTCACCTCTCTAAAACCTCCAGTATTTGTTCAAATACGACGCGGCCAGGTGCAAATGCAATTCATACGTTTCCCAGATGCGCATGCCCGATGAAGTGCCGGCTTCGTGGTGCGGCATGGGGTCGCCATTGATTCCGGCGATGAAATTGTGTACGAGTTTGGGCAGTTCTTCCGTATCGTAGCCGCCTTCGAGTACGCCGAACAGTTTGTCGCGGAAGGTTTGGGCCAGTAATTTGCCTACTTTGTAATAAAAATGCCCGGATGCGCGCAGTTGTAGCAAGGGATCAAATTGATGTGCGTCGAAACCGGCAGAAATGGCTACTACATCGGGATTGAAATGTTCGGCGGCGGGAAGCATATACTCTACAGAATGAAGCAGAATATCGTCGCCGCTACCAGCAGGGAGCGGCACATTGAAGGTAAAACCCTTGCCTTTCCCGGCGCCAATTTCGTGGGCCGCGCCATTACCCGGATAGGCCGGATACTGGTGCATCGACCAGTACAGCACCTGATCGGAATTGTAAAAAATATCCATGGTGCCATCGCCCAGGTGCCCGTCGAAATCCAGAATCAGTACTTTTTTGCCTTTACTGGCGGCTAATTGAGCGGCTACGGCTACGTTATTGAACAGGCAGAAGCCGTGCGACTCTTCGGCAAAGGCGTGGTGACCAGGCGGCCGCACCAGTGCAAAATCGCCGCGTTCCATCGCCATGATGGTTGCGCCGACGGCACAGGTGGCCGCCTTGAAACTGCCGGGGCATACCACCGTATCGCCATCGAGGTCGAGGCTGTTCTGGCAGTGCGTACGTACCATTTCTATGTACGAGCGCGGGTGTACCAAATCGAGGTAGGCTTCGCCGTCGAGCAACAGGGGTTCGGCAGGCAATTCGCCGAACGCCAGCAGGCGCTTTCGGTTTTCGGGGTGGGTGCCATTGTCGTGGTCAAGAAAAACAGGATGTGAAATTATTTTCATACCAATACGTGTTGCCGACAAAGGTAAATGATCGGAATTATAGCCTGTGTGAAGAAGATCATTCTTGAGGGTGATATGGGACGACCCGAGTGACGAAGGTTCTTGGCTTGTAAAAAGAAGAATTTTTCGAACATTTGCGTGTCAGTTATCAGTTATTAGTGTTACGTACTTACTCTTGGTCACACTTTTGAACAAGCCAAGAGCAAGTACGTAACATTCATAACTCATCACTCTTAACTCATAACTCATTAAACCTGTAACCAACCTACCACCATGCTTCTCGTAACTGGCGCCAACGGACAACTCGGGCAGTCATTTCAAAAAATGGCCGCTCAATACCCCAATCTACCATTTCTATTTGCAGGTTCTTCGGATCTGGATATTGCGGATGGCAAGGCTGTACAGCGCTTTTTCCGGGAGCACAACCTGCGGGGCTGCATCAATTGCGCGGCCTATACCGCCGTCGACAAAGCGGAGTCGGAACCCGAACAGGCTCGGCGCATCAATGTAAGCGGTGTAGAACACCTGGCGCGGGCCTGTGCGGCGGCGCAAATTCCGCTCATTCATTTTTCTACCGATTATGTGTACCATTCCCGGCAAAACCGGCCATTTGTAGAAACGGATGCGGTCAGTCCCAAAGGCGTGTATGCCCGCACCAAATTGCAGGGAGAGCGTGCAGCCCTTCGCCTGCATCCAACGGGTGCTATGATCATCCGTACGTCGTGGGTATATTCCGAATTCGGGCATAATTTTTTAAAAACCATGCTTCGCCTGGGCGCCGAACGCCCGGCTTTGTCTGTGGTGTTTGATCAGATTGGTACGCCAACTTACGCGCCCGACCTGGCCGAAGCGGTACTTTTTATCATCGACCGTGTACAACACGGGGTGCTTTCGGGCAGCCAGTTGACCGGTATCTGGCACTATTCCAATGAAGGAGTGGCCAGTTGGTACGATTTTGCGCAGGCGATCTTTGACATTCAGGGGTTGCCCTGTCGGGTGTCGCCTATTGAAAGCGCGCAGTATCCCACGCCGGCGCAACGGCCGCCTTTCAGTGTGATGAACAAATATAAAATCAAGGATCGGCTGGGCGTGTCGATTCCGCACTGGCGGGAAAGTTTGATAAAATGCCTGGAAGAAATGGGAAAATGAATGATACCCTGGTCTTTTCTACATAAAAAACTCCACGACCACATCCCGGTCATGCTGTTGCTGGTGCTGCAGAGCGAAGGTAGTTCGCCAGGGCGGCAAGGTTTCAAAATGGGCGTTTCGGCCGATGGTGATATGCAGGGCAGCATCGGCGGTGGCATCATGGAACACAAACTGGTGGAAAAAGCGCGCACTTTGCTGGACCAAGGCCACCCGGAAGTTTCCACCATGTGGCAACACCACAATAAAACGCAACCCACTGACCGCTCGGGTATGATCTGCTCGGGTAGTCAGCGCATTGCTTTTGTGCCGTTGATGCAGCACGACCTGCCGTTACTTGAAATTATTCTTGAAAAAAAAACGCCGCTGTGGCTTAAAGTTACCGAAAACGGGCCTTCCCTGACAGATGCCGGGGCCGAAGATATTACACTGACAGAAAACGACCAGCATCGATGGGAATACATCGAGCAATTGCATCGGCAACCCGTAGCGCATATTTTCGGCGGCGGGCATGTGGGGCTAGCGCTATCGGAAATGCTCCATTTTCTGGGATTTTATGTCAAAATATACGACGATCGGGAAGCGCTGAATACGCTCGAGCAAAACCAGTTTGCAGATGAAAAGCATGTTGTGGCATACGACCGGATCGGCGATTTTCTCCACTGTGATCCTGCCGACTATGCTATTATTATGACCATTGGTTACCGCAACGACCAATTGCTGCTTCGTCAACTTGTACAGCGCCCGTGGAAATACATCGGCATGCTCGGCAGCGCCGCTAAAATTGAAGTCCTTAAGATGGAAATGGCTGAAGAAGGTTTTGATGAAGCGTTTTGGAGAGGCGTTTCAGCACCCATCGGATTGCCCATTTCGAGCAAAACGCCGCAGGAAATTGCTGTAAGTATTGCGGCGGAAATCATACGGGTTAAAAACCGATTGAGTGATGAATGATGAATGATGAATGATGAATGATGAATGATGAATATTTTGGCATTTGCACATTAGCAATCACTTCAATAATGAATTAATTTGTTCATTATCAAACGAATGTGTTTTGTACATTTCATCATTCATCATTCATCATTCATCATTCCCTCTCTTTTTTCCAACAAATCCCACAAATTGCCATACAAATCTTCAAAAACAGCTACGGTGCCATATGCTTCTTCCACAGGTTCTCTGACAAACCGTACACCCTGGGCAAGCATTTCATGGTAATCTCGCCAGAAATCATCGGTGTACAGGAATAGAAACACCCGCCCGCCCGTCTGATTGCCGATACGTGTCGCCTGGGTTTCGTTGGCTGCTTTAGCCAGCAGCAAACAACAGGAGGCATCATGCGTAGGCGCCACGAGCACCCACCTCTTTTCAGGGGTAAGCACTGTGTCTTCCACCAGCGTGAAATGCAGTTTGTCCACATAAAAACGAATGGCTTCGTCGTAGTCGCGCACCACCAATGCGAGGTGTGCAATATGTCTTTTTCCCTGTTTCATATCCTTTTACAAGTCCTTTACACTGTTTTACACGCGTTTTTCGGCTTCGGAAGTCAAGGCCCCTACTTTTGCCCCATCATTCATTTATAAAACCCGTATGTTCATGACAAACAAATTCGGAATCCTTGCGCTGTTCATTTGTCTGATTTCCAACGTGGCTACTGCCCAGCGTTCCTTTACCAATTGTACGGCCGCATTTCTCGACGGTCGGCTCGTCGTCAACGAATACTCGCCCGAAGGTAAATGTATGGTTGACAGCACCGCGCAGGGAATGCTGACCGTAAGCCCTGCCACCTACGAAAACAATGTGTGGAAAGCCGACTATGCTGCGGAATTCATGATCGCCATCCGCGATAAAAATACTGGAACGATGTGTATGTTTTCAGATAAAAAATTCAAAAAAGTGGACATCCGCAAAGTGCTGGCCAAATGCCGCAAAGGCGACCATATTGTACTGCTGACGATGGACAACCACCTGGCATTGCCCCACAACGAAATTCTCATTCAGTAAGTCCCATGCAACCCAACCGTCAGTATCCTGTGCAGGAAATGGAACGCGTATTTTCGTCTGTAATGGCTATTTTTGCAGACATGGAACGCACCACGCTCGACAGGAATTACCGCTCTTTTGCCATCGCATTCGTACTGCTGATCACAGCATCAACAGGGTTGTGGTGGCTGTTGCCGCACTCCACTTTGAAAAATACAAGGCCGGATTACTTCGGTGATAAAGTCAACCTGGCGCTGCGCCGAACGGCCCACTACCTGATGGCGGCTTCCGGCGACTCTACCTCGACCATCGCGCCTGTAGAAAAAACGGCCGACAATACCTGGCAGATTCGTATGGAACGGAACCTCAACTACGACCTGCTTCCATCCGTTTTGCAGGAGTCACTTGAGCGGCACAACATTCATGAAGACTACGATGTAGAAGTATTGAAATGCCGCGATAGCACACTGCAACTGGGGTATAATTTTTTTGATTTTCAACGCGAAGGGGTAGTGCCTTGCGGTGGCCGGGATCTCTCACCGGACTGCTACAATCTCGTGGTACGTTTTTTACCTGAAACCAGGACTGCTGGCAACAATGGGCTTGTGTGGGCACTGGCTGCCAGCGGGTTACTGACCGGCATTTTCCTGACCGCCCGCTGGCGGCGCAAAAAAACAGCGCCTGTCGGTGAGGTCTCTTCCGGCGTCATACAACTGGGAAATTCCAGTTTTCACCCAGCCAATCAAACCCTGCAAAGTGGCAGGCAACTGCACAAACTGACGTATCGTGAGGCCAAACTCCTGCATCTTTTTGCCTCAAACCCCAATCAGTTACTCGAAAGGGAGTTTATCCTGCAATCCGTTTGGGCCGATGAAGGGATTCTGGTTGGGCGCAGCGTAGATGTATTTGTGTCGCGTTTGCGAAAACTGCTGCGCGACGACCCCACGGTACGCATCACGGCAGTACACGGAGTAGGGTACAGGCTGGAAACGGAAATTTCGTGATCGGGTTGCTTTCAAAGCACACCAGCACAATAGTACATTTCCATTTCGCTCTTGTTTTTTGCAGAAATTTTGCCCCGAAATTCCCAAAGAAACTCATCTTTCACCATCTCCCGGGCAGTGCCGCTCACGTTGATTCGACCCGGCTCGCAGGCTTCTTCGAGCCGGGCGGCGGTGTTGACGGTGTCGCCCCAGATGTCATAGGCAAATTTTTTGGTGCCAACCACACCGGCCACCACGGGCCCGAAATGGATGCCAATGCGCGCTTCGAATGCCGGGAGCCCTTCGGCCGTTCGTTTTTCGCGGTGTTTTTGCAAAAAATCCTGCATCGCAAGGGCAACCTTTATCATATCGGCGGGGCGCTCGTTGCGGTCGGTGAGGCCGCTGGCGCAGATGTAGGCGTCGCCCACGGTTTTGATTTTTTCGATGCGGTTGCGCCCAATCAGGTCGTCGAAACGCGAGAAGCAGTAGTCGAGTTCAGCCAGTAACACTTCCGGTGGCAGTATTTCAGCAATGCGTGTAAAACCAACAAAATCGATAAACATCACAGTGCAGTGTTCGTATCGGCGTGCTGCTACTTTGTTGCGCACGGTCAATTCGGCAGCCACGGCAGGCGGCAGGATATTGAGCAGAAGTTGCTCGCTGCGCCGGCGTTTTTCCTCGATCATGGCATTTTTTTCGGCCATTTCTCCCCGAATGCGTTTGTTGGAGCGCTGACGGAAGTAGTAAAAAATGGCCAGCATCAAACCCAACAGCGCTGCCACAAAAAGAATGGTTCGGTTCTCACGCTTTTTCTGTGCGGTGAGTGCTGCTTGTGTTTCTTCGTATTTCCGGCGTTGTTCTTCTGCAACCTGCCTCGATTTTTCCTGTAAAAGTGACATGCGTCGTCGGCTCCATTCGTAGGCTTCCCGAAAGTTGTTCTGTCGGGCATGCAATTCGTACATTTTTTCGGTAGCCTGCAATGCCATATCAGATAGGGCTGACAGGATGGATGCGTCGTACGATTTTTGATAGTATTGAAGCGCAAGGGGCCAGGCGGACTGTCGTTCTGACACGTCGCCACAGGCCCAGGCGGATTCTGCTTCACGTTTTTTGTCCTTTAATGCCACAGCCAGTTGCAGGGATTTTTCAGCATAACCGGCTGCACGTGCCTGGTCGATGGTCAACAGACTGCGCGAAAGCCGGTAGTTGAGTTCCCAGCGTTGTACCGAATCAGTTGCCTGTTGTAATTGCCGCTCCAGGTCTGCCACCGATTGTGCAAGCAAGCCGCCAGGACAGCACCAGGCACACCATAAAAGAGTGAAGAAAATCAAGCGAACGGGCATCAGAAATAACTGTCTGTAAGAGGGTTTTGAGAGCAAAATAAAGCAAAAGACAGTCAAGCATCCGTCAAAATGCATCAAAATGTCGTGTTACCGTATCGTTCACGTCCAATTGTGAACGAGGATGTTCGTATTCGGACTTCCAAATCCTGAAAGCGCATACGCAAGTGTTTGATTATCAATTTATTGAAAAAATGGCATAATCATAGCGGGGAAATGTTGCAAGATTTGCAAACCTAGCCTGAACGCAATTTTTCATCACCTTCTCAATTTTTCTCTATGGCATTTATCGCTGTACCCATTCCGTCGCTGCCCGGCAAACAGGACATTGAGATCGAGGTCACCATCAATGGCCAAAAGCAACAACTGCATTACCGCGTCGAATTGTTCTACTGGCAGGATTGCGCCATCCCGCAAATCGACCGCGCCGAATGTATCCGGCAAATGCTGTCGCGCTACGACGAAGACTGGACACTCTACTATATCGGCGCTCCTACAGATGAATTCGTACCTATTACTTTTGTAAAAAAAGGAGATATTGCGTTGCAGCGGAAAATGATGCTGGGAGCAGTTTGAAAAGAATGATGAATGATGAATCATTCATCATTCATCACTCATCATTCACATCAACTCTGCCGGCACCGCTGCCACCTGCTTCAGGTTGCCATTGCGCAACACCCAGAGCGTTACTTCGCGGCCGATGGTTTTTTCATCCAGGCCTTTGTGCAGGTCGTCGATAGAGTCGATCGGGCGGCCTTCAAATTGCACGATCACGTCGCCGGGAGCGATACCAGCGCGTTCGGCAGGACTGCCTGTTTCCACACTTTGTATTTGAATGCCGCCTTTGGAAGGTAGTTCGAGCGCTGTGAGCCATTTGGCGGGCAAGGGCACTGATTGTGCGCCGATACCCAGAAAGCCGCGTCGTACGCGTCCTTCGAGGATGAGTTTGCCGACGACAAACTGCGCCAGGTTGGAGGCCACAGCAAAACAAATGCCCTGGGCTGGCAAAATGACTGCGGTATTGACCCCGATCACTTGCCCGTGCGAATCCATGAGCGGGCCGCCGCTGTTGCCGGGATTTAGCGCTGCATCGGTTTGAATGACATCATCAATCAGTCGGCCATTCTGGCTGCGCAGCGTACGCCCGAGGGCGCTCACTACACCGGCCGTTACGGAATACTGGAAGCCATACGGATTGCCGATGGCAATGGCGATTTGGCCGACCTGGAGGCGATCGCTGGCGCCGAAGGGCACGGTAGCCAGGTTGTCGCCATCAATTTTCACCACAGCAATATCTGTAGCAGGGTCGTCGCCCACCACTCGCGCCTGAAATGCGCGGCCATCGGGGAGACTGGCTTCAATGTGCGTGGCGCCATTTACGACATGGCTGTTGGTCACCATGTATCCATCGGTGCTGATCAGGAATCCACTTCCCGTGCCACCCGCTTGCTGGTTTGGCGGCGTTTGGCGGCCACGCTGGTTTGGAGTAGGTGGTTTTTGTACTTTCAAATGCGCTACGGCATTGCTCACGCGTTGCGCTACCCGAACGACCGTTTGCGAATAGGCATCCAGCAGGTTCATGTCCTCATCGGCTACACGCCGTTTTTCCTCTGCGCCTGCGCCGGGCGCACTGCCTTCCGTTGCAAGAAAACTAAGCATACTTATTATCATTAAAAATGAAAGGAAACACCCCGTTTGTGCGGAATGTATTGCGAAAGGGCAGGAGGTTTTTTCAAAAAGATACTGGCGAGAAACGTGCCAAGGTAGAGAGGGTGCCATTTTGACACGAGAAGGAATCAGGGATGGGCCGCTACCCAAACTTCCCCGTCTTCAAAAACTTCCTTTTTCCAGATAGGAACGCTTTCTTTGAGTGTGTCGATGGCAAAACGGCAGGCATCGAAAGCAGCAGCGCGATGGGCGGCAGAAACGGCAATAATGACCGCTACTTCGCCTACTGCCAGCACGCCGGTGCGGTGGTGCATGGAAAATGCCTGCAGGGGCCAGCGTTCGAATGCCTTTTCGGCGATGTGGCGCATTTCCTTGAGCGCCATTTTTTCATAGGCCTCAAATTCGAGGCGCAGCACACGTTTGCCCTGCGTAGCATCGCGCACAGTTCCGATAAATACGTCGATGCCGCCACAGGATGGACTTTCCACTTCCCGAATGCAGGAATGGATATCCAGCGGTGTATCGGACAATTTTAAAAACAGGTTCATGGCAAATTGTGCTGATGGGTTAACCCCCGCTCACGGGTGGAATAATGGCTACCTCGTCGCCCGGATGAATAAGGGTGTCGTCTGCTGCAAATTCCTCATTGACAGCCAGTAAAAAGGATGCAAGGCCCGCGAGGCGCGGAAATTGTTGGGCTAAATGATGCTTCAGCGCTGCCGCCGTTGTTCCCTCGGGCACATCCGCTTGAATGCTGGAGCCGCCGCAGATTTCCCGGGCGATACCGAATGTTAGAATTTTGATCTTCATGTAAAACCAGATTTATAAGCCCGTCTGAATTCGTATTTGCTCGGCTTCTTCCGGCGTATTCACATTGGTGAGTTTTTCCGGCGATGGGGCTTTCAGGATATGCGCGTCCGAGTTGAGCAACACTTTGCGGGGGCAGGAATAACCCTGCGCCAAAAAAGCAAGCAAGACGGCATAACTCTTTGGTTCCCAAATGGTAATGAGCGGTTCGGGCATCTGGTCGAACGGACTTTCAAAAGCGGTAGCGGTATGCCTGACTTGTCGATTTTTCAGTAAAAATTGCAGTGTTTCAGCATCGAGCAAAGGCAGGTCGCAGGCCACCACCAGCCACGCGCGATCAGGCGCCTTCCGAAAAGCAGAAAGGATGGCGCCATACGGGCCAAGGTCGGAAAAGGTATCAGGCAAGGCCGGGTATGCGCTTTGGAGTTCCGATTCTTGTCCGGCGCGGCACGAAATAAACGTTTCAGCACAAAGCGGCGCCAGCATGTCTGCCATGTATTCTCGTTGCGGCTTGCCGTGCCAGTCCATCGCGCCTTTGTCGCGGCCCATGCGCAGGCTTTGTCCTCCGGCGAGCACCAGGCCATTAACAGCCGGGATGGCTTGTTGCATTTCCTTTTCAAAAAATGCGAGGATTCCTGCCGTATCGCTCAATAGTAGTTGTGGTATATCATGCCAATGCGGAAGTGCTTCGGCAAGAAAACCAAAAGGAGGCACCGCACCATCCGTCAGCAGAATAAGGCGCACATCGCTGAGTTGGGCGAGCCGTTTGCGCAGGGAGTTTTCCTTGGCAGGGTCGATGACAACGATCTGACGCGCTGCTTCGTGGTGATTTCCGTTTACCAGAGTCAGGTCGGCCTCATTGAACACCTGCCTGAACTGGTGCTGGTTCCAGTTCGCATACACTAGCAGTCGGTGGCTGCCGATGGCATCGGTGTATTCTACCCCAGCGCCGGAAGCCAGCATGCCTGGCAGTACGGTTTCTTCGGTATGGTCGGCATCGACGCAGGCACAGCGAAACTTGGGGCTCAGGGCTGCAATTAACTGGCCCGACAAAGTGCGGATGGCACTGCAATGCGTACCCACAATGGCCCATTCATTGCGACCGAACCGGCCAAGAGCCGGGCGTGCAAGTTGGGTATGTTTGGAATGTTTCATAAACAAC
>JAEUUT010000027.1 GCA_016787415.1 Saprospiraceae bacterium | reverse complement strand
TTACCAACCAATTTTTTTCACTAACCATTCTAATGGAGCAAGCATGAAAAAGCAATTCCTCGCTACCTTGATGGCCCTCATCAGTTGCTTCGGTTTATCCGCTCAGGTCGTTTATGAAGACTTTGAAGGCGGTTCCGGACTAACCTGGACAGGCCTGAACGGTGTCTACAACGGTACTGTGCCAAACCCAAGCCCTGACGCGGTCAACGGTTCTGCCACAGTCGGTTCGTACACCAACGTCAACACCTTTGATTTCTGTTTCAACCTCGCCAATTTGCCATCAGCGGTTGATATTTCAGAATTCAATCAGTTTAAAATGAAAGTGTGGTCGCCTGTAGCCACAGGTAAAATCCTGTTCAAACTGGAAACCGTCGGCGGCGGTGCGGCTGTTGAAAAATTTGTCGACATCACGGCTGCCAATCAGTGGGTAGAGTACACCTTCGACCTGTCGGGCGGCGCCAATGCCACTTCGCTCAACCGCATCGTAATTTCGTTTAATTCATTTGTGTTTGATGCCAGCACATTCTTCTACGACGATATCCGTGCTGTAAAAGCCCAGCGTACGTTTGAAGATTTTGAAACGCCATCCGGTATCAACTGGATCAGCCTGAACGGAACGTACAATGGTACATTGCCCAACCCTGACCCCAATCAGGTGAACAGTTCTGCAACCGTTGCCTCGTTTACCAACAACCCTGGCGCTGATTACAACTTTGCGTTTGGCACCTTGGCTGCACCGCTTGATTTGAGCAACTTCAATCAGTTCCGTTTCCACCTCTGGGCGCCGGAACCGACTAAAGTATTGTTCAAAATCGAAGGCGCGGGCGAATTCCAGGAAAAAGTATTGAACGTAGCCGTTGCCAATGAGTGGCAGGAATACACCGTGGATTTCTCTGCCTCTGCAGATTTCACCACGATCACAAAATTCCTGATTGCCTTCTCTCCAGGCACCGCAGGCAGTACGGCCACGTACTACATCGACAACATTTACGCAGTACCCGATCAGTGCCCCGACACTGATCCGGATCCGGATGTGATCGACGATTTCGATTGCAATCGCAATGCTGTTTACAGTGTTGGTTGGGATAGCCTGCTGGTAGTATCCAACCCGGATGTAGATGGCGACAACGCCTCCAAAAAAGTAGGCCAGTGGAATCGCCCGGTCGGCAATGGCACCGAGTATGCTGCCTTGGTAATCGACTATGAAGATCCCATCGACCTGAGCGTGCGCAATCAGTTCAGCGTACAAGTATGGGCGCCGAGAACCGGCAATATGTTGCTGAAAATCGAAGGCCCGAACGGTAACAAGGAACAGTGGCTGCCCATCGAGGAAGCAAACACCTGGGTAACCTACACGGCCGACTTCAGTAGCCGCGCGGGTCTGGGCGACAAGCGCCTCGTGTTGTTCTTTGGCGCGGGCGCCAATGGCGAAGCCGGTGATGTGTACTATGTCGACAATATCAAGATGTCGGCTCCGACGGAACTGGCGCCCATAGAAGATTTCCAGGGCACAGAACTGAACCTGGGCTGGTTGCCGCTTGATCTGCAAAACACATTGCATGGTAATTTCAGCGGCCCGACAGACAACCCGAATCCGGGTGGTGTGAATAATTCCACCAAAGTAGGTTGCTACTCCAAAGGCGCCTCCAACTTGTCGACCCTGCAAATTCTTTCCGTCAATGCGTTTGATCTAAGCCTCTTCCCACAGTTCAACCTCGACGTCCTCAGCCCAACCGCCGCCGTAGCAGGCCAGACACAGGTTACCTTCCAACTGGTCTCGGCTACTACTGGCAGCCAGGAAGCCACCGCAAAAGTGCAGACGCCGGGCGAATGGGAAACACTCTCCTTCGACTTCTCTGCCTTCAATGCAACTACCGACTTCCAGGAAATTCGCATTCTGTTTGATCCAGGTACCGTTGCAGTAGGCCAATCCTGGTGCATCGACAACCTGCGTCAGGGTCTGACTACTACCGATCCTTGCCTGGATGTAGAACCCAACACGAACATTGTAGATAACTTCGAATGCCAACGTAACTACGTGAATGTATTCTACGGCGCTGACGATCTCGAAGCAGTCAACAACCCGCATATCAACAACGACAACCCGACGATCAAAGTAGGTGAATACAACGACCCGCCAGGCGCTTATGCTGGTATCGGTTTCCAGTTGACTTCTCCTCCTGACCTGAGCGTGTTCAACCAATTACAAGTGAAAATTTGGTCGCCAGCAGGCAATGTTCCGTTCCTGTTCAAATTGCAGGGCGGTCAGGGCCAGTTCGAAGTGTTCGATACTGTTCCGGCTAATGGTGCCAATAAATGGACCACTTTCCTGATCGACTTCAGCAACCCTCCTGGCGGTTACAGCAATGGCACGCAGTTGGTGATCTTCTTCAACGTAACCAACGAAGCAGGCGGCGGCACGTACTACGTCGACGAAATCGAATGGAAACGCCAAGGTTACAATGGCTGTATCCTCGACTTTGAAACACCGGCCACTACGATCACAGCATTCAACTACTTCGACCAGGGTTCTTACAACCAGCCGTTTGAAGTGGTAGACAACCCTGATCCGGATGCTGTAAATACGTCTTCCAAAGTGGGTAAATTCGTAAAACCGGCTGACGGCGGCAACTTCACGGGTTTCTATACCGATCTGGACGCTCCTATCGACTTCAAAGGCATCAAGGAAATGCGCGCCAAAATTTACATGGACCACCTGGATACCTTCGTACTGAAAGTGGAATACGACAAATCAGGTCTCAACCTGCCTGCTACAGAAATTCCGTTTGCCAATACCGTAACCAATCAGTGGGAAAGCACCTTCCACAACTTTGCTACGGCGCCTGACAACGCGAAATACTACCGCTTTACGATCTTCTTCGACTGGAAAGGCCCTGGTAATGGCACTTCCAATGTGATTTCTTACTTCGACGACATTTCGATCGGCGATGGTCAGTGCGGCATCGTAGGTACCTGGCACCCGCTGCCGGTAGAGCCGATGAAGATTTCTCCGAACCCGGTTAGCACTGTTCTGAGTGTTGAAAACTTCCGCGATATTGAGCGCCTGGAAGTACGCAATGCATTCGGACAGATAGTGATGACCCATAGCATGAACCTCGATTTGCGCGCCAACATCAATGTTGAATCCTTGCCTGCAGGCGTGTACATGCTGGCTGGATACAACCAGAAAGGTGTGCTGATAGGCAACGCGAAATTCATCAAACAATAATTGCATGTGCGGTGGCACGCCTTTCGGGGCGTGCCACCATTTAGTTGCTTCGTGATGCCCCTTCCTTTTTCCCTGCACGGCTGAATCTGTATCGATTTTTTCATCCCACACTCTCCTTTGATGCTGCGTTATTTGTTATTGATATGGCTCTGCACACTGCCTCTTATCGGGTTGCAATCACAACAAACCTCGTCTGCCCCGGCTCCAATTAGTACATCAAACGGCCCGTTTTCTCTGGACGAACTGCAACGCCGGAACTTCCTTTTTTTCTGGGAACTGGCTAATCCGGTCAATTTTCAGGTTCCGGATCGGTATCCCCGGGTCGATTTTTCGAGCGTCGCAGCCACCGGCTTTGGACTGTCTGCCTATCTGGTAGGAGCAGAACATGGCTGGATTACCCGGGCACAGGCTGCCGAACGGGTGTTGAAAACCCTCGAAGTATTAAAAAATTTGCCACAGGGCCCACAGCCCAGCGGCACAGCCGGCTACAAAGGCTGGTTTTACCACTTTCTCGACAATCAAAAAGCCCTTCGTTTCAAAAATGTAGAATTATCGAGCATCGACACCGGCCTGCTGATGGCCGGGGTGCTCTCCTGCATGAGTTACTTCGACCACGATGAACCTGTAGAAAAGGCCATCCGCGAAAATGCCGATTTTTTATTCCGCCGCGTCGAATTCGACTGGTACATGAACGAACACCACCGCCTGAGCATGGGCTGGTTTCCCGAACGGGGTTTCCTGCCCGCCGACTGGCGCGGTTACAACGAAGCCATGTTGCTGGTGGTGATGGCGCTGGGCTCCCCTACGCACCCCATTCCGGCCGATGCCTGGGAATCGTGGTGCAAGCCCTATTTCCGCGCTACTTTTAAAGGTCAGGATATGGTCAACTTCGGTCCTTTGTTCGGGCATCAATACAGCCAGTGCTGGATCGATTTTAAAGGAATACAAGACCCCTATATGAAAAAAATGGGCATCGACTACTTCGAAAACAGTCGCCGTGCCACCCTTGCCAATCGGCAATATTGCATCGATAATCCCCTGAAATTCAAAGGTTATGGTGAAAAAGTATGGGGTCTCACCGCCGGCGACGGCCCCGATGCGGAAATGGAACACAACGGGCAGCGCATCTTTGCACCGGGTTATGGCGCACGCGGCGCAGCCATCGATTATCAGGAAGACGATGGCACCATTGCCCCGACGGCGGCGCTTGCTTCCATGCCTTTTGCGCCCGAATATGTGTTGCCGCTGGCCGAACACCTCTGGAATCGCTGGCCTGTGGGCCTCTATGGCTTTTTTGATGGCTACAACGAAACCTTCACCGATCTGAGCCGCTCTCCCAATGCGCAAAAAAGTTATCCTTTCTGGGTTGACCGCGATTATCTCGGCATCGATCAGGGGCCCATCGTGCTGATGATAGAAAACTATCGCTCCGGCCTGATCTGGAACCTGCTGAAAAAAAATCCTTACATCGTTCAAGGGCTGAAACGCGCAGGATTCAAAGGTGGCTGGATTGATAGCCCCGAGGCCGCCAATGCGCTCAAAGGCGTTGTGTTTGCCGACGGCCAGAAAGCCCGGCCCAACAAGGATGTGCCGGTAGAGCCCAATAGTTTTTTCCGCCGACTGACCTACGATGGCGCCGACGGCAAACAACTGCTGTATCAGTTGATGGAACCCGATAAAAAAACAACTGCTCAGAAATACCCGCTGGTCATTTTTCTGCATGGTTCCGGCGAACGCGGCACCGGCAACACCGAACAGATGCGCAACGGCGTACACGCTTTCTGCGAAAAGAATATGCGCGACAAACATCCCTGCTACCTTCTCGTACCGCAATGCCCGCCCGAAGAAGTGTGGGGAGGCGTGACCCGCGACTGGGAAAAGGTGGTATTCAACGATTCTACTTACAGCCCGGCAGGCAAAATGGTGATCGAACTGGTAGATAAAATGTTGAAAGAAAACCCCTCCATCGACCGGAAAAGAATCTACATCACCGGCCTGAGCATGGGCGGCTACGGTACATACGACTTGATGATGCGCCGCCCCGATCTGTTTTCTGCAGGCGTGCCGGTGTGTGGCGGCGCTGATCCCGCATTTGCCTACAAAATCAAAAATATCCCCATTTGGGCATTTCACGGTCGCCTCGACGATGCCGTTTACCCCAAATACGACTGGCAGATTGTAGATGCCCTCAAAAAAGCGGGAAGCCGGGTGAAATACACAGAGTACTCCACTTTCGGGCACAACATCTGGGACATTACCTACTACAATCCGGCTGTACTCGAATGGCTGTTTGCACAACGCAAAAAATAAACATTTGAGGCTGACACATTTGCGGCAGCCCCCAATTTCAATATATCGACCATGAAAAAATTGACATACCTGTTTCTGCTGGCACAGTTGCTCCTTCTTGGATCGCTG
>JAEUUT010000201.1 GCA_016787415.1 Saprospiraceae bacterium | reverse complement strand
TTAATGACTATCCGGCTATTGTACCCCAGCCAGGAGCAGCGTGTCATCCTGAACGCAGTGAAGGATCCCTGTAATCGGGAGCCGCCAATGGTTACAGGGATCCTTCACTGCGTTCAGGATGACACGCTGCTCCTGGCTGGGGTACAATAGCCGGATAGTCATTAAAAAATTAATATTAGCACTTTATTGTCACAACATAGCCCTGAAAGGGCGTATACAATAGCCCAGGGCTAAAGAGAGGTGAGAGGTGAGAGGTGAGAGGTGAGAGGTGAGAGAGTGAGAGATCGTAGAGTTGACCGCTTCGCTATAAAGTAATCTGTAATAATGCACCACAATATAGCCCTGAAGGGGCGTATACAATAGCCCAGGGCAACGCCCTGGGTATTCGTTCCCCAAAACATCATACCGTACCGGGTATTCGTTTCCACTCCAAACCACCTCAAGGCACCACAATACGCACCGTCTCACGCCTTCCGCCGCCCTCGATTGTAACAAAATACACGCCCGGAGCTCGGTTTTGTACCTGAAACGAGTGTTGTAGGGTGGTAGCAGGCAATTTTTGTTCTTCCAGCACCTGACCAAAAATATCAGTCAGTTGAAGCACAACGGGAACAGACGCTCCGGCGTGTTCCCAATTGATGTCCACCACATCGCTTGCAAGCGTGGGCGACACCTGTAGTTTGAATGTTTGCTGGGGCTCCTGCGTGGCCACCAGGCATACGTTGTCGAAAACCAGGGTAGTGTCGTTGAGCAGCCACAGGTATCTGACATCCTCTCCGCCATTTTCGCATTCCACGCTCACTTTGTAATACCCTTTGTATCCACGTACGAAATGCTCGCCCTGAGCATCCGAGAGGCCCACTTCATTGGTCCACCAGTCTTCAAAAACACGAGAGACAAATGCCTCTCCACTGGGTTTCAGCGACCAGTCTTCGCGGAAAATGGGCGCATTTGCCGTCCAGTGCGCGCCATCCCAGAAACCCCACATCAGAAAACCTTTCATACTGGGATGGGCAAATGTGATGGTTAAAATATCGCGCATATATGCTGCCTGCGTTTGGGCGGGCACCAGTTTATCGATGTCATATTCCGTCACTTTGGCTTCCAGGCCATAAACATTCCAGAACTCGTCATAAATTTCCTTTACACGTGGAATACCTGTAGGCGATGCAGAAAAATGCCCCTGAAAACCCAGTCCGTCGAGCGGGGCGCCGGCAGCCAGCAATTCATCGATGCGGCTGCGCCAGGCAGCGATGCCGTTGGAAGGCGAGTCGCCCTGTTCGATGGCTACATAATCGTTGAGGTACCATTTAGGGCCTGAGGCCAGCGAATCGGCCTGTTTGAATATTTCCGGGTACAGTTCGCGGCCAGTGGTGTAACCAGGCGTACCGGCAAAGTGATTGGCGTAGTCGTTGTTGGTCGTGATTTCATTGAGCACATCCCAGTCGATCATTTTATCACCAATACCCGGGTACGTGAGTATATCTTCGATGTGCGCCCGCATGCGGGTTTTGATATAAGCCGCAGAAGCACTGGCATTTATATCGGGAGGTGAATAGTTCCAGCCGGGCCATACCAGGTTGTGGCCGCGTACGCTGATACCGTGTTCGTGCAGCCATTGTACATCGTCGGCAATTTCAGGCTGGCTGCTGTACCAGTGTTGTTCCCAGCCAGGCCATTTCAGGTCATTTTCAAACACCACTTCGTTGAACCCGTGCCCATGCCCATCGAGGTCGAGCAGTTTGTGTTCATACGTGGAGTCATAATCGGCGCCGCCATTGAACTTGCTGCTGATAACGGCTGTACCAAACTTGAAATCATGCTGCAACATTTCCACCTTCACCAACGCATTCGGAGCAGGCTCGCCCGTTATTTTTTTCACCTGAACCGTCAGGTTTGCTTTTCTGATTTGTTCGATGCTGGCAACCGCTTCGGCACGCCAGGGTGCATCGGGTTCCAGCCCGGGGTACGAATCATTTTGCAGGAACACGGGCAATTGACTGAAAAACACCGTGTTTTTGTAGTTCAGGCAGGCCGCGCCGCCTACTTCTATGGTTTGGTTGTTGAAAGCCAGGTGAAGGCCGATGTTGAGCGCACCAGCGGCATAGGCGGCCTGCGACTGAAACGGTACGGCATACAAGTGCCATGTTTGTTTGACGTTGACCGTTGCGAATGCCTCTTTGAAATAGGTGACGTTGTTTTCTGCAAAAATACTCACCTTCCCGTCGGCGCCTTCGCTGCGCAACCAGATCATTATCACACACTTATCACCCGAAGCGATACCCGCCGAACTGACGTACAAATGCCCTGCATCCCAGGGGTTGGCCTGCTGGGTAACCACCCGCCGCCGGGCCTGCGTGAAAGGCTGTCCGGAAACGCTGATATTACTGGTAGCGCCGCCATAGTTGATCGCCCCTGCCAGCGTAGCCGTTTCCGTATTGGGCAGCACCCACTGCTGGGGCGAAGGCAACCCGTAATTGTTTTGCAAAAAAGTATCGAGGTAAACATGGTAGGCATCCTGCGCCTGTAGCAGGCGAGCGGACAGCAATAGCGCAAGCAGGGAATATTTCATAACAGAACGGGGGTTTTATGAAACAGAAAACATATCTGAAAGCATCTTATTTCAAACGCAAGATATTCCCCTGGTGGTAGCACGACCTGCAACGCGGTTCGTACTGTTCTTTTTCGCCCAGCAACACGACGGAATCGCCCTCCGCCAGTCGGTAGGAATGGGTGGCCAGGTTGCCGCAATGCACGCAAATAGCGTGAACTTTGGTTACATACTCAGCCGTAGCCAGCAAGGCGGGCATAGGGCCGAATGGTATTCCCCGGTAATCCATATCCAGTCCGGCAGCAATGACGCGCACCCCGCGCAGGGCCAGTTGCTGGCACACTTCGGGGAGTTCATCATCGAAAAACTGGGCCTCGTCGATACCTACGACGGTGACATCTTCGCTGATTTTGAGCAGTTTGGAGGAATGATCTACTGGAATAGCCAACACAGACGTGGTGTCGTGCGACACAATCGACACCTCATCGTAGCGGGTATCGATGCGAGGCTTGAACACCTCCACGCGCATTTCAGCAATTTTCGCCCGTTTCAGGCGGCGGATGAGTTCTTCGGTTTTTCCGGAAAACATACATCCGCAGACAACTTCGATCCAGCCGCTGCGCTGACCTTTAAAATGTGGTTCGAGAAACATGGCAAACGTGCATTTAGGCGCTGCCTAATTTTATTTTGCATTTTAAAAACCTGATTATCAGCACTTTAAAATAAAAAACAAAATAAGAACAGGGATTTATGGCAGTAATTCTTGAAATTCGCCGGTGAAAATAGACAGAACTACCCTCCTCTGACAAATGGATTTACATAAAACGAAAATTTACCTCGACAAACTGAGCCGCGAATACGTACGTATGAGCAAAGACCCGGACAATATTGCCCGCATTGATGTCGATATTATGGCATCCTATGTGCGCGAGTTGTACGATGCCATTCTAAGCGATACCGTAGTTGCGCCTCCCAAAATAGAGCCCGCGCCGGTTCGCAAACCCGTCGTGTCCAAACCGGTCGTGATCGACGAACCACCGGTGCCTGCATCTGCCCAGCCAGTGGTGCAGGCTCCACCTCCACCACCTCCTCCGCCGCCACCACCGCCGGTTTATGAGCAGGCAGCACCGCCGCCACCGCCGCCCGTGGTAGAAGAAACTCCGGCTCCGGCAGCACCGCCCGTCGTGGTAGAACCCCAACCCCAACCCGTCGTATCATCGCAAAGCACCGAACCCATTCCTACAGGCATGGAAGTGCTGTTTGAAGAACGCCAGGCCAAGGAATTGTCGGACAAACTGTCCGAACTGCCTATTGCTGATTTGAAAAAAGCCATTGCACTCAACGACCGTCTGTTGCTGACCCGCGAACTGTTTGCCGGCGACGGACAGGCGTTTGAGGCCGCTATTGCCACCCTGAACGGATTCACCCATTTTTCGGAGGCTAAAAACTACCTCATCGATAACTGTGTGATCCGATACGGCTGGCTCGATAAAAAACGTGTGGAAGAAGCCAAACACTTTGTGCGGCTGATTCGGAGAAGATATAAGTGAGGAGGAGGGGTTGATAAAGGTTGATGAATGTTGATGAGGGTTGATAATTGGCCACTCGGTAAAGACAACATTTTCACTCATCGAGTGGCGAACTATCAACCCTCATCAACATTCATCAACCCTCATCAACATTTAAGTTAAAAACGATTTTTCTAAAAATAAACAATACAAACAATGAGTGCAATCCGTGAAGTAATTGCTCGTGAAATTCTCGACAGCCGGGGAAATCCTACTATCGAGGCTGAGGTATGGACGGAAACTGGTTTTATGGGTCGTGCAGCCGTGCCAAGTGGCGCCAGCACCGGCGCACACGAGGCAGTTGAATTACGCGACGGCGACGCCAACCGTTACCTCGGAAAAGGCGTACAGCAAGCCGTAAAGAATGTGGAAAAACAAATCCGCGAAGAGTTGATCGGACAGGAAGTAACCGAGCAGATCAAACTCGACCGCCTGATGATTGACCTCGACGGCACGCGCAATAAGAGCAAACTCGGCGCCAATGCCATCCTCGCTGTCAGCCTGGCCATCGCCCGCGCAGCAGCAGAGGAACTGGGGCAGCCGCTGTACCGCTACCTGGGCGGCGTGAACGCCCACGTGCTGCCTGTGCCGATGATGAACATCCTGAATGGCGGCGCACATGCCGACAATGGCATTGATTTTCAAGAGTTTATGATCATGCCAGTCGGTGCCAGTTCGTTCCGCGAAGGCCTGCGCATGGGCGTGGAAATTTTCCACAACCTGAAAAGTGTACTGAAAAGTAAAGGCTACGCTACCAATGTAGGCGATGAAGGTGGTTTCGCGCCAGGCATCAAAAACAACGAAGAAGCCATTCAAATGGTGATGACCGCCATCGAAAAAGCAGGCTACCGTCCGCTGGAAGATATCGTCATCGCGCTGGATGCTGCGGCTTCCGAATTTTACGACGCCGACAAAGGTGAGTACGTGTTCAAAAAATCCAGCGGCGACCGCTACTCTTCCAAAGACATGGTGGCATTCTGGAAAGACTGGTGCAACCGCTACCCGATTTGCTCCATTGAAGACGGTTTTGCAGAAGATGACTGGGCTGGCTGGAAATTGCAGACCGAAACACTCGGCCACCGCATCCAACTTGTGGGCGACGACCTGTTCGTAACCAATGTGGAACGCCTGCAACGCGGTATCGACGAAAAAGTGGCCAACTCCATCCTGATTAAAGTAAATCAGATCGGTTCGCTGACCGAAACCATCGAATCCGTACAACTGGCTACCCGCCACGCCTACACATCGGTCATCAGCCACCGCTCTGGTGAAACGGAAGATACTACCATCGCCGACCTGGCCGTTGCACTCAATGCCGGACAAATCAAAACAGGCTCGGCTTCCCGCTCTGACCGGATCGCCAAATACAATCAGTTGCTCCGTATCGAAGAGGAACTGGGCGATGCGGCCACGTATTTGGGCAAGTCGTTGTTTGGGCTGTAGGATACAGGCTGAATAGGATTTTTAGGATTAAAATGATTAGAAGGATTCCCACCGAGATGTCAAAATTAAAAAAAATTAGAATTCAATTTTGACATCTCGGTGGGAATCCTTCTAATCATTTTAATCCCGAAAATCCTGTTCAGCCAGATTCCCCCTCACCACTCATTCCCCGGATACGTCCGCTGCAAATGCTGCATCTCTGCCAGCATATACCCCAGGTATTCTGTGTGGACGCCGGTTTTCCCGCCTTTTTGCATCCAGCCTTCGGCCGGCATTTTCAGCGTGGCCTCTTCCAGCACATCGTTTACTTTTTTCTGCCACAAAGGTTTGATAGTGTGCAGATCGTAGCCAACACCTGACATTGCCGCCCATTCGTCGGCAGCAGAAGGCGTGGTCAGTTCACCGGTAAATGACCAGAGTTCATCCACCGCCTTTTGAATTTTCTGATGGCTCAATTCGGTGCCATCGCCCAGGCGCAGCATCCACTCGGATGAAAAGCGCAGGTGATAGGTCACTTCTTTGAGTGATTTTTCGGCTATCGCCGCCAGTTGCTCGTCTTTGCTTTGGAGCAATGCCTGATAATGGTAGTAGTGCCAGGTATCGAAAAAGAACTGCCGTGCAATGGTAAACGCCCAGTCGGTATTGGGCTGTTCGACCAGCAGCACATTCCGGAATTGTTGTTCCGAACGGAAATAGGCCAGCGCATCCTCGCTGCGTCCCTGTCCTTCCACTTCGCCGGCATGAGTAAGCAACATACGCGCCTGCCCCAGCAGGTCGAGCGCGATATTCGTCAGTGCAATGTCCTGTTCGAGCACCGGGCCATGCCCGCACCACTCGCCAAGGCGCTGGGAAAGCACCAGGGCATTGTCAGATAATTGCAGAAGATATTGAAAATGAAGATTTTTCATGATAAAAAAGTCCTGAGTCCTGAGTCGTAAGTCCTGAGTCCGTAGAATCCACCTGATTACCTTCGGCTTTTAGCAAAAGGCATATCCAAGAGTAAGCAGGCGTACTCTACGGACTGAGGACTGAGGACTTACGACTCAGGACTTACATATGTTTTACCGCATCCGGCAGGTCATAAAAAGTGGGGTGCCGATATACCTTATCATTGGCAGGATCGAAAAAAGCCTCCGCATCTTCTGTAGAAGCGTGGATATGTACCGATTCGACGACCCAGATGCTGACGCCTTCATTTCGACGGGTGTACACATCGCGGGCATTTTCAATTGCCATTTGTGCATCCGCTGCATGCAGGCTGCCAACGTGTTTGTGGCTAAGACCTTGTTTGGAACGGATAAATACTTCCCAGAGCGGCCATTCGTTCATAGAGGTGAGAGGTGAGAGGTGAGAGGTGAGAGGGTGAGAGGGTGAGAGAGTTAATTTAGTTTTGAGTTATGAATAAAGCCGACATTTTAGAGGGCAGCAAAATGGCGGTTGGAACGTTAGGAAACACGGATTGAAACACGGATTGCACAGATAAGGATACGGATTACACGGATTTTGTGTAGATTACACAGGGTGTAACCTGAATCGGGTGCAAAATTACATCCATATTTGTGCAATCACCATCAATCCCATAAAATCCGTACAATCTACGCAAAATCCGTGTAATCCGCATCCATATCCGCGCAATCCGTGTTTCAGTGTACTTTTGCCCCATCTTTGATCTACCATTATACACAACACCTTGACTATGAAATTAAAATGCGTTTTTACCCTGTTCCTGGCGTTTGCTTCTCTGACTATGCAGGCGCAGTTGCGCTATGGTTTTAAAACAGGTCTGAATTTCGCGACCATAAAAGGCGAATCCGAACTGGGCGCGAATGGCGCCGACCTGGAAACCTGGAATAATGCAACCGGTTTTCAAATCGGAATTACGCTGGGTTACCCGGTAACGGATCATTTTGGCGTACGTGGCGAACTGATGTACTCTAAAAAAGGAGCGAAATACATCTACGACGGCCCTTCCTACAAGTTTTTCCGCAATAGTACCACCACCAAATTTACCACCGGAAACGCCAAATACCTCATCAATATCACCAATTCCTACCTGGATATTCCGATCATGGCATACGGGCGATTGGGCGATTTTGAATTTTCAGGCGGTGTGTACGGCGCCCTGCTGCTGCAATCGACCGGCGAAGGCGCGCTCACTTATTCCAATGCCATTTCCGTTGTTCCGCCCAACAACCCAGTAGCCGAACTGAAAGTAAACCTGTCGCACAACTACCGCCGCGACGATCCCGGCGAAGGTGATGGCACAGAAACTGTCAGCGTACAGGTAGATGCTGCCAAATTCGACGTGTCCAAAACCCAGGGCGCCTACTACGACTACACGGAAGACCGCGGCAGCCTGTACAACTCGTTCGACTATGGCCTCGTTGGCGGTGTGTCGTACTACCTCGGCAAAGCACTGTACCTCAGCGCACGGGTGCAATACGGACTGGCCGACCTGAGCAACAGCAAAGCCGATCTGTCGAAAGCATCTGTCAACGACGACCTGTCGCTCAAATACCGCGATGACAA
>JAEUUT010000188.1 GCA_016787415.1 Saprospiraceae bacterium | reverse complement strand
GCGCGTTCGCCGGTTTTCGGGTCGACGTAGTGGTACAGCGCTTCCATGGTTTTGGAAAACGACTTGTCCGTTTCCTTGTGCAGGTTGCTCACAGCGATGCGGGCTGCCAGCAGGGCATAGTCGGGGTGAATGGTAGCCATGGTGGCGGCTGTTTCGGCCGCGAGGTTGTCGAGTTCGACGGTCGTTACGCCGTCGTACAGGCCCATGATGACCTTTTTCGATACTTCGATGATGTTGACAAAGCCTGTATCGAGGCCGTAGGACATTTTTCTGAGTCGGGCCGTGATTTTGTCGAAGGACACTTCTTCGCGCTGGCCGGAACGTTTGATTACTTGCATCATATGAATAGGATATTGTTCGAATAGTTTGTTTTGAATGTGGGTGTGCTTGCTTGTTGGGGTTTTTGAATTTTTATGGAAAATACAGCAAGTTGTGGTATTGGGTGAATCAAAAATGTGGCGCGTTGTGTATTGGATGGATTGAAAATGCGGCGCGTTGTGGTATTGGGTGAATCAAAAATGTGGCGCGTTGTGTATTGGATGGAACGAATACACAGGGCGTTGCCCTGCGCTATTGCATACGCCTTTTCAGGGCTCTCAAACTCACTACTCACCACTCACTACTCACTACTCACCACCTCACTCCTTCTGCCTCGTCGCGTCCAGCACTTCTTTGGGCAGCACCATATCTATAAATTCCTGAATTTCCTCGTCGCCGGGCGCGGGCGTCTTTCGTTTGTCCTCGATAAATTTCCAGGAGGTGTATCCCGGGCTTTTGACAGCGATCATCTGTTTGTCGGGTGTTTTGATCAGCATGCTTTTATCGGGCTGTTGTGTCACATTGGCCGAACCAAACTGCACTTTCATGGCCATCAGGATCATCCCGACCGTCGCAGCGTCGCTGGTGTCGGCCAGGGTCATGGTAATGGCCGCCTCGTATGGGACGGTGGCGTACAGGTGGTTGCCGGTTTTGCCTACATAAGGGATTGTATTGAACTTAAAAGACTCGAATCGAATAGCAATCCTGTCGCTTTCAAATGCTGCACGCAATTGCCCTTCTATGTCCTCTTTTGTCACAATATCAAAGGTTTCCGGAGGCATGAAGTACAACAACGAATCGTAGTCGAGGCGCAATGACACACGTTGATAGGTGTCCAGGTCTTTCAACAGGTCAAGGCTGTCCTGTCTGGTTTGCGCACCGGCGGAGGCGGCGAGCAGCACGAGCAGGAAGGCCAGATGAATGGATCGGTTCATGGTGAAATGGTGCTTGTTTGGTAAATGGGTGAATGGGTTTGTTTGATATTAAAATGTCTTTTAGAAGTCCGCTTCCATGCTGAACACCTGGTCTTCCCGTTTCCCCATCACGCCGGCTTTTTGGTAGTCGCCCACGCGTTTTTCGAAGAAATTGGTTTTGCCCTGAATCGAGATCATATCCATCCATGGGAACGGGTTGGTGGCGTTGTACACTTTCGGGTTGCCGAGCGACACGAGCAGGCGGTCGGCCACGAACTCGATGTACTGGCTCATCATATCGGCGTTCATGCCGATGAGCGACACAGGCAGGGCGTCGGTGATGAATTCCTTTTCGAACTCGACGGCTTCCGTGATAATGGCCTCGATCTCTTTAGGGTCGAGTTTGTTTTGCATCATGGAATACAGCAGACAGGCGAAGTCGCAGTGCAGGCCTTCGTCGCGGCTGATGAGTTCGTTGCTGAAGGTGAGGCCTGGCATGAGGCCGCGTTTTTTCAGCCAGTAAATGGAGCAGAACGAGCCGGAGAAAAAGATACCTTCCACCGCAGCAAAAGCGATGAGTCGGTGCGCGAAAGTGGGCGCTTCCTGTATCCAGCGCAGGGCCCATTCACCTTTTTTGGTCACGCAGGGCAGATTTTGCAGCGCATGGAACAGGAAGTCTTTTTCCTTTGGGTCTTTAATATAGGTATCGATCAGCAGGGAGTACATCTCTGCGTGGATATTCTCGATAGCGATCTGGAAGCCATAGAAGCAGCGCGCTTCCGGAATTTGCACCTCACGCATGAAATTGAGTACGAGGTTTTCGTTGACAATTCCGTCAGATGCGGCGAAAAAGGCGAGGACGTGCTTGATAAAGTGGCGTTCGTCGTCGTTGAGTTTGTGTTCCCAGTCCACCAGGTCTGGGTTCAGGTCTACCTCCTCTGCTGTCCAGAAGGAAGCCACCTCGGTTTTATACATCTTCCATATCTCTTCGTAGTTGATCGGAAGGATAACAAAACGGTCCGGGTTTTCGGCAAGAATGGGCTCGTAGCCGGCGGTTTTCTGTTCCATGATTTGATTCGTTTATCTGTCGTATTATTGGATTGAAGAAAGAAATTGCTTCGATTAAGTGCCTGTATCACAACAATTTAAGGACGACACTTTCCTGTCGGCTTTGGGGCCGGGTGTCAATCCTGTGTTTATGATGTCGGAACTTTTACGGAGGCGGGAAGGGGTATTAGGTTTGTTTTCAGGGTAGCGAAAGTAAAGGCTGTTTGGATGATTTTGCAGGTTAATTATCCACACGATGTTGATAACTTTCATAAAATATTGATTATCAATGTTAAGAAAAAATGTGCTTTTTATCAACATTGTGGATAACTCCTGTGGATAATTTTTTTTTGAAAAAAACAGGATTTGCAAAAATTAGAAAAGGATAGATATGCAAGTGCTTGTTTTTGAATGCGGACAGGGGGGCACGGATTGGGAAAACTATGTCGCCGGAAACCTGACTTATTCAAAAAGCGGGTTTGTCGTCGCTATGAATGCCCTGTTCTTTTACAGTGTTAACCAAAATAGTATTCTCGTATGAAAAATCACACAACACTCTTCTGCCTGCTGCTGCTGTTAGCCGTGACAGGGCATGCACAATCCTACAAGATGCAATCCAATGCTGTCAAAGCAGGGATCAGTTCCAACGGTACGATGTTCGCAAACGGGCAATTTATGCCCCTTCAATCGGATTTGCCGGAAATTGCCCTTTTGAAAGGCTCCGGACTATGGTTTGCCGGAATTTCCCCCAGTGGCAACCTGCGCGGGGCGATTAATCTGCTGAGTACCACTGATTATCAGCCGGGCACGCTTTGGACCAAAGCCGCAGGCCCCGCGCTCAACAATGTGTGGGCTGCAAAATGTATGGAGGTCGTAGATCACCAGACCGACTTTGCCGACAATGGGATGGTCGACCAACCTATACCTGCCGTTTTTGGATTCCCCTGCAAAGGGAATGCTTTTTTCGGGCAATACAATTCCAACAGCGCCATATTGCCCAATACCAAAGATGGTCTGTGCGGGTTTTCAGACAATAATGGAAATGGCGTATTTGACCCTGATTTGGGCGAATTCCCGGCTATGGAAGTTCGAGGCTGCCCACTGGTTTTCCCCATGTCGGAACTGGCATATACGGTGTCCAATGATAAACTGGCGGTTCCACACCCTTCCGGTTTGCAGGCTATGGGATTGGAGGTGCATACCCAGGCTTTTGTAGTAAATGCAACACCACTTGAAAAAACCGTGTTTGTGCGCTACAAACTGGTGTATACCGGTTCTGAAACACTCGATTCCTGCTATGCAGGCATATACACGGATTTTGGAATCGGCAACGATCAGGATGACTATATCGGTACAAGCCCCGAAGATCAACTGATGTATGCCTACAACGGCGATGACCTGGACGAGGACGGGTTTGAAGAAAAGATACCGGCAGTAGGGGTGACCGTTCTTCACCGCCCCCTGGTGCTCACTCCCGATGAAAATATTGTAGAACTGGGCCTTCAAAGCGCGCTTTCCATTAATGATCCATCTGAACTGACCCCGATTCAACTGTATAGCCTGCTGACAGGGCATTTGCCGAACGGCGCTGTTGTGCCAGGTGGTCCATTTTCGTTCCCGGGCACTCCAACTGCCATGAATGATGATTCGGAGATGGGGCTGGGCAGTGTTCCCGGAAAACGCCGGGGATTGATGACAATGGGGCCGTTTGCACTCAAACCCGGTGCGGTGCAGGAAATTGTGGTCGCGTATTTCTATAACTACACCCCTTCCGTAAACTATTTTGAGCAAACCATTGCGACGATACAAGGGGCCAGGAAAATTCAGGACGCATTTAGTGGATGCTTGCTGGATATTGAAACAGATTGCAATGCACTGACGGAAGCCCCGGAAGAGAGCGTGGAAACCGGATGGAACCTTTTTCCCAATCCTGCCAGCGTGTCGGCAACGTTATCGAGCAAGCAAGCCACATTTTCAACTATGCTGATTACAGATATGCTGGGCCGCACGATAAAAGAAATGCGTTGGGACACGCCTGTTCAGGAGTACCATATTACACTGGATGACCTCGCACCCGGCGTGTATGCTGTACGGGCCAATCAATTGTCTTTTCCGCTGATTGTCCAGTATTAATCATAACATTATCAAGGTGTTAACCAAAAAAAGTTTCTGTATGAAAAACTATGCAACACTCTTTTGTCTGCTGCTGCTGTTAGCGGCTTCCGGGCATGCGCAAAATTATCTCATGCAAGCCAATCATGTAAAAGCGGGGATCAGTACGAACAGTACCATGTTTGAAAATGGTCAATTTATTCCTGTAGGAACCGAGTTGCCTAAAATCAGCCTGATAAAGGGTTCCGGCCTATGGATTGCCGGTGTCGACCCTGGTGGCAACCTGCGCGGCGCTATCAATCGGTTGAATACGACAGATTTTCAGCCGGGTGTACTGTCAGGGCCTGAATGGCAACCGATGGGTAACCTGAATCATGTATGGGCTGTCACCTGCAATCAGGTTGCTGACCATAAGGCCGATTATGCAGATAATGGGGTCATAGATCAACCTCAGGCCTCCATTTATGCATTTCCATGTAAAGGCAATGCGTTCTTCGAACAGTACAATACTGCCGGGGCATTTTTACCTCTGAATACCGAACCTTTTTGCGGCTACTTCGACCAGACAGAAGATGCACATTTTGATCCGAACAAGGGCGAATACCCGGCGATAGAAATCAGAGGCTGCCCGAATTGGTTTCCGATGACGGAACTGGCCTATACGGCGTCGAATGATCTACTTGCTACCACCCACCCTTCCGGTATGCAAAGTATGGCACTGGAACTGCAAACCCAGGTGTACCAGTTCGATGGGCCGCCGCTGGACAAAACTGTTTTTGTTCGGTACAAACTCATATACAGAGGTAATGAGCCCCTGGATTCCTGCTACGTAGGTATTTACACGGATTTTGGTATCGGCAACGATCAGGACGATTATATCGGCACATATCCGGCTTCGCAAATGATGTATGCCTACAATGGCGATGCCAATGATGAGGGAGTGTTGGAAGATAAAACACCTGCGGTGGGTGTTACCCTGCTGCGCGGTCCATTATCGCCGGTATCCGACCTTACTTATGTTGAACTGGGTCTTCAAAGCGCGCTTGCTATACCCGATCCTTCCGGAATGTCGCCTTCAGAGTTATACAACCTGCTGAAAGGCCGTTTGCCCGATGGATCGGCAACGCCCGGTGGTGCTTATGCTTTCCCTGGAAATGCAGCCAACATCGACTCCGGTACGGAAATCGCTTTGGGGAATGCCCCCGGCAAACGTCGTGGACTGATGACGATGGGGCCTCTTGTGCTCAACCCAGGCGCCGTCAACGAGGTTATTGTAGCATACCATTTTGACTACACCCCGTCTGCCACCTTTTACGAACAGACGCTGGGTCCATTGGAAGTAAGCCAGGCAATACATACTGCCTTTGACAACTGCCTGCTCGAAGTGCAAACGGATTGTACCGCCGTGTTGGAAGCCCCCGAAGCCTTTACAGATGGAGGCTGGAACCTCTTTCCTAATCCCGCTAACAGCGAGGCAACGCTTTTGAGCAAAAATGCATCATTCTCCCATATTGTCATTACAGACATGCTGGGCCGTACCGTGAAAGAGTTGAAATGGGAAAAACCGGTGACACAGTACCACATTCCACTCGGCGATCTGACGCCCGGTGTGTATGCCGTACAGGCCAACAAACAGACATTGCCGCTGGTCATCCAGCGTTGAGAAGAATAAGAGAATAAGTTTTTAGTTTTAAATACAATGTCCTGCCGAAAGGTAGGGCATTTTTTTATTTACCCTCCGGGCATTCTGTGTTTTGACCAAAACAGGCACAAATCTGCACTCATCTGCCGTACAAACGCTCGTATTTTTCAAGGGTACATCGGGCCAGCAGATAACTGACCGTCGATTCGGCGCCCTGGTTCAGGTTGACGTGTGAGGCTTCCAGTCCATCATAACAACCGCCTGTGCAGGGGTTATACAGGATATGGCGCAGGTGGTTTTGTCCCAAAAACCAGTTGAATGCTGTCTTCAGTTTGTCTGCGTATTCCTGGGATCGGAATACCTGAAAGAATGTGAAGAGTGCCAGAACAGCGTAGGCAATATCTATAGGTTGTTCGCCGTGCAATTCCGGCTGTTCCCCTTTCTTCATCCACGATTTATTGGAAATGGCCTTGATGCCCGTTTCTGTAAAAATATGCCCATGCAGAAAATCAAAACTGCTTTTGGCTACCTGTCTGTATTCCATTTTGCCCGTAACGACCCAGGCGCAGAGCATGGCTTCCGGCAAAACAGCATTGGCATACGTCAGATAGGGTTCGTACCAGTTCCATTCAGCATCTGACTCGCGGTGATACATGTTAGCCATTCTTGTAGCAAACTGATCGACAAGGTGCGTATACATCTGCGATTCCTTGTACAAATTACAGTAGTACAAGCCTTTGATAATGAACGCCATAGCACGTGTGGAATGGATTCCGTGCAGGATCGGAAATGCCTGCTGCATAATTTGTTCTGCGCTGGAAGTGATATCCGCCGGCAACAAAGCGCCTCTTGAAATGACGTAACCAAGTGCCCAGATGGCGCGCCCGTTGGCGTCCTCCAGGTTGGTTTCACTGTTTTGAGGCGTAAAATCGCCCTTTTCATCCACATAGTTGAGAAAGCGGCCATCCGACTGCTGGCAGTACCCTACAAAGTTGAGGTAGGTACGGATCATATCCAGCGCATCCTTCTTTTTATGCAATTCGTAGTACATGCAGGCTGCTATCAGGGCGCGGGCATTGTCGTCGAGGGTGTATCCGGAAGCAAGATCGGGCTGGTTGATCTTGCAAAACTGTACCATTCCGATGGGCGTCGTTATTTTATTGAAATGCCCGAGGTTGAAATCCGGAATGCGGTATTGCAGTTGAAAAGCAGCGCTGGAATGATTGATGATCCCGATTTCGCTCATCAGCATGGCATGTGCAATGGCCGAATTTTCCCAGGCCGTGGGTACGATGCGCTGGAGGATATTGTTGCTGAATTCGGTAAGCAGGCGCTCGTCGCCCAGAAGTCGATTGACGGCTTCGGTCAGTTGGCCAGACTGTTGAAAATCGATTACAATGCTGTTGTCTGGACTCAACATTTCCTTTGCATGCGGAATCGGTGTAGACACAATAGGGCATCCGCAACTCATGGCATAGGAAAAAGTGCCGCTCACGGCCTGGTGCGGATCTTTCGACGTAAAGAGGTAAATATCAGTAAGTTGTAAATATTCCAGTAGTTCTTCCAGCGATAGGTAGCGGTTCACAAAACGCACATTCTGCTCCAGTCCCAGGCTTTGTACCCTGGCTTTGAGCATTTCGCGATACCGCTCGCCTTCCTCTTTTATCACACCGGGGTGGGTTTTGCCGATCACCAGAAATACAACATCCGGATGATTCGATACGATGGCAGGAAGTGCATCGAGGGTGGTTTCGATGCTTTTCCCCGAACCGAGCAAACCGAAGGTGGACAGCACCTTTTTGCCTGCGAGGTCATATTTTTCCTTGAGTACATTTTTGTCAAGGTGGGGCACCAGATGCGTTCCATGCGGAATGACCCTGATTTTATCATCGGCAACGCCATATTGCTCCAGCAGAATATCGGAAGCATTTGCCGTCATCACAATCACGGCATCCGAAGCCGCTGCGATGCTGCGCATGTGCATGCGTCGGCTCTCCTGCGGGTGAGGCAGCACAGTGTGAAACACCACGACGACCGGTTTGGACAAACTGTATAAAAACTGTAAAAACACCTCTTCTCCAGCCTGGTGAAAAAAACCGAATTCATGCTGGATCAGCACGCTGTGAATGCGCGGGTCCTTGTTGATCGCGGCCGACAGTGTGCGATATTGCGCTGGATCATGTGTGTCCAGCACAAATTTCACGTCTTCCGGGTATTCATAATTCATTTGCCCGGCTTCCAGTGCACAAATACGAAGGGAAAATGATCGGTGAAATTGACTGCGCAGTGCCTTGATCAGGTCCTGGGAATACGTGGCGATACCACATTCCCGGGGAGGGTAGGAGGTAACAAACAACACCTCTGGCATTGGAGCCAGAGGCTGTGTTACAGATTGTTTACGCTCCGGCTGCGATAAGACATCCCGGGTGGTGGTGGCAGTAAAACCGGAGATCATTTCGTTATTCATGGTCTTTTCTGTTGATTAGCAATTCTGAAATAAGCGCAGACAAACGCACGGAAGCACAGGCTATACGCTCATCAGCAGCACCATAATAGATATACAAGGTATCGCCGAACAGGGAGGTTCCTGTCGGGAAGCAAACATTGTCTACCTCTCCTTTCAATTCCCATGGGTGTTCGGGTTTAAACAGGGCATATGGCAGTCGGGCAATTTCCCTGACCGGATTTTCCAGATCCAGTAAAGCGGCACAGGCCACGTATTTGTACCCCGAAGCCGTATCGTATACGCCGTGATAAATGACCAGCCATCCGTGTTCGGTTTCGATGGGCGGGCAACCGCCTCCGATGTAACTGATCTCGTGCCGGTGCTGCGGGGCCAGAGCAATGTGATCGTGGAAATGCAGGAAATATTGTTCCCAGAAAGCCGGCGTCAATTCATCGGTATCCTGAACCGAAGCGATTTGAATATCCGGCTTTATACGGTGCATGAAAAAAAGTTTGCCACCCATTCTGCGGGGAAAAAAAACCACGTTTTTATCCCATAAAAGGGTGTTTTTGTTCATAGTGTGGCTATAATGCCCGTTAAAACGCAGGTACTTTTCATTGAGTGGAAATCGGGTTTGGGCAAGCCTCATAAAGTCTTCACAACTTATCACCGGCGTCAGAATTCCCTGTTTTTCGAAGTATGGCAACTCACTCGATGTGGCATAAGCGCCGAATACATTCACCCCGTCGAAAGCGGTGTAGGTGAGATAGTACAGCCCGTCAATTTTGACGATACGCGGATCTTCCACGCCGTGTATTTCGCGTTCGCCTTGTGGCAATACGACAGGCATATCGTAGCGCTCTGCAACGTTCATCGGCCCTTCCAGGCGGCAGTAGCCGATGGTAGAGTGATTGCCTTTTCGCACGGCCCGATAAAAAACGTGCACAGTGTTGCCTTCTTGTAAGACAGCGGGGTTCAAAACGCCTGCATTTTCAAAAATGAGGTCGGTTTTTTCAAGAATAATGCCCAGTTTGCTTACTTCCAGTTGGGATACGGTCATCCGAATCAATTTTAGTGTACGGGATCAATTGCAATATCCGAGCAGCACCCAGATAATGATAAAAACAAGTACTGTGCCCAGGCAGCCGCCGCCGAGTTTGGTGGCGCCGTATCCTGCAATGAGGCCTCTGAAAATATTGTTCATGGAAAATGTTTGTTTGGGTGGATGGATAGCGAACGCTTTGCGTTGCGCTGAGTGTGTTGCCGACTTACCGGATACACACTCAGCGTAGCGTAAATATTATGTGAGAATCAGCAGCACCAGCAGGATCACGATCAATGCGCCGGCAGAGATGTAAACGCCTCCGCTGACTGCACGCAATTCCTTTTTGACGGCCTTTTTCTCCTTGCGCAGTTGCTTTTTCTCGGCTGCGCTCATGTTGGATTTATCGGTGTTTTTGATTTCATGCAAGCGAGTTTTGAGGGCTTCAGCACGAGCCGCTTCCGGCGCAGGAGCCGAAGACGAAGTGGTCGGCGGAACGCCTGTTGCGGCCTGAACGACGGGTGCTACAAACAGCAGGAGAATGGCAGTGGTGATACTCAGTGCTAACTTCTTCATGGTAGAGGTGTTGGCTGGTTAAAAAATGTGTAGAAGGATTCAGGCAATTGGGGAATCGGGCACAAAACGGGGTGTGAATTCCCCAGTGTTGGTACGGGAAAGAGCGCAGCAGAGCAGGTCAGGCGGCGTTCTTAATGCACCTGACAGGAATGTAAAAATGTTGTGCCTGGAAAAAGATCAGCGGGGTGGAATCCCAAACTGCTGTTGAACGTACCGCACCCTTTCAGCCCAGAAGGCACTCATATCGCTGCGCGGTTCCCGACATAGCCACACTGTAGTGCCGTATTCGCGTGCCATCGGGTTGCGGATAGCCCCGACTTTTGTGATACTGGCAAAAAGCCCGTTCACGTCATCACCTATTTCGTCGTTGATGTAAATCAATGCTTTCGGGGCATTGGGCAGGTGTTCGGGCGCCCAGAGCCGATAGGAGTCGGCAAAACTATAGGTATGCGCACGATGCTCGGGGCGAAGATGGCTGACAGAGCCTGCTTGCCCGTAATTTTCTCCATAAATCACATAAGGGGTGTCGCCAGCCAACGCTACGGCCGAATCTACAATGCCCGCCAGTTCGTCCCAGCCCAGCATATCTGCGTAATCCTGCGGTAAATCATGCAATTCCCCATCTTCCCAGCGCGTAGCCTCTATACCGGCATTCGTCAGGTTTTTGAAATACACGGATAGTCGTTCGGCAGGCCATACCGGGATGCCAGTGGGAAAAAAGAATACACCCGGAATAAGAAGTACAAGCGACAACACCACCTTCGACCAGTTGCGCGCCAATGCCCGCTCCCAATACACTGCCCCGGCAGCAGTAAGCACCGGATAAGCCCCAAGGGTGTAATAACTTTTGCCGTTCAGGGCGAGGAAAATCAACAGAATGGACACATAAAACAGGCCCAGCAATCGATACGGTTTCATACTCGGCGCCGCCAGCAAAAAAAGCAGTCCAGCCAGCCAGATCAGCGCGCCAGCAGGCCCTTGCATCAGCAATTGATCGACCAGAAAATTCAAGGGCTGCACATGGCTAAGTTGCTCGCGCGCCAGTTCTTCCATGTGCGACTTTACCGGAAAATGGTAATGCCACTGCCAGAGCAGATTGGGCAAAACAATCAGCAAAGCCAAACCCGCTGCTTTCCAGGGAGCAGCCGTCAGCAATACCCTGCGTTGCGAGGTGAGCAGCAAAGCGCACAAGAATCCGGCGGCCCAGAACACCATCGTGTATTTTATCATAAAACCGACGCCTGCTGCTGCTCCAATCCACCACCACCAGCGCTGATCGCCCGTTTTTTGCCATTTCAGGGTAAAAAAAGAAAGAAAAGTCCAGCACAAAATATCAAAAGGTACCGGCTGTAGCATGGAGGAGGTGCGCAGCCAGGCTACAGAGAACAGCATGGCCAGCCCGCAGATCCACTGGGCAAAACGCCCACCGCCGAGTTCCCGCACCATACTGCCCGCAAGCCACAGCAATGCACCGCCGGCGAGTGCGGAAGGAAACCTGGTGGCAAGAAGGGAATCGCCCAGAAATGTTTGGGTGAACCAACCCACCAAGCCGATAAACGGTGGATTCGACCAGTAGCCCCAGTCGAGATGGCGCCCCAGGGCCAGGTATAAAAACTCATCTCTTTGAAACCCCAATCCATTGGCAGTGAACAGGTGGATCAATACTTTAACGGCCACAAAAGACGTAAGGACGAGCAGAGGAGGGGAGAGACGTTTCATCATTTACAACATCTTTTTGCGCTGCATAAACCAGTACAACAGCCCCGTCACCACTGCAGAAAGCAGCACCGTAATGTAGAATGCCATGGGGTGGTTAGGAACACCGTTCGGGATGTTCATTCCAAAAAATGAAGAGATCAACGTCGGCACCATGAGCACCACGGTCACCACAGTAAGGCGGTGTATGACCTGGTTCAGGTTGTTGGAAATAATGCTGGAATAGGCATCCATCGTGCCGTTGAGGATGGTGGTGTACACATTCGACATCGAAAGCGCCTGCGAGTTGTCGATGATGATGTCTTCAAACAAATCGGTCAGGTCTTCATCGCCGTTGATGTGCAGGAAGTCGGTGCGTTTCATCTTCATTTTCAATAACTCGTTAGCATTGAGCGAGTTAACGAAATACACCAGGCTTTTTTCTATAGCCAGCAATTGCTTGAGGTCGGAGTTGCGGCTGCTGTTCATCAATTCCTTTTCAATGCGGTTGCGGCGCAGGTTGAGCGTTTTCAGGCAGGAAAGGAAGTGGTACACGTTCTGTTCGAGCACCTGCAGGATGAAACGTTTTTCATCGGCCGGGTCGAAATTGCGCACATTGTTTTCCAGAAACTTTTCCAGCACCGGCGTTTCGAAAGCCGAGATGGTTACCACATGCTCGATGGTCAGGATAATACCGATGGGCACCGTGATGAAATATGCCTCGTTTTCACCCTGTCCATTGCGGTTTTTGACCGGCGTATTGATCAGTACAAAGCGCACGTCTTCATCGCGTTCGTAACGGGCGCGTTCATCGAGGTCGAGCGAGTCAGTCAGGAAAACAGGGTCAAATTCAAACCGGCGGGCAATGTCCTCCAGTTCGTCAGGCGTGAAGGGTGGAGCGAGGTGCACCCAACAGCCAGGCTCCAACTCGTTGAGTTCCACGAGTCGCCGTTTTTCGCGTATAAAGTAACGGATCACTATCCATTGAGTGTAAAAGTGAATGAAAAAAACGCCCTTATCGTTTAAGGCGCTGCAAACTTACAGTGTCTGTTTGTCGCAAACAACCCCCTGTGCAGGTTTTGCAGAAAAAGTTGGCGGCCAGGGCCGGATTCGGTGCGGGAAGAGGCAGCAGCAACAATTGGCACGAAATTGTATAATTGAAAACGCTCTTTTAGACAAGCAGCGGACTAAAATGCTGTTGTATCTGGATATAAACTGTAAATTTTTTCTAACCTTGTGAGCCCTAAGGCTTTCCCTTGGGAATCTTCTTTCATTGCAAGAAGGAAATGACAGGAGTTTTTTTAATCCGTTTCTATTTTTTTGACGTAAAGCAAGCGTTTTCCGATGCTCAAGGTGAATGCACCTTGTAAAGGGATCGCCACCTGCCCTGACGGAAATTGTGTCGGGTGGCATATTCAGGGTTTCCCAGCCTTTGAATAGAAAACATACATGTGAAACTATACTCTTTTAATCAAGCCCGACTTCGTATGCGTACCTCTTTTGCGTCATTGCCGTTTGGCATTGCCCTTTTACTGACTTCATCCTGCTTCCGATTATCTGCTCAGGATTTATTATCAGAGCAAGTTGCTGCTGGCCCCGTCCTGCTCGACGGGTATCAACAACGCCAGGTGATGCGGGTGAACAGCCCTCAGCAAGCGGTCATTTTTCAAAACCTGATTCCAGGGGAGACGTATCTGCTGAAAATTCCGGCCGATCCGGTTTCCGGTTTTTGCCAGCCATCTATGCAAATCACTTCGCTGAATGCAGAGGTGCTGAGCAACAACGATACGCTGCACGAACTGCTTTTTAAGGCCGCTGAATCAGAAGTGAATTTCTCCTTCGTGTATCCATGTAGTTGGAACCCGGATGACCCACCCACCCACTACGTTTCCCTGCTTTGCCAAACCTGCAAAAAGCAAACCTTGCAGGAATATCTGCGTGCTTCTGCCGGTGAAATTTCCATTACGCCGGGTGTGGCGCCCAATACCCTCATTCGCGACGTGCTGATCGGAGGCCAGTGTTTCGACGTTACCAATGTGCAGTACCACGGACAAGCCACCCAGATCGGAACATTCAGCAACGGCCAGTCCAATATCGGCTTCTCAGACGGGGTGGTAATGGCCACAGGCAACGCCAATGTATGTATTGGCCCCAACACCGAAGACGATGCCGACCAGGGCTGGGAATACTACACACCCGATAGCGATCTCGGTATTTTGTCGGCCGGAGGAGATACCTATGATATGGCTTTTCTGGAATTCGATTTCAGGCCGACGCAATCTTCCGTTTCATTCGATTTTGTGTTTGCTTCCGAGGAATACTGCGAATATGTGGGGTCGCCTTTTAATGATGCATTCGGATTTTTTATTTCCGGTCCGGGTATTTCCGGCCCTTTTAACGGGGCCGAAAACATAGCACTGGTACCTTCCACCAGCACGTATGTAGCCATCAATAATGTAAATCATCTTTCCAATTCTGCCTATTTCGTCAACAATACACCTCCAAGCGGCACGCTTTGCGGCCAAACCGGCTCCAATTCCCCGATTGTCAATCAATTACAGTTTGACGGCTACACCAGAAAGATTACGGTTCGTGCCAACCTGCAAACGTGTAAAACCTATCACATCAAACTTAAAATTGCCGACGTGGCCGACGGCCTGTTCGATTCGGCAGTGTTTCTGAAAGCCGGCTCTTTCAACGCCGGCAGTAATGCTTCGGTGCAGTGGGTCGTCGACGGAGTGGCCAATGCAGAAGAGGCATACGAAAACTGCAACAACGTGTCGTTGGTGTTCCGCCGCGTGGGTGGCAACCTGGGCACGCCCCTCACGGTTAACTATACGGTGTCGGGTACGGCCGCTTCCGGCGCCGACTACAACGGTATCCCGGCTTCTGTGACCATTCCTGCCGGCCAGCAGCAGGTGATTATTCCTGTCAATATTCTGGCAGATGCACTTCCTGAAAACCCTGAAACCATCCGGGTGATGCTGGCAAATTTGTGCAACTGCTCCCGCCCGGAAGAAGTGCTTACCATACTGGACGTATTGCCCATGCAAGCCACGGTCGATAATGTGTTGATCTGTGATCCGGGAACGGCTACCGTTAGTGTGAACGTGCAGGGTGGCGCAGGTCCGTTTGTGTATGAATGGTCGGATGGGCAATCAGAACAAACCATCACGCCGACAGTGGCGACGGATCAGACTTATACGGTTACTGTCACCGACCAATGTCAGAATACCGCCGTCGCAAGCGGCACGATTGAAGTGGTAGCGCCCCTGACGGCGCAACTGCAAAGCCCGGCGCCTCAATTGTGCTTCGGCCAGGCAGACAGCATTACCGTGCTGCTTCAGGGCACACCGCCCTATACGATCAACTATACGCTGGACGGCATGCCTCAACCGCCGATCACGAACATTCAAGGCAGCCCTTTTAGAATGTTGGTCACCCAGCCAGGCACCTACGAACTTACCAGTGTTAGCAGTGGTGATTGCACCGGCCAGGCTTCCGGCACGCTGGTGGTGACGGAGGCATTTATCGATATTGCGACGGATGTGACACCTGTACAATGCGCCGGGCTGAGCAATGGAAGTATTGTGCCGCAGACCCAAGGCGGCCAGGCGCCCTATTCCTACACCTGGAGCGGGCCGCAAGCCATACCTGACAATGCGCCGCAGGCCACGAACTTGCAGGCTGGAACGTATTTTCTGACTGTGACGGATGCGATGGGTTGCAGGGCTTTGCAAACTTATACCATTGAAGAACCGCCGGTACTGACGGCCACCGTTGCAGGCGTACAAGGCGCCAATTGTGACCATCCCGCGGGAGGAAGCATCGACCTGGATGTTGATGGAGGAACAGCCGCCTATCAATTCCTGTGGAACGATGATTCAAATAACCAGAACCCGCAAAACCTGGTAGTCGGAACCTATACTGTGACGGTCACCGACGCAGCGGGATGTAGTACCACTGCCACTGCCGACGTAACAGGCGATTTTACCCTTCCAGTTGCTATGGCGCAAACAACGGCGCCGATTTCCTGTACCACACTCAGTGTGCCGTTGAATGGGGCCGGTTCATCTGCGGGGGCTGATTTCTCTTATTTGTGGACAGCATCCAACGGCGGCGTTATTTTTTCCGGAAATACCACCTTGAACCCGGTGGTAACGGCTGCGGGCACGTACACTCTGACGGTGCGCAACAACCACAATGGTTGCAGTCAGTCGATAGCCGTTCAACAAGTATCTATCGTGGATTATCCGAATGCCAATGCCGGCCCCGATCAGGAATTAACCTGTGTAATTACAGAGGCATTGCTCGATGGTTCCAACTCTTCGCAAGGCAATGAATTTCTGTATCAATGGACTACTTCCGGAGGGGGCAATATTCAGTCGGGGCAAAACACTGCGCAGGCATTGGCCACCCATGCAGGCGCCTACACCTTGCAGGTTACCAATATTTCAAACGGATGTACGAGCAATGATTTGGTGATGGTGACTGAAAATACCCTTGCGCCGGAAGCCTTTGTGGCCATGCCCGATTCATTTACCTGTACATTGAGTTCCGTTACCCTCGATGGCGGTTCCAATCCTTTGTCCAGCGTAAGTTATCACTGGAGCACGATGGATGGACAGTTTTCTTCCGGCACCGATATGCCTGATGTAACAGTGACAGAACCAGGCACTTATAATTTCATTGTGTCCTTTGATCAAACTGGCTGCGCTGATACGGTAAGCGTATCCGTTGTACAGAATTATGTAGAACCGCTGGCTATTGTAACAGCCATTGGCGAACTGAATTGCAGCAACCACGTGGTTACGCTGGATGCTTCGGCATCCATTTTGGGGCCCTCTACCACTTTGACATGGTCGACATCCGGTACAGGGCATTTTTTGAATGGCGATCAAACGCTTGCACCACAGATTGATGCGCCGGGTTTGTATTCATTGTATTTACTAAATGGTGAAAATTTTTGCTCCTCTACGGCTACTATTCTGATTGAAGATGAGTCTGATCCACCGCACACAGACGCCGGTAATTCAGGGTTGCTCACTTGTAACATAGATAGTTTACTACTGGGCGATCCGCTGGCAAATCCGGCTTATACCTATTCCTGGGTGGCTGCCTCCGGGGGAAATATCCTGTCTGATCCTGCCACATCTGCTGTGCTTGTAGATGCGCCGGGCACTTATTTTCTGACCGTTTTTAACCCTGCCAACGGCTGTACGGGAATCGACTCTGCCATTGTCCAACGAAATGAACAGTTGCCCCTTGCAGCGGCTGTTGCGACCGATTCTTTGGATTGCCTTCATCTTTCTGTTCAATTGAGCGGAGCCGGCTCCAGCACCGGCACCGGCTACAGTTATGCATGGTCTTCTTCCTCCGGAAACGGTATTCTTGCAGGAGGCCAAACCTTGTCTCCCATTGTTTCAGCGCCTGCGGAATACATTCTTACCGTAACGAATATCCAGACAGGGTGCCAGTCGACAGCCAGCACAACCGTGTACAGCAATGCCCAGGACCCTGGTATTTCCATTCTTCCACCTCCCGTACTTTCCTGTACCAATCACACCGTTCAACTGGATGCTACAGGCTCTCAGGCAGGCTCCGGAATGACCTATGTCTGGAGTAGTTCGGCAGGCCCCATCATTTCCGGGCAAGGTACATTGCTGGCAACCGTAAGCCAGCCCGGCCCGTACACGCTGGCGGTCACGAACAACAACAATTTTTGTTCTGCCTCCATGACAGTGAACGTCTCGCTTGACACCATAGCCCCACTGGCAGTGGCTGGCCCTGATGAAATACTGTTGTGTACCCTGCCGTTTCTGGTGCTTGATGGCACAGGTTCCAGTTCGGGTACGAATATTTCATACGGATGGACTACCACTAACAGCGGACATTTTATTTCCACTCCCAATATCCTGCAACCCTCCATCGATCAGGCAGGCACCTACCAGATTCTGGTTACAAACCTGACAAACGGCTGTACCGCAAGCGATCAGGTTGAAATCGGCGTTGACCCGAACAGTCCGCTGCTGCTGATCGGTCCGACCGACACCCTTACCTGCGCGGTTAATCAGGTGCTTATTGACGCCGCTGGGTCTAGTGCCGGCAGCAATTTTATGTATCAGTGGACGGGCCCAGGCGTTGTAAACGGCCCACAGCCTGACCAGATTCAGGCCAGCGCGCCGGGTGATTACACATTGCTGATTGTCAATACCAACAATGGCTGTATCACCACCAAAACAATCGTGGTGGCACAGGACACCCTGGCGCCATTGGCACAAGCTGGAGCAGATATTACCCTGAATTGCACAGCGCCCTCGGTGCAGATTGGCAACCCGAATGCACCCGTATCGCCCCATCTGACCTATACCTGGACAGGGCCGGGAATTGTGACAAACCCTGCGACACCAGCGTTGCTTACAGACAGCGCAGGTGTTTATAACCTATTGGTTGTTAATTTGTTAAATGGATGTACGGCAACAGACGATGTACTGGTGAGCCCCGATTTCAATTTCCCTTTAGCAGATGCAGGCAACCCGTTTCTGCTGGATTGTACTTTGCCGACAGATACCATCAATGCCACGGCCAGCCAGGGCGCTGGCTTTGTGTATGAGTGGACCACTGATACCGGACACTTCATTTCCGGGCAAGACGTACTGAACCCCGTGGTAGATGCCGGTGGTAATTATTTTCTTACCGTCCAAAATCTTTTCAATGGGTGCGTGGCCACGGACAGTGTCGTTGTTCAGAAATTGAACAATGAACCAGTCACCATGATTGCCGACCCGCTGCAACTTACCTGCGCCCGCACGCATGTCGGCATCAATGCAAACGGCACCAGTTCCGGTTTTCCGTACATCGTTTCATGGTCGGCTCAGAACGGTGGCAATATTACGTCTGGCCCGGGCACCCTTTCTCCGGTGGTCAACCAGCCCGGCACCTATGTGCTTCAGGTAACCGACCAAACCAACAATTGTGTGACCATCGATAGCGTAGTGGTTACTCAAAACATCACGATTCCGGAATTGGAAGTTGGTACAGGTTATGCACTCAATTGTATTACACAGGTACTCAACATTGGCGTGGAAGTACTCACACCTGGCACACATGCATTTCAGTGGATTCCCCAAAACGGTGGTTTTATCATCGGTGGCGGTTTTACGGCGCATCCGTTTGTCACCAGCGCAGGCACCTATCAGGTATTTGTGCTCAATCTGGAAAACGGATGCCTGAACATGGACTCCATCAATGTTATCTCCGACCAAATTCTGCCCGACGCAATCATAACAACGCCCGATACACTCACCTGCGAACAAACCCTTATTCCATTGTCGGTATTTACCAATGCCAGCGATCCATTGTTTGCATGGAATACGGTGGACGGGAATTTTGTAGAAGTGGGCGATTCTGCACATGTACTGGTCGACGCACATGGCATTTATGATGTGACCGTTACGAATACCCTCAACGGTTGTACTACGGTGGCATATACACAAGTGCTGGAAATACGCAAATTTCCCGTTGCCGAGGCTGGAGGAAGCCAGGAATTGACGTGTACGCTTACTACGCTGCAACTCAATGGCGCTGGTTCATCTATGGGCAGCCAGTTCCAGTACCAATGGACGACAGACGACGGCGTAATTCAGAACGGTTCGAATACGCTGATGCCGATGATTTCAGATGCTGGAACTTACCAGTTGATGGTAACGGATACCACCAATGGATGTGTGCGTACGGATGAAGTGTATATTGAAAAAGATACCCTTGCTCCGTCGGTCGTCATACCGCTACCGGAAAACCTGACCTGCCTGCAACAACAGGTACCTGTGCACAGTATTGCCAGTTCCGGAAATGGTTCTACCAGTTTTGAATATGCCTGGAGCACAGGAAACGGCAGTATTGTAGGTGATACCACTTCGGCCAGTGTATTGGTAGATGCCGCGGGCGATTACCTGGTTATCATTACCGATCTGCAAAATGGCTGTACCAGCAGCGCAGTGTCCAATGTGGCTGCACAGGTTGCGTTGCCCAATGCGGATGCCGGAACAGCCCCCAAACTCACCTGTACAGTAAAGCAGGTAACGCTTCAGGGGACGGCAACTACTACTGGGACAACTTTCGCCTGGACTACCACTAACGGTCATTTTGTAAACGGCACGCTTACCTTGCATCCCATTGTAAATCAGCCCGGTACCTACTGGCTGACTGTACTCGATGAAGACACCGGTTGCAGCAGAACCGATTCCGTAGAGGTGCTGGAAGAAACCAATATTCCTACCAATATTATTCCCAACCTGACACCACCTTCCTGTCGGGAAAATGATGGTATTATCTTTTTTGAAGAGATTGTCGGCGGGGTGGGGCCTTTTATGTATTCGATCGACGATGGCATCACATTCGGAGATTTGCCGGAATTTGAAAACCTGCCGGCAGGGCAATTCGAACTGGTCATTAAAGACTCCAATGGCTGCACCTTCCGAAAAGTGGTGGATATACCGGATTATCCTGATCCCAATATCGACGTTATTCCGGAAATAAACCTGGAACTGGGACAATCCTCCGACCTTCAGGCTACAGTGGCGGGTTATCCATTTTCTCTGATCGATACGGTAGTCTGGACACCCAATACGGGGCTGCATTTCGACGGAACGGGTATTCTCGACTTGCTGAGCCCGACCGTGGCGCCAACAATTTCAACCGAGTATTTTGTCACGCTGTACAGCAAGGACGGGTGCTTTGCTACCGATAGTGTGCTGGTAAGGGTAGACGATGAGCCGCATGTGTATATTCCCAACGCGTTTTCTCCCTGGGACGACAACAACAAGAATGACATTGTACTGGTATTTGCCAATGCCAATCAGATCACCATTGTAAAAAAATTCTACATCTTCGACCGCTGGGGAAATCTGGTGTTTGCAGCGGAAAACTTCCCGCCCAATGACCCACAATTCGGCTGGAACGGGCGATATAAAGGAAAAATCATGGACCCTGCTGTCTTTACCTACTACGCTGTAGTGGAAATTATTGACGGGCGCCTGATTTTAAAATCGGGGGATATTACGCTGGTGAAGTAAAATCGGGGGCCGAAGGCCAAAAAAATCCGCTTTATCCGCTCTATCCGCCCAATCCCAAGAAAACCGTGAGGCGAAGCCGAACATATCTAACTGGTACACAAATCACAAATACCCAAAACGCTGGAGCGCGCTTTCGTCGTCGCGCCAGTTGTCGCGCACCTTGACCGTGAGTTCGAGAAACACCTTTGTTTGCAAGAAACGCTCGATGTCGGCGCGGGCATCCGAGCCCAGTTTTTTGATAGCCGTGCCGCCTTTACCAAGAATGATGGCTTTCTGTGTGTCGCGCATCACAAAAATGGTGGCCTGAATGCGGGCGATCGCTTCGCCTTTGGTGGTAGTGGAATCCTGAAACGATTCGATAGACACCTCGGTAGAGTAGGGGATTTCGTCGCTGTAATTGAGCAGAATCTTTTCGCGGATAATTTCGCCGACAAAAAAACGCTCGGGCCGGTCGGTCAGTTGATCCACCGGATAAAAAGGTTCGCCTTCGGGCAGAAAACCGACAATTTTATCCAGCAGACCACCACTCTCATTGCCTTTGAGGGCAGAAATAGCGATGGAATCGACAAATTTGATGCGTTTTTTCCACCAGCCGGTTACGTCTTCAGCGCGTTGATCGGCCACCAGGTCTTTTTTATTGAGGATAAGCAGCACCGGCGCTTCTACTTTTTTCAGCACTTCGATGACCGGGTTGTCATCATCGAGTTCTTCCGTCAGATCGAATACAAACAGCATGAGGTCGGCGTCTTCCACGGTGCCTTCCACGAATTTGTTCATGGCCGTGTGCATCTTGTAGGAAGGCGATTTGACATACCCGGGCGTATCGGAAAATACAATCTGGAAATGCTCGCCGGTCAGAATGCCGATAATCCGGTGTCGGGTGGTTTGCGGCTTGTGCGTGATGATGCTCATGCGTTCGCCCACCAGTGCATTCATCAGGGTCGATTTCCCGGCATTGGGCCGGCCGATTATGTTGACAAAACCGGAGCGAAAAGCGGGCGTATCGGACATGTGGCTGTTTTGTTTATCGTTTTTCTGCTATAAAAAACAACTCCGAACCCGCCCGTGGCGCTGCGGAATTGTAACAAGGTTCCATGGTGTGTATGTGGAATCCGGCCTCGAACAGGTGGGCGTATTCTTCTTTTTTTCCTCCAAATGGCGGGCCGCCCTCAAAATGCACATTGAACAACAGCCCAGCCAGTTTGCCACCCGGCGCCAGCAATTCATTCATTTTCAATGCATAATCTCTGCGCAACGTTGGCGAAAGCGCACAAAAAAAGGTTTGTTCCAGTATCAGATCATACGGCCCTTCCTGTTCAAAAAAATCTCCACAGACCAAGCGAAGCGAACCCTGCCATTCGGGCACTTCCGCATCCAGTCGCTTGCGAAGTTGCTCCACGGCAGTAGGGGCAATATCGAGCATGGTCACTTGCGTGAATCCTTTTTGCAGGAGGTAAATGGCCTCATAACCATTGCCACAGCCTGGAATCAGGATGCGCAGATGTCGATTGGAATCCGGAATCTGGTCGATATAAGCAGCCAGCGGCGGCGATACGGCATGCAGATCCCAGCGCGTTTCGGCATGTTGCCAGCGGGATTCCCAGTACGATTCATTCAAATTGCTCGACACAATGGTTCAGGTTATGGTGTAGAATGGAAAGTTATCCGCGCACAAGTTCTTCTGCTGTGGCAATGGCGGCATCGCTGGGCGGGTTGCCACTGAGCATAACAGCCAGTGAACGAATGCGCTCTTCCTGATTGAGCAGGCGAATATTGGTAAGCGTCCGATTGTCGGCCACTTTTTTGTACACAAAGTAATGCGCATCAGCACGTGCGGCAATCTGCGGCGTATGCGTGATGCTGACAACCTGGTGACGGTCGCTTAACTCCTTGAGAATCAGTCCCATTTTTAAAGAAACGTCGCCACTGATTCCTGTATCTATCTCATCAAAAATGAGCGTAGGCAGCGGAATGGCATCGGCTACCAGGCTTTTGGTACACAGCGTCAGGCGGGAAAGTTCGCCCCCGGAGGCCACGTCCTTGATCGGTAAAAAGCGGCTGCCAACATTGGAAGCAAACAAAAATTGTACGTCGTCGGAGCCGGTCGGCGTCAGTGTATCGAGATCGCGGATGTCCACTTTAAGGCGGGCATGCGGCATCGACAACTGGTTCAGCATGTCGTGGATACGCGTTTCGAACGGCTCGGTGGTACTTTTACGGCGCTCACTCAGCGTAGCCGCGATATGTGTCAGTTGCGTTTCCTGGCGAGTGATCGACTGCTCCAGTTCTGCAATTTCAGCATCGAGGTGTGTGTAGCCTGCCGTTTGTTCTTCCAGGCTGGCCTGCAATTGCAGGAGTTCGGCAACGCTGGCCAGTCCGTGTTTTTTTTGCAGTTTGTAAATGACATTGAGTCGTTCCTGCACCTCGGCGATGCGCTGCGGATCGTATTCGGTTTGTTCGGCGATGCGGTCGCAGTCTTTGGCGAGTTCCTGCAGGTCGATCAGCACGGCGTCGAAGCGCTCGCCAATTTCACCGAGCGCAGGGGTGATTTTGCGCGTGCCGGCCATGCTGCGGCTGATTTCCTGCAACTGGCCGATGATATTCTGTTCGGATTCGAGCAGGTAGTTGTAGGCTGCGCCGTAGGTGCGCTTGATGTCTTCAGCGCTGCTGAGGCGGGCGAGTTCGCTTTCGAGGTGTTCCTGTTCGTTTTCCTGTAGTTCGGCCTTGTGGAGTTCTTCGAGTTGGAAACGCAGGAATTCCATTTCGCGGGCGCCGCTGCTGCTGCGTTCGCGGAGTTGTGCGAGGCGCTTTTTATCGGAAGCGTACTGTTTGTATTGTTGCTGGTAGTCCTTGATAATCAATGCGTTGTCGGCCAGCGCATCGATCATGCGCAACTGGAAATTGACATTGTGGATGTCCAGCGTATCGAATTGCTGGTGCAGGTCGACCAGTGCTTCTGTGAGGCGTTGCAGTACCTGGTTGTTGGCGGGCGTGTCGTTTACAAAAGCGCGGCTTTTGCCGGTAGGGGAGAGTTCGCGGCGTATAACCACTTCTGCGTCATAATCCAGTTCGTTTTCCTCAAAAAATTCCTTCAAATCGTAGGCAGACACGTCGAAATAAGCCTCTACAATACATTTTTCGCTGTCGTTGTAAAACACCTTGGTATCGGCCCGTTCGCCCATGACCAGCCCCAGCGCGCCCAGCAGGATGGATTTACCCGCCCCGGTTTCGCCAGTAATGATGGTTAGCCGCTCCGAGAAGTGAATCTCGATTTCGTCGATCAGCGCATAGTTGCGGATGTGGAGGCGTTTCAGCATATTTGGGCGGAGGAAAGCGTTTTGCCGGCAAATGTAGGGCTAAAATGAAGAAAGCAGGTAGTGTTGACATATTTTGTTTTAAAAATTGT
>JAEUUT010000151.1 GCA_016787415.1 Saprospiraceae bacterium | reverse complement strand
CGGTCGGGCCACACGACGACAATGGAGTCGATCACAGCATTTTGACCAAGTCCGAACACCATTTTGTAATCGACCGACGACTGAAATCCTCGTGAAGGAACCAACTGGAATTTTTTCTGCTCTTGTCCCTGATACACAGATACTTGTGCGCCAATAGCGAATGTGTTTTGTCCTTTTCCTTTGAGTTGAACTGTCAGGTGGTGGTTGCCGCTGCGCTCGGTAGCATGGTTTTTATAAAGCAGGGCCTCCTGGTTTACATTGTTGATCACCAGGTCAAGGTCGCCATCGTTGTCGAGGTCGCCATAGGCTGCGCCATTGGAAAAGGAAGGAGTGGTAAATCCCCAGCGTTCGCCCATATCTTCAAAAGTAAGGTCGCCGCGGTTGCGGAAGGCTTTATTCACCAGTGGATTGGAGGGCATTCGATTGAGCACCTCGTTGATTTGTTCTTTCTGGCCGGTGAGCGCCATTTTTTGCACCACCTCATCGGCAAAAAAGTCTATAAAATCCTGATCGGTTACATCTTTATAAATGCCGTTGCATACATAAATATCCCGATAGCCGTCGTTGTCCATATCGAACATGAGGGCACCCCAACTCCAGTCGGTGGCAGCCACGCCAGCGTAGAAAGCGATTTCACTGAAAGACTTGTCCTTGTTATTGAGTTGCAGGCAGTTCTGCATGTATTGGTGGTAAAAACCGCGTTCCTGTTTGAGTTGATAAACGTTGTAGTTTTCAAACAGGGTAGTGGTTTTTAGGCGCGTTTCGTCGCCTGGGAGCATCTCTGTTGTAAAAATTTCAGGGAAACCGTCGTTGTTGATGTCGGCCATATCGGCGCCCATGGAGGCATGGCTCATGTGGGAAATCCAGTTTTCGATTTCCTCCTTGAAAGTGCCGTCTTTTTGGTTGATGTACAGATAATCGCGTTCGAAAAAGTCGTTAGAAACATACAGATCGGGCCAGTTATCTCCATTTACATCGCCGACGGTAATGCCCAGACCGAATCCGATCAGGCTGCCATAGATATGCGCCTGGCGTGTGACGTCGGTGAATTTTCCGTTGTCGTTCCGAAAAAGTTTGTCGCCACCACCTTTGAGGAAATCGCGTACCGGCCAGTCTTCTGCATACAATTCGCGGTTGTTGCTGTAGTTCAGGGTATTGACCGGCATAAAACTATTGTTCAGGATGTAACAATCCAGGTCGCCATCCAGGTCGTAATCAAAAAATGCTGCGTGGGTAGTGTAACCTTCTTCTGCAAGGCCGTATTCAGCCGCTTTTTCTGCAAAAACAGGTACTCCGTTTTGAATACCCTGGTTGATAAACAGTTCTTTGACGGGCTTTTTATTCTTGTCATAACCGGCATTGCACACAAAAATATCCAGCAGTCCGTCAGCATTCAAATCGACCATTACCACACCGGTACTCCAGAATCCGGTTCCGGCCACACCTGCTTTTTCAGTAATGTCTTCAAACTGGAAATTGCCTTTGTTGAGAAACAACTTGTTATCGCCCATATTCGAAGTAAGGTATATATCGCTCAGGCCGTCGTTGTTCACATCGCCGATGGCTGCACCGCCACCGTTATAAAAATTGCGATAACTGAAAATATTGAAGTCCTCCGTATTCTCTACTTTATTGACAAAACGGATACCCGAATCATCCGACGAAATCTGCTCAAAAAGCGCATCTGCGTTTCCTTTTTTTCCGCAGGAGAAAAAAAGAAACGATATAAAAATGAGCAGGAGGGAAATGGTGGTGCGTAAATACATCATGTGAAAATGGGTGCAGGTATCAGGCATTGCAAGGAAAACCATCGCCTGCCTGCAAAGATGAAAAAAACAACCGTGTTGAGCAGAAAAAAGATAGGCTGCCTTTTGGGCAGCCTATCCATATTCCTTGCATGAACGTCCTATTGGACGAAAATGCCATTAATAGCCGTCGTTTTGCTTCAGGTTAGGATTGGAGTCCAGGGCCTGTTGCGGAATCGGGAACAATACACGAGCCGGGTCTGTAACTGTTTTATACGACCAGGTAGATGTCCAGGTACCGAAACGGATCTGGTCTGTACGGCGATTGCCTTCCCAGTACAGTTCGCGGCCACGCTCGTCGAGCATATTGGCTTCTGTCAGTGAAGACAGGGCCGATGCACCGCGCGTGCTGCGAAGGGTGTTCACCATATCCAGTGCGCTGGTGCCGGCAGAACCGCCACGCATAATCGCTTCTGCTTTCATCAGGTACACATCAGCATAACGCAGCAGGATGTACTGACCTGCATCGGATGGGTGGTACTTGATAACGCGGATACCTTTTTCAGAACTTGCGCCTGCGAGTGGCACGTCGCGGGTGAACTGGAGTGGCAGACCATTGCGGCTGTTGATAATAACATCGCCGTTGTCTTTGTACTGCTGGCCTTCGAGGAAGCCGCGGCCGATACCGGAGAAGGTAGCGCCATTGTGAGCAGCAGCAACACCTTTACGTTGGTCGCTGTTTTCAAACTTGTCGTAGAAATCAGCCAGTGTAGTAAAGCCGTTCCAGCCGCTTGGGTTCTGGTCGTAGTGCAGCGTCATGAACCAGCGGTTCTGAGGAGAACCTTCAGCGCTGGTGAAGATCACTTCAGAAGAAGCGCTCGTGCTGAAGTTGGTGAAGTAGTTCGACTCCAGGTTGTAACCAGCAGCGGTTACAGCATCGCAGTAAGAAATCACCTTGTTCATGTCGGCAGCATCAAAGGTGTACGGGCCAGAAGCACTGGCGGCTTTGTACACTGCTTTGTTCAGGTACAGACGAGCCAGAAGGGCATTGGCAGCAGCCTTGGTTGCTTTCGAATTCGTTGCGCTTGGGCCTGTGTTTGGCAGGTTAGGCAAGGCTTCTTCCAGATCGCGAGTGATGACGTCGAATGCCTCCGAACGGGTATATACCTTCGGATTTACTTCTACGCCTTCGTCTACGTTACGGAATGGCACCTGACCAAACAGATCCATTACGTGGAACATGAAGAATGCGCGCAGGAATTTGGCTTCAGCCGCCTGTTGGGCATTTGGATTGGAAGCCAGTACCTGATTGCAACGGTACACACGTTCGTTCAACTGGTTCCAGGAAGCCAGTACATACGAGTGTGTAGCATCCCAGGTGTGCTGGTGCAGGGTACGCCATACACCGTTGTCACCCCAGTCTGTACCGCGGGTTGGCGGAATCATTTCGTCAGATGTGTGGTCGAGCAGGGCATAGATGTTAGCCTGGTCGGTAAATGCGCCCAAGTCTTTGTAAGAAGTAACAAGGGCCTCGGCCGGGTCTCCGGGAACAAATACACCACCTGCACCTTCGCGCAGTTGTGAGTCCCTGATCTCCGGTTCCAGATTGGTGCAAGCCGAGAATGCAAACGCTCCCAGCACTGCGAACATGGAACACTTAAGAGTTTTGTAATTCATTGTTCGATTTTTTTAATATTAGAAAGAAACGCTGGCACCAAGCAGGATGGTTCTTGCGCGAGGGTATGGAGTGTAGTCGATACCGAACGAAGGAATATCGTCGATGGCTTTGTTGATGTTTACTTCAGGATCTTGTCCGCTGTATTTCGTGAACACGGCCAGGTTTTGACCGGTAACGAAGAAGCGCAGAGAAGAAATAGACGTAGATTTCAGTTTTACGCGGTAGCCAAGCGTAACATCCTGGATACGAACAAATGCACCGTCTTCCAGGAAGCGGGTTGATACCTCCGGAGCGTTCAGGCGAGCCTCGCCATTGCCTGGGATATCTGTAGTAGCGTTGCGGCCACCAGCCAAAGAACCTGCAGTGAAGTAAGCGTTGGCAGTGTTGTTATACACTTTGTTGCCAAACTGGCTGTTCAGGAAGATGCTCAGGTCAAGGTTGCCAAAAGTCAGAGAGTTGGTCAAACCGGCAGTTACAGTCGGCAGCGGGCTACCGATGAATTGCTGGAAGTCGCCGTCATTGTAGATAGAAATGCCTTCGCTGTCGTAGCCGGCAAAGTCACGTACGAAGAATGCGAACAATGGCTGGCCTTGAGCGATACGTTGAGCAAATGCACCCGAAAGACCCTGACCATTGATAGCGCCAGTGTTCAGCAGACCTGCGTAGCGTTTTACTTCGTTTTTGTTGTAAGCAGTGTTCAAGGTAACATTCCAGCGGAAGTTTTGCTTGTCTACAGCCACAACATTCAAGGACAGTTCCACACCGGAGTTTTGTACGTCAGCATCCAGGTTTGTAAAGAAGAACGGCTGTGGAGCCGGCTGGGCGCTGGTTACTTTGATCAGCAGGTTATCCGTGTTCTTTTTGTACCAGTCCAACGAACCGGCTACGCGACCGTCGAGGAATGCGAAGTCTACACCTGCGCCAATAGATTTGGTAGATTCCCACTGAAGGCTCGGGTTGTTGAACGTTACGTCGCCGATACCGCCGCCGTTGATGTCGCTACCACCGTCGTTGATATCCCAGTCATTGTAACGCTGACGCTGTTGGTACAGGTTGTAAGGAATTTCCTGGTTACCAGTTACACCATAACCCAGGCGGAGGCCCAGATCGGAGAATGCATCCGGAACAAAACCTTCGTCGATCAATCTCCATTTGAATGCGAATGCAGGGAAGTAACCGTATTTGTTGTCGCCACCAAAACGAGTAGATCCGTCCGCACGCAGGGTAGCCGTAAAGAGGTATTTGTCAGCAATACCCAAATTGACGCGACCGAAGTAGGACTGCAGTTCGTCGAATGTGCTGGAAGAGTTTTTACCAATGATGCTGGTTCCCATATCCTGATTTGCCGAAGCAAAGTTGTTGATCATGTTGTCCAGGTTCGAGGTACGGAAGTTCGTCATTTCAATGTCGCGACGGCCGTATTCGAAACTCTGGTAGGAATAACCCAATACAGCATTCAGGTTGACCTTGTTGAAGGATTTGTTGTAGGTAAAGTAGTTCTCCCACAGACGGTTATCCGTTTCTACGTCGATCAGGAACAGGCGGCCGATACCGTTGATAGAGTTTACAACGAGGTCACGCGAGTAAGCAACCTTTCTGTTCGAAAGAGATTGGTCAAAGCCCAGTACCGTTTTGAACGACAGGTTTTTAGTCAGGCTCAGTTCTGCAGTCAGGTTACCAAGCGCACGAAGCGTTTTGGTGAAGTCTTTCGACAGTTCGAGCATGGCAACCGGGTTCGGCTCATTCGTATTGCGTTGCAGCAGGGTATCCGTTTTTCCTTTGTAAACAGCGTAGGTCGGGTTTGCTTTCAAAGCAGCACCCAGCAGGTCGCCCTGGAAACCGGAGTTGTTGGAAATCGGAACGTTGTCGTCATGTACGTTTGCAACAGTCATCTGTGTACCAATCGTAAGACGGTCGTTGATGAATTTTTTGCTGCCATTGAAACGAGCCGTGTATTTTTTCAGGCCACTTTCTTTTACGATACCATCCTGATCCTGGTAGCCGAAAGAGAAACGGTAGTCGCCGCCGTTACCGCTGCCACCGTAAGTTACGTTGTGGTTGTGCGAGTAAGCAGTGCGGAAAATCTGATCCTGCCAGTCGGTGTTGCTACCACCATCAACTTCAGTGGTTGGAGCGCCAGGGTTGTACGCTTTCCAGGCAGCCAGGAAATTCGGGCCGTCCAGCAGGTCGTACTTTTTGGAAATGGTGCTGATACCCAGCGAGTAGTCATAAGACAGGGAACCTTTACCGGCAGCACCTTTTTTGGTAGTGATGATTACAACGCCATTGGCGCCGCGAGAACCGTAGATAGCCGTAGCCGAAGCATCTTTCAAAACGTCGATGCTGGCAATGTCGGATGGGTTCAGGAAGTTCAGCGGATTGCGGGCTGCACTGGTACCAAAGCCTGCATCTGCGCCACCTGCACTGGTTTCGCCGCCGGAGAGTGGAACACCATCTACTACGAACAGCGGGTTGTTGCCACTGCGAACAGACGATGTACCCCGGATACGCACGTTGATACCACCGCCTGGCTCACCGTTGGAGTTGGTGATTTGTACGCCGGCTACGCGGCCCTGCATCAGTTGCTCAGGGGCTACGATTACGCCTTTGTTAAAATCTTTTTCAGTTACAGAGGCCACAGCACCTGTAGCGTCGGTTTTGCGAACCGCTCCATAACCGATTACAACCACCTCATCCAGCATAGTGCCGGGTTTCAGTGCAATGTCTACCACATTGGAGGCGCCCAGGTCTACTACCTGTTCGGCATAACCTGTGTAGGCTACACGCAATTGGGTAGCGCCGTTGGGCACTTCTACCGAGTAGTTGCCATCGATGTCGGTATTACCTCCACGAGTAGTACCTACGACCGAGACAGTTGCACCGATAAGGCCTTCGCCGGTTTCGGCATCCGAAACCTTACCTTTTACGGTGCGTTGCGCCAATGCAAAGTTGCTGAGTAGCATCAGAAATGCCAACAGCGCTCCACCTTTGGTAACGGTGTTTAGAAACTTCATACGATAATAGTTTAGTTAAAGTGAAAAGAAATCCTTCACGGTGTGAAAGTCGTTTGTCGGTGATTAGGATTATGTACAAAAATCAGTTTTTCACCTGGTATTCATGTTTTATGAACACATATCCTGTACAGGATATAATTTGGAAAAGGCAAGTCGAACAGGGTCGAGGATAAAAGGCGTGTGGTGTCCGCCTGTGGTGATGCGAAGGTATGATTCACTGTTATAAACAACAAAACCTTTTTCAAGTTTTTCCATGTTTGCTATTTTCAGAATTTTATTGTGAATTTCCCAAATACCCGTCTAATGCAGTCATTATTAGGAAGTTATGGGTTTTCAGAATAAAAATCGGATTGTTTCTGACAAGATTTTCCGATGAATTCCACAGCATTTGGCGCCCTATGGGAATTGAAGTACGTTTGCATTCGTAAAAACCTGCCAGTAGAATGCCAACTATGCCACACCGACGATTGCCTGCGGAATGGGAACCGCAGAGCATGGTACAACTCACGTTCCCGCATGCTGATACCGACTGGGCCGATCATCTGGAAACAGTCATGCCTTGTTTCCTTGAAATCGCTGCTGTAATCAGTCGTTTCCAACCTGTTCTGATTGTTTGCCGGGATGCCGCTTCACTGCGCCCCTTGTTGCGCGGAAATGCGGATCGAATTCATTTGCTGGAGGTAATGAGCAACGATACCTGGGCGCGCGACCATGGCGCTATTACTATTATGGAAGAGCATCGACCTGTTTTGATCGATTTTGTATTCAACGGCTGGGGACTTAAATTTCCTGCACATTTAGATAACCTCATTACGCGCAGTATTTTTCAAACGGGCATCTGGAATGCAGAAATACGCCACGGCGGACTTGTGCTGGAAGGCGGGGGTATCGAAAGCGACGGCGCGGGCACCTTGCTGACTACCGCTGAATGCCTGCTTTCACCCAACCGGAATCCACACCTGACAAAGTTTGACATTGAGGCGCGCCTCCAGGATTTGTTTGGCGTGAAACAGGTGCTGTGGTTGAACCATGGGTATCTTGCCGGCGACGATACCGACTCACATATTGATACGCTGGCGCGATTTTGTGATCCTCAAACCATCGCTTACGTCAAATGCGACGACCCGGACGATGAGCATTTCGAGGCCCTGGAAAAAATGGAAGCCGAACTTCAATCTTTTCGCGACCTCAACGGAAATCCCTATCATTTGGTACCATTGCCCTGGCCTGATGCTCATTACGATGAAACGGGCCAGCGTCTGCCGGCCACGTATGCCAATTTTCTGGTAATCAACGGTGCAGTGCTGGTACCAACCTATGCTTCACCGCAAGACGAGGCCGCATTGCAAATTTTTCAAAAATTGTTTCCAGACCGGCAAGTGATCGGCATTGATTGCAACCCGCTCATCTTGCAGCATGGTTCACTTCATTGTGTTACCATGCAATACCCTGCAGCAGTGAAAGTAACCTGATGTCAAAGAACAATTTTACTTGAAGCAATAAAGGTATTCTGGCTGTCAGCACGGCGTATTGGGCACTGTTTGGAGTTTTTTCCGCAAACAGTTGCGCAAACGTTTGCTGTTGGTAACTTTGTGAGAATTGTGAATAAGTTTGTTTTGGTGAAAACAAATAAGAATTTGAATCAGATCAGTTCAGATCACTAATATATGGTATTTCTCAAAAAATCAGTTGTTTTGTTTAGTAGCCTGAAATTGCCATGAAAAGAACAACGATCAAAGACATAGCACAACAGTTGGGAATCAACCCATCTACCGTATCGCGTGCGTTGAAAGACCACCCCGATATTGGCGCTGCATTGCGTGCAGAAATCAAGCAATTGGCGGCGCAAATGCACTATCGTCCCAATCATATGGCGGTTTACCTTCGGCAGCGCAGCAGCAAACTGGTCGGACTGATCGTGCCGGAAGTCACTATGTTTTTTTACCCCTCGGTGATGAAAGGTATTCAGAATGTATTGCACGATGCCGGCTACAACCTGATCATGTTACCTTCCAACGAGTCGCTGGAGCGGGAAGTGGAAAATATTCGCATCTGCTACGAAAATGATGTGGCGGGCATTATGCTGTCGTTTTCCCGTTACCGCCACACGACGGAACAACTCTCGACACTCGAAGAAATGGGCGCGCCGGTAGTCATGTTTGATAAAATCATTGAAGACCTGCCATATGATGCTATTATTCTGGAAGATTTTCAGTCGGCCTATTCAGCCATTAGTCACCTCATTGCTACGGGTTGTAAAAAGATAGCCGGTATTTTTGGCAACCCCGACCTGCGCATTACACAACTCCGCCTCGACGGCTTCAAACAGGCCATCAAAGATGCCGGACTGGAATGCCGGGATGAATACATTTGTTTTTCCAACAGTTCCTATGAAGCCGAACGCGATGCGCGTCACCTGATGGCTTCTGCCGACCCTCCGGATGGTATTTTTGCCATGACCGATGAAATCATCATTGGTTCCTTGCCGTCCATCGTCCGATCAGGTAAAAATATTCCCGAAGAATGCTCCATTATCTGCATCAGCGACGGATTTTTGCCCTATTGCCTTCATCCGAAGGTTACATTTTTGCACCACGATGGTTATGAAGTGGGCAAATTGACGGCCCAGAGGATGCTGAAACTTATTGAAGACGGCGAATTTTCCAATAACAATTACAAAGGAACGGTTACCATGCTGAAACCTCCTTTGATCGAACTCGGTACAACCAGAACACTGAAATCCTCCACAAAATAAGATGTCTGTATTACAAGTAGGCCTCGTACAGCAATCCTGTACGAATGATAAAAAAGGGAATATTGAAAAATCGCTTCGCGGTATTGCCGAGTGCGCTTCAAAAGGCGCCCAACTCGTCGTATTGCAGGAGTTGCACTGCGGTATTTATTTCTGCCAGGCAGAAGATACGGCCATGTTCGACATGGCCGAACCGATTCCAGGCCCCGATACAGAAATATTTGCCGCTGCTGCTCGTGAACACGGCGTTGTTTTGGTCAGTTCCTTGTTCGAAAAACGGGCGCCTGGTCTCTACCACAACACCGCCGTTGTTTTTGAAAAAGATGGAACGATCGCTGGCAAATACCGAAAAATGCACATTCCGGACGACCCGGCCTATTACGAAAAGTTTTACTTCACGCCTGGTGATATGGGTTTCAAACCCATCAAAACCTCGGTGGGCGTGCTGGGTGTACTGGTCTGCTGGGACCAATGGTACCCCGAAGCAGCACGCCTGATGGCACTGGCTGGCGCGGAAGTATTGATTTACCCTACCGCTATTGGTTGGGAAAGCAGTGATGAACAGGCTGAAAAAAGCAGGCAACACGACGCCTGGTACACTATCCAGCGTGGCCACGCCGTAGCCAATGGGCTTCCGGTTATTACCGTAAACAGGGTAGGGCAGGAGCCCGACTGGACGGGGGTAACAGGCGGCATACAATTCTGGGGACAGAGTTTTGTGGCTGGCCCGCAAGGCGAAATTTTACACATCGGCACTGCCGACCGCGAAGAAAACGTGGTGGTTGCCATCGACAAAAAACGCACGGAAGATGTGCGCAGGATATGGCCATTTTTCCGCGACCGCCGTATTGATTATTACGACGGACTTGTCAAACGTTACCTGGACAACGATTGAACTTACGCCTTTTCAGCATCGTGCAGCACCAGCAGTGGCACATTCGTATGGTGTGCCAGTTTTCTGGAAATGCTGTCAGCAAAAAGTTTGTGCAACAGTGAGTGCTCGTGTGCCACGGCCACCACGCCGTTGGCGCCAGTCGATTCTACAAAATCACTGATCGCCTGTGCAATATGCGTGCTGTGCATGTAGTGGAAATCGTGCGGGATGCTGCTCAGTTTTTTGCTCAGTACTTCTTCATCGCGTTTGCTGGGCTCTGCATTGGGCTTGGTAAAAACATGCACGATGTCGAGCCCTGTATGTTGGATGTTCAGGGTGGTTCTCAGCATTTGAAGCGTTGTGGGGTTCAGGTGCATCCTGAAATCGGTGGCTAATACAAAGCGAGCATGGTTGCGGAATACGGCTTTGGGAGGAACTACCATAACCGGTATTTTGCTGCCGGTGATGACATTGCCGGCTACACTGCCCAGCAACACACCTTTCAGTCCGGTAGCCCCGGTGGTGCCCATCACAATCATATCTGCTTTCAGGTCTTCGGCCGCCTGCACGATGGAAGATGCCGGAAAACCGACCCGGCATTCAGTCTCAACGGGAATATTCTGGAGGTGTGGGCTTTTCGTAAAGCGTTTTGCCCAGGAGGCCATGCTTTTATTGCGTTGCTTGATATAATCGTCGATCCAGAATGCATCGTACACATTGTTGTCGACCCCTTCGCTGGGATACACAACATAAATGGCAACGATTTTGGCGTCGATTCTTTGCGCCATTTCCAGCGCATACATCATGGCATTGTTGGCGCATTTTGAAAAGTCGGTAGGAACTATGATCGTTTTCATAATCGATATGTTGTGTTGCTGTTTTTAAATTTCTCACCTCTCACCTCTCACCTCTCACCTCTCACCTCTCACCTCTCACCTCTCACCTCTCACCTCTCACCTCTCGCCTCTCACCTCTCGCCTCTCACTCAGTCCTGCTCCCTGTAATCCATCGGGTCGCCAAATTCTGTATGAATATGGTCGCTATCCAGGGCTTTCAATTCCTGTTCGGCCAGGGTAAGGTGGTCTGTTTTCGATGTTTCCAGCCAAATTTTTCCGGAGCGTCTGAAAACCTGCACATGAAGCCCGAATTTTTCTTCAAACAAATTTTCCACTTCCAGGACCTTCATGTCAGCATGCACTTCCACTTTATCCGGCATTAAAAGCCGGTCTGTCAATTCACCCAAAGGTTTGTTTTTCTCCTGAATCAAAAATTTCGCAGCACTGCTTTTGAAGTCATCGTGCGGCTTACTGAAAAAAGCCAGTTTCAGGTTTGGAAAAAAAGAATTGAACTGGGCCTGCAATGTCCCCATAGACGTGTCGGATGCAAGATAGATGTTCATAATCTGGCTTATTTTATACTGCAAAACAAGTTCCTGAACGACAAACACTCAATGACTGCGATCATCAGCAAGGGTGATAAAATATCCGGCACCTGCTGGCATGTTGCGCAACAGGTACCGGAAATATCGCTTATTGCACCACCACTTTATAAGTCATAGAAGCAGCATTTGATCGAACGACCAATTGATAAACTCCTTTGGCTAATGAAGATTGTTCAAAATGCACCTTTTTAACGGCATGGGTCAATTCCGTTTTTTCTTCCTGAACAAGCCTGCCTTGCATATCCAGCAGAGAAAGGATGACCTGTTCGTGATCCAGGCCTCTTAATTCCACGTCGAACGTACCAGTATTCGGGTTCGGCAGTATCCTTGTTCCGGGGGCTGCCGACAACTCTTCCGTGGCGCTTGTCAGTATGACTACTGATACTTTTTCGGTGGCGCCGCATTCATTGGTCGCAACAAGTCTAACGATATAATTCCCCGGAGCAGGATACAAGTGTACAGGGTTGGCGGCCGTACTGGTGTCTCCATCTCCAAAAATCCACAGATAGGTTCCGGCATTTACAGCGGTATTGGTAAATGTTACGTTCAAATCTGATGAGGTATAGGTAAAATTGGTAGTAGGGAACGGTTTTACCAGTATCTCCTGTGTCACCGTATCGACGCCGACTGCATTGTTCACCACCAGCCTGGGTGTTTTAAGGCCGGGTAGTACAAATCGAATCGCATGCGGGCCGGGGCCAGTAGCAGATTGTGGCGAGGCGCCTATTCCAAACTGCCAGGTGTAGGTAGATGTAGGAGAGAATGGCGCCAGCGACTGGAAAATGACCGTATCTCCCCGGCAAATCGTATCAAAAGATGCTGAAAAAGTAGCGTCCGGCGATTCCTGGTCGAATTCATAGAAACTGATATTGTCGAGATAAATATCATTTCCGTAGCCATTTTCAGAAACGAATCGAACAAAAATGGATTGCCCTGTAAAGTTCTGTAAATCAATGTATTCCGTTCGCCAATCTGCGGCAGCATCCGGCTCAAAATGAGTGGTTGAGTTGGCCGTGGTAGCGAGTTGAGGGTCTGTTTTTTGCCATACGACAACAGGCGCCGACGTCGGATTGCAATTGCTGAACACTTCAACGCGCAATGCTTCTGTAAATGAATTACTGTATCGCGCATGTGCCAGGTCAAATTTCAATCCGGGATGCATCTGGCTGTGCAAATCCAGCGGCGGCAGGTAGAGGTAATCTTCCTGGGAATTATCCTGATAACTGAAACAATTTAAGTAAACGGCGTTGGTAGACAAGCCGTCGGGGCCTATTACAGGGGCAGGCGTGAGGCTCCAGGTAATATTTTGGTCGGGGTTGGAAACCTGCCATCCCTGAGGAAGGCTACTTCCATTAAAACCCTGGGTAAAATAGTTTTCCAGCGGATATGTCGCACACACCAGGTCGTAACTCACTGTGTCATTGTATCGGTAATTGTCTTGCAGGTATGATACCCAAATTTTTACAGGAAATGACTGGTTGGCACTCAATACGACTGCTTGCGGAAAAGCAAAATCAAGGGTTGTTCCAATAGCAATATCCGGTAATGGAACAGAAACAACCGGGTCGTTGCCAAAGCGATAATTGGCAGAAGCACCTGATATGATATTTTGTCCGCTGTTTTTAAACTGCGCTTCAACGATATAATTCACTGGTACACAGGCACGTATGGTGTCGGCGTCGGCAGCGCCGGGCACTACAACGGATGCGTCGTTAGGCGCCGGGCAGTTGAGCAAACCGCCAGGCCAGTAAAAGGCCAGGGCCCGCCTGCCCGTTAGCCCGTTCGGTGTGACGGCTCTTACGGACAGCCATTTCCCAAGTTGGGGCGCATCAATGGGAAACGTAGCCGAATTGGTGGTGCTGGACTGCACTACTTCCATATATTTATTGCCGAGCATGTACACCTCGTACGACAAAGTATCCTGAATATCCATCCAGGAAAGAGTAATCGAATCCAGGCAAGCCTTTTCAATGGCAAAATTTTTGGGCACAGGCACTATGCTAAACGGCTCATCACTCACATCGGTCGAGGCTCCACGCTGAATGCGCACCCGCGCTTTGCCGCTAATCGTATTCGGCACGGCCCAGTCGTACATGCGCGCAGTGGCTGCTGTCGTCGTCATAGTTTGCCAATTGCTGCCATCGTCGGTAGAATACTGAAGTACAAAATTATCAGATACGCCAAATGCGTCCCAGTGAATGCGTTCCGTTTCCCCCGGAACAAAACCTTCGCTGCCATTAGGATAGGTAATTTGAATGTCATCGGTAAGAAATTCCCAGGTCAGGTAAAACGGCTGCGGCCCCAGCGGAACAGCGGCGCCGTGCACCGTAATGGTGTATTCACCCGGCGCAGGGTTGTCGATGGCCACCTGTTCCATGTTGTTGAGCGAGTCGCGGCCTTTACCGGCGGGCGTGTTCAGAATAAGGGGGTCTGGGGTGGCGTCGAGTTTCCAGGGCAAAAATTCGTTGGCGCCGGCATCACTCAGGGTAAGATCCAGGTCATTGACCAGTGCAAGAGGCGACATTTCAAAAGCAGGAATTTCCTGCCAGTACAGCATGATTTTGGCTTGTCTGACACCTGCTGGAATCGTCAGAGATTGGGTAAAAACGGCATCATGATCGACCAACCCCGGGGCCCATTGTTCAGATTCCATAGATTTCAGCGCCCGCGCTGCATTGACATGCCCCCAGCCGAATTTAAAATCGGGGCCGGTATTGCCCAGGTCATTGGCTGTATTGATGAGGAGTGCTTTCAGAAATGCCGCTTCGGGCTCTTGCCCGTTGTGCAGGGTTTTGTAGGCATGCGTAAGTTGGGCCAGGCAACCTGCAATGCCGGGCGCAGCGCCGGATGTTCCACCAAAGGTTTGATAGGTATTGTCTATCGAATTGGATATTTGAGCCGTTCCATTGGCCGAAATGTCGGGTTTTATGCGGCCATCATAGGCTGGGCCACGACTCGAGGTGTTATCGAGTACACCTGCTGCGTTGAGGTTGGCAACGGCGATGCTGTTTTTGCCTTGTTTGTGGCCGCCCGTGATATTCGCCCACTCGCTACCTGCGCCGTAATTATCGGAGCCACAGTCATCTCCATTGGCATTTCCGGCCGAAAAAACGTGTACAAGGGTAGGGTAGGTGTACATCTGACCATCTACAATTTCAGTGGCCAGTGTGTAACCGCTGTTGCACCCGTTGGAGTAGGAAGAGTTGGTAATATTTACATTTTCATCCAAAAAAAGGTCGAGCGTTTCATCCTGAAAATCACTGGTATAGTCGACCACGTACAGTTCGGCGCCCGGCGCCATGCCTTTGTTTCTGGGGTCGAGATTGCCAGAAGAGGTAACGATGCCTGCTACGCCGTCGCCATGCGTGCCATTGTCTGCCCGAGTCTGCGTCTGGTTGTGTATGCGGCCTTGAAAATCGATGTGCGGGCCTACGATTCCGTCGTCGCGCACCAGCACCTTGACGCCGTCGCCATTGTATTTTTTTCCACCAGGCGCATCGCTGTCGAGCAGGTTGGCGCGGTGCAGAGAGCGACCCCTGGTATCTTCCGGAATGGCTGGAGGAGGAATCAGTTCCATGTATTGCACAAAAGGTTGTGCGGCTATGTTTCCCAGTTGTTCTTCCGGCGCCAGCAATTGCAGGAAAGATGCATTTGTACCCGTTTTTATTACTTCCCAACCTGACTGAGTACAAAGTTGTGCGGCGGAGGGAAGCGAAACATGGGGGTAAACCCTTACATTTACGGCTACTTGCGTTCCCTTCATTGCCCAGTTGCCCAAAGGACGTTCATGGAGGTTGCGAGCTATTTTCCACTCAGGTTGAACGGGCATTATACTCAATGCCCCGGTACGATCGAGTTGTTGCAGGTCGTAATACTCGGGTATGGAAATCAGGTAAACATTGGACGGGACATACCCGATAATTTCAATGCCTGATGCAGCAATTTGGGCACGTACAGGCGAAGAGATGAGATTTTTGGTACGAATATAGCGTACATAACGCCCGTTGGCAATTTCGCTTTTATCAGGAAGCAGGAATTTCAGGCGTTCGAAATTGTCGGGGAAAGTTTCGACGCCAAAGTTAAACCTGACCTTAGCGCCGGATTGAGCGGATAACCAAAATGGAATCAGGATCAGTGTAAAAGCAATGCTGAGGATTCGTCTGATCATATACAGTAAGAAAGGTTTGATCTACAGGAATATTGATTTGGTCGGTAATTTGAAACCATTGGCAACCAAAATCGGGTATTTCGGTTGCATACACTTCAATTGATGCCTCAAAGAAAGCCGCTTTCCTTCGAAAACTTTATATCATATTCTGTCATATTCCGGCAAATGCAACTGCGTTTCTGCCCGGTGTCGCACAAATACGAACCAACAACATGATTGAACCGATAGTATGGATTGGATTTATCGTACTGGTATTTTTTTTGATGGCCATAGATCTCGGGCTGTTGAACAAAAAAGCCCATACGCCATCCTCCAAAGAAGCATTGTACAGTACACTTGGCTGGGTAGTGCTTGCATTGGTATTTAATGTCTGGATTTATTTTGCCTATGAATACCATTGGTTGAACCTTGGAACCTACATCCACGAACCCATGGGCGGCAAAGAAGCAGCCCTCAAATTCCTGACGGGGTATTTGCTGGAAGAATCCTTGAGCATCGACAACCTTTTTGTGATGGCGCTGGTCTTCGCACGTTTCCAGGTGCCAAAGCAATACCAGCACCGCATCCTGTTTTGGGGTATTCTGGGGGTACTTGTTTTTCGGGGGATTCTGATTGGAACGGGGGTTTGGCTGGTACACTATTTTACCTGGCTGTTCTACTTTTTCGGAGCGTTGCTGCTGTATTCTGCCTACCGCATGTTTAATCATGAAGACGAAAGCGCCGATGTAGATATGGAGCGATACTGGATCGTGCGCGTCATCAGCCGTTTTTATCCGGTCAGCAACTCTTACGACCAGGGCCACTTTTTTGTCATTGAAAACGGCCGAAAAGCCGTAACGCCCATGATGATTGCCCTGTTGGTCATTGAAACCACCGACATTCTGTTTGCTTTTGATTCGGTGCCTGCTGTATTTTCAATCACTACCGATCCGTTTCTCGTATTTTCTTCCAACATTTTTGCGATTATGGGGCTTCGTTCCCTGTATTTCGTACTGGCCGATATGTTGAGCCGCTTTGAGTACCTGCGTTACAGTCTCATTGGTATTCTTGTATTTATTGGAATAAAAATGATTCTTATTCCATTGAAAATCCACATCCCGATCGGGCTTTCACTCGGAGTTATTGGCTTGTTGATGGCTGCCGGGGTACTGGCATCTTTGTCGCAACAAAGAAAAAACAGTGCTTCCGACGACGATAGCGCTCATTAAATAGTGCGATCAAATATCCCTTCTCCTGCGGTATGAAAAGGCCTCGATACGGTTTGAGTTTTGGCCAACTTGAAAATTTAACAACCTTACATCTTGACAAATAAAAAATGCCGGTTATTTTTGTAACTGAAAAGCAACCGATAGCAGGTGTTTTGTGCTTGTATTCGGCTGTTTTTCAAAACATTAATTCACCTTATTCATTCACCGCAACTTCCGTAAAAAATCAGCAGATTCCCGGAAGTACCAATCTAAAACTCAACTTTTGCCATGAAACACTGGGAGAAGAAAAAAGATAACCGCCGCCCGGACGAATCGTCCTACCAACAACAAGACCACAAAAAGAAAAAACTCAAACCTTTAGAAAAAATAAAATACCGCCTCCGCGGGCCCTCCGAAGAAGAAGAATAGCAGAAATACAGCATTTTACCAGCGGAAAGGACTTGTTCCTTTCCGCTTTTTTTTGTTTTAAAAAACAGTTCTTAGAAAATAGGGAAAGGTGTTTCCACCGCATTTTTCAAGTAGTACGACGCATTTTCTCTCACTATGATGTCGAGCGGAAGGTATTGTTGCGCCGGTATTTCCTTGCGCAAGATCAGGTGCCGCGCCAGCGAATGGATACCCAAATAACCCTGCCGCCAGGCATTTTGATTGATGAGAAAACGAATTTTGTTCGACTCAAGCAGTCGCAGGTTAGGTTCAATCAAGTCGAAACCAACAATTTTTATCTCATCAGAAATGCGTTCATCCAGGGCTTCCACTAATTTGTAGGCGCGTGAGTTGGTAACGAAGAAGCCTTTCAGACGTGGTTGCGCCAACAGTTGTTCACGGGCCCATGCTTTCATCTTCTCAGGGTTGTTGAAGTCTTCAAATACTGCTGTGTGTATCCCGATGATTTTATCGGCCCGGCTATCGAAGAAATCCTTGAAGCCCTGTTGTTTGGCTTGCAGGTGGGGCGCGCCGGGTACTTCCCTGTCGAGGTTGAGCACCATAGCATGGTCGCCATCATTTAAACCGAAGTTGAGCAAACGACCCGCCAGCACACCGCTTTGATACGAATCCTGACCAATATAACTCAATGCGTCGGTTCCTTCGATTTGAGTATTGATCATCACTTTGGGTATGCCCAGGCGTGTAGCCTCTTCAATCAGCCACATGGACTCATCATGGAACAAGGGCGCAATGAGCACGCCATCAGGCGATGTAGCCAGTACTTGTTTCAGGATTTCCAGGTAACTCCTGGGTTCGAACAAAGGGAAAAAGAAGAACTCCGTTTTTGCGCCATAATGACTCACATCCTCTGCGGCCCATTCTGCGCCTTCTTTCGGCTGCTCCCAATACGGGTCTATACGGAAATCGGGAAGGATTACAGCAATTCGATATGCTTTCTTGTTATTGGCCAGCGAACGCGCCATGATATTGGGTTCGTACCCCATTTCTTCCATTACCTGCAACACCCGCGCTCGCACATCGGGAGAAACATGGCCCCGATTGTGCAACACCCGGTCAACTGTTCCGATGGAAACACCCGTTTGCGCCGCAATGTCTTTTATTCTGATCTTTTGCTGCATGTAATGCCTTTTTCAGAAACAAATATCCATACATTATCTTTACCGTGTACGCACACATGCTAAAAAAAATATGCCGTGTGCGCACACGGTCTGAATAATATGCCGTACTTTTGACCCGAAAAGAAATTCAATTCACAACAAAAAACGCTCCTCTTCTACCGTTCTTTTGGGATAACATTATGAAAATCAAGGAAAAAACTTCTACAGGCTACCTCAAATACGAACTCAAAAACTTTGAAAAGATGCCGGTGAAAATCTGGGAAGATTCTCAGGAGGCATCGCGTCATGTGGCCCGTTCTATTGCCCTGGCTATCCGCCAAAAGCAGCAGGACGGCGAGCATATTGTGTTGGGACTTGCTACAGGCAGCACCCCGATCAAAGTGTATGAGGAACTGGTACGTATGCACAAGGAAGAGGGATTGAGTTTTCACAATGTCATCACATTCAACCTGGATGAGTATTACCCCATGCCTCGGGAAGCGCAACAGAGTTACTGGCGCTTTATGCATGAATACTTGTTTGACCATGTTGATGTTTTACCCGAAAATGTACACATCCCGGATGGCACCCTGCCGATGGAAGAAATAGCCGGTTACTGCGAGTTTTATGAAAAACAGATCGACCTCGCCGGCGGAATAGACATACAACTCCTGGGTATTGGCCGAACCGGGCATATTGGTTTCAACGAACCCGGCGCCTGGGAAACTTCCCCAACGCGTATGGTACGCCTCGATCACATTACCCGCCACGATGCTTCCAAGGATTTTCAAAGCAGCGATGATGTGCCGTATCGCGCCATCACTATGGGCGTTGGCAGTATTTTCAAGGCGCGTACTGTGTACCTCATGGCCTGGGGACAGCACAAGGCGTCTATTATTCAACAAGCCATTGAAGGTGAAATCAGTACTTCCGTTCCGGCTTCTTTCCTGCAAAAACACCCCAATGTAAAGGTGGTTCTTGATAAAAGCGCCTCCGAAGAACTCACCAAAATGAAGTCGCCGTGGCTGGCCGGTATCTGCAACTGGTCTGACGACCTTATCTGTAAAGCAGTAGTATGGCTTTCACAAAAAACCGGCAAACCCATTCTCAAACTCACCGACGAAGACTACAACGAGCATGGCCTGAGCGATCTTATCATCGAACACGCCAACTCTTACGAACTCAATATTCAGATTTTCAATAGATTACAACGCACCATCACCGGCTGGCCCGGCGGCAAACCACATGCCGACGACAGCAACCGACCGGAGCGCGCCAAACCAGCCAAAAAACGCGTTATTCTGTTTAGCCCACACCCCGACGACGACGTGATTTCCATGGGCGGTACGTTCCAGCGCCTGGTCGATCAGGGACATGAGGTGCACGTGGCTTATCAAACGTCGGGCAATATTGCCGTACATGATTACGATGCACTGCGCTATGCAGAATTTATGCGCGAGTTCAAAGCCAGCCATGGCACGCTCGATGAAAAGGACGCCGCGTTTTACGACAAAATCATTCACTTCCTGAATACAAAAGATTCCGGTACGCCGGATATTCCCGAGGTGCGTAGCATCAAAGGCCTGATCCGGAGAGGCGAGGCGCGTGGTGGCGCCCGCTTCACCGGGTTGCAGGACAAGCAAATTCACTTCCTGGATATGCCGTTCTACGAAACCGGAAAAACCCGCAAAATGCCCTTGGGGGATGCCGATATTCAGATCATTGTTGATCTGATGGAGCGTGTCAAACCGCACCAGGTGTATGCCGCAGGCGACCTGGCCGACCCACATGGTACGCACCGCGTGTGCCTGGATGCCATTTTTGAAGCATTCCGCCGCCTGGGCGCCGAGTCCTGGATGAAAGATTGCTGGCTCTGGATGTACCGCGGCGCCTGGCACGAATGGGCAGTACATGAAATAGAAATGGCGGTGCCTATGAGTCCCGAACAATTGCGCAAAAAAAGACAGGCTATTTTTATGCACCAGAGCCAAAAAGACCGTGCGCCTTTCCCGGGCGATGACAACCGTGAATTCTGGCAACGGGCAGAAGACCGCAACCGTGGCACGGCACAGACATATCGCAACCTGGGCCTGGCCGAATATGAGGCTATGGAGGCGTTTGTGCGGTGGAAAGGGTAGGGGAAAGCGTTATTTATTCCCCTTGGCTTTCCACAAGGCCAGCGCCATTTCGGGCTCATTGGTGGTGATGTAATCGAAGCCTTCGCTCATCAGCCATTCCATATCAGATTTTTCATTCACCGTCCAGGCGTTGAGGAGGATATGGTTCTGACGGGCCATGACAACCCAGTCCGGGTGTTCTCGATACACAGAATGATGGAAGTCGGCGCCGCGTACACCATCGGCTTTTAACTGCCCGGGGTTGCGGTCGCCTTCGAGGTATTGGGTGCGCGCATCCGGGGCCAGTTCCAATATTTTTTTCAGGATATTGTAGTCGAAACTGATAAAAACGACGCTGTTTTCCACACGCATTTCACGCACCAGAGCCAATACCCTGGCTGCGATGACTTGTCCGCGTTCCTTGCTGATTTCTGATGGCTTGATTTCACAAACCAGGTAAGTGTGCCGGTTGCTGCGCGCACCAGCCAGCAGATATTCCCGGAGTGTGGGTAGTTTTTCCCCATTAGAAAGCGGGAATTGTGTGAGTGCAGCGTATGTATTTGTTTCAATAGCCAGGTTGTGCCATGCCGGGTCGTGGTTGATAATGAGCGAATCGTCGGCAGTCATCCGCACGTCGAATTCGGAGCCGGTACATCCCAGGTCGATGGCGGCCTTCAACGCAGCAATGGAGTTTTCAGGCAGGCCTTTTGTTTTCCACGCGCCCCGATGCGCCACAACGGGGTTAGAAGCAGGCTTGAAACTGCTGCCATGTGCAGGTTTGAAACAGGAGGCCAACATTGCGGATGAGGCGATAAAAAGGCAGAATTTGTGAAACATCATTTTAGTCTAAACGAAAAAAATCAGCCCACCGAGAAAGGCAGGCTGATCTTTGGATGTGGTGGTAAGAATCAATACCCGGAATTCTGGGTAAGATTCGGATTTGCGTCTATTTCCAGTTGCGGGATCGGCATGATCCAGCGTGCTTGTGAGCATTGCGTGTAGTCCATTTTTACTGCGGGCCCAACCACGCCATTGTTGCAGGTATAGGTGTATTCTTCCAGCGCCTGCATCACATTGGTGGCCTCTCCGGAGCGAATCAGATCGTCCCAGCGCTGTGCTTCGAATGCCAGTTCGAGGCGGCGTTCGTTAAGAATGGCTTTTTTCATCTCCGCTTTGGACAGGCCGTTTGACACCGGGCCGAGTCCTGCTCTGCTGCGAACCAGGTTGAGCGTAATAGCAGCGTCTGCAGTGCTACCCAGTTCGTTTTGCGCTTCTGCTTTCAGCAAGATAATATCGGCGAGTCGCAGCAGGTAGTAGTCGTCGCCGCTGGCCCAGCCGGCCGGGTGTTTCTGCTTGTAGTTGAACGGGATTGGCGTGGCTGGATCTGCACAGGGGTTCCAGTTTTCGTCGGCCCAACTGATCGGGTCGCCATTGCCGTCGGTATTCCAGAACACGATATTGGCGTTTTTGCGCACCACATCGCCTGCAGCGTCGTAGGCTGCTACCAGGTCTTTGGATGGAACGCAGTATTTCTGCCAGCCATCTTCGGGCGCCAGGTACAGTTCGATACCCCAGCAGGAAGCCGACCAGTTGCCGGTTTCGAACGGGATTTCCAGAATAGATTCAGCATTCAGGTAGTGCAAACCATCGAACAGATCGGCATAGTTGGCCAGCAGGGAGTAGCCAGCCGGACTGGTAATGACGGCGTTGCAGTGTTCAAGCACGTGGTTGTAGTCGCGGTCACTGCGCTGTGCCCAGACTTTTGCCAGCAGGGCATTAGCGGCGCCTTTGGTTGCACGCACTTTATTCACAGTGGGACCACCTGCGTACGTGTCGGGCAGGTCTTTCACAGCCACGTCGAGGTCGGCTACAATCTGATTGTACACCTCGGTTTCAGAAGCCCGCGCTTTGCGGGTGAGTTCAGGGTTGGCTGTGTTCGACTGGAGTTCGAGTGGAACGCCGCCGTACATTTTTACCAGTTGGTAATAGTTGATGGCGCGCAGGAAACTTGCTTCACCGATAATCTGGTTGCGGCGATCTTCCGTCAGTGCGGGGTCGTCGATAGCGCCAATTTTATCCAGCAGGATGTTGCAACGACCGATACCCCGATACAGGGCGCGCCAGTTGGCAAAATTGTGGTCGTTGCTGGGCGGAAGGATAAAGCGATCATAATCGAGGAAAGTTTCCTCGTTGTTGCCACCCGGATACGCATTGTCGGAACGCACATCGCTGAGCATCACGTTTTCCCACTGGTAGTAGTCGGAGCCGTAAAAAATATTGTAACAGCCTGTCAGGGCGCTTTCGATGTCTTCGGCGGTTACATAGGCATTGCCCGTGGTAAGAGATGTTTTGGGTTTGTCGTCCAGAAATTTGGTACACGAATTCAATACCATTACGGACAAAAACAGCAGGGCTGTCTTCAGGTAAAAAGCATTTTTTTTCATATTTCTTCAGGAATGGAAGTTTAGAAACTAAGGTTAAGGCCGAGGATAATGTCGCGGGCATGCGGGTAAGTGCCGAAATCCACACCAGGCGCTGTGTTCTGGTTGGTAGCGCTCTGGCTGTTGGTGCTGAATGCGCTTACTTCTGGATCAAAGCCGGTGTACTTGGTGAAAGTGAGCAGGTTTTCTACGGTGCAGTACACCATAAAGCGGCTCATTTTCAACTTTTTAAGTTTTTCAGCCGGAATATTGTAACCCAGCGTCAGCGCTTTCAGGCGGATGTAGGAACCGTTTTCCACGTAGCGCGTCGATACGGCCGAATTGTCCCAATTGGAAGGGGATACGCCGGGAATATCGGTCACGTCGCCCGGGTTTTTCCAACGATCCAGCACGGTAGCCGACTGGTTCATGGGAAGTACCATGGATTCTGTCAGGATTCGGGTAGCATTGAGGATGTCGTTGCCCTGAACGCCCTGGAAGAAGAAATCGAGGGTGAAGTTCTTGATGGTGAACGAGTTGCTGAAACCGAAGATAAATTTCGGGTTGGCATTTCCGATGATACCTACGCTATCGGCGCTGTCGTCGGCTGTTCTCAGGAATTTGATTTTACCCGTTGCCGGATCAACCCCCTGCGAGTATTTGCCATAGAAAGAGCCCAGCGGCGAACCTGCCTGTACGATGGCAGTGTTCAGGCTGGTACCTGCGGGGTTCACCTCGCCCGTGTGCAGGGTCGTGCCTACGATGTCGAGCACCTTGCCTTTGTTGAAGGAAATATTGAAGTCCGTGGCCCAGCGGAAGTTATCGCGTACGAAATTCTTGGAACCGATCTGGAATTCAAAACCTTTGTTCTCGATGCTGCCTGCGTTTTGCAGGGCGCTGGAGAAGCCGGTGCTGGTAGGCTGGGTTACTTCCAGAAGCAGGTCGTTGGTTTTTTTCGTGTAGTAGTCTGTCGTAATGGTCAGGCGGCCATTCAACACCGTAAGGTCGATACCAATGTCGATTTGCGAGGTTTTTTCCCAGCGCAAGTCCTTGTTTTCCAGCGTAGTAGCGATGAAAGCCGGTTGTGCTTGTCCGCCGATCAGGTATTTCTGGAGGGTATCTACGAGGCCATACCAGGCGTATGGGCGCGAGCGGTCGTTGCCCACGATACCCCAGCCTGCGCGCAGTTTCAACTCATTGATACCAGCCACTTTGAAGAAATCTTCTTCTGAAAGTTTCCAGCCTGCCGAGAACGACGGGAAGTATCCCCATTTGTGTTCGGGGGAGAACTGTCCCGAGCCATCCGCTCTGAAGTTGGAGGTCAGGTAATATTTGTCGTCGTAGGAATAGTTCAACCTGCCGATGATGGCTGCATGCGACAGACGGGCATAATCGGAATATGGAGTGGCCTTTACATTGCCAGATTCTACAGAATTGTCGGGAGCTCCGGTAAAGTCGTGCGACGATTTGTACAGGTTGTCATTGATCTGGCGCGAAGCGATGAAACCGCCCATGAGCGCTACATTGTGCTTGTCGACCTGTGTGTTGAAATTGGCGGTATTCTCGGAAATCCAATATTTATAGTCGTATGTGTTTTCAGCAGCAAGGCCTTTCAGCGACTGACCGTAGCGGGTTTGTACGGAATCCTGGAAAGAGGTAAACAGGCCGTCTGATTTTTCGAAGCCTAGCAGGCTTTTCACTTTCAGGCCAGTCGCCACTTCCGCTTCGGCATATACGTTGCCGTGTACACGGCTGTTCGTAAACTTGTGATCGGGTTGGTACACCGTGGAAACGGGGTTTTCCAGGTCATTGATAAACGGGCTGCGCGCATATTCTTCGGGTTTGTCCGGGTTGCGGATACCGATATTGGGCAGGGTGGTGTAGAGGCGGGCAATAACGCCATTGCGCTGATTTTCAGGCACATCGCGGTCGGTCCACTTGTCGTATGCCAGGGCCGTACCCACTTTCAGAAACTTGACCAACTGGTGGTCGAGGTTCAATTTGACTGTACCGCGTTTCAGGCTGTTGTTCAAAACGATACCGTTCTGGTCGATAAAAGAGCCGGAAGCGTAATACGATGTTTTGGCCGTACCGCCGGTGGCTGCCAGGTGGTAATTCTGTGAAATGCCGGTGCGGAAAATTTCATCCTGCCAGTTGGTATTGGCGTTGTACTTGTTCCAGTCGGTCGACTCACCCATTTCCGTCATCAACTCGCGGAATTGATCGCCATTTAGCATATCCATACGTTTCCAGGGTTTGGAAAACGTAGCAGAAGTATTGAAATTGAGTTTTAGTTTCTGGTTTTTACCCCGTTTGGTGGTAATCAGCACAACACCATTGGCGCCACTGCTGCCATATACGGCAGCGGAAGAGGCGTCTTTCAACACCGTAATACTCTCGATGTCGGCAGGGTTGATTTCATTTGTATTATACGTTGGTACACCATCCACCACATACAACGGGTCGCTGCCCGAAGTGATCGAAGACGTACCACGCACCCGGATAGAAAAACCTGCCTGCGGCTGTCCGGACGAGCGAATAACCTGTACACCGGCGGCCTTTCCTTCCATGGCATAACCAAACTGGGTGTTGGAACGGTTTTCCATGTCTTTGGAAGAAAGCGTGGCAACCGAACCGGTGAGGTCTTTTTTCTTTTGGGTACCATAACCCACCACCACAATTTCGCCGAGGTTGGTGTTGACTTCCTGCATGACGACGGTCAGCGTATTTTTTCCGTCTATGGATACTTCCCGGGTTTCGTAACCAGTAAAGGAAAACACCAGCACGGCAAAATCGGGCGCTTCGAGGCGGAAGTTGCCACTTCCATCGGTAGTAGTGCCCACATTGGTACCTTTCACCCGAATAGTGACGCCCACAAGCGGCTCATTTTTTTCGCTGAGCACCTTGCCGGTCACAGTTTGCGACAGCACATCAGCAGGCGTGGTTTTTTCGGTGATGACAATCAGGCCGGTATTGAGCCGTTTGTAGTTCAGTTCCGATCCGGCAAGAACTTCATCGAGGACGGCTTCTACAGGTTCGTTTTGGCTGCTCACGTCCACCTTGTTTTTCAAGGCAGGCAGTTCGTAGTTGTATAAAAAACGCAGGGTAGTTTGTTTTTCAATGGCCCGGAACACTTTTTTGAGTTCCGTTTGTTTCAGGTGGAGGGTAACGTTTTGAGCATCGGTTGTGCCTTTTGCAAGCACCTGAAAAGATGCCAGTGCCACAAGGACGGCTGTTATTTTCATAACGCGAAACGATTTTGCAGCATAACTTTGCCAAGAAAGCCATGATGCGATAGGTACTTTTTGCTTCATACAATTAAAAATAAAGGTTGAACAATAGGGAGCCTTACGGACGATCCTCATCGAAAAAGGTTCCCGGTTTGATTTTGCCGGGGAATGTTGGCGCATTTCCCGGTTTTTTTATGTTACAGCCCATTGAATTGGGCGTACACCATCATGAATTACGGCTTGTCAATATAGACATGGTTGCCGTCTATGCGGAAGCGGAAGGAAGCGGTGAGTTGGAGTGCGTGCAATGCTTCTTCCAGGGTTTCATTTTCTAACATACCAGTAAACCGATACTGGGCTATTTTTTCATCTCTGATCGTGATTTTTTTGTCGTACCAACGTTCCATTTTCAGCGCCAATTCATAAAAATGATCTCCTTCAAAAACAAGCCTCCCATACACCCAGGAAGTTTCGGTTCGGGTACTGTCGGGTACCAGTTGAGATAAGCGGGTTACAGAAAGCAGGGGCGTTATGTCTGATATTTTTTCGGATGGCATGAGTTTTCTGTCTTCGGGAATGCCCGTTGCGGAAGAAGACATGCCGGCTTTTTTGCGGATGACCAGTTTTTCGTGTGGGCGCAACATAATCCTGGCGGCATCATTTGTATTGCGTTTTTCGACGGCAATGGAACCTTGCAGCAAGGTGGTTTCCACCGCATCCTCTTCGGCATAGGATTTCACGTTGAACACCGTGCCGATGACATGAATGTCGATTTCGCTGGTATGCAGTACAAAGGGGTGTGCAGGGTTTTTGGCTACAATGAAATATCCTTCGCCTTCGAGCGTAACCTCTCTCAGGGTATCGTTAAAAACATCGGGATATACCAGTTTGCTGTCGGAATTCAACCAGACCTGCGTGCCGTCGGGGAGCGTAATTTTGGATTTTGCGCCGCGCTGGATCACAATTTCATTGACGTGGGCTTCCTTTTGGCCATTTTTCATTAAACCGGGCCAGAAACGCAATGCCATGAACCCCAGCAAAAATACAGCCGCTGCAGCGACGACCCTGCGGGAAATGAACGCCGTCCAGGGCCGTGTTTCCGGCCTGGATGCTTTTTGTAAAATTTGCAGAAAACGGGCATCCGCATCCAATGGCGGCGACTCGGATGATTTGGCTCCGGCTGCCCAGAAGGTATGGAGCATTTCGGCCAAAAACCGATCATCAGCATTCGATTGCAGGTATTCCTGCAACGCGTGCTGCTCCTCCGGAGTTGCTTCTCCGGCCATTTTTTTTGCCAATAAGGCTGAAAGTCGGTTGTTGTCCATATGTTGAGATCACTCAATTACATAAGACAGCCTCCAGCAAAAATGACCCTAAAAGAAACATGGATTTTTTTTGAGCATTTGTTCGGCCGGCTCGCTGGATGTAATCTTTCATTTGTTCGCGGATGCGCGCGACGGCGATAACCATTTGAGCGTCAACGGTATTGACAGAAATGTGCAAGATTTCGGCCACTTCCTTGTACTTCAGGCCGTCTTCCCTGACCATGTTAAAAATGATCCTGCATTTGGGCGGAAGCGTCCCTACGGCTTCTTCCATACGGGCCATCATCTCAGTCATGATGAGAATTTGTTCGGGACTCGGGCTCGTTGCGCTGTATTCTGGAAAATCCGTTTCCAGCGTTGTCTTTTTACCGCTTTTTTGTGAAGAGAGGTAGTTCAGGGCATTGTTTTTTGTAGCAGCATACAGATAAATACGCAGGTTTTTAATGTCGGGAAGAGTTTGTTTGTTGCGCCAGAGTTTGACAAAAACGTCGTCGGTAACCTCTACTGCGCCTTCTTCCGATTTAATAATGGAAAATGCAAAACGCTGGAGCCGCTCAAAAAACAAAAGAAAGATTTGGCGGAATGCTGCCGTGTCACCTGCAGCCGCTTGTTCTTGCAAAAGAGGCAAATGCTGTTCGTCGCCAGGCGCCACAAACTTCATGGGTTAGGAAGGTGGTAGTTGGAAACCACCCCGCAAATTTTGGAAAAATAACGGAGATTATCTAACAGTTACAACGGACTGGAATTCTGAAAAGAAGGCTTTAAGCGCTCAACAACTCTTTCAAATTGGAAACAAGGGCTGATTCATTCAGCACCCATACCGCCGCACCCAGATCGACGGCTTGCTGCGGCATGTACCCCACCTCGGCAGAAAGTGGGTCTTGAACGATGGTTAGTCCTCCCGCTGCCTTTATTTTCAAAAGTCCGCTGGCGCCGTCGGCATTGGCGCCCGACAGTAAGACGCCGATGGCCCTTTCACGAAAAACTTCTGCCACAGATTCAAATGTAACGTCGATACTGGGCCTGCTGAAATGCACTTTTTCTGAACTGTCGAGCGAAAAAGTATACTCGTTTTCAATCAGCAGGTGGTAATCAGGCGGGGCGATATAAATAACGCCTGGCCGTATTTCATCCTTGTCCTCCACTTCTCTGACAGGCAGTGCCGTTTTATTCGACATGAGGTTTCCCAGAATAGATTCTGAGTCGTTTTTTCGGTGCAACACCAGGATAATGGCATCTTTCATACGGGCAGGCAGCGCTGTTACGAGCGCGAGCACGGTTTCGAGGCTGCCGGCCGAGCCGCCGACCACAACGACCCGTAACAGATTCAACTTGTTTTCCGCCATATCTTATCTTTTATGGAAAATGGCGTGTAGTTGCCTGCAATACTGGTAAATCGGATATTCTCTTTGGAACCCAACACGAGAAATCCCAACTGATCGATACTTTCATCAAACAGCGTCAGCACCCTGTCCTGAAGTTCCTTGTCGAAGTAAATCAGCACATTGCGGCAAAAAATGACCTGGAATTCGTTGAAAGACCGATCTGAAACCAGGTTGTGCGTACTGACGATAATCCTGGCTGTCAGGCGTTCATCAAATTTGGCCCAGTTGTATTTAGCGGTATAATAAGATGAAAAATCTTTTTTTCCGCCCGACTGGATGTAGTTTTCCGAATAGTTTTTCATCTGACTCATCGGGAAAATACCGTTCCGGATATGTTCTATCACGAATGGGTTGAGGTCAGTGGCGTACAACAACGAACGGTGCAGCAAATTGGCTTCTTCCAGCAAAATAGCCATCGAATACACCTCTTCGCCGGTAGAACACCCTGCATGCCAAATGCGTATGAAAGGGTGGGTAGCCAGCACCGGCAACACCAACTCGCGGATGGTTTTGAACACCGAAGGATCGCGAAACATTTCTGTGACGTTCACCGTAAGGCCTTGTACTACCTGCGGCAGGTAGGAGGGCTGGGTTTTTACCTTGTGGAGCAATTCGGCAAAACTGGGAATGCGATCAATGGTCATCAGTCGGCTCACCCTTCTTTTCAGGGATGCGCGGGCATAATGATTAAAATCGTATCCGTACAGGTCGTACAAAACGGTTGTGAGATGATCTATTTCTTCTTCGTGAAGCATGAAACGATTTATTGGTATAACCACACGCGCAGAAGCGAAATCAACTGATCCACATCTACTGGTTTGGTAATGTAATCGGATGCTCCGGCTTCTATACATTTGATGCGATCTCCGGCCATCGCCTTGGCTGTGACGGCTATGATGGGCAGTTTTTTAAATTTTGGCATGGCACGTATGTTTTTGATAGCATCGTAACCATCCATTTCGGGCATCATCATATCCATCAGAATCAGGTCGACTTTTTTGTGTTCGCGCAGTTGCTGGAGCGCTTCTTTACCATCGATGGCTGAAATGACGTTGATGCCGTAGTTTTCCAGCGATTTGGTGAGCGAAAAGATATTGCGCACATCATCGTCGGCTACCAGGATACTTTTTCCTTTCAGAACCTCTTCCAGTTCGCCGAGGCGTTTGTAATGTGCCGAACGGTTTCCTTTTTTGTTTTCCTCGACGAGGTGCAGGAAAAGAGATACTTCATCGAGGATGCGCTGGTAAGAGTTAGCCGTTTTGATGACAATGGTATCGGCGTATTGTTTGATTTTCAGTTCTTCAGCCTGCGAGAGAAACTTGCCTGTGAATATGATGATGGGAATGTTTTCCAGTCCGGGCGTTTTTTTCACTTCTTCGAGCGGCACGTAAGAACGCTGCTCTGGTATGCCCATGTCGAGAATAACACAGTCGACGGCTCTTTGCTGCAAGGCTTCGATGCCATCGCTGACCGAGTTTTTTATTTCCGAAACCACCTGGTGTTGTTGCAGGAAATAAGCCAGTGCCTGTGCATGTTTGGCATTTTCTTCCACAATCATCACTTTTCTGGGGGCTTTACTGAGCGCCTCTTCGATGCGGGTAAATATTTCCGCTAGTTTGTCGAATGCAACGGGTTTGTTGATAAAATCGACGGCGCCTTTTGACAAACTCTTGGTGCGCACCTGAAATGACGACATCATGTGTACCGGAATCGGCCGGGTAGCAGGGTTCGATTTTAGTTCGTCCATCACCTGCCAGCCGCTTTTCACCGGAAGTTGTACGTCCAGCAGGATACCTGCGGGCAGGTATTTTTTTGCTAGTTCAATGGCCTCGTCGCCGCGAACGGCTACAATGCATTTATAGCCATTTTGTCGGGTATATTCCAGCAGAGAACGGGCAAATGCGGTGTCGTCTTCCACAATTAACACCACCTTGTCGCCCGATTCAATGGCGTCCCGGTCGTCTTCCACTGCCTCGGGAATGGTGTTGAGAACAAAAGCGCTCTCTTCCTCTTTGTCCGTTTTTTCTTGTCCGCGTGTGTCTATTGCCGCAAGGGTTTGTGCAGGCTGCGCTGTATTCGCAGCCGGAATGTGGATACTGTAACCTTTTTGATCCGGTATAGTCAGCGTAAAAGTGCTTCCTTTGCCTTCCTCGCTTGTCAGGGTGATTTCGCCACCCAGCAGGCGCGCCAGTTCGCGGCTGATCGACAAACCCAGTCCGGTGCCGCCGTATTGTCTTCTGGTAGAGCCGTCGGCTTGTTGAAATGCCTCGAAAATCGTTTCGTGCTTGTCAGCCGGGATGCCGATGCCGGTATCTTTTACGGCAAAATGAAGCGCATGGCCTTCCGTGCTGATGTGCAGACTGACCGATCCGGTCTTGGTAAATTTGAGCGCATTGGATATCAGGTTGCGTAAAATTTGATCGAGACGCAGCCGATCTGTTTCTATCGTGGAAGGCGTCTGTTCGGTCAGTGTGATGTCGAAAGAGATGTTTTTATCCTTCGCCAGCGGCGCGAACAAGGATTTTAGGTCAGCCGACAAGCCTTCGAGGCGGACAGTGCTGTATTCGAGTTCCATTTTGCCCGACTCGATTTTGGTCAGGTCGAGGATTTCATCTATCAGGGTCAGCAGGCCTTTGCCGGAGGTTTGGATGACTTGTGCATATTCTACCTGTTCATCGGAGAGGTTGTGCTGGTGGTTTTCCGACAGCAGCCGTGAAAGCAACAGGATGGAGTTGAGTGGCGTACGCAGTTCGTGCGACATATTGGCCAGAAACTCCGATTTGTAGCGGGTACTTTGTTCGAGGTCTTCGGCTTTTCGCTGAATCTCGAGGTTGCGTTCGAGAATCACTTCGTTTTTCTCTTCCAGGAGCCGGCTGCGTTCTTCCAATTCGATATTGGCTTGCTGGAGCTCTTCCTGCTGCACTTTCAGTTCCTCTTCCGATGCCTGTAGTTTTTCAGCCTGCGCTTCGAGTTCGGCGTTGATATTCTCCAGTTCGCTTTGTTGGGCCTGTAGTTCTTCAGTTTGCGACTGGGTTTCCTCCAGCAGTTCCTGTATACGCTGCCGGTTTTGGGCCGTATGGATGGCGATGCCGATGTTGGCTGCGGCTGATTGCAGGAAAGTTTTTTGTATTTCTGTAAATCCGGAAATGGAAACAATTTCCATGACGCCCTTCACCTGTTTGTTGAACACGAGTGGAAGCGCATAAATGGCGCGCGGTTTTATTTCGCCTGGTAAATACGTCAGCGTGTACAGTTCGTCATTCAAACCTTCTATCAGCTGCGGACGTGCTGAAGAGGCCACCTGCCCGGCCATTCCTTCGCCTGGTGCGATGCTTTTTTTCTGATGGGCAGGCATGATGGCATAACCGCTTTTCAACTGAAGTGTGCCGAAATCGTCGAGCAGGTAAAAAGCGCCCGCCTGGCAATCGGTGTACTCCACGACAAAATTCAATACGGACTTTGCAAGAGTAGGGATATCGAGGTCGGCAATGACATTTTCATTGAGTTTGGCCAGACCCGCCTGCATCCATTCCCGTTGTGATAGTTGGGTAAATGAAACATCCAGTGCACCGGCCATGTTATTCAGCGATTCGGCAATGGAACCGAGCGCATCCTGGCCGTCATCATCTACCCTGATCTTGTAGTTGCCATCTGAAATTTGTTCTGCAATATTTTCCACTGCTGCAAGCCTGCGTGTGATTTCCTGATCTTTTAATTGCAGTGCACGCTGCAATTCCAGGCGTTTTTCAAAATCGCTCATCATCCGGATGACAGAGATGATGGTAATCAAAATACCCAGCAAGGAGGCAATGAGAATAACGACAGGCGTTCTTCGTGTAAATTGCTGCAGTTGAACAGTCCTTTCGTTCAGTAAACGCTGCTCTTCCATCCGCATGGAATCTACTACGTTTCTGGCTGCATCCATTTGCAGTTTGCCTTGCAATAGAAAACTGTCGGGTACTTCTGCGCCGGATTTTTGTAGGCTGATACCGGTACTGAGGGAGGTGAAACGTTTTTGCGCCAGATTTTTTAGCAGATCGGCATGCACTTGCTGAGCCGAATTGTCATGTGTCAGGGATTTTACTTCCTTGATACGTTCCATAGTGGAATCGTATGCTCCGTAGTAAGGTTTTAAAAACGATTCATCGTTGGTGAGCAGAAACCCGCGTTGGCCTGTTTCGGCGTCTTTCATCAATGAAATCACCTGCTCCACCTTCATGCTCACTTCATGTGTGTGGTTCACCCATTTGGTGCTTTCAAGTAGGTTGTTGATACTGATATAAGAAACAACCGCACTGACGAGCAGGAGCAAGAGAGAAAGGCCGTAACCGGTATATAAATTGCGTTTAAATTTTTCCATAAGCAGTTGTTATCCAGGGGTTTGGGGGGAGGCTGTTTGATGCAGGGGCAAGATGATGGTAAAAGCGGCGCCTTCACCTTCCCGGCTTTTTGCGCCAATTAGTCCATTGTGTTTTTCTACAATTTTTTTGACGATGGCCAGCCCGATTCCCGTTCCTTCGTATTCGCTGCGGCCATGAAGTCGTTGAAAAATAGTAAAAATTTTATCTCTGTAGGCTTCGTCAAAACCAATACCGTTATCTATTACTTGAATCCTTGCATAGTGTCCCTGCGGATCGGGATATGCGTCTATGTCTTTGGTAGCGATGAGTTCGCTTTGCATAAGAATTTGTGGCGTGGAGTCGGGTTTTGAAAATTTCAGGGCATTGCTAATCAGGTTTTGAAACAATTGCCGCATTTGTCCGGGCACAGCTTCCAGAACGGGCATTTTTTCAAGCGTAATCTGCGCATTTTTTTCCTGAAGCACCACCTCAAGGTCGGAAAGAGTGTTTTCTATTACATCATTCATATCCACCCTGGTAAAAGCCGATGTTCCGGAAAGGTTGGAATGGCTGAGCAGGTCCTGAATGAGGTCGCGCATCCGTTCGGTAGAGGAAATCACCTTGTTGATCTGGGTTTGCGCTTCCTGGGTTTCTGCCAGGTGTTTTTCGCGGATGATCTTGCTGAAAAGCAGGATTTTGCGCAAGGGTTCCTGCAAATCATGCGAGGCGAGGTAGGCATATTGGGCCAGTTCCGTATTCCTGTTTTCCAAATCCTGGTTGGTGTATATCAACTCGCGGGTGCGCTGGGTTATCTTTTCTTCCAGCGACAGGTTCATGGATTCTACCTCTGCCTGGGCGCGTTTGCGCGATTCAATTTCCTTGTGCAGCATGTCCTGCACCTGCTTCAACTCCCGTGTCTGTTCGTACAGGCGAACGAAGGTTTTAACTTTCAGCAGCAGCAAATCGGGATCAAAAGGTTTGGGAAGGTAATCGACGCCGCCAGACTGGTAACCCCGATTGACAAAACGTTTGTCGGTATTGACGGCCGACAGAAAAATAATGGGGATATCGCGGGTTTTATTCAGACTGTTGACAGCTTCAGCCACTTCATATCCATCCATTTCCGGCATCTGAACATCCAGAATGATAAGCGAATACTCCTTGCGCAATAGTTTTTTCAAGGCTTCTTCGCCGGAAGAAGCCGTGTCTACCTCATATGCATGGTGCTGCAACAGGGTTTTTAAGGAAAACAGATTTTCTGCAAGATCATCAACAATCAGTATCATACGCAGCGATTATGTAGAACAGGAATATAAAAATACCGTTCCAGCGTCAACAGGTAACAAATGTGCCCGTATTGCTGCGGAGTAATTGTAAGGCTGTATCGAGGTGGTGTGGAAGGTTTTGCGCAATAGTGAGTATTATTTTTTCAAGGTCGGACATATCACTGGGCTTGGTAATAAAACCGTTGGCGCCGAGCGCAATGGTTTCATCAATATCGCGCTGGTGGGAAGAGGTGGTGTAAATAACAACTGGAATGTTGGCAAGGCGGTTGTCGGATCGTATTTCACGCAGGCATTCCTTGCCGTCCATTCGGGGCATGTTTAGGTCCAGGAACAAAATATCTGGCAATTGTCCCTCCATTTTCCTCAAGATGGCAAGCGCCTCCTTTCCGTCTGGCGCAGTGCCCAATCGGATGGGAAGCGGACAATCCCCGACGATTTCCTCAAACAAAAGGGTATCATCTGGGTCATCGTCTGCAAGGAAAAAAAACGCGGTCCTACTCATGGTGCTACAGGAGAATATTCAGCAGTTAGTGATTGTACAGATGCTTTGCGCACAGGCGCCAACTGTCCAAAACCCATTGGTAACATAACGGCTATAAAATGCAGAGGGTATTTTGTAAGCAGCAAATGTATTTTTTTCCGGGTTATCCCTTAGTAAAAAAAGAGGATTGGTTGGATGTAGTACCATATTTACGACCAGCGTGAAATTATTGTTTT
>JAEUUT010000219.1 GCA_016787415.1 Saprospiraceae bacterium | reverse complement strand
CGGAAACGAAGCCACACTGATCGATTTCCCTGGTACTTATAGTTTGTATCCTACCTCTTCCGATGAAAAACTGGTAGCGGCCGTGATGACCAATCCTGCCGACACTTTTTTCCCGGATGCGCTCATTTACATAGCCGATGTTACGCACCTGGAGCGCCACTTGCTGTTGCTCACGCAGTTGCTCGACCTGAACCTGCCTGTTATTCTGGCGCTCAATATGTCGGACACTGCTTCAGAAATGGGCATCAAGGTGAATGCCGCCAAACTCAGCGACCAACTTGGGTTGCCGGTCGTTTCCATTAGCGGCCGTAAAGAAGACAATATTCAGCGCCTGCTTTCTGAAGTAGAAAAAATGCTGAAATCGCCTGAGAAGACAGGAGAATACAAGCCTTTTTACAAACTTACGGATCAGGAAAAACAGATAAGTGATGCCATCCGGCACAACCTTTCCATCGACAATCCTTACCGAGCCCTGCTCATTTTGCACCACCATCAGTGGCTGCCTTTTTTGAAAAAGCAGCAGAAAGAGGTGCTCGATGCCATTGCCATTACCAAAGATTTTCAGTCGCTGCGCACACAGGTAGATGAAACCCTCGACCGTTATGACCGGTTCATGCCTGTTGTGCGGGAATCAATCCATCAACCGCCTGTTTTTCCGAGTACGGCTACCGACAAACTCGATGCTGTACTTACGCATCGCATTGGTGGGCCGCTGATTTTTGTAGCGGTTATGCTCCTGATCTTCCAGGCTATCTTCGACTGGAGCGGGTATCCGATGGATGCCATTGAAAACGGCTTTGGACTACTCAGTGACTGGACAGGCATGGCGCTTGGAGAAGGCTGGTTTACAGAACTACTTACGGATGGCATTTTGGCCGGCATGAGCGGTATTCTGGTATTTGTACCCCAGATTGCGCTGCTTTTCCTGCTCATTTCCATTCTGGAAGAAGTGGGTTATATGGCGCGGGTGGTGTTTATGTTCGACAAAACCATGCGCCGATTCGGTATGAACGGCCGAAGTGTGATTTCACTAATCAGCGGTAGCGCATGCGCAGTGCCCGCTATTATGAGCAGCCGCACCATCGGCAACTGGCAGGAAAGGCTCATTACGATCTTGGTGACGCCCTTTATCAGTTGCAGCGCGCGCATTCCGGTGTACCTCGTATTGATTGGGCTGGCAGTACCGGCAGTTAAAATTGGTGGCATAATCAACGCCCAATCGCTTGTTTTTGGCAGCATGTACGCCCTCGGTGTTCTGACGGCCTTTCTGGCCGGATGGGCCATGAAAAAATGGCTGCGCACCCGCGAACCTTCCTTTCTGGCCATTGAACTGCCCGAATACCGCATGCCACACTGGAAAAACGTGTGGTTGTCGGTATGGGAAAAAGTAGTGGCATTTGTAGCAGGGGCCGGCAAAATCATCCTCGTGGTGTCCATTGTTTTATGGGCCATGTCGCGCTTCGGGCCGGGCAACGCCATCAGCGATGCTACCTTGACGGCGCATCAGGAAGCCAAAGAAATGCGACTTGATTCCACCCATACAGAAGATTTTGTGCAACAACGCCGCCTGGAGGCCTCGTTTGCGGGCCAAATGGGCAAATCGTTCGAGCCGCTTATTCGACCGCTGGGATACGACTGGAAAATAGGCATTGCACTGCTCACCTCTTTTGCTGCCCGCGAAGTCTTTACTGGAACACTGGCCGTGTTGTACAATATGGGTTCGGAGGAAGGCGACATCAATGATCGCACAGAGAACGCCGCCAAGGCCACTTTGCGGAGCAAAATGAAAGTAGAGACATTCAGCGATACCGGTCAGCCGGTGTACACGCTGGCTACAGCCATGTCGCTACTGGTGTTTTATGCGTTGGCGATGCAATGCTTCAGTACCCTGGCCGTGGTACGGCGAGAAACGGGCAGCTGGAAATGGGCTGCAATGCAGTTTGTTGCGATGAGTTTGCTGGCTTATTTCGGCGCCTGGGCCGTATACCGGATTTTTTCCTGAGGCAATTACAATTTCGGGAAATCCAGTATGCTGCTACGGTTGTACAGCATCAAAATCAGCCCGATCAGGAAGAACAGGATCATGAAAAGGTACAGCATGCAATAGCCTTTGCCACGGGTATTTTGAATATTATCCATTTTGTCCGGTTGTGTGTTGCTAAAAAAGTGCGGCAAAAATAGAAAGCGCCGGGGAGAATCCGCCACTGCGGCTATTTTTTTCGCTTTTTCAGAATGGTTTTAAAAAATAGGCCGTTTCAGGACAAAAGCGCAGCATAATTCGTTTTATGGCATACATGAATTTATCCTGATCTGCTACTTTGCGATGCGGTGTTTTCTATCTTTGCCGCAATATTGTTGCAAAACGCTGATTTTCAGAAAATTATACTATGTATCCTGATCTCTCCTATCTCTTTCACGATCTTTTTGGTACGGCACCCGACAACTGGCTGGCCATTTTTAAAATGTTCGGCTTTGTGCTGGCAATGGCTTTTTTGGCCAGTGCAGTAGTCTTTTATGCTGAATTGAAACGAAAGGCAAAAGAAGGATTGTACCGGTCTGATACTAAAACCATCACCGAAGGCGCTCCGGCCACACCCGGCGAAATTGCTGGAAATGCATTGGTTGGATTACTTCTGGGTGGCAAGGGCTTTTATGCCTATGCACATTATCATGAATTTCGGCAGGATCCGGCGTCCATTATTCTATCGGCCAAAATGCATTGGCCTGCCGCGCTCATAGGCGCTGCATTTCTGGCCGGACTTACCTGGTGGGAAGCCAACAAGAATAAGAAAAAGGAGCCGGTTACCAAAGATGTACAAATCTGGCCCCACGACCGCATCAATGAAATGACTGTAGCAGCGGCCATCGGCGGTATTGTAGGCGCCAAGTTGTTCGATGTGTTCGACAACTGGGAAACATTTGTTGCCGACCCAATTGGAACGCTTACTTCAGGCGGAGGACTTGCCTTTTTCGGCGGCCTGGTGCTCGGTTTTATTGCCGTTGTTGGATACATGTACCGCCATCGCATTCCGTTTTTGCAAACAGCCGATGCCGTGGCGCCAGCGCTGACCGTTGGATACGGCGTAGGGCGTATAGGTTGCCAACTCAGCGGCGATGGCGACTGGGGTATTGTAAATACCGCTCCCAAGCCTGGCTGGATGTCGTTTCTGCCCGACTGGATGTGGGCCTACAAATATCCGCATCATGTGCTCAATACGCCGTCTACCGATCCTGTGATGAGCGAACCTATCCCGCATTGTGCCTGGGACTACTGCATGCAATTGTCGCAGCCTGTATATCCTACCCCATTTTATGAAATTCTGATGATGGCGGTGGTATTTGCCATTTTATGGTTTCTGCGCACCCGGATAAAAATTCTGGGCATGCTGTTTTTCATTTACCTCGGCCTGATTGCCATAGAGCGTTTTGTGATTGAAAAAATCCGGGTAAATGTATTGCACGATGTATGGGGCATGAAACTGACGCAAGCGGAAATCATCTCCATCGGATTGTTTTCGGTGAGTGCCATCGGCATGCTGGCGCTGTGGCAAAGAAGCAAACGCGCGGCGTAAAAAACTACTCTTCCCACTTCATTTTCCAGCGTTTGTGGCTCCAAAGCCACGACTCGGGCTGTTGGCGTATGTCACGCTCGAGTATATCGGAGTATGCCTGCGTGATGGCCAGATCGGGCAAGCCTTTTGGTTCGGAGCATAAGTCTTCGAATACAATTTCATAATACCCTCTGCGGAGGCGCACGGTGCGGTAATACACCACCGGCCAGTTAAATTTCCGTGCCAGCACGTCGATACCCGGAAGTGTGGCGGTGGGTTGACCAAAAAACTGCACCCAGTGAGCACTTTTTCGGCTGCTGGGCGACTGGTCGCTCAATAAAATATATACAGCCGCTTCCTCGCTGCGTTTTCGCATCACCCTGAAAAACTCTTCCATACTCACCAGTTCCATACCTGTTTGCGAACGAACATTGTTTAAAAAAACTTCCATCGTTTTGTCGCTCAGGGGTTTGAATGCAGTAATCGTGGCGCCATGAAAAGCAGGCGGTAACGACTGCCCGCCCCATTCCCAATTGCCGAGGTGGCTACCTGCAAGTATCACAGGGCGTTTTTGGTCGAGGTAGCGATTGACAACTTCCGGATTCAGCGGCTGGCAACGCCGGATTGCTTCCTCTTTGGACAGGGTGGGTACCAGCAAGGATTCCAGCAAAATATCCGTCAGACTGTGGTAAAAACGTCGGGTAATCGCTTTGATTTCTGCATCCGTTTTTTCCGGAAATGCGCGACGCAGGTTTTCTGTCACCACTTTGCTGCGGTAACCCACTAAATAATATAGCGAAAAGGCCAATATGTCAGACAAGACATACAGCAAACGGAACGGAAGCACCCCGAACACTTTCAGGGCTGCATGTATAAGAAATTGCTTGATTCGTGCCATGCCGCAAAAGTACGGAGGCTTAGGCAATGCAAATCCCGATAGTTTTTAGCATTTTTACGGCCATATTCCTCTTCCTGTTATGCTGCTTACCATTTTTGATGTCCTTCCTATTCTGCTGACATTTGCCGGCGCTTTCACCATGATATATGCCTGGAAAACGCGGCGCGCCAAACAGCGAAAAGCAGAAACAGAAGCGTTGGGCCGACAACTCAACCTGATGGCAGTGACCGACCATTCGCTGGGATTAACCCGGCAATTGCAGTCGTTCGAATTGTTTGAACGGGAGCGCTCCTCCTGGTTTAGAAATGGCTCGGTTTCCAATATTCTTCGCGGGGAGGTAGACGGCACGCAGGTGTATTTGTTCGATTATTCCTATGTGGTGTCTACAGGCAAAAGTTCGCGCCGCATTACACAAACCGTTTTTTTTGCCGACGACAAAAACTGGTATCTGCCCGATTTCAGGCTCAAACCCGAAACCTGGTGGCACAAAGTGCTGGCCTATATCGGCTGGGAATCGGATGTGAATTTTGAAGAAAGCAAAGAGTTTTCAGATAAATTCTGGCTCAACAGCGAGTTCAACGAACTCATTCAACAAAAATTCACCCCTGAAATTCGCGACTTCCTTACCGAACAGCCACCCGTTCACCTGGAAGGCAGCAATTATTACCTGATTGCCTACAAGCCTAATAAAATGTTATCCACGGGCGAAGCAGAGACCTTTTTTAAACAATGCTGCGATCTGCTCGTTTTGCTGAAAAAGGAAGGCAAAACACAATTGCTCGACCTTGCCACTATCAAAATGACTGCAAAAGAGAAAGAAGCAGTGCAACGAAAAGGCGAATGACTTTCGCTCCAAAAGATGCCTCTTCTTCAAGTATGTCTGAAATGCTCTACGACTTCCCTCTGACAACTGCGCACTTCGCACTATCTTTGCGGCTCTTTTCCCGGATGTACTTTTCCAACCACATACTGACGCCTCGCAATGAGCGATCCTATCAAGCATGAATGCGGCATCGCGGTGGTGCGACTGCTCAAGCCACTCGATTATTACCACAAAAAATATGGTACGGCCTTCTATGGGGTACAAAAAATGCAGCTGCTGCTGCAAAAAATGCGCAACCGGGGCCAGGATGGCGCCGGAATCGCTACCATCAAACTAAACCCCGAGCCTGGCACCCGCTATATCAGCCGCAAGCGAAGCAATGCTAGCAACTACCTCGCCGACCTGTTTGACATGGTATGGGCGCGCCTCAACGAAACTACGCCCGAACAACGCAACGACCCTGCCTGGCTGCGTGCCAACATGCCCTATATGGGAGAAGTGTTGATGGGCCACCTGCGCTACGGCACCCATGGCGACAACAGTATCGAACGCGTACACCCGTTTCATCGTCAGAACAACTGGATTACCCGCAATCTGCTGCTGGCCGGTAATTTCAACATGACCAATGTGGATGAATTGTTCGAAGAACTGGTGGAACTCGGGCAGTATCCCAAGGAAAAAAGTGATACGGTAACGGTGCTCGAAAAAATAGGCCACTTCCTCGATGATGAAGTGCAACGCCTGCACACCTGGTTCAAACCGGATGGTTATTCCAATCAAAACCTCAACCAACTCATTTTCGAAAACCTCGATGTGCAGCGCCTGCTGCGCCGTGCCAGCAAAAAATTTGACGGAGGATATGTGTTGGGCGGACTGATCGGACATGGGGATGCCTTCCTCATGCGCGACCCCAATGGCATTCGCCCGGCATACTGGTATATGGATGACGAAGTGGTGGTAGGCGCCTCCGAGCGCCCGGCTATCCAGTCGACCTTCGATATTCGTTATAAAAACGTACGTGAACTCAAACCCGGCCACGCACTCATTATCAAATACAATGGGAAAGTAGAGGAATTGCCGTTTATCGAGCCCCGTGAAAATCGAGCCTGCTCTTTTGAACGCATTTATTTCAGCCGCGGCAACGATCGGGAGATTTATCAGGAACGTAAAAAACTCGGCTATCAACTGGCCTCTCGTGCTCTGGATGCCGTCAACCACGACGTCAAAAACACGGTATTTTCCTATATCCCAAATACTGCTGAAGCCGCTTACTACGGCCTCATGGAAGGACTGGACGCAGAAATGAACAAGTGGAAACAGGAGCAGATTCTTGCACAAGGCAAAGATATGACGCCCGAAAAACTGCTTGAAATACTCACCGTTCATACGCGCAACGAAAAACTGGTACATAAGGACGACAAGCAACGCACCTTCATAGCCGATAAAAAATCGCGCAACAGCATGGTCAGCCACGTGTACGACGTGACTTACGGCATTTGCAACGACCATGCAGACACGCTGGTGCTGCTCGACGACTCCATCGTGCGTGGCACCACTCTGCGCGATAGTATCGTGAGCATTACAGCACGCCTCAAGCCCAAACGTATCATTATCCTGAGCAGTGCGCCTCAAATCCGTTTCCCTGATTGTTATGGGATAGATATGAGCAAAATGAAGGATTTTGTAGCGTTTCAGGCGCTTGTGGCACTTCTGAAGGAAAACGGCAAAGAGCATTTATTGCAAGAAACGTACGAGCGCTGCAAAAACTCGGAACACCTGCCGATCGAGGCAGTGATGAACGAAGTAGTACCACTTTATGAGCACTTCGAGTACGAACAAATAAGCCAGAAAATAGCCGAAATCGTAAGGCCTAAAGACCTCAAACCCCAACTGGACGTCATTTTCCAGACCCTGGATGGTCTGCACAACGCCTGCACTAAAAACAGCGGCGACTGGTATTTTTCCGGCAAATACCCCACTCCAGGCGGCAATCGCGTGGCCAACCGCGCTTTTATGAACTTTGTGGAGAATATTGATGCAAGAGCGTATTAGTCCTGAGTCGTAAGTCCTGAGTCCTGAGTCTGTAGAGTACACCTTTGTTCCCTTAGAGTTGGTTATTATAAATGCCAAGGGAACAAAGGTGTACTCTACAGACTCAGGACTCAGGACTTACGACTCAGGACTATTGTCAGTTGACTAATTATGCATATCTTCGCAACGAATTTTCGCTGACGCTCTAACCAATAGTTATGCTCAACAAACATATTCGTAAAGTGGCCGTGCTGGGTTCCGGCCTGATGGGAACAGGAATTGCCGCACACCTCGCCGGTTGTGGTATTGAAGTACTCCTCCTCGATATTCTGCCGCCGGATCTGGCAGAGAATGAAGCGCAAAAGCCTGCTGCCCGCAATCGTATGGCAGCCAATTCATTGCAAAATGCGCTTAAAGCCAAACCTGCGCCTTTTTACGACAACAAATTTGCCAGCCGGATTACCATTGGCAATTTTGAAGACGACCTGCCTAAAATAAAGGAATACGACTGGATTGTAGAGGTAGTGGTGGAGCGGCTCGACATCAAAAAGCAGGTGTTCGAGAAAGTGGAAAAATATCGCACCCCGGGCACGCTGGTCACTTCCAATACCTCTGGCATTCCCATCCACATGATGGCCGAAGGGCGCAGCGAAGATTTTAAAAAACACTTCTGCGGCACGCACTTCTTCAACCCCGTGCGCTATATGCGCCTGCTGGAGATCATCCCCACGCCAGATACCGACCCGGCTGTCACCGAGTTTTTCATGCACTATGGCGATGTCATTCTGGGCAAACAAACGGTGCTGTGCAAAGACACGCCGGCGTTTATTGCCAACCGCGTGGGGGTGTACGCCATGGCGCGCATCTACCAGTTGACGCAGGAAATCGGCCTCGGGATCGACACCGTGGACGCACTGACCGGCCCGGCGATTGGCCGCCCGAAAACGGGCACCTTCCGCCTTGGTGACCTGGTGGGCATGGATACAGCCGTGCATGTGCTGAATGGTATGCGTGAAAACTGCCCGAAGGATGAGCAAATCAGCGCTTTTGTCATCCCAAAATACCTGCAATTCCTGATCGACAACAAATTCCTCGGCAATAAGACAGGCCAGGGTTTTTACAAAAAAACAGCAGAAAAAGACGCTAAAGGCCGCCCGGTTGTGCTGGCGCTCAACCTCGATACCCTGGAATACAGTGTTTCACAGAAGGAAAAACTGCCAATTCTGGAAACGCTCAAACAGATCGAGGAACTGCCGCGCCGTATTCGCGCCGTATTCAAAGGCGACGACAAGGGCGCACAACTGCTGCAACGCGCCCACCTGGGGCTGTTTGCGTATGTCAGCAATCGTATTCCCGAAATTTCGGATACTGCTTATGCCATCGATGATGCCATTCGTGCCGGTTTCGCCTGGGAAGCAGGCCCGTTCCAGTTGTGGGACATGGTGGGTGTGGCTGAAGGTGTTCGACTGGCCGAAGAAAAAGGCGAAAAAATTGCAGCCTGGGTAAAAGATATGCTGGCTGCCGGCCACACCTCCTTTTACAAAGTGGAAAATGGCAAACGTTTGTGTTACGACCCGATTCGGAAGTCGTACCAGCCACTGCCCGGTGGCGATTCGTTTGTGATCCTCGATACCTATCGCTCCAACAAACCCGTGTACACCAATGCCGAATGCACCTTGCACGACATTGGCGATGGCGTATTGTGCCTGGAATTCCATTCCAAAATGAACTCCATTGGAGAGGGCATTTTGCGTGGCATCAACGATTCAATTCAAATTGCGGAAGAGCAGGGCTGGAAAGGCATGGTCATCGGCAACAACGCCCAGAATTTTACCGTGGGAGCCAACCTGATGATGATTGCCATGATGGCCTATCAGCAGGAATGGGACGAACTGAACATGGCTGTTCACCTGTTCCAGCAAACGTCCATGCGTATTCGTTACTCGGCTATTCCGGTAGTAATTGCTACGCAAGGCTACGTATTTGGTGGCGGCTGCGAATTTTCCATGCACGCCGATGCCGTAGTATCTGCGGCAGAAAGTTATATCGGCCTGGTGGAAGTTGGCGTAGGTATCATACCTGGCGGGGGCGGTACAAAAGAATTTGCCGTACGCCTTTCCGATGAAATTGCCAAAGAGGGCGACGTGCAGATTCCACGCCTGATCGACAAGTTTAAAACGATTGCCACGGCCCAGGTAGCCACATCGGCCCACGAAGCCTTCAACTACGGCTATTTGCTGCCCACCAAAGACCATGTAGTACCGAATGCGGCCAGAAATATCAGCGAAGCAAAGAAAAAAGTGCTCGAAATGGCCGATACCTATGTCAGGCCAATCCAGCGCAAAGACGTGTACGTACTGGGTCGCACCGGCCTCGGCGCACTGTACATTGCTGCGCACTCGCTGCAATTAGGCAACTACGCCACCGAACACGATATAAAAATTGCCAAAAAAGTAGCCTACGTGCTTTGCGGCGGCGACCTCACCAGTCCGCAACAAGTGTCGGAGCAATACCTGCTCGACATCGAGCGTGAGATGTTCCTGTCGCTTTGCGGCGAACAAAAAACGCTGGAGCGGATTCAGTTTATGCTGGAAAATGGCAAGCCGTTGAGGAATTAATGACATCCATTTCAATATGACCATTCAGGAAGCGCAAAACACCGTCGACCAATGGATCAATACCATTGGCATCCGTTACTACAACGAACTGACCAATACGGCCATTCTGATGGAAGAAGTGGGAGAAGTGGCCCGCCTGATGGCCCGTTTGTACGGAGAACAATCGTTCAAAACGCCGGAAATGGCTTCCACGGCTCGCGAAGACCTGGCGGATGAAATGGCCGATGTGCTGTTTGTGCTGGTGTGCCTGGCTAATCAGACGGGCATTAACTTGACAGAAGCGCTTCATAAAAACCTCGACAAAAAGACGCGTCGGGATGCTGCCCGTCATGCGAACAATGAAAAACTGAAATAGTCGCATTGTCCATGCCCTCGGTTTTTTCCAAATTTCTGCAAAAGAAAGCGTTATTCCGCCCGGTTGTTCTGGCGCCAGATCATTGTTTTCATTTTGCTGAAGCATTTACCGAGCACTTTTTTGACACACCCGACGGCGCCCGGCTGAATGCCCTTTTTTTCCCGAGTCCTGCTGCACAAAAACGCGGCGTAGTGCTTTATTTTCATGGCAACCGCGACAACCTGCAACGCTGGGGCGCCATGCACCACGATTTTACCAGCCGTGGATACGATTTTCTGGCGCCTGACTACCGAGGCTATGGAAAAAGCACGGGCGAACCCGATGAACGTGCGTATTTTTCAGATGCCATGCAGGTGTACCAATGGCTGCTCGAACGCTATAAACCGGAAGAGATCATCTTGTATGGCCGCTCGCTGGGTACGGGAATGGCCAGTTATCTGGCGGCCCGGGTAGCAGCAAGGATGGTTGTGCTGGAAACGCCATTTGATAATATTGCCGGATTGCTGGCCAGCCATGTGCGACGCGACGACCCGCCGTTTAAACTGGCCTTTCATTTTACCAACGATGTTTATTTGAAGGCGACAACCTTGCCATTGCTCATTTTTCACGGCACGCGCGACCGCGTGGTGCCCTATGCCAGCGCTGAAAACCTGAAACAGGTGCTGAAACCAGGCGATACCTTCATCACGATCGAAGGCGGTTCGCACAACAACCTGGGGTCGTTTGAATTGTATCAGGAAACGCTGGAAAGGTGGTTGGTGAAAAAGTAATAGCAGGGAAAAAAGAAGCAACCCACAATAGCAAGGGGCAAAGAAAAAAGAGGCAAGGGGCAAAAGGCAAGAGGCTCTTATTCTTGCGTTTTCCAGGTGGCGCCATACTGCTCTACCAGTACATTGTCGTAATAATCTGCTTTTTCAAAGAGATTTTTTAACAAGACCATGCCTGTTTCCTCGTTCAGGTAGCGATCGAAAATAAGCAGCGACAGCACGATGTCCTGTTCGTGTACGCTGAGTGTAAGCGCTTCGTTGGTGTAGTTTTCACGCAACAGGTACTCGTACAGCGGCTTGATATTTTCCTTGGGCAACTGGCACAAAACGGCATCGCAGGAAAGCAATCCCGTTTTGTCGTGGTAGGTGATAACTATCGTGGCGCTGCCTTGTTTGATTTCCCAGGCATTGGGGCCGCTGCGGCTGATCATGACGTCGTAGCCAAGTTGGCCGATCAGATTTTCGATGGTTTTGGAAATGCCGGAGGGCACGTATTCTTCCACCGAGCCGGGCAGTTCGACCTTGTTGCCGCAGAAACTGCAAAAATTGTTTTCTACTGTCTCAGCCGTTACAATATTGAGACATGCGGTACAGCGGCAGGCGTTATCGGAACCTGCGGTGACGTATCCTTCCAGTGACTCATGCAGGTAATTAACAGGCAGTGAAAATCCGGTATTGTCGCCATTTTGGATGACAAATGTGTTGACGCCAACGATTTCCCCATCGTTGTCGACCAGTGGGCCGCCGCTGTTGCCGGGGTTGAGCGCCGCGTCGATGTGTAGGTACGGGATGCCATTGAGTACTTCGCGGGTATTGGATACGATGCCGCTTTTCACCGAAAATTTCAATCCAAAAGGATGGCCAATAGCGGTTACCGGGTCGCGCTCGCGCAAGGCTTTTCCTGTACCCAGGCGTACTTCGGGTAATTCTTCCAAATGGTGCGGCCCTTCCAGAAAAGCGAGGTCGTATTTCTGGTCGGCATAGTAAACGCGTGCCAGTTGCTTGCCGAATTTTGCCCCTTCAATCACCACTACGCGGTTGCCTTCCACCACATGGTGGTTGGTCACGATCAGGCCGCGGTCGCGCAGGAAAAAACCCGTGCCGGTGCTGTTCGGCGTGGCGATCTGGATGATCACATTGCGGTATGTCTCTACAAAATCACTCATTCGGCTTTATTCAGGTTTAAATCCTTTAAAATCAGGATGTACGATTTCGAGAATAACACATTGGAGCCAAAATCGAGGCGCTGTGGGTCGAACTTCAGGTATGGGAACTGCGCACGGTTTTGATCCATAATTTTTCGGATGGCTCGGGTAATTTCCGATTTGTTCAGCGCCCCTTCCGAATCGGAATAAGGAATATCAAAGCCTGCGGAACGGAAAAATCCGGCTTCCGTAATCTGAAAAAACAGGTGCAGCAGTTCGCGCACAGGTTTGGGTGGCGCGTAATGAAACAGGGCAAACCCGGCAATATATTGCGGCACGGCCAGTGCCAGCACATCGTGATTTTGCTGAATAGGCCATTCCATATTGGGCATTTCACCTTCAATGAGGCCAACAATTGTACCGTGGTTGACGGGCGGGTTTACGCCAAAAGTGCTGCGGGTACGGTACATTTCCTTAAAAAAGGCTTCTTTGGGTCGATCCAGCAGTTTTTGAAATTCCTTGCGGATATTTTGCACCTTCACCTGCGGCGTCTGGTTGTTTTTGGCGAAGTAAATGGAGTGGATGCGTTCCAGCACATCCATCATAAAGCCTTCGGGCCGCACAAGATAATCGAGCCGGAATGCCAGTGCCAGCAGCATGTAGGCATAAGTGCCGGGAAACTGGTTGGGATCTGGTTTGCCTTTGTCGAGTTCGCCGAGTGCTTGCTGAATTTCCTGACACAGGTAATTGTACTTGACCTCTTTTTCGGCATCGGAAATATCGCCGTAGGTACGTTCTTCGGCCGGGCGCAACATTTTAAATTCGTCGAGCAGCAGGTCGTCCTGCTTGTCGGCATGGATGGCCAGTTCGCGCATGGCCTGCAGGAGTTTGTGCGGCGCGCCATCGAGCGTATGGGTGTCGAATACGATGCACAGGTTGTTGTCGGGGTCGAGTGCGAATCGGCTGAATTTGAGGTTAAAATTGTACTCCATGAGGCGACGCAAAAAGCCCACGTTGAGGTCGTCGGCGCGCGCCACTTTGCTTTCCACTTTCACTTTTTCATTGTTGGCAAAGCCGGTTACCCGTCGGGAACCCTGCCAAAACTCAAACTGAATCGAGTCGCCCGATTCCTGCCAGGTGATATTTTCCGTATGTTCGTCTTTCAAAAACGACAGAAAATCCCGGTAAGCGTTCATGCGTTCACCACGCTCGAATGCTTCCAGAGAGCGGTCGAATGCTTCCTGTTGCGCCTCTGACTTGTATGCGTCCGTATAGCGGCCGAACACCATGTCGGGCTGATTTTTTTTGGAAGCGCCAAAAAGGCGATCGAACAGACTCATGAAAGAATGATTGCAGTAGAATAAAAAACGCCGATACTCCCGATTGACAGCGCAATGGAGCGGTAAAAGTAGCAAGTTTGCATTGAAATTTGTGTGCGTATTCTGCTACAACTTCCAAGTGCGACGTTCGTCGCCAAAACCCGTCATAATGAACGATTTTCGTACCATCCTGCCGCCTGCCCGCGCATCTTTTTCGATCGGTTATGCTGATCGACTTATGCTGGTGGGCTCCTGTTTTACAGAGAACATGGGGAAGCGGCTAAAAGAGTCAAAATTTCAGGCGCTTACCAATCCCTTTGGGATCGTGTACAACCCTGTTTCCATGGCGAGCAGCCTGGAATACCTGTTGTCGGAACACTGCCCGTTTACGGAACAGGACTTGTTTGAAAATGCCGGACTTTGGCACAGTTGGGAACACCACGGCCATTTTTCCAGGCCGGACCGAAAAGCGGCTTTGACGGGCGTTTTGGACGCCTGGCAGTCATTTTCGAAGCATTTGAAGGTTACTAACCGCCTGTTGCTGACTTTTGGCACATCAGATGTTTTCACCTTGCTCAAAACCGGGCAGGTGGTGGCCAACAACCACAAAATGCCGGGCGCCCTGTTCGAGCAACGTCGGCTTTCAGTGTCGGAAACCGTCGAAAAGGTGCAATCTGTACTGGAAAAAATAAAAGAACGAAATCCTGATCTGGAAGTGGTACTGACCGTGAGCCCGGTGCGCCACCTCCGCAGTGGGTTGGTGGAAAACCAGCGCAGCAAGGCGGTTTTGGTGCTGGCTTGTGAGGAAATTTGCCGCACATTGCCCTACGCCCATTATTTTCCGGCATACGAATTACTGATAGATGACCTGCGCGACTATCGTTTTTACGACACCGATATGGTACACCCGTCCGCGCTGGCAGAGGAATACGTGTGGGCTTTTTTCAAAAAAACGTTTTTTACCGAAACAACGGAAAAGGTGCTGGGCAGGGTTGAAAAAATCAGGGCTGCCGCACAACATCGGCCGTTTCACCCGAACACGCCCCAGCACCAGGCTTTTGTACAGGCGCAACTGGCCGACATCAACCAGATGGAACAGGAATATCCTGGGCTGGATTTTGAAGAAGAGAAACGGAAACACGGATTACGCGGAGAGGGACGGGAACACGGATTACACGGAGAGGACGGATCTGCACGGATTGGATTCCGGTAGAGTGAGAATTTTTCAATTTTTGAAATCCAATCCGCGAAAATCCGTCCCTTCCGCGCAATCCGTGTTACATATCGTAACTCAACTCCACCACCGCCGTTTCGGGGTGCGACTGGCAGGTAAGGATATAACCGGCTTTCACCTCCTCGTCGTCGAGAGCGTAGCAGGCATCCATTTTTACCTGGCCGCTGATCAGTTTGGCCATGCAGGTAGAGCAGGCGCCGGCGGTGCAGGAATACGGCGGATCGAATTTCTCCTTGACCAGCACATCCAGGATGGTGGCGCCATCGGGCACCGTGAGTTCTATTTTTTGTCCTTTCAGGTGTACGATAACCCGCTTGCCGCCGGCGTCTGTGGCATAGAACTCGCCGGCTACGTGTCCTGCATTCACAAAATGCTCGGTATGAATCTGTTTGGTGTCGATACCGCGCCCTAGAAGAGCCGTTTTGACGGTATCTGTCATGCCGCCCGGGCCGCAGATGAAATAAATGCAGTCGGATTCTGGCCCGTGTGGCATGTTTTCATCGAGAAAATGACCTGTGGTACGCCCGTCGATACGGCCTGTTTTTCCTTTCCAGTTGGTGGTTGATTTTTTGAAAATACTGAACAGTCCACCGCCGCCACTTTCTTTTTTGGGGCGGCTGAGCACGTGTTCCACATGCAACTGGCCATTGTAACGTTCCGATAGTTGGTCGAGCGCATCGCGGAAAATGATTTGCTCTTCATTGCGGCTGCCGTACAACAGAAAAACGGCGCTCATTGGCTCGCTTTCCAGCACGGTTTTCAAAATAGACATGAGTGGCGTAATGCCACTTCCGGCGCCGAAAAGGTAGTAGGTACGGCGCTTTTCGGGGTTAAGGTCATTGTAAAAACGGCCCTGGGGAGCGGCTACTTCGAGGATGTCGCCCGCTTTTGCATGGTCGTGGAGCCAGGAAGAGATACGGCCGCCTTCCACCTTTTTTATGGTAACAGCCAGGCGGTTATCCAGCGGACTCGACGACATGGAATAGGATCGGCGCAATTCGTGCCCGTCCATTTCGTGGCGAATAGTGATATACTGTCCCTGTTTGTACTGGAAAATAGGCGTCAGTTCGGGCGTCAGTTCAAACTCCAGGGTGATGGTGTCGCCCGTTTCCGGGGTGACTGATTTTATGGCAAGTTGATAAAAATCCATGTGGAGGTGTTGGCAGAATTTTGAAAAGGTCTGCAAAAGTACGTTTCCCAAACAAAACAGATTTTGAATAGTTTTGCCTGACAAATGAAGGAATTATGAAAGATGCAAAATACCTGGCAGCATACATTTTGCCGCTGAGTGCCGCAGGAGCCTTGTACTTGCAGGGCGTCTGGTCGTGGGCCACGGTGGTGCTGACATTTGTGGTGATTCCGGTAGTGGAAATTTTCACGCCGCAATCGACGGAAAACGTAGCCCCGGAAGCCGAACCAGAGCGCACGAAAATTCATTTTTTCGACTGGCTTTTATTCCTGAATCTGCCCATTGTGTTTGGGTTAGTCGGTGCATACCTGTATAACATTACACACAATGCACTTTCCATATCGGAAATATTGGGCCTGACGCTTGGTACCGGTATTGTGCTGGGCGCCAACGGCATCAATGTGGCGCACGAACTCGGGCACCGCAGCGACCGGGCGGCTCGTTTTTGCTCCAAACTGTTGTTACTGCCCAGTTTGTACCAGCATTTTTTTATTGAACACAACCGAGGGCATCACAAACATGTGGCGACGGATAAAGACCCTGCTTCTGCACGTGCGGGCCAAATGGTGTATGTTTTCTGGTTCCAATCCATCCTCGGCAGTTGGCGCAGCGCCTGGCGACTGGAAAAAGAACGCTTGTTGCAGGACGGGAAAAATGTTGTTTCCCTGGGCAATGAAATGATACGATTCAGTCTTTTTCAGGCACTCTGGCTCATAGTTGTGGGGCTGTCGTTGGGCGCTGTCGGGTTTGCTGGTGCGCTGGCTATTGCCCTGGTCAGTGTTTTGCTGCTCGAAACCATCAATTACGTGGAACACTACGGCCTACGGCGGCGTATGCTGGCTTCCGGTCGCCCCGAGCCCGTTCTGCCCATTCATTCCTGGAACAGCAACCACGAACTGGGGCGCATTTTTTTGTACGAACTCACCCGGCACAGCGATCACCATTTCAAGGCCACCCGCAAATACCAGATTTTACGGCATATTGATGAAAGCCCTCAATTGCCGTATGGCTACCCTACAAGCATTATTCTGGCCTTGTTGCCGCCGCTTTGGTTTGCAGTGATGCACCCCAGATTGAAAAACAAAACCGCCACAATGGCTATTTAAAATACCCGATTCATGCTTCTTGCAAAAATCCAGTCCTCGGTGACGACCTATAAAAACTGGTTGCGCGCGCAGAAAACGCATCCATTTGCCCATAAATGGGAGTCGGTACAGCATTTTCAGGACAACTGGAACCTGGATGCTGCCGACCCTGTCGATATGTTCGACCGAAGTTTTCAAAATACCGAAACGCGTCGACTGTGGCAAACGGCACAATGGTACCCCAAACGGATGATGACGGAGTTCTGGAAATTTGACCCAATGACGGTGCGCCTGATGTTCAACGACCTGTTTAACGAAACCAAAGAAGTGGAAGGGCGCATCAGCAGGTTTTTGTTCGGGTGCGACGCTTTGTTGCAGGATTACAAAAGAGCGAAGGTGACCACAGTAGAAAACAACCATTACCACGGCGATTTTCAGATGATTGCGTTGTATCTGGCTTTTCGTTATCCGGACAATTATGCTCCGTACGATTTTCCGGTGTTTCAAACAACGCTTACCCGATTCGGCTCGCGTGATATTCCGCAGCAAAACGACCTGGCACGCTATTTTAAGGTACTACGCACCCTTCGCACATTTATAGAAAAAGACACGGAAATAGAACCGGCCATGCAGCGACTCTTGCAAGCCCGACGCTACTACAAGGGCAGAACCTTGATGGTGGCAGAAGATTTTTGCCGTTTTGTGGCGGAGAACTGAGGGTGGTTTTTACGCGTCGACCTCACACGGCCTGGCTGAACAGCCTCCCTTCCGGCTGTTTTTTCCAGTACCGGGCATCAAAAGCCATGCAGATGTTGCGCAGGAAATTGCGCCCTTCCTCTGTGACACGGATTGTAAACGGTTCGTGCAGCACCAGGCCATCCAGCACCAGTGGTTCCAACCGGTCGAGTGCCTGTTGCAACCATTCCTGTTCGGCTTCTACGGGCGTCCAGTGTGTTTCAAAAGTGGTCATCAAGCGCAGGATATGCGCGCGCACCGACTGATCTGTTTCATCCAGCACATGACTTCTGAGCACGGGCAGTTCGCCTGCCAGCACGCGTTGCTGATACTCAGCAATGGTTTTTTCGTTTTGCATGAAGGCATCCCAGGTGTCGCCGATGGCAGAAGCGCCCAGGCCGATCATCAGTCGGGTTTTATAGGGTGTGTAGCCCATAAAATTGCGGTGCAGGGTTTTATCATCCAGGGCTTTTGACAGGGAATCATGTGGAAGTGCGAAATGGTCCATCCCGATTTCCACATACCCCTCCAATTCGAACAGGCGACGACCCTCTTCGTACAATTTTCTTTTTTCAGCGGCCACGGGCAAATCCTCTTCCGAGTAGGCGCATTGACTGCGTTTCAGCCAGGGTACGTGTGCATAACTGTAAAAAGCAATGCGGTCGGGTTTCAGGCGGGCGATGTAGCGTGCGTCTTCCTGAATATGCGCCAGGGTTTGTTTGGGCAGGCCGAAAATAAGGTCGTAATTGACCGAATCGTAGCCGATCTGGCGAGCCAGTTCGGTGCAGCGCATCACCGAATCGATGGTTTGGCGGCGATTGACCAGGCGCATGAGGTCTTCATCAAAATCCTGCACACCGATGCTGACACGCCGGAAACCCAGGTTGTACAGCGTTTGCAAATGCGCTTCTGTGGTGCTCCAGGGGTGCGCCTCGAACCCAAAATCGTGTTGCGGCGCAATTTCTACGTCTTTCAGGATATTTTCCAGCAGGTATTGCAGATTTTCGGGGGCAAAAAAAGTAGGCGTACCACCACCCAGGTGCAGCTCTCGCAGCACAGGTTTTACCGGCATGGCGTCACGGTACATGGCCCACTCGCGCAAAACCGTCTGGATATAGGGATTTTCTACGGCGTGATTTTTTGTGATATGTTTGTTGCAACCACAATAGGTACACAGGCTGTCGCAAAAAGGCAGGTGAATGTACAGGCTGATACTGCGGTCGGCCTGCACGGCGCTACGAACGTGCAACAACCAATCGGCAGGAGCAGATAAGGGTTCCGACCAATAAGGTACGGTAGGATAACTGGTGTAGCGAGGGGCGGCGACGTCGTATTTTGACAGGAGGGTCGTATTCATAGGCATTTGTTTCGAACAAACAATGCAAGATTACGGCCGACGGGGTCTTCAGGAAGATGAG
>JAEUUT010000291.1 GCA_016787415.1 Saprospiraceae bacterium | reverse complement strand
ACATCGTGCCAGTAGGCAACCCAGGTTTTTCCATCGGAGGTGCCGACAGACTGCATATCGCCGGTTTGCAGGGTGGAAACAAAAGTGTTACTTTCGGTATTGTTGGTCCATTGGGCATTCAGGGGCGAAAAAGCAAGGCAGAGCGCGAGGAAAAGTAAAGCAGATTTCATGTGCATTGAACAAGTTTAGATGGCAAAGGCATTCATATATTTTGGCATACACCGTGCCAACCAGATGAAGGAAGACTGCTTTTCGCTGCAAGTTTTGTGTCAAAAAAATGCATAAGAAAGCAATCACTTTAATGCCAGCAAAAATACACGCAAAAAACTGCCTGCTCCTGAAAACACCTCGTTTCTTCCAATATTATCGGCCTGGCCCTTCCGGGCGTCCGGGGGCCGGGCGCTGAGGAGAGAAAAAATGTGCCAGTTCGCCGGTGAGTTGATTGAACAACTGAATTTGATCGCCCTTGCAAAGACCTTTAATCGCCTGAAAATGTTCGAAATGTATCTGTTCTATTTCCTGATGCAAAGCGCCAATACGGCTGATCAGCGAATCTTTTGTTGCGTACTGTTCGGTACTCAACAGGCTGTAAAGTTGTTCTTTGGCCGATTTGATTTCGGCTTCTGTGGCGCTGATTTTGGAGCGATGGTTTGTAATCAGTTGGTCATAGGCGGTGGCTTGTGGTGTATCAAAATGTAATTTTTCAACAATGGTATTCCGAAATTGCTGTGGTCGGGGTGGCGGCGGCATTTTTCCCCAACGAAAAAAGGCCAGGGTGCCAATATTGAGCAGCACCAGAGCCACTACCATTATCATTAGAAAACGAGACCTATTCATGGTATAATTGGTTGGATTGATAGAGATTCATGTTACTGATCAAAAGTTCGGCAGTATCCGGGGCTTGCGACTGTCTGCGTTGAAGCAATGAAACATTCAACAACAACAACATGCCAAACGCCAGCCCGCCAGCCCATTTCCACGACAAGGGCAACTGTTCCGTCGCCTGGATCCTGATACGGGCCTGAATGCGCGTATACATAAACTCTGGCGCATCTACTTTTTGAATTTTTTTCAGCAAATGGATGGGATCTTGCTTGTCCATGGCAAAAGGTATTGATGAAAAAACAAAAATTGGTTACTTGCGCAGTTGTTGTTTGGCCCTGTGTAGCAGTGCTTCCACGGCTTTTTCCGACACCTGCATGATGTCGGCCACTTCGCGCTGCGGCAATTCATCTACATAGCGTAACAACAATGCCGTTTTCTGGTTATCAGGCAACTGATGAATTTTTCGAAACAGAGCCTCCGTATCTTCTCGGTCTTCCATCAGAACGCCTGGGTGGTTAAAATCAACAGGTTCTGGCGGCATTTTCTCTGTGTTTCCCCAAAAACCTGAGAAAAATAAAAAACGATTCCGGCGTTTCCTGGATTTCAATACATCGAGACAATGGTTCACCGCAATTCTGTATACCCATGTTTGCATACTTGCCTTACCTTCGAAAGAAGGCAATTTGGCATGTATTTTCACGAAAATATCTTGCATGGCCTCTTCTGCATCCTGCCTGTTTTGCAGGTAGTTGAGACAGAGGTTGTAGGCCAGGTGCTGGTGTTTTTCGTAAACTTCTGAAAACGGAGGCATCAACAAAAGTAAAAAGGGAACGCACATGCTGTACTGTGCAGGTGCGTTCCTCACTTCAAAGTGTTTGTCAGAATGGATTGGAGAATTTCACATCCGAAGCAATCCCAGTATCCGTTAGCGTATTCAGGAATGCCACCAACGCTGCTTTTTGAGCCGCTGTGAGGTTGAGTTGGCGCGGTGTACCATTCGGATTGCGCAATTCGGGACTCAGGTTGGGGTGCGCTTTTACCCCGCTATTGTAGTGTTCCACCACTTGTGCCAGGGTGGTAAATCGGCCATCGTGCATGTAGGGGCCTGATTGCTGAATACCACGCAGTGACGGCGATTTAAACTGACCATTTTGAGCAGGGTTACCCGTCGAAGCCCCCACCCCATTGTCGGCATATACCAAATCCAAGCCGTTGTTTTTAGCGCCGGGCGACGTGAAAGTTTCGGTGCCATGGCAAAGTGCGCACCTGCCTGCTCCGAAAAACACCTGTTTGCCCTGATTTTCCTGTGCCGTGAAATTGGCAAAATTCACATTTGCAGGGTTCTGATTGGCAGGAAATGCACTGCGGCCGGTGTCGTATTTGGTGCGGTACGATACCATAGACCGTACAAACTGCGCCAAAGCCCTTACAATGCGGGCCGAATCAATGGTATTGGTGCCATATGCATTCTGGAACAACTGCGGGTAATAACTAATCCTTTGCAGTTTGCTGACCAGCGCCGGCATGGTCATACCCATTTCAACCGGGTGTACAATCGGTCGACTGGCCTGCGCCTCGGCACTCACAGCGCGCTCATCCCAGAAAAACCGACCATTCGGATAATAACGAGCGTTCAGCAACGACATGGAATTGCGTCCGGTAAGTCCACCTTGAAAACCTGTACTGAATGCCACCGGATCGGAAAACGCATTGGCTTGTTTATGACAGGAAGCGCAGGATTTTGTTCCGTTTACCGAAAGATTCACATCATAAAACAACACCCGGCCCAGTGTGGCTCCGTGGTTGGTGATGGCGTTGTTGGCCGGTGTGTTGATCTGACCCGCAACAGGTGGTGTTGTCAGATAAGCCGGTAAGGTCGGATTAGCATAGTTATACGGCGTAACGGGAAGGTTGGGCACTCCACGTTCAGTGGTTTCGTTATTTTCAACATTGACGCCCGTGTCCTGAAGGTCATCTTTTTGGCAGGAAATAGCGGCAACAACAAGTGCAAGTGCGAGAAAAATCTGTAAGCGAACGAAGGATGATTTAAACATAGGGCAAGAGTGTGGTTGAAAATGAACAGTTCTTGCCGGGTTAGACGACGCCCTTCGTGAAATCCTTCGCTCTATGAAAAAAAATTATCCATTGGCACGTATTTCCTCATACAACCTTATTGTTTCCACTGAAGGTTTCGACTGAAACTCCTGTTCCATCATCCTGCAGCACAGGCTGTACTGCGCTTCCACTTTGTGCAGCATACTCAGGCGGGCATAACATTTCATGGCTCGGCGGTGAATGGCTTCCATCCTGACATCCCTCGAAAGAATATCGCTGCACACAGCCAATGCCTCCCAAAAATTGCCTTTGGCAAACAATTGCTCGCTTCGCAGGTCGGCAATTTGTTCAAAAACTGCGCTCAAATGCTGGCGCTCTACATCTATCCAGTTGTAGGAATCGGCAGGGAAATCGTCCAGAAAATTGGCAGAATACAATTGAATGGCTTCCTGCAAAATACCTTCTGGCACATGCGCGCCCTGGCGCTGAAATTCCTGTACCTGTTTGTACAATTGACGAAATTTCAACACGTCGGACTCAAATTCCCAGGGGTGTTGAAGCCGGTAAGCATTCTGTTCAAAGCGAATAAATCCGCGCTCGATGCCTGCCTGCTCCTGAAATGCCGAGCGGATGTGCGCCAGTTCCACATTCAGGCTCCTGCGAGCGCTTTCCGGAGCATTTTCAAATTTATCAGGCCAGAAAACTTTGGCTAAGTAATCTTTTGTCAGGGCTTTCGGGTAGTGATACGCCAGGCAAGCAAAAAGCAACTTGGCCTGTCCGGTCATTTCAATGGATCTTCCTCTGAACAGTATTTTAAAATGCCCGAAAAACGAAACGGAAAATCCGCCGCTGTTACCGGCAATTCCTTGTTCGATATGGTGTTGTTCCGGGAAAATAGAGAAAGGCGTAGCGGCAGACATATTCCCCGGCGACGCCAGCAACATGCCAGGCGCGACAGCCGCCATCAACGCCTGCGAAGAGGTAAACATGCGCGGCTTTTTAGTCTTCTTCCCTTGCTTGTAATGTGGCAAATAAGCCTCATAAAAGGCCAGAATACGCTCTTTATCAACCGGTAATTCCAGTACATCCATTGCACCGGATTTAAAAATAAGGCGGGTGGTAGCGCCCGAATAATCGGATGTGGCTACTACCACCGGAACCTGCGGGTACTCCCTGCGCCAGTTACGCAAGACTGGCATACCGTCAAAAACAGGCGGGTTATGCAGGATTACAACCATTTCGGCGTCTTGACGAGTGGCAGGTATACCATTGTCTTCTGCTACTTCAAAGGCTGCAAAACTGCTCATGCGCATAGCCTGTAGCAAGGCATCATGTTTGCCGCACAGCAACACTTTGGGTTGTTCCATGGATATCGGTTTTTGGTTTTTAAGCATGTAGGTTTATGCTCATATCCAGGATGTATGTGAACAATTTTAAATAAATAAAACGGGTGCTATCCTTTCTTTTGACTGTACGCCGAAACTGGCACACTTTTTTATTTAATACTGGAAGGCAATCCGCACAAACCGTATTACCTTCCAGCCTCCAACCTGGTTGAGGGCGCCCCGAAACGGCCAGACAGTATGCTTGTTTAATGGCACTTAGAATAAAATAAGATGGACGCTCGATTCTCGCAATCCCCTTCTCAAAACCAGCATCATTGTACCAGCCATCGCGAAGGCGACTGGATAATCTGGCGTTGCCCGCATTGCGCTGATTACGAGCGACGGATGAACTGGCAAACCGGAGAAATGCGCATCAAACGGGGCGCTTCTACGGCACAACATATCGGAGCCAGCACCAAAGCGCAGAATATGGAGGCGCTTCAACAAGTTATCTCGTTGAATTAATTTACCAGGCTTTTTCCACAAGTCGCTGCTCTTCCCGAAGCCGGTCCAGCAACCTTGGCCGCGACACTTCGGGCATGGCAACTTCCTGGATATGAGGCATTTCGGCTATCGGAACAGGTTCATTCTTTACGGTTTGTGGGGCCGTTGTTTGCCTGAGTTCAGGGATGTATTTGCCCATAAATTTTGGTAATATACGCATCCCGTCGCCTGAAAAGGATTTGTTGGTGCGGCTGGGCAGGTGTTCGACAATACCGTTGAGCGGCCCTTTGGCAGAAGTACGGTAATAATCGATGCGAAACGAAATCTTGCTACTGGCCAGCGCTTCTTCTGCAAATTCTTGTGCCGGGTTTTCCAGTTGTTTTTTGCAGGAGGCCAGTTCCATTTCGAGCGCGGCGATTTTTCCGCCGAGTTTTTCTTCCTGTTCTAGCGCCCGATCCAGCAGGCGTAGAATCTGGTCTTTTGTCCGTTTATCTTTTTGCATGACAGGTTGATTTTTAAGGAGTTATAGGAAATGGGGATGTTAGAAACATGGAGAGGGTTCTCCGGCCCGATCCTTGCAGGGAACGGCAGAAAACCCTCTTCTTCATGCTACGTAGGCCGATCAGGCTTGTTCGTACACTTCAAATTTGCCCATTTCCTCAAATCCTGCTACCGGCAGCGGGCGGCCGGAGCCATCGTACAGGCGCAGTACGGCTACCACGTCGTACACACCTTCGCGCAGGGTATTGGCAGGCAGGTTGATCGTGCTGTGGTACGTGAAGCCGCTTACAGGCTGGTAAGGAACGGTGATGGTAGGAGCAACGGCCGTTTCGCTGGCGCCCCATTTTTCAAAATAAATCTGGATTTTCCAGCGGAAATTGCGATCGAGCAGCGGGACCAGCGGACCGGACACCTGCCATTCAAAGTTGAAATTGATGGGCTGTTCCACCTGAATCAGTCGCGTTTGCGAAAGATCGGAAGGCCATGGGCCTGCTGCTGGAAGTTCTTCGATGGTGGCCAGGGCGCGTCCCGTAAAACGGAAAGAAGACGGGGTGGCAAGGGTTTCTTCGACTATCATTTTGGTCGTTTGATTTTTGGAGTAGGCATTGCAGGCAATTTGTTCAGCATGGATGTTCCTTATCCTTTGTCTGTCAATGCCCGTCCGGTTTTTTGTTGCAGAACGGTTGCTTGCTGAACTGAGACAAAAGTGCATACCCCAAAATTAAGCAGCGCTAAATGAGCAATAAGTGGCTGATTAAAATCCGGTTAAAAAGCAGTTTCTCATCCTCTTTTCTATCTTTGCGCACTCAAATCGGCCTTGCCATTTCAGAATTTTTATAACTAAAACCTTCATAATGAGCAACATTCTCGCTGGAAAAAAAGGAATTATCTTCGGCGCCCTTGATAATCAGAGTATCGCCTGGAAAGTCGCTGAACGCTGTGTGCAGGAAGGCGCTCAAATCGTGCTCACCAATGCGCCCGTAGCCATGCGCATGGGCGAAATCAATGCCCTGGCTGAATCCTGCAATGCACCCGTGATCGGAGCAGATGCCACATCGCTGGAAGACCTGGAAAACCTTTTTACCAAAAGTATGGAGCATTTCGGAGGCAAAGTCGACTTTGTGCTGCACTCCATTGGCATGTCTGTCAACGTGCGCAAAGGCAAAGCATATACCGACTTGAACTATGAATGGATGCAAAAAACATTCGATGTGAGCGCTATGTCTTTCCACAAAACCATGCAAACGATGTGGAAACTCGACGCTATCAGCGACTGGGGCAGCATCGTTGCGCTTTCCTATATTGCCGCACAACGCGTTTTTCCGGATTACTCGGAAATGGCGGAGTCAAAAGCCCTGCTGGAGTCTTTTGGACGCAGTTTCGGTTACCATTTTGGTACGGCAAAAAATGTTCGGGTAAATACCATTTCCCAATCGCCTACCATGACCACTGCCGGAAAAGGCATCAAAGGTTTTCAGGAGTTCTACGATTATGCCGATAAAATGTCGCCTCTGGGCAATGCCCCGGCAGAAGACTGTGCCAACTATTGCGTTGCACTTTTCAGCGATCTGACTCGTTTTGTCACCATGCAAAACCTTTTCCACGACGGCGGCTTCTCCAACATGGGCATGAATCCGCGGGTTATTGGGCTCTAATTGTATTTTTGTGTTTTTGTGTTTTTGTGTTTTTGTGTTTTTGTGTTTTTGTGTTTTAGTTTTTGGGTGTTTTTGTGTTTTTGATCGGGTAAGGCAGCATTTTCAGTATTTCAAAAGCCTTATTACCCTGAATGCCGCGAGCAACGCGCCCTCCAAAACACAAAAACACAAAAAAACTAAAACACAAAAAAACACTTTCCTCGCGCCACAGCATTTGCCCCCTTTGCATCGTTATCATCCCCGATACCATACAAAAATTACAACGCACTCCGAAATATGCACTTGCCTGTCGCCCAATGCAATCTCCCGGACTCATGGGCCTGGAAGGCTCTTCGGACTTTGTTTTTTTGCAGTTTTTTGCCCGTTTTACAGGCACAACAGCCTGTACAGGCCAGTGCTACGACCGTGCGTCCGGCTGTGATCGATACGTCGCCTCTTTATTTCACCCTCGCTTTATCGCCAGAAAGAGAGCATCCGGCCGATGACACGCTTGCGGATAAAAATTTCCGCTTTTACGATCCAGCACGCCAAAAAGCAGTCGACTGGGGCACGTTAGGCAATCTTGGTACGCCAGCCAGGCCATTGTTTTTTGAAACAATGCCTCGGCAGGGGTTTGATGTAGGCGTACACAATTTCGACCTGTACAACCTGAAGCCGTCCGACCTTCGTTTTTATCGCAACAGCCGTTCTTACAGCGATATTTTTTTCTCCCAGGGCAGAACCCAACTGGAAAGTATGATGAATGCCCGGCTGGCACATACATTTTCGGGTGGTACTAATTTTTCGCTGGATTACCGAACCATCAACAACCTGGGACAATACCGCTATCAGCGTTCAAAACACAACGCTTTGTTGCTGGGCCTCTGGATTCCTGTCGGCGATCGATATGATGGATTCCTCATTTTTTCCAAAAACGTAAACCGACAGCAGGATAATGGAGGCATTGTCCCGGGAACCGTTTTTGGTACGGGCGATTTTACCGGCCCTATCAATGCAGAAGTCAATTTGCCCGAACTCAAAGCCTACACCCGGCATGACGATCAAACTTTGCAATGGGTGCAACACCTGCGATTTGCAGGAAATGAAAAAGAAGGAAAACGGGTATTGCGGGCTATGCACACCATCGACTGGAGGAAGCAAACCTGGAAATTCTACGATGGCGATGATACGGAAGGGGTGCAGGCCGACTCCACTTTTTTTGACACTTTTCTGGTTGACTTACGAGGTATTCGGAACTACATCGCACTCGATAGAATTGATAACGCTTTCACCATCAGCACTTTCAAGTCGAAGAAGCCGGGTAAGCCATCTGACGAACTTTCGGTAGGTATTCAGCACAGTTATTTTAACCTGCGGCAGGAGCCTGAAAGAACGGCGTTTTCCAATGTATTCCTCACCGGGCAACTGGGCATTACACCCTCTGAAGGGTTTGTATTCAATGCGGATGCTGCGCTGGGTGTGCTAAAGAATATCGGAGAATATCGATTATCGGGAAATCTGACTTTAGGATTGGGAAAGGCAGGCGTATTGAAGGCCTCTGTACTCAGCCAGCGATACCCCGTGCCCTTGTTGGCCCGCCAATTGTTTGTCAGCCAGCGCTCCTTCTGGAGCAACAGTTTTGAAAAGCCGCTGGAAAACACCCTGAGTGGCAGTTATGCTTTGCCTCTAATCGGTTTTGAAGCAACATTAAAAACCCACCTGATCAGCAATTACATTTACTATGACCAGCAGGGACTGGCATCTCAAACCAGTAGCCCGCTACAGGTTGCCCAGTTGCTGATCACTGAAAATATCCGCTTAGGCGCCTTACACTTTGATAATACAGTCGCCCTACAGCGTTTCAACCGATCCGACATTGTTCATTTGCCGGAATGGTTTAGTAAAAACAGCCTTTATTTTTCAGGAAAAATATTCAAAAAGCGTATGCTGCTGGAAACTGGAGTGGATTTCAGAATTAACAGCGAATTCCAACCCGACGCTTACCAGCCGCTTACCTGGCAATTCCACTTGCAGGATTCTACCACCCAAAAACCCTATACCTGGTTGGATGCTTTTCTGTCTTTCAAGGTGCAAACATTCCGATTCTTTTTTCGGTATGAAAACCTTCAAACGTTGTGGAATAAATCGGATGTATTCTACCAGACATCGGCGCACCCGCAGCCTTTCGGCGCCATCCGACTTGGCATTTCCTGGCGTTTTATGGATAGCAATGTGGCAGAGTCGGGGGCTAATCCGGAGGCGCCAACGGGTATTGGGCCGGCTCCGCAAAGGAGAAACTAGTGGAGTCCTGAGTCGTAAGTCCTGAGTCCTGAGTCCGTAGATTACACCTGGTTACCCTTGGCATCGATTGAAGTAATGACCAAGGGTAACCAGGTGTAATCTACGGACTCAGGACTCAGGACTTACGACTCAGGACTTAGTTAGTTTGGTTTTTTCCCTCCTTTCAAAAATCCCTGTATAGACTTCAATGCATCCCATTGGTCATTGGCAGCCAAATTGGCTTGGGAGGGCCAGGTACCAGGATCGTGCATAGCGAGTTGAGGGCCGGCATTGCTCAGAATTTCACGCAAGCGTTCTACGGGCGTATCGGCTAACTGTCTGTACGTCTGCACACCGTATTGATTGAGCAACATTTGAATTTTTGGGCCGATACCTTCTACGACCGTCAGGTCATCTTGTGAATGAGCAGCAGCAGCCATACCTATTTCCTGTGGCTCGGAGGTTGGAACAACCACCGTAGCAAGCGGGGAATGTAATACGTCTTTGGGAGACAGCACGATCACATCGGGTTCGCCGGATTTTTCTTCTTCCACTTCATGTGGTTTTTCTTCCACTGGAACGGTATTGGTCACAACTACTTCAGCCAGCGGTTTATCACCTTCTGAGACAGTGACCGTAATCTGGTTGTCTGGTGTAGCAGTAGCAATGATGGGCGCCACCACATCCGGTTCGACGGGTTCTGCAGGCAGGTCAGGCTGGTCTTGAGCCACCACTTCCAAAGGAATATCATCCACGACAGGTGTATCTGGTGTGAATGACAGGCCCAATTCGGTTTCCACCTGTCGATTGCGCGACTCGGTTTGTTCGATGTCTGTTTCCAGTTGCAAAACCCTGTCACGCAAGTTGCTGTTATTGCGGTTGAGGCTGGCTACTTGTGCAGCCAGGTTGTTGTTATCTGCCTCCAGCGCCGCCAGTTTCGCCTTGAGCGTAGACAATTCAGTTGAAAGTGCTTCTGAAGTGATTTTCAGGCTCTGGTTGTCGAGTCGAAGTTTTTCGGCCTCCTGTTTGTACCGATTCCAGAGAATCCATCCCAGCCATATACCCAGCAAAAAAGCGCCGAGTAGCATAATGATGATTTCCATTGTATGCTGTGTATAGGTTCCGGTGCCGGGTCCCAGTCTAATATCTTGTTCAAACATGATGAGGTGTGGTTTATGTGTTGATTATCACTTGTTGATACGAATTTCCACACGGCGGTTGCGATAACGCCCCCAGGGTGTGTCGTTGGTAGCGATGGCTTTCGATTCTCCGTAGGAACGGGTTTTGACCTGTTTGCCATTGACACCTTTTTTCACCAGAATATTTTTGATGCTATTGGCGCGCAGGAGACCAAAACGGACATTTTCTTTTGCCTCGCCTACAAAGTCTGTATGCCCGGTAATGGTAACGGTCTGGCCGGAACTGTTCAGTTCCGCAGCCAAACGATTGAGATAGTCATCAATGGCAGCATCGTCTTCTTTTCGAATAGAATTGTAGGGAAAGTGTATGACCATACGATCTTCCACTTCTTCCATCTGTACTTCGTTCATGCGCGATTCAGAAACCGGTTGCGTGGATACAGGTTTTTTCGAGCCCGCTTTCGCGCCGGTGTTGGATTCCGTTTTTTCTTCCGGCACAGTCAAATCTGCTACAATCGTATCGCTTTCCATAGGTTCGATACCATCGCCCCGATTATTGGCTACCGATGCAGCCGCTGTTTCACTGCTACAATATCCCTTGATGGAGCAGGTGTACCAGCGCCAGCAAATTGCACTCCAGACGGCGAAAAGAATGAATACAAGAGATTTGGAATTCATAAATTGCTAATTTTCACAGTGCAAGTTCATTTTCAGACCCGAAAATCTGAAAACCGGGGCAATTATCGGCATTGATTTTCAGGTTTTTAGCAAAAAACAAAAAAAAATACCCGGATGCTTTGGGAACGACATCCGGGTTTCAGTGTTTTCATTTCATTTTCCGACAAGTGTCATACTATTGTCATGCAATTGTACGTCAAAATTTTAACAAATTTAGATTTACGCTCAATTTATCGGCAAAAAAATTGTGACAGGCAGGTGAATTTTAAGCCCACTTTTATTTTTGCCTAACATACACACACAAAACCAATGAGTCAAATATCATTCGACGACTTTTTGAAAGTAGACATTCGCGTAGGTACCATTGTTGAAGTGCAGCCCTTTCCGCAAGCCCGTAAACCAGCCTGGCAATTATTGGTCGATTTTGGGCCGGAACTGGGTTTAAAACGAAGCAGCGCACAACTCACTACATTGTACACCAGTGAAGAATTAGTGGGGAAACAGGTGCTCGCTGTGGTCAATTTCCCTCCCAGACAAATTGCCAATTTTTTTTCGGAAGTACTGGTACTTGGCCTCGAACAGGAGCATGGCAGCGGCGTGGTATTGCTACAACCGGAAAGAAAGGTGGCGAATGGAGCAAAAATGTCTTGAGGAGTTATGAGTTATGAGTGTTACGTACGTTGCTTTTGGCCACTCTTTTGAATAAGCCAAAAGCAAAGTACGGAACACTCATAACTCATAACTCATAACTCATAACTTCAAAAGGCTGTTCAAGTCTTCCGGCCAAGAACGCAGCAACAAAAACAATCCGGTGAACATGATAATTTTGACCAGAAGACTGGCGCGGGAGTAATCGCGTTTGGAACGTGCATTCCAGATTACGAGAGTAGCAACAAGCGCAGGGAGAAGCAAAAGTATGGCGCCCGAAATAATCTGCCAGCGGGGCGCATTTGTCTGGTACCAGAAAAAAAGCAAAAAACCTATAAGAATACTCACTGTCAGGCCGGTAAAGCCTGCGGGTTTACGCGCAAAACGAGGTCCTTTCAGGACGGCCAGCGTAGCGCAACCACATTGAGAGTCACCTACGAAATCTTCGAGGTCTTTCACCTGTTCGCGTAGCAGGTTGGTCATAAAAGCAAAAAAACCGTACATCCACACCGAACTAACAGCAATTTGCATGGCCTCTGGTTGTACAAACGACGTAATCCAGATCGGTCGATCTTCCGGAAAAAGGATGATAATAGGTACGATACCACACAGCAGCGATACCAGGAAATTGCCCATTATGGCCGTACATTTCAATTGCCAGGCATACAGAAAAAGCATAAAGGAAACCCCTGGGAATACCCACAATGGCCAGTGGCTGGGTGGGTGCAGCGCCTGATCGATAGCAAAGGCAAGAATGTGTACCAGAATAACGAGCCCGGAATAAAGCACCAGGGCAAACGGCGCCGGCAGGTAACGTCCCCAGATAATACGTTCCGGTTTGTTGATCACATCAATTTCCCGGTCGTAATAATCATTGAGAACATACCCGGCAAGGGTCGTAATTACCGTCGCCGCAGCAATCAATCCGAATGTAGTTGTATCCAGCACCGGAATTCCGCCTGCTCTTAAGATAGCCGGCCGAAGAATAAACCAGTACGGAATAAATTGTGTCAGAAACACAATGAACAGATTCGGAAAGCGAAACAGTCGGATAATGGCCAGCACCTGATTCATGCGGCACAAAGTCCGAAATTTTCAGATATTCAAAAATAATCCCACATAAATTCTCTCTCACCTCGCGGTTCTCACTTCTCACTTCTCACCTCTCACTTCTATTTCTCCGGCCACTTCCCTTGCAACTTCATCACTTTCTCCAAAATATCGCGTACGCAACCGTGGCCACCAGGTATAGGAGAAATATAATCACAAATTTCCATCACTTCCGGCACAGCATCAGCCGGACAAGCCGAAACGATTACTTTTCGCAATACCGGAATATCGGGAATATCATCTCCCATGTAACAGATGTCGGAAGAAAGAAGGCCTGTGTTTTCCAGAAAAGCCTGAAAAACAGGCAGTTTTTCGGCTACGCCGGAGTAATACTCGGTAATCCCCAGCGCAGTCAGGCGTTTTTTGGTGCCTTCTGAGCGGCCTCCTGTTATTATGCCGACCTGATAGCCGGCCTGCAAGGCCCATTTGACCACCTGCCCGTCGCGCACATTCATAGTACGCAACAAATCGCCTTCTTCAGTGATCAGCACCGTATTATTTGTAAAAACACCATCCACATCGAATACAAAACCTTTAACAGCGCGCAGTTTGTCGAACAGGTGTACCAGTTCGATTTCTACAGGCGGCGCCGACAATACATCCGGCGGGATATAAGTAACAACGGCATCGATACCAACCTCCGGGAGGTCGTTATTTTGTTTTGCTATTTGTTGTTCGCTCTCCATTCGTATACCCATTTTGCCTGGATTTGTTCCAGATGTCCTTCATTGGAATCTTCCCGTTTGCCTTCAAAGTTGGGGATTTCCAGAATCCACTGCAACAATTCGGTGAATCGGATCCGGTATATTTTGCTTTCATCAAAATCGTCGCCAAAACGTTCGTACAATGCCATGGCTACGTCCTCATGATCGGCCCAGTGAATGGGCATGTTGTCGAAATCGTGAAAAGGCATACGGGGAATAGAGGTGAGAGGTGAGAGGTGAGAGTGCGTAGAGTTGACCGCTTCGCTAATATTTTTTAATGTTCGTGGCCGATAATTCTGCGTTGGTCGGGAATGGTGACCACTACTTTCGCATCTTCTTCCAGAATGACACACTGGCAGCCCAGGCGACTTTCAAGCCGTGGATTGATGGCGCGATCAATAAAATCTTCTTCCTTGTCGGAAATTTCTTCCAGGAATTCATCGCCTTTTTCTACATACAAATGGCAGGTAGAGCAGGCGCAAACGCCGCCACAGTTGTGGTTGAGGTGTACGTCATATTCCTCGGTCAGTTCAAGGATAGACATGTCCACAAAATTACCCGAAACTGTTTTGCTCGGGATGCTGGTATCTTCAAATTGAAAAGTAACGGTAGCCATGGTCGTGCTTCAAGAGGGGTGCAAAGGTAATTTTTTGCCCGTTCAAACACGGTAATGTATAGAAGGTTTTGAAAAATTCGTTTACACTCCCTACATTTGGCTGTTTAGACCCCCTGTAATAAAATTCACAGCGCTACTGTCATGCAATTTGGAACCCAACAGATACAACCGACGAATGAGGAACCTGAGTTCAAACGATGGAAATTCAGGGAGTTAAAGGTATATGCATCTACCGAGTGGCTCGCCGACAACAAGAAAAAGTACCGTCAGGTATTTGATCGGCTGGAAACAACCTACATATATGCAGAACTCTCTTTTCACAACAAACATTTTGATATTGAAGACTGGGAGGTAAATGTTGAATTGAGGTGTTATGCCGTCAAAAAACAAAGAAAGGAAATTTGTGTGTTGCCCTTCCGACGCAAAGTCAGCAAATACGACTCCGTCGGATATATCCGCGAAGGCTGGGGCAACAAACAGGAAGGTGTTTTCTGGAAAAAAGGAGCCTATTACTGGGAAGCCTGGATAGAAGGCGAAAAAGTAGGCACCAAATATTTTTACATCGAAGAAGCAGGCCGCTCCATCACCAAAACTGACAACCCGTACTGTCAGATCACCTCCCTGCGTATGTACGAAGGGCCTTACGACGATATTCCGGAGTTTGAGCGCCAGTACATGAAACGCTTTCTGGGCGATGAAACCCGCTATATCTATGCCGAAATTACGCTAAAAAACCTGCTGCTCAGCAAACAGTGGCAGTGCGAGTTGTTTATCAAATTTTACAACGACGCCCGCGAACTGAAAGGACAGGTAGTCCGCTTGCACAAGGTGGAAAAAAGCGACGACGGCATGAAAATCACGGCCGGCTGGGGTAGCAATGTAAAAGGCTCCTGGAGAAATGACCGCTACACCGCCGAAATCGTATTCATGGACCAATTGATGGCGGTCATGCCTTTCGAAGTGAGCGTAGACTGGGAAGAAGGGGTCAATGCCGTATTTCTACCCGACAAAGGACAGCAGGTTTTCCTGCAACCCGATGAAGAAGACACTGAAAACTTTGAAGAGGTATTGTCCAAACTCAATGCCCTGATCGGCCTGAATGAAATAAAAACCAGGGTGCGCGAACATGCCCAGTACATTCAGTTTCTGCAACTCCGCAAGGAAAAAGGTTTTGTAGAAAAAGACGGCATCAATGTACACTCCATTTTTATTGGCAACCCTGGCACCGGTAAGACGACCGTAGCCAAAATGATGGGCCGATTGTACAAAAAAATGGGTTTGCTGACCAAAGGTCACGTTCATGAAGTTGACCGTACCGACCTGGTAGGTGAATACATCGGACAAACGGCTCCAAAGGTCAAAGATGCCATCGAAATGGCCCGCGGCGGTGTGTTGTTCATCGACGAAGCCTACTCACTTGCGCGAAGCGCCGAAGATTCCAAGGATTTCGGCCGGGAAGTAATCGAAATTCTGGTCAAGGAATTGTCTAATGGCCCCGGCGATCTGGCCGTGATTGTGGCTGGCTACCCAAAAGAAATGAAAACTTTCCTCGATTCCAACCCCGGTTTGCGCAGCCGTTTCAAACTCACTTTTGAATTTGCCGATTACCTCCCGCAGGAACTCAGCCAGATTGCCGATTATGCCTGCAATGAAAAAGAGGTAATGCTCGCCAAAGAAGCCAAAACACTGGTCGATGAAATGATCACCGAAGCATTCAGAAGCCGCGACCGCGCTTTTGGAAATGCCCGATTCGTACATGACCTCATCGACAAGGCAAAACTACAGCTGGGACTTCGTCTCATGAGCCACCCGGAAGTGCGGAGCCTCCATTCAGAAGCACTCACTGTTATTCTCCGGGAAGATGTAGAGAAAGTCAAAATTACTCAAAAACGTCCGCTGCCGAATATCCCTGTCGACGAAGCATTGCTCACGGCTGCCTTGCACGAACTGGACAGCCTGATCGGGATGCAAAATATCAAAAAAGACATCCGCGAACTGGTACATCTGGTACGGTTCAACCGCGATTCAGGCCGAGATGTGCTGGGACGTTTTTACCTCCATACCGTGTTTGTGGGCAATCCTGGCACTGGCAAAACAACCGTAGCGCGTATTCTCACCAAAATTTACAAAGCCCTCGGCGTACTCGAACGCGGCCACATGATCGAAACCGACCGGCAAGGCCTTGTGGCAGGTTATGTGGGCCAGACGGCTATCAAAACTACCGAGCGCGTGGAAGAATCCATGGGCGGTGTTTTGTTTATCGATGAAGCCTACGCACTCACCAACTCGGGCCGCGGCTCGCAGGGCGATTTTGGCGATGAAGCCATTCAAACCCTGCTCAAACGCATGGAAGACCATCGCGGCGAATTTTTTGTTTTCGTGGCCGGTTATCCGGAAAATATGGATCAATTCCTGAAAACAAACCCGGGACTGAACAGCCGTTTTGATAAAATACTGCGCTTTGAGGATTATTCGCCGGAAGAACTGCTTGAAATTGCGCTCTACATGTTCCAGCAAGAGCACTACCGCGTAGAAGAAGATGCCCGCGAATACCTGGGCAAATACCTGCGTTTCCTGCATCAGTTCCGCGATAAATATTTCGGCAATGCTCGTGCCGTGCGTCAGGTAGTTATGGAAGCCATTAAAAACCAAAACCTGCGTATTGCGCACAATCGCCCGGAAGAAGATGAACGCATGCATACCATCACTGCTGATGATGTGGCTTCATTCACTTTTGAAAAGGACAAACTCAATTTGTTTGTTCGGAAAAACATTGGTTTTGGTAAATAGGAAACACGGATTACGCGGAATTGAACGGATTTTCACAGATAGGGAACACGGATTGCGCGGAATTGAACGGATTTTCACAGATTTGGAAACACGGATTGCACGGACAGGACGGATTTTTACAGATTTGATCTATTGGAATGAGCCATTTTCATTTTTTCGTGTTTAAGGGTTCGTTATTTGTTTGAATCACTCATTTTTCAAACAGATCAAATCTGTAAAAATCCGTCCTGTCCGTGCAATCCGTGTTTCCAAATCTGTTCCCATCCGCGCAATCCGTGTTACCCGTGTCCATGAAAATAGTAGTTGCCATTACCGGTTCTTCCGGCTCCATTTACGCTAAAACTTTGCTGGATACACTGACAACATTATCGGCACAGACAAAAGCCGTAGGCGTTGTGTTGTCCGATAATGCCCGTATCAACTGGGAACTGGAACTTGGAACACCCGACTTCAGCCCCTACCCTTTCCTGTTTTACGAAAAAAACGATTTTTTTGCACCGTTTGCCAGCGGATCGGCCCGATATGATGCCATGATCGTTTGTCCTTGTTCGATGGGTGTACTGGCACGTATCGCAACGGGCATCAGCAACGACCTCATCACCCGCGCTGCCGATGTCATGTTGAAGGAACGGAGAAAACTGATTCTGGTAACCCGCGACACCCCGCTCAATCTGATTCACATCAACAATATGAAAACGGTAACAGAAGCAGGCGGTATTATTTGTCCGGCCAGCCCGTCTTTTTATTCCAAACCATCTGATATCACGTCGGTAGTCCGCACCGTCACGGATCGTGTACTCGATCTGGCAGGCCTGCACCCCGACACCTACCGCTGGGGCGAATCGCCCACCCCGTAACCACCCACCTACTCACCACTCACTATTCACCACTCACCATGGCTTATCGCAGTTTCCGCGAAGCAGTCAACGATCTCGAACGGCACGGTATGCTCCTGCGCATACGGGATGAAGTAGATACTAACCTGGATATTGCTGAAATACACAGACAGGTATTCGAACGGCAAGGGCCGGCTATTTTATTCGAAAGGGTAAAAGGAAGCCCATTTCAGGCTGTCAGCAATATTTATGGTACTTTCGAACGCACGGCCTGGTTGTTCCGCCACAGCCTTGATCGCGTGAAACGGGTCATCGAACTCAAAAAAGACCCGGCGGCTGTACTTAAAAACCCTTTGCGGTACCTGGGTGCGCCATTCACGGCCGTTTCTGCTTTGCCGATGCGCAGTTGGTTGGGAAGTCCCGTGACCTGGGGCACTACGAGTATCGATCAATTGCCGCAGGTGAAAAGTTGGCCTATGGATGGCGGCGCTTTCATCACCATGCCGCAGGTATACACGGAAGACCCCGACCAGCCGGGCCCCATGCATGGCAATCTGGGTATGTACAGGATACAATTATCTGGTAATGAATACATTCCAAATGAAGAAATAGGGCTGCACTACCAGTTGCACCGCGGCATAGGCGTACACCATACGCGTTACAATGAACTGAACAAACCTTTTTACGCCAGTATTTTTGTGGGTGGGCCACCCAGCCATGCGTTTTCAGCCATCATGCCCCTGCCTGAAGGATTGAGCGAACTTACTTTCGCCGGCATGCTGGCTGGCCGCCGTTTCCGTTACACCCGCCAAAACGGGCATTTTCTTAGTTCGGATGCCGATTTTGTTATCACAGGCGAAATTCTAAAAGACGTAAAAAAGCCGGAAGGCCCCTTTGGTGACCACCTGGGTTACTATTCTCTGACGCACGATTTTCCCGTGATGCGTGTACACAAGGTGTATCATCGCAAAGATCCACTCTGGCATTTCAGCGTCGTAGGCCGCCCTCCCATGGAAGACAGCAGTTTTGGCTGGCTGATCCACGAATTGGTGGCGCCACTCACCCCGCAGGAATTTCCCGGGCTCAAAGAACTACATGCCGTAGATGCGGCTGGTGTGCACCCGCTGCTGCTGGCCATCGGCCACGAGCGCTACATGCCTTTCCGCGAACGTGTACCGGAAGAAATCCTGACCATTGCCAATCGGGTGTTGGGGACAGGACAAACTTCGCTCGCCAAATTCCTGTTCATCGCCGCTTCTGAAGATGACCCGCGGCTCGACACGCACGATATACCACACTTTTTCCGGCATTTTCTTGAACGCGTCGATTGGACGCGCGACCTGCATTTCCAAACCAAAACGACCATCGATACACTCGACTATTCCGGCTCGGGCTGGAATGCAGGTTCAAAAGTCATAGCGGCTTGCCGGGGTGATCAGCGTCGAGAACTGAAAGCCGAACTGCCCGAAAATTTCGCGCTGCCGGAAGGTTTCAGTGATCCGCAGTTTTTTCAGCCCGGTATGCTGGTAATAAAGGCGCCCAAATTTGAAATTGAAAAAACGGCTCGTTCGCAGGCCGCGGAACTTTGTTCCTGGCTCGAGCGTTTCGATCTCCAACACATTCCAATGGTCGTGCTGGCAGACGAGAGCCGCTTCACTGCCGCCAACACCAACAATTTTGTGTGGGTGACATTTACCAGGTCCAACCCCAGTCACGATATATATGGCGTACAGGCATTCACCGAACACAAACACTGGGGATGCCGTGGCACGCTTGTTATCGATGCTCGAAAAAAACCACACCATGCACCAGAACTGGAGATTGATCCTAGTGTGGTGCAAAGAGCACGAAAAGTGCTGGAAAACCACGGATTTTGAGGTGATTAATTTTTTTTGAAAAAAATAATCACCCGCGCTTGGTTTTCCGATTTGAGTGCTTTTATCTTTGCCCCGCTTCCGCAAAGAGGCCCGTTCGTCTAGGGGTTAGGACGCAGGATTTTCATTCCTGTAACACGGGTTCGATTCCCGTACGGGCTACATTCCAAGTAGCAAAGAGGCCGGTTCATAAGATTTACTTATGAATTGGCCTCTTTTCTTTACTGCACTATTTATTTCTCGTGTACGGGTTTACACAGTGATTGGGCTTCCTCCATGACCCTTCGGATGCGCATATCTGATAGATGCAATATTTCCGACCAGTCGCCCGGCTTGGAAAGCCATTTGCATAACACAATGCTCTTTTCAAGAAGTTGCTTTTTTTCATGCCAATTCAGAGTGGTCAGGCAAGTAATCGGATATAATCCGCTTTGATCAATGATATCTCGCAGACTTCCCCCAGCCGGGTAATTCCAACTGACCAAATGAAGGGCCGCACAGCGCCCATATGTCATGGCATCGTCGGAAAAACGGCTGTTCGTTGCGATCCAGCCCTGCACCGATTTTGTATCATGTGCGGTCGTATAAAGTGACCTGTTGTTCTCCAGATCGCGGAATCTCGAATGTACATATAAAGGAATTTTTACATTGCTGACCGAGCCGGCCATAGGATGGTATTTACACTCTACCCAAATGATGGTCTCATCACTTTCCGCCACCACATCTACCTCATGCTGAATACAAGCCCCTGGCAACAGTTGCCTCGTCTTAACCTGATAGCCCTGACTTCTCATTATTTCGGCAAAAAAATCCTCAAACGGAAAACCTGTAGCGCCAAAATCAAACATAGCCTGTTTCAAGGTGTAACGACCGGCAGTGGGCCGATGCAGACGTTTCAGCATTTTAAAAGCCCGCTTATAAATGGTCTGCGTACTCATGCCATCATGCAATTGTCCCCTCAATTCTTGCAGCACTTCATTTACGACGGCATCTTCTGCTCCGGAACGACGCAGGGATCGGCGCAATTTTTCTTCGTCAAACGATTCGTATTGCCCGGAAGTTTTGGCAATTTGTAGGTTGTTGAAAATGCTTTTGCTCATTATTTCTGCGCATCATGGGTTTGTTGCATTAAAGCGCCTGGGCAAATCTAATTGACCCTTTCTAATTTGTGGGGCAGGTGCTTGCAAAAACCTGAAAATTACTAAACAGGGAGGCACTTATGCTGCATTTTAAATTATTTATAATGACTATCCGGATATTGTACCCCAGCCCAGCGCAGCGTGTCATCCTGAACGCAGTGAAGGATCCCTGTAATCGGGAGCCGCCAATGGTTACAGGGATCCTTCACTGCGTTCAGGATGACACGCTGCGCTGGGCTGGGGTACAATATCCGGATAGTCATTATAAATAATTTAAAAAAAGGGTTTATTCAATCATTTATTTGCAACTATATGACTACTGCCATCATATAATATGATTTTATTTTATTCTACAGTTTTTTCCAAATATCCACGCTTCCTCTTTTACCTTCGCCACAACCACTTACTCCCCGTATGGCGAAAAACGAACTCTTTCAACACTATTCTGTCGTCCCCGAATTCTGGGATGAAATGCGCCTGAAGGATGGCACATTTCGGGCACACTACGAGAAGGTAGTGCGCGATTTGAGCGAATTGCCACCTGACGATTTGCACCGCAAGGAAGAACTTGCCAAGCAACTCTTTATGAATCAGGGGATTACATTTACTGTCTACTTCGAAAATGAAGGCATCGAGCGTATTTTCCCTTTTGATATCATCCCGCGAATCATTGTTCAAAGCGAATGGCAGCACATCGAGGAAGGCATCAAGCAACGCTTGAGGGCACTGAACATGTTCCTGAAAGATATTTACACACATCAACAGATTGTAAAAGATGGCGTGGTGCCTGCCAGCCTGATTGTGACCTGTCCACATTTTACGCGCGAAGTATTCGGCATTCCGGTGATACATGATATATATGTACACATTGCAGGCATCGATCTGATACGGGATGCCGATGGAACGTATTATGTGTTGGAGGATAACCTTCGAACACCTTCCGGTGTAAGTTATATGCTGGAAAACCGGGAAATTACCAAGCGTATTTTTCCCAACCTGCTGGCCGACAACGATGTAAAAAAGGTGTCGGATTATCCGCTGATACTTGGAAGGATTCTGCGCTCCCTGGCGCCGCGCCCTGTTGGCCAGCCTGTAGTAGCATTGCTCACACCGGGTATTTTCAATTCTGCTTACTATGAACACACCTTTCTTGCTCGCTACATGGGTATTGAACTCGTGGAAGGCCGCGATCTGGTGGTCGATGATCACAAGGTGTATATGAAAACAACCCGCGGCAAACGCCAGGTGGATGTGATATACAGACGCGTGGACGACGATTATCTGGATCCGCTGGTGTTCCGCCCCGACAGCGCACTAGGGGTACCCGGGCTCATGTCGGCATATCGGCGTGGCAATGTGGCGTTGGTAAATGCTGTGGGGAACGGCGTTGCCGACGACAAAGCCATTTATGCCTATGTGCCTGATATGATCAAATATTACCTGGGAGAAGACGCCATCCTGAAAAATGTACCTACCTACCGCATGGAAAATGCCGACGAGCGTGCGCATGTATTTGCGAACATGGAAAAAATGGTTGTCAAACGCACCAATGAGTCCGGTGGGTACGGAATGGTTATGGGCAATAAAGCAACCGAGGAAGAACTGGCAGGCGCTCGGGAAGCCATTCTGGCCGATCCACGCTCCTTTATCGCACAGCCCATCATCCGTTTGTCGACCGTGCCGTGCCTGATCGATGGAAAACTTCAGCCCCGCCACGTCGATCTGCGCCCATACGCGCTTTGTGGCCCACAGGGCATCGAAGTGGTGCCGGGAGGCTTGACCCGCGTAGCCCTGCGCGAAGGCTCGCTGGTAGTCAATTCATCGCAGGGCGGCGGCAGTAAGGATACCTGGGTTGTGGAGTAGTTATCTGTTATTAGTTATCTGTTATCAGGGTACTTACCCGAACATTACAGGTAACAAGCCTTCAATTGTCAAATAACTATGCCTTACTCTACCCTATCCTATCTAATCGATTACATTCCCCAAGCCAAACTTTACAACCCTGATAACTGATAACAAATAACTGATAACAGAACATGTTAAGTCGCATAGCAGATTCTCTCTTCTGGATGGCCCGGTACATGGAGCGTACCGACGGCATGCTCAGAATGTTGAAAATCAACCTGATAACAGCCCTGGACAGGAGCGGACAAGCGGATTTTACCTGGCTGCCTGTGTTAAAAATATTTACATCCCTCTCTCCGGAGGCCATGGAACGCCTGTCGCGCAACAGCGATGAGGTGCTGATGTATATGATTTTTAACCGGGAAAATGAGAATTCGATTCGCTCCATTGTGGGCAAAGCGCGTGAAAACACGCGTGGCGCGCAGGATCATGTCACCAAAGAGGTATGGGAGAGTATCAACGAATTTTACCACAAACTCAATGAACCTGGACTGGAAAAAGCCATCGTACGGGGCGAGCAAATCGTCATGTTGAGCAATCTCATCAATCAATACCTGCTGTTTACCGGTGTAGCCGAAGTGACGATGCCACGCAGCCAGGGCTGGAACTACATCAACCTCGGAAAATTTATCGAGCGCGGGGTGATTACCGCAGATATTCTCGACATCAGATTCAGCAACATGTCGACCGACCTGGCCAATCCATCCGATGTGCCTTACTGGCGCAACCTGCTGCTGTCGCTCAATTGTTATGAATTGTACTTGAAACGGTATCAGGGAAGTCTCGACGGACATAATGTGGCTGATTTAGCCATTTTAAACCCACAATTTCCACGTTCTTTGGCGTATTGTCTGTTCCGACTCGACCGTACCATTCAACACCTGGCGGATGAATATCCGGAAAGTTCGGATTCTGTAAAAAAAATCATCGGTCGTTTGCGGGCAAAAGTAGAATTTGCCGATATGGAAAGTATTTCCAGTGTTGGACTTCACACTTTTCTGACGGAGATGAAAAACAATTTTTACCAATTCAGCAATGCGCTGGGGAAGACTTATTTCGCATACAACTAGAGATGCCGACATTTAAAATTCACCACCTGACACATTACCGTTACGATCGACCTGTGCGGGAGAGCACCAATCAGATCAAAATTTTTCCGGCTACTTACAATGGTCAGGAAACAACCCGCCATCAATTGCTCATAACAGGAGAACCATTTATCAATCGTTTCACCGACTATTGGGGCAACGAAGTAGGCTGGTTTACGCTCAATGACTCACACGATGAATTGAGAATCGATAGCCAGGTAATTGTAAAAACAGCGCTCCATACCCAAAATCCGCTGATGACCTCCCGTTTGGGAGACTGGGAAATAATTCGCCATGAGATTGACAAGCAACTGCTACTACTCGATCTTTCTCGCGCGGAGAAAATTGCGGCAGCCGATAAAATTGAAGATATTGTACATGAATTGAGGCATAGCCGTGATACGCCGGCTATTTTCATTCAGCGCTGTTCGGAATATATTTTCGATCATTTTACCTACCAAAAAGGTATCACAACGGTAGAATCCACCCTGGATGAAATACTGGAACACCAAATGGGGGTTTGCCAGGATTTTGCCCATGTATTGCTGCAAATCCTGCGATCGGAGGGCATTCCAGCCCGGTATGTGAGCGGCTACATTTGCCCGAATAAAGATGGAGCGCGCGGCGCGGGCGCTACCCATGCATGGGTAGAAGTGTGGCTGCCTGGATCGGGTTGGGTCGGAATCGACCCAACCAATAATACATGGGTGAGCGATCAGCATGTTTGCCTGGCCGTCGGGCGCCACTTTGACGATTGCAGCCCTGTGAAAGGCACTTTCAAAGGGCCCGCAAATCAGGAACTATCAGTCTATCTGTCAGTAAGTTATGAAGACGGAAGTACAGTGGAAGACAGCAATATGGTGCAATTGACCAAAGAACCCGTGCTCATCCAGAAAGTGAAGGTGGAAGAAGGGGCGCAACAGCAGTGAGGGATGAGGGCGATGGGGGTTGATGAGGGTGATAAAGGTTGATGAGGTTGATAAAGGTTGATGAGGGTTGATATTCAGCCACTCAAGATAAGGAATTCATGTTTCTTATCTTGAGTGGCTGAATATCAACCCTCATCAACCTTTATCAACCTTTATCAACCCCCAAAGTCAATATTCCGTATCATCGGCAATATCTTCTTCCTCATCATCGCGGCGGCGAGTAACGATGATGTGGTCATCTTCGTCACTGGCACCGTCATCGACCATATCATCGTCTTCTTCGCCGTGGCCGTCGAATTCATCGCCGACTTCTACATCAGCAAAGTCTTCGCGGAGTTGGCCTTCGTCATCATAGTCTTCGTCTTCCTTGACGAGGCGTTTGGCTTCGAGGACGGTCATCCGAATGAGGTAATAGGTATCATCCGTTTCAAAAGGCAGTGCCGACACTTTTTTACCCTCTTTATCCGTGTAGGAAAGAAGGTGTTCAGCATAGCCGGAAGGATATTTCATTTTTACGAGCCGGATGATATCCTCCTGTAGAGCATCGTAATCTTTGACAACGCGTTTTTTTGCCAAGGCTTGGTTGTAATTTGGATTTTAGAATCAGTACGCTGAGCGAACCATTTTTCGATAGCGGCAAATTTAAACCAATGGGTTTCTATTCGTCAAAATTTTTTTCACTGATTTTTTTGACCGGACTTTCTGATCTCCACAATTTCCACCCTGCGTTCGCGTGCAGCGTCGGGGTGATACACAGAATTTCGTTCATCCCGGAGGTCGTCGCTGATATTCGAACGGGCTGTTGTTTCTCCAAAACTGACTTCGGAAAGTTTTAATTGACCGGATTCGATATAGGGTTTCAAGGCGCCGTCGGCAAAATATTCAAAATAGTTTTTTACGCTGCTCACACGGCGTTTGCCTAACTCCAGGTTATAGTCCGACTTTGCCCGAGGGCTGGTAAACCCCTTTATCAACACTTCCAGGTGTTCTCCTTTTTGCATGCGTACCAGCAGCAAATCGGCTAGTTGTATGAGCCTGTCGTACCCGCGACGTACTTCATTTTCAAAAAAGTCGTCTGTCAGTATCTCCGCAGCATCTCGTTTACTACCTGAAAGTCCCAGCGCAAATTGGTTGCGGTATTCATCTTCTTTTTCCAGGTAATCGATCACCGTTTCCTCGTATTGTTTTTTGGTAAAACTGCGACGTGTGCGTTTATCTGGTTCATCATTGTCGAAATACAAGGGCAGGCCCACAAAATCGGCCAGTTCCGGTTCTTTTGTCACAGGAGCCGGTTGCGGATCTTCGCGGGGCAATTCAGGAGGCGCCGCTTTGGTCGTCACGGTTGAAAGAGTATCTTGTTGGGCCAAAGATGGCGGCCGATATTTCTCCACCTGTTGTGGCAGTTTGAACGAGAATATGTCGTTACAGCAAGCACGGCTTGTTTCATCCAGAAAAAAAGAGCCCGGGCGGTTACTGCTCAGATACCCTGTTTTGCTGTCGGCCTTGAGGTAATAATACAGGTCATTGTAACTGGTATTAATACCTGCTCCGGCATTTCGCGGTTCGGAAAATTCATTTTCCGATTTGCCGGCCGAAAAAATATCGTATCCACCAAGGCCTGGCAAGCCTTCTGTGCTGTAAAATATTTTTTGAGAGGGCGAATGAAAAAACGGAGTAGCATCGTTTTCCGGGGTGTTCAGTTCACCAGCATTGATGGGCTGACTAAACCGCGGCAGTTTCCCAATTTTTTTTCCTGGCAGCGGTAGCGCGCACTCACAGAAAAAGACCGTATCGAGCGGGATGTAATACAAATCCATTTTGCCTTTTCCTCCCGGTCGGTCGCTTGCAAACCACAAAACGGGGCCCTGGCAATATTCGTCGTAGCCAATCGAAGGTTGTGTGGTAGAGAAACCTGGCATGTTTACCGGCTCCGGCAGCCGCACGGGTGGAAGCCAGCGGTTGCGCCGGTCAATCACCGTCAGCCATAGTTCACAACGTATTTCGGATGGATTTACATCCTGGCAAACCGTAAAAATCACATAATGCCCGTCAGGAGAAAATGCAGTATGCGCAATATGGGCAGTATCGGCCACCGGAAAACCTTTACCAGGTTCACGGGCGCGGCCTCCTTTTGCCGAAATCATTACTTTGGTAATCTTGTCTTTCGGGCGTGTTCGCGAATTCTTTTTATCGAAGCGGTAGGATGAAAAAAAGAGCGTATCTCCTACCACAATAGGAGCAAAATCGCTGAAAGGACTGTTAATTTCTTTTCCAAGGTGTTTAACTTCTACCTGTGCCGGCGAGGAAGCGATGGTTTTGGCATCTTCCAGATAGGCAATTTCCCGGTTGGCGTCTTCTCTGAAAGACAAGCCGGGGCCGGAAGTGTCATGCAGGAATTTTTTAAAATGTTTGATGGCCTGGTCATAATCTCCCTGACTTTTTTTCACTTCTCCGATGCGGTATTCTACCATCGGATATTTGCGATGGTATTTTTCTGAGCCAGCAATCTTGTCGTATCCTTTTTCTGCTTCTGTGTAGGCATTAAACATACGGGCACAGTCGGCGTATTTCCACCATACGTCGAGGTCGTTCTGTTCTTTTTTCAAAAAAGTGTCGTAGTACTGAATGGCGGCGCCGTAATCCTTGTTTTTTACGGCTTCGTCACCTGCCCGTTCCCAGGCACTGAGCGGTTGAAGGAATGCTACCGAGGCGGTAGAACACCAAATTGTGAGGATGATGAGAAATGATTTCATACGATTTGGATCGGATTAAGGTTGTTTAGGTTATGATTTCATCGATGATTGGGTAAAAGCGTTGATTAAGGCGTAGGTTTCCCAAACGCACATATGAGGATTTTCAGTTTATTGTAATCGGTAAAATTTGAGCAAACACCTGAACTTTTAAAAAATGGGACAGGTTTTGCGCACTTTGGGAGGTGGCACTGGCAGGGTACGATAAATCAGGGCCAGTTCGAGACCGCCCCTGTTGTTGGTAGCCACTTCGAAATCGGAAGTATTCCAGTCGTAACTCAAACCAGCCGTCCAGTTGCCTCTTTCTACCTGTATGGCAGGTATGAGCGCGTCGCCCAGGCGACTGGAAAAGGTAAATTGAACGGCGGTTTCTGTTGCGGGTGTTTCGTTGCTCAAAATCCGTCGCACCCCTGCGCCGGCTAGTATTTCGCGGGCAGCGCCCATTTGCTGCCAACTGCTCACTACAACTATGTCGAGCCATTCGGTTAATTGTTTGGTTACTTGCAGGTTTAATGCGGTACGTACGGGTAGCCGTGAACTCTTATCGTCGGCAAATCCTGATGCTGGTTTGTTAAGGTGAAAAAGTCCGAACCCTGCTATCACACGGGTTCTTGAATCGACAGGTTCATACAGCCAGTTCAGGCCTGCCGATACCGTTGGGAATAAACCGCTGCGATTGCCAAAGGTTTCTTTCGTAGGCAAGGAAGGGTCAAAATAGTCTCCCGCCCACTGGTTCTTGAAGGTAAGTTTGCCAATATCAAATGTGCGCTGGGCAAATGAAAGGCCAAAACCACCCGACAGAGCCTGCCAGGCGCCGATAGCATGTGAAACGCTGACTGTTCCGCCCAACTGCGTCCAGGTAAGGGAGGCATCACCGGCCCGGTCGTGTTCCATCATCAATCCAAAAGCCACCAGGTTATTCTGCCTGCGAAATGCTTTCCAGTCGAATGCCCCAGAAAATGTCTGGTATGACACAGGCACGCTTGCCCATTGTGTGCGATAGATGGCAGCAGCACGCATATCACCCCTGAAAACCCCGGTCGTTGCCGGGCTCAGGTGCATAGAATTGTGATAAAACTGAGAAAAGTGTAGATCTTGCGCGCCGGCTGTCAGGAGGGAAAAAAACAGCCAAACGGTGACAAGAATAAAAAAGCGCATACGGATTGATTTTAATCGAATGCTCGAAGGTAAGCCTTTTTTTATTCTCGCCGCAAGGTCTGGCTTTACATAAAATTTTTTATTATGCTATTTTGCAAAATCTTTAAGCACAATAGAGAATTTTCGCACAACAGAACAGTATTCATTTGCCCATTTGACAAATAATAATCACTATGATAAAATTTGAAATTTGTGCCGTAAATATTCAATCTGCACTGGCTGCACAGGAAGCAGGCGCTCATCGCATCGAATTGTGCTCAGCGCTCGACGTTGGAGGGCTTACGCCTTCACCGGGCTTAATACAACAGGCTGTAAAACACCTCAGCATACTTGTAAACGTACTCATTCGTCCCAGGGAGGGTGATTTCACCTATTCGGATCATGAATTCAGCGTTATGCTGGATGATATTGAATTTTGCAGAAAGGCTGGCGTGCATGGTGTGGTAGTAGGCGCCCTGACAGCGCAAAACGAACTGGATGCGCCCCGCATGCAAGCCATGAAAGATGCGGCAGGCGACATGGAAATTGTTTGCCACCGTGCATTTGACTTTACCTCCAGCCCGGAGCAATCGCTCGAAAGCCTGATCGAATGGGGCTATGCACGTGTACTGAGTTCGGGCCAGGCCTCCAATGCTATGGAAGGCCGGTTTTTATTGCAAAAATTAGTGAAACAGGCTGCAGGCCGTATCTCCATTATGCCCGGCGCCGGTATTTCAGCCGCCAATATTCGCGACATCGCGTCTATTACGCTGGCATCGGAATTTCATTTTACCGGAAAAAAGAAAGTAAGCACAGAACAACAAGCGATCCCCGGGCTCGACAGTTGGCACTGGGAAAGCGATGCGGCCCTGATTCAGGAAATAATGGACGCCATTTGAATCTCTATTCAGGCCCAGTTTTGCCAGGTGCTCAGGAAAAAAGCAACAATCAGGAAAAACACATACACCATATACCATTTTACATCCAGCCAGCGGGAAGTCCTGATGCCCTGCTTTTTTTCTAAAAACCAAATCAGTGCTATTTTTTCCATCCAGAATGCCAGTATCACGGAAATAGCCAGTCCGGGCAGGCCCAGGTATTTGATTAAAACAAACCCCAGGATGATTTTGAGGATCAATTCCAAAATACCTACACGAAGGATGGCGCTGGGATACCCTTTTGCCAGCACAATGGCATTGGGCAGCAATACCCTGCTTGCCGTTAGCAACAGATAGATATTGAAGAGCGACGCGCTTTGTTCAAAATAATGGTTGAAAATCAGTGGGAAGAGGGGTTTGGTAACAAACATGAGCACGATCGTCACCGGGAAAAGCACATGCATCAGGCGAAGAGATTGTTTTTTCATCTCTTCCATGCCTTTTTCAGGCGTTTCAATCAAGCCTGGTATCATGGATGTGGCAAGTGCGGTAGCCAATGCCGTGGCCAGTGGAAATTCCCGTGAACCATACCTGTAAATGGCAAAAACAGCCGCATCGTGGTAGTACCAGCCCACCAGCCAGTTGTCGAATAAAAGAATGAGGTTGCCTACCACCAGGTTGGCGATCAAAGGCCCTGAAAAACGCAGGTAATACCGAAGGGTTGCTATATCGATCCGAATCGAACCAGGGAGGATAAAAAGTCGACAGGCCCACAAAAACTTCAATGCTGCCAGTATTACCAGCATTTGAAAGGCGGGAAGCAAGCCCCAACCCATCCAGATCGGAACAAAAAACACACCGACCTGCAAGCCAAATGTCAGACTCCCCCACCACAGGATATGAGCAGGTTGCTCGCGCAGCAGGTAAACGTACTCCACAGGCAGGGTTGGTACATTTAAAAGCAGGTAGAAACAAAAAAGCGTGAAATAGGGAAGTTCGGATTGTCCGGTGAAAAAAGGCACCACCCACTGCTTTCCGCCAAGCATCACGGCAAAAAGCAAGAGCGAAAGGAGGAAAAACACCAAAAAGACATTGAATAGAAAGGTGTTTCGCTTGTCTTTTTCCACGTTGACGTAAACAGGCGGTATTCCTTGTAGCAAGCCGTTTACCCAGAGGAACGTAAACATAGTGCCGAGATACAGCAACATCTCATAGGCGCCAATATCGACCATTGCCAGACCGCTTTTGGCGAAAATCACGCTGGTTAGCACCACAGCCCCCAACCTTTGCAACTGAAATATTTGCAAGGCACGGGTGGTGGATAAATGCTGAAAAAGACGAAACCCCATAGGTGTTGCAAACCTATGGGGTTTCAATGAAAAATGAGCCAGTTAAATCTGGGCCAGTAAGCGTTCTTTTAATTGCTTGAATTCATCTTCTGTGATAATGCCAGCATCTTTCATTTCAGACAGTTTTCTGATTTTTTCAAGGGTGGCATCCGAAGTGTTTTGTGCTGGTGGCTGGGTACGGCTGAGTTCTTCGGCCGCCACTTTGCCGTTCTCTATCTCGGAATTGTACCCTTTTTTGGCATTTTTCAGGTCAAGGTCTTCCAGGGTGCCGCCACGCTCGAAATGTTTGGCCACTACTTTACCCAACGCATAGGTAGATGCGCCGGAAAGAGCAGGCATACTCAGTTCGCCGATAATGGTGCCGACGCCGGGAATGGCTTTGATCAAACTCGCGCCCAGGCGAGCCGCGCTGCTGCCCACCACGGCAGACACAATGTTTTTGCCCAGGGCATCGACAAAACTGACGCCGTAAATCTTTGCCATCGTGCGCAACATATTCAATTGCACGGCACTAACAGCCAACAGATCGACACCAGGCACCGGGGTGAGCGCTGCGCCAAGGGCAAATCCGACGTGGTTTTTGATGACCTCCAGGGTCTTATTTTGCTTTTCTTCTTTTGTCATTTGTTTTGCAAGCGTTTTTTCTTGCTCTATGAGGTCGAACAAGACCAGCAAGGGAGCGAATTTTCCGGGTGAAAAAATAGCCGACATGGTTCATCAGTGTTAAAACAGTCGCAAAGGAGCGAAGATTGTAATTGTTGTGCCCGTTTTACCGACAGAACAAGCCTGTAGCGGGATTAATCGACATTTTTTGAGAAAAAGCAGCCCGACAGATGACTGTAAATTGACAAGGTATGGCTCTTCATTTTTTTAGGATATTAGCCACCACGCGTACCTTTGCCGCATGCAACTACACTCCTATCCTACTCCTGACACTTTTACCCGCGCGCGCAGCGGCGAACTTTTTGAAACAGCAAAAACCTATTTTCCGGGTGGCGTTCACAGCCCTGTTCGGGCGTTTAAAAGCGTGCAGGGGCCACCCATTTTTTTTGAAAAAGGCGCAGGTAGTCACATATATGATGTTGACGGACAGGCTTTTGTAGATTTTTGTTGCTCCTGGGGGCCTCTTATTCTGGGCCATTGCCCACCTGCCGTGGTAGCGAAGGTGCAAGAGGCGGTAGCCAATGGTATGTCATTCGGAACCCCAACACCTTATGACAATGAGATTGGCCAACTTGTGCTGAGCAACCACCGCTACATCGAGATGATTCGTTTTGTCAGCAGCGGCACCGAGGCTGTTATGAGCGCCATCCGGTTGGCTCGTGGCGTTACCAAACGCAACAAAATCATCAAATTCGAAGGTTGCTATCACGGACATGTCGACTCCCTGCTGGTAAAGGCCGGGTCGGGTCTCGTCACATTTGGCATCAGCACATCGGCAGGCATTCCTGAATCGTTTGCAAAAGAAACGGTCGTTGTTCCCTTAGCCGACCCTGAAGCACTGGAACAAGCATTTCAACAACACGCCGGCGATGTGGCTGCTATTATTATAGAACCCATTCCAGCCAACAATGGCCTGCTGCTGCAGGATCGCGCTTTCCTCCAACTGCTGCGAAAAAAAGCAGATGAACACGGATGCCTGCTTATTTTCGACGAGGTGATCTCGGGATTCCGCGTAGGATTTGAAGGCGCTACAGGTTACTACGACATTCAGCCCGACATTATCACTTTTGGTAAAATCATCGGCGGCGGAATGCCGGTTGGCGCTTATGCCGCCAGTCGGCAGATCATGGAGAACATCGCGCCTGTGGGGCCAGTGTATCAGGCGGGCACCTTGAGCGCCAATCCGGTCGCTATGGCCGCCGGCATTGCAACCCTGACGGAATTATTACAGCCAGGTTTTTATGCGGCGCTGGAGCAAAAAACAAAAGTATTTATAGGTCGACTTCAGGCGTATTGCGACAACAAAGGATACGATATTACCTTCCCAAGTATCGGCTCTATTTTCTGGCCAACTTTTACCAGAAATCGCATCAAGCGCTCCGACGAAATCGATGGCTCCAAAATGGAACTCTTCAAAAAAATGCACCTGGCTTGCTTGCAGCGCGGCGTGTACTTCGGGCCGTCCGGTTACGAAGTTGGGTTCGTTTCGGCAGCACATACCGACCGTGACCTTGATTTTGCGGCTACGCAGATCGAGGCAAGTCTTGATATTGCGATGAATAGTTAGGGTGTACGAAGGATTTATCCGGCTACACCCCTAACTCCTATTTCCGAATAGCCTCCACCGGATCCATCCGGCTGGCCTGCGAAGCAGGAATAAGTCCGGACAGGATACCGACTATGATCGAGGTAAAGAGCCCTACCAGAACATTGCTCAGCGAAAGATGGATATCGAAGTCAATTGCTTTGGTAATGATTTCGGTAATAATCCAGATGAAAAACAAGCCAAGAAAGCCGCCCACTACGCAAAGCGTAATGGCCTCAAACAGGATTTCCAGCAGGATAAACCAGCGCTTGGCGCCCAGGGCCATCTTGATTCCGATGATATTTGTTCGCTCGCGCACCGATACGAACATAATATTCGCTACGGAAAACATGCCAACTACGAGCGCAAAAATTCCGATGACAAAACCCGCGAGGTTGAGTGTGCCAAATACGCCGTCGAACAGTTTGCTCAGGACGGAAAGTGTATTCAGAGCGAAGTTGTTTTCTTCTAGCGGCTTCAGCCGTCGTTGTCCGCGCAGTACGCTTACGATCTCGTCTTTCACGTCTTCAACATTCACTCCGGCAGCCGCTTTTACCAACAGACTGGTTTGAGGCCCGCGGCCATCGCTGCGCACGCCGAAACCGCGTCTTGCGAGGTTGTATCCAACCAGGATTACGTTGTCGAAATTGAAAGGTTTGAGCAGGTCTTTGCCCGATTTTTTCAGCACGCCGATTACCCTTAGTTTCCGGCCGCCTACATTTACTTCGCGGTCGGTCGGGTCGATGCCTTCGCCAAAAAGCCCTTCTGCCACTACCCCACCCAGTATGCAGACATCGGCGCCACTTTGGTATTCTACCGGCGAGAAATACCGGCCTTCATTCTGAAATTCGAGGTGAAACAATTCATAACAATCTTCTGTGATGCCCAAAAAAGGTGCATCCTCCACACTTGAAGATTTCCATTTCACGGTTTTGGTACC
>JAEUUT010000221.1 GCA_016787415.1 Saprospiraceae bacterium | reverse complement strand
TTGAATCAGGATGAGTAGGATTTTAAGGATTAGAAGGATGCCCAACCCGATGTCGAAATTCTAATAATTAATTTCAATTGATTCAGGAAGTTTCTTTCCAGTCCAATCTTATTAATTTCGACATCGGGTTGGGCATCCTTCTAATCCTTAAAATCCTACTCATCCTGATTCAACCTCCCCCCCCAAAAAAACGAGCCTGCCCTGAAACTCAGGACAGGCTCGTTACAATTTCTATTATTTTCTCGCCTTACTTGATTGGCGCAGCCTCCTGCGTCGTAGCAGGCGATTGTGTCATCTGCATTTTGGATTCCGGCTGTTTCATGATCGAGGAGTGATCGTCCGAAGTGTGGCCACCGAGAATCGGAGCGATGGCCAGGCCAACGAGGCAGGTCAGTTTGATCAGGATGTTCATAGACGGACCGGAAGTGTCTTTGAATGGGTCGCCCACCGTGTCGCCGGTTACAGCAGCCTTGTGCGGGTCGGAGCCTTTGTAGTAGGTCTGGCCGTTGATGTCGACGCCTTTTTCAAACGATTTTTTCGCATTGTCCCATGCGCCACCTGCATTCGACTGGAAAATAGCCCACATGACACCGCTCACTGTTACGCCAGCCATGTATCCGCCGAGTGCTTCAGGGCCCATAATGAAGCCTACAACAATCGGAGTAATAATGGTGATGAGGCCCGGAGGCATCATTTCGCGCAGGGCAGCACGGGTAGAAATTTCTACGCAGCGCTGGTAGTCGGCTTTACCGGTACCTTCCAGCAGTCCCGGAATTTCGCGGAACTGGCGGCGTACTTCCTGCACCATGTCCATGGCAGCGCGACCAACGCTCTGCATGGCAAAAGCGGAAAACACCACCGGAATCATACCTCCCAGGAACAGGGCAGCCAATACATTGGCTTTGAAAATATTGATACCGTCGATACCTGTGAAGTTGACGTATGCAGCAAATAGGCCCAGGGCTGTAAGAGCAGCAGAAGCAATAGCAAAACCTTTACCGATAGCAGCCGTGGTGTTGCCCACAGAGTCGAGGATGTCGGTACGGCCGCGTACTTCTTTCGGCAATTCGCTCATTTCCGCGATACCACCGGCGTTGTCGGCAATCGGGCCAAATGCGTCGATTGCCAATTGCATAGCCGTCGTAGCCATCATAGCCGAAGCGGCAATGGCTACACCGTAGAAACCTGCCAGAGAGTAAGTGCTCCAGATCGCGCCGGCAAACAGCACGATCGGCATCCAGGTGCTCATCATACCGGTAGCCAGACCCGCAATAACATTGGTGGCGTGGCCGGTAGCCGATTGTTTTACAATATTGAGGATCGGTTTTTTACCGAGACCTGTGTAGTATTCTGTGATGGCGGAGATCAGTGCGCCTACCACGAGGCCTACCACTACTGCGCCAAATACATTGGTGTTGCTAACAATGACAGAACCGCCTACGAGGCTCATCGTCATGGTTTCAGGCAGCATCCACTGAATGAGCGGGTAGCAAGCGATACCTGTGATGATGATGCTCGCCCAGTTGCCACGGTTCAGGGCAGCCTGTACTGCATCGGAATCCACTTCTTTGTTGGCATTTACCCGAACGAGCAGCATACCAATGATGGAGAAAAGAATACCCAGACCGGCAATCATGATCGGCAGCAGAATCGGGCCGATACCGCCGAATGCATCCTGAATACCCGCAGAGTCGCGGATAACAGAGTTGCCCAGTACCATCGTAGCCAGTACGGTAGCCACATAAGAACCGAACAAGTCGGCGCCCATACCAGCTACGTCGCCCACGTTGTCGCCCACGTTGTCGGCGATAGTAGCAGGGTTGCGCGGATCGTCTTCCGGAATACCGGCTTCCACTTTACCCACGAGGTCGGCGCCTACGTCGGCAGCCTTGGTGTAAATGCCACCGCCTACACGAGCGAACAGTGCGATGGATTCAGCGCCCAGCGAAAAACCTGCGAGCACTTCCAGTACGCGCGACATTTGTTCGTAGCCATCGACGCCATAGGTGCCACCCATGAAGAAGTTATAAAACAGTGCAAAAAGCAGGCTCAAGCCCAGTACAGCCAGACCGGCTACGCCGAGGCCCATCACCGAACCGCCGTTGAACGACACTTTCAGTGCCTGTGCAAGACTGGTACGAGCCGCCTGCGTGGTACGTACATTGGCCTTGGTAGCAATACGCATACCCATAAAACCTGCCAGTACGGAAAATAATGCACCAATTACAAATGCAAATACGATCAGCGGGTGGCTGGTCGTTACCTGTGTGCCAAGCCAGCCTAGCAGCGAAGCAGCAATCAGTACGAAAATAGCCAGCACACGGTACTCCGCTTTGAGAAATGCCATGGCGCCATCAGCAATATTTTTGGCAATGCCTTGCATTTTTTCATCACCGGCATCCTGTTTGCTGACCCAGCCCTGCAACAGGAACATATACAAGAGGCCCGCTACCCCAAAAAACGGAAGTACGTAAATCAAAGAACTCATCCGTTAAGTTTTGTTTTGACGTGAAAAGTTAGAATATCCGAAATGGCCATTTAAAAACAGCATACGGCCAAAACGGCGGCAAAAGTACAGAATTTTATTTTCCGACACACTTTCCTGTGTGGAAATAGTGTAATTCAGGTTCCCATGCCCGCCAGAAGAAGCCAAACGAGACAAATTGAAAAATTCAGATGGCCTAAGTTTGCCAAAACTTCATATTCTCTCAACACTTTATTCTGCTTTTGACACCCTACTTCAACCGTACATTTGCGCCTTCTTCTTACTGTCAATATTCCAGAATGCTTCGAAAAGTATTTTTCCCACTCTGTCTTGTATTCATGTTCAGGGCGCTTCCTGCCCAGCAAACGCCGCCTGCACAACCCAAACTGATTGTCGGCATCGTGGTCGACCAGATGCGCTATGATTTTCTGTATCGTTACCAGGCAAAATATACCTCCGGGGGCTTCAAACGCCTGTTATCTGAAGGTTTTACCTGCGAAGACCTCCGATATAATTATGTTCCTACCTATACTGCACCCGGGCACAGCGCCATTTACAGCGGCGCTACACCTTCTGTAAATGGTATTGTTGGCAATGACTGGTGGGATCCGGAATGGGGCGAACACCGATATGTGACGACTGACAAACGCTACCGCCCAGTGGGTACTGCCAACAATAAAGCGGGGCAACACTCCCCTTCGGTGTTGCTGTCGACCACCATTACCGACGAATTGCGCCTGTCCAACAATTTTCAGTCGAAAGTTGTAGGTGTTTGCCTGAAAGACCGGGCCAGCATCCTTCCGGCAGGACATATTCCCAATGCCTGTTACTGGTTCGACGATTCTACCGGCAACTGGATTACTTCTTCCTATTACCCCGATTCGGCGGGTCTGCCAGCATGGGTAGAATCATTCAATGCGCGCCGACTGCCCGCAAAGTATCTTTCAATGCCTTGGGCCACCGACTCCAGCCTACAGTACAATGAAAGTTTTGCCGGTTGGGATCGCTACAACAAAGGCAAATACGGCAAATTCACGGGCTCCATGCCCTACAACCTGCCCGAGATGTACAAAACCCAGGGATTCGGGGTGATTCGTTTCACCCCCATGGGTAGCACGCTCACGACCGACTTCGCGCTGGAAGCCATCGATAAAATGGGCCTAGGCCTGGATGCGTACCCCGATTTTTTGTGCCTGAGTTATTCCAGCACCGACTACTGCGCGCACCAGTTCGGTATTCACGGTGAAGAAACAGAAGATGTGTATATCAAACTCGATCGCGATCTCAACCGCATCCTCGATTTTCTGGATAAAAAATTCGGGAAAGACAATGTGCTGGTGTTCCTCACGGCCGATCATGGCGGCGGCGAAACACCTGTTCATATGAACGACCTGCGTATTCCGGCCGGCGTTTTTGAAGAAAGCAAACTGGAAGCCAACCTGGAAAATTTTCTAGCCGTACAACTTGGCACAACAGGCGACTTTATCCACGATGTATCCAACCAGCAAATCTGGCTCAACTGGGAAGCCATTGCCGACCTCGACCTCAATCCGGAAGACCTGGCACACAATATCATCGACTACCTCCGCGCTCAAAAAGGGGTGTATGATGCTTTCACCCGCGATGAAGTGATGACATACCCGATCGAATTTCCTTACGCTTCCGAAACGCGCCGCGGCTTGCATCCCCGCCGCTCCGGCGATGTGCTGTTTCAACTCGACCCGGGCTGGCACTCCGACGACAACCTGTTCAAACTCGGCGGCGCCACCCACGGCTCTCCCTATGCCTACGATACGCACGTGCCGCTGCTGTGGTATGGCTGGAAAGTGCCACAAGGCGTGAGTTATGCTCCCTGGAATATTACGGATATTGCCCCGACGCTGTCGGCTATGCTGCGCATTGCGCGGCCGAGCGGCGCTGCAGGGGTGGTGATTGAGCCGGTGCTGAAAAAGTCCTGAGTCGTAAGTCCTGAGTCCTGAGTCTGTAGAGTACACCTGATTTCTCTTGATTTTGGTTAAAGGAAATAGCCAAGAGTAATCAGGTGTACTCTACAGACTCAGGACTTACGACTCAGGACTTAGGACTTTGCAGGACTTTCAATGAATTTCTACATTCACATTTCCCTCTTTCAGCCCCTGCGCTGATCCAGTAAGTTTAAACGCGCCTTTTTTCCGGTCCGATTGCACGATGACCTGACATTTTCCATTAAAAAGGCTGCGTTTCCAGGCCTGCCCGGCCGCGTACTGATCGGGTTCGTGGCAACTCGGATCGCCATTGCCGACGCCGATGATATGGGCATCTCCTGTTTGATTGAATTGGATGAGCAGGTTGGCATCGGGCACTTCGCGGCCCTGGCTGTCTTTGGCGCTTACATTGATCACGGTAGCATCGCGGCCGTCGGCGAGGATACTTTTCCGGTCGGGAGTGAGCACGATTTCCACGGGCGCACCAGTGGTTTCAATAGAATAGGTCACCTTGCGACCGGCTTTTTCACCTACTGCTTCGAGTTTGCCGGGCGCGTAGGGCACCGACCAGTTGAGGTGGCCGTTGCGGGGCATGGTCTTTTTTCCGAGGCTGGCGCCGTTGAGGAAAAGTTCGACGGTTTCCATGTTGGAATTGACCCAAACGTCGATGTTCTGGCCTTCCTTGCCTTTCCAGTTCCAGTGCGGTGAAATGTGCAGCACGTCCTTGCCGGTCCACCACGACTGGTAGTAGTAGTAAATATTTTTCGGGAAACCGCACATGTCGAGGATGCCGAAGTGTGAATTGATATTCGGCCACTGAAACGGCGTGGGCTCGCCGCGATAGTCGAAACCCGTCCAGATAAACCCGCCCATGTTCCAGGGCTGATCGGCAACGACCGTCCACCATTGTTCGGCGGTGCTGGCCCACCAGGGGTAACTGATGTCCTGGTCGGGCACGTAACCGATCACGGAGTCGCGCACAAAAATACCGCGCGTACTCACGGTGCTGCCCATTTCCGTACCCACGATGGGTTGTGTGGGGTGGTCGTTGTGATAGGGCGCCATGGCATTCACGCGGTAGTTGAAGCCGCGCACGGGAATCACTTCGTTGATACCAGGGAACACATTGGCCAGGTCGGATGCATAGGTGCAGGTGCGCGTAGGGTCGAGTTGGCGCTGTTTTTCAATCAGCGTCTGGGCTACGCGGCGGCCATTGGAATTCCACTGCACATAAAATTCTTCATTACCGATCGACCACATAAACACCGAGGGGTGGTTGCGGTCGCGGCGGATGAGGCGTTCCAGTTGGTCGAGGTACTCAGGGCTGCTGTTGAGCAGGCGATTTTCGTCGAGCACGAGTATACCCAGGCTGTCGCAGGCATCGAGCAATTCGGGCGTGGGCGGGTTGTGGCTCGTGCGGTAGGCATTGACGCCCATTTCCTTGAGCAGCCGGATGCGGTAGTATTGCAAATAATCGGGCAAAGCGCTGCCGACGCCCGCATGATCCTGGTGGCAGTTCACGCCCTGGATTTTTACGGGTTTGCCATTGAGCAGCAGCCCTTGTGTGCTGTTAATGGTCACGGTGCGCACACCGAGCCGCGTGACCATGCTGTCGAGGGTTTTTCCGCCGGAACGAACGACGGCCACCACGCGGTACAGATACGGGTCTTCCAGCGACCAGAGGTGCGGCTTGAGCAGGATGGCTTCCTGTTGCACGTCCGTTTCGCCAAAAGCAGGAATACGGATAGGTCGGGGTATGCTCTTGGCCACTTTTTTGCCATTGCGGTCGGTTACATAAAACGACAGGGTGGCAGATGCGGGCTTCAGGTGGCGGTTCCGAACCGTGGTTTCCACTTTTACCACAGCAGTGCTGCCCTGCACGCTGGTATGCACAAAAAGGCCGCCTTCGGCAATGTGTACGTTGTTGAACTGTTCCAGCCAGACGTGCCGGTAGATGCCTGCGCCTTCATAAAACCAGCCTTCGTACTGCGTAGCGTCCACGCGCACGGTCACGATATTGGGTTTGTCGAAATACAGGTAATCCGTGATGTCGTACGACACGCCGATGTAGCCGCTTTCGTTGGTACCGAGGTAAAAACCGTTTACCCAGGCCTGGCTGTTGCGGTACACGCCGTCGAACCGCAGCACGAAACGATTGCTCGAATCGCTGCGAGCCACTTCAAATTTTTTGCGGTACCAGCCGATGCTGGTTTCGGGAAACAAACCACCCACGGGTTTGTAGCCGTGCCCCATTACGTCGCCATCGGCCGATTGTACAAAGGGCAGCGCTACGGCCCAGTCGTGTGGCAATTGCACATTTTGCCAGTCGCTGTCGTCGAATTTATCGGTCATGGGCGTATTGCCTTCCGATTTACTCGATTTGGCAAAAACATTCGGGATGCCGTAGTTGAAATCCTTTTTTACATCGGCGGCGTGGCCCAGGTGAAATTTCCAGCCCTCGTCGAAATTTTGAATACGGCGGAGTGATGGCGACTGTGCAAAAAGGCCCGCTGCTGCGAGGAACAGCAGGCTCAGGAGGCTTGTTTTCTGAATAAACATGGTGGGTGGTAGTTGACATGGATGAAGTGTGCAAACCTACCAAGTTTGGGCGAAATAGGAGGCAAGCCTTTACTTGCAAAAGAATGAACGCTTCTCGCCTCTATCTACTGTGAGGATAACCCACAAGCGAGCACGCGCCGCAAAATTTTTTTTGATCTGTTTGGCTACGCCCCTCGTAGGAGGATGGGAACGCGGATTAAGCGGATAATGCGGATTAAAACGGATTTTTAGTGGCCTTGCGGCCACTTCTTTTTGATTTTTACAGATTTAACCGCCTCCGGCGGGTGGATGCATGGCCAACACATGAAATGATACAAAGGATCGGTGTTGATTTCTGCTTGCTTTAAAAAAGATTGATTCGATATACGCCGTAAAAATCAAAAAGAGGTGGCCGCAAGGCCACTAAAAATCTGTTTAAATCCGCAAAAATCCGCTTAATCCGCGTTCCCATCCTCCTACGAGGGGCGTAGCCGAACAGATCGAAGGTTTTTTACCAACCTGTTGATGGGTTAATCTCACCCAACACACACATACTTCACCTCCAAAAACTCCTCCAGCCCGTATTTGGAACCTTCGCGCCCGATGCCACTTTCTTTCATACCGCCAAACGGCGCAACGGTGGTAGCGATCAATCCGGTATTCACCCCGATCATACCGTAGTCGAGCGCTTCGGCGACGCGGAAAACGCGGCCCACATCTCGTCCGTAAAAGTAGGCGGCCAGTCCGTAAGGCGTGTCGTTGGCGATACGAATGGCTTCCTCTTCCGTTTCAAAACGCGTAACAGGCGCCACCGGACCAAAAATTTCCTCCTGCATGATCTGCATGCTGCTGTCGACATCTGCTAGTACTGTGGCTTCAAAGAAAGTGCCCGTCATGGCGTGGCCGCCGGTGAGCAATCGGGCGCCTTTTCGGGTGGCGTCGCCGACGAGGCGCTGCACCTTGTCGAGCGCTTCCGTGTTGATGAGCGGGCCGATTTGCACACCCTGTTCGGTGCCGGGGCCAATTTTTTGGCGCTGTACGGCCTGGCTGAATTTTTCCAGAAAAGCGTCGTACACGCTGCTTTGCACCAGAATCCGGTTGGCACACACGCAGGTTTGCCCGGCATTGCGGTATTTGGAGGCGATAGCGCCCTCCACGGCAGCATCGAGGTCGGCATCGTCGAACACGATAAACGGGGCGTTGCCGCCCAGTTCGAGCGATATTTTTTTCACCGTATCGGCACATTGGCGCATGAGCAACTTGCCGATTTCGGTACTTCCGGTAAAGGAAAGTTTGCGCACCATCGGGCTGTCGGTCAGGGTTTTGCCGATGGTCGGGGCATCCAAGCCGGTGACGATATTGATGACGCCCGCAGGGAAACCGGCTTGCAGGGCCAGTTCGGCCAGCGCCAGCGCCGATAGCGGTGTTTCTTCCGATGGTTTGAGCACGACAGTACACCCTGCTGCCAGGGCGGGCGCTACTTTGCGCGTAATCATGGCATTGGGAAAATTCCAGGGGGTGATGGCGGCCACCACGCCTACGGGTTGCTTCGTCACCAGCAGGTGCAGGCCCGGCTGGTGCGGCGGAATGACGTCGCCGTAGGCGCGTTTGCCTTCTTCTGCAAACCACTCGATGAAGGTAGCGCCGTAGCGCACCTCGCCACGGGCTTCTGCCAGCGGTTTGCCTTGTTCGAGGGTCATGAGCAGGCCCAGGTCTTCTGCATGGGCCAAAATCAGGTCGTGCCAGCGGCGCAAAATGCCTGCCCGCACAGTGGCCGTTTTGGAGCGCCAGCCGGGCAGCGCCGCTTCGGCAGCACGGATGGCGCGTTCTGTTTCAGCAGCACCGCAGTCGGCCACCTGCGCCAGCACCTCGCCGGTGGCAGGATTGGTCACGGGAAATGATTTGCCGGAATCGGCCTGTGTCCATTCATTTCCAATAAACGCCTGATGGCGCAGCAGCGAAGACTCTTTCAAGAAAGACATAAGCAGTTACTTGATTGCATTGGTTTGATAAGCGCGCCAGGCCCAGAACATCGCCGCAATGGCTACCAGCACAAACGCCACGGGCAGGCTCCACGACTTGGCGATAAAGCCAATGACGGCGGGGCCACCCAGAAAACCAACCATGGCAAAGGTATTCATCGTAGCCAGTCCGGCGCCCGGCGCCATTCCAGGCACACGTGCCGAAGCGCCGTACAAAATAGGCGCCCCCAAAGATACGCCCGCGCCGACCATCGCAAAACCCAGCAGCGCTGTCACCGGATGCTGAACGAGTACCGACAATAACAAACCCGCGGCTGCTATCAGTCCGCCACCCATCAACGCCACCCTTTCTCCAAAGCGAACCAGCAGCATATCGCCGAAAAACCGGCCGCTCGCCATAAAAAACGCGTAGGCCGAAAAACCCCAGCCGATCATATAGGCCGGAGAGGAAAGCACTTCTTTCATATACACTGCCGACCAGTCGGCCATGGTGCCTTCCGCGAGGTTGGTACACAGGCTGATGGTAATCAGGCTCCAGAGCATGGCATTGGGGAAGGCAAATTTTTTCCCGGCGTGTTCCTCTGCATGTGGTTCTCGTTCCTGCAATCCGTTCATGGTGCGTACCGTCGAGAGAGCCATCAAGATCAAAATCATGGAAACCGACATGCTGTATACCGGAGGCCAAACGCCCATGCCGGTAATCAGGCTGGCCAGTGCGGAGCCCGACATAGCGCCTGTTGACCATAGCCCGTGGCAGGTAGACATGATGCGAATATTGGCCTGTTCTTCCAGCATGGTCGAACAGGTGTTCATGGCAACATTGGTAGCGGAAAAAGCAGCGCCTGCCAGAAAAAGCGCCAGTGCCAGTAGCCACACCGAGGGCGCAAACAAGGGCGCAATAAACAGTGTAGATGCCAGTGCCAGAGAAGCGCGCGCCATTCGGGCGGCCCCGAAGCGGTGCAGGATGGGCACAGCAAGGGGATTCATCAGCGTCACGCCCGCAGGTAGCGACAGTAGGAGGAGCCCCAGTTGTGCTTCATCGAGGCCGAATTTTTCCTTGATATACGGAATCAGGGCCGACCAGGTGCCATACAGCAGGCCAGTTGCCGTGAAAATGAGCCCGATGGCTCTTGCCGTCCGGTTGTTGGAAAAGTTGGTAAATATGCCCACCTGCTTTATTCTACTTTGGAAAAATTGACAGGCGCGTCAGGGCGCAGGAAAAGAATGCCGGTGGTGCAAACAGTGTCGCCTGCTTCCAGTCCTTCGGTAATTTCGATCATGCTGGATTGGCGGATACCCGTTTTTACGGTCACGAATTTTGCCTTGCCATTTTTGTTGATGATAACTTTTTTATCACGGGCTTGCGGAATCACCGCCTGGTTGGGAATAAGCAGTGCCTGCTGGTTGTTGCCCAGCGCCAGGGTCACTTCGGCAAATGCGCCCGGGAGCAGGCCCTTGCTGTCGCGTACGAGCGCCCGAACGCGCAGGTTGCGCGAATTGGCTTCAATGCTTTGTTCGGTGGCCTGTACGACGGCTGTGTGCGGCGTTTCGTTGCCTTCCACCTTAAAACTGACCGTTTGGCCGGTTTTAATCAGGTGGCTATATTTTTCGGGAACGGAAAAATCGAGTTTCAGCGCTGCTGCCGAACGAAGGGTGGTAACCGCCGTGGAAGGTGTGACGTAGGCGCCGAGGCTGATGTTGCGCAAGCCGACGGTGCCATCGTAAGGTGCGCGCAGTTCTGTTTTGCTAATATTGATTTTTACCAGTTGGAGTTCGCTGCGCAGGGTTTGCGTTTGCAAAATAGCCAGGTCGTATTCCTGCTGGCTCACGCCTTTTACCTTGATCAGATCAGCCAGGCGTTGTTCGGTAATTTCCGCCTGTTTGATCTGCGTTTCCAGTTTGTGCAGTTGCGAAGTGAGGTCTTCGTCAAAAATTTTGAGCAGCAGTTCACCTTTTCTCACGGAGCGGCCTTCGGGCAAGTGCAGGCCTACCACACGGCCGGAAGCCTCTGGGTGCAGTTCGGTTTCTTCCGAGGGAAGCAACGAACCGCTGGTGGTTACATTTTCTGTCAGAATGCTTGTTTTGACCTTGTAACCTTCTACGGACGTGACGTTCAGGTTGCCACTGACAGGGCCGGCAGGAGCAGCAGCCGGTTTCTCAGTTTTGTGGCAGGAAGCAAGGAGTAAAAGAGAAAACAGAAAGGGAAAGTGTTTCATGTGTAATGTTCTGTGTGCGCAGGAACTGCAAGATTAGAACATTAACACGAAACAGCCAAGGTGGTTTAGAAATAGGAAGGAAGGATGTCTTTTGGGCAGACTAATGGCGCAGGCTGTTGAACGGGCGCATTTCCTCGCCCAGCCAGTTGATGTTCCATTCATCTACAGTGATGATGCGCTTTGCCTGCCGCGTCATTTTGCGGCGAAGGTAGGCGAAGGCAAGGAGTGGCGAAATGCGCCACAAACGGCGGAATTGTTGGATACGACGAGCCATGGATAGAGTAGTTTTTGTGATGATCGAGAACTGGATTAATTTATTGATTACAAACAGGTTAACGCAATTTGCATGCCTTAAGTTTCTGAATGCAAAACAATTTTTAGTTAAACTTTTCAAATGTCGCAAATCAGGCAAAAACAACAATTTCTAAAACCCGGCTTACCTTTGCGTTTTCACACGCCTGTTACCTGCCCATCAACGCTATGAGTCAAACCTTGTCGATAGTTGTTCCTGCATACAATGAAGAACGTACCATCCACCGCATCCTGGATAAAATCAAGGCAGTGGAACTGATCGGCGGTATGCAAAAGGAGGTCATTATCACCAATGACTGCTCCTCAGACGACACCGAAGGCGCCATCAAACGCTACATGGATGCTAACCCCGAACTCAATATTCAATACAGAAAACACGAAGTAAATCAGGGGAAAGGCGCTGCTTTGCATACGGGGATTCAATATGCCAATGGAGAATATATCGTTATTCAGGATGCCGATCTGGAATATGACCCGACTGAATACAACATTTTGCTGCGCCCCGTACTGGATGGTTATGCCGACATTGTGTACGGCTCGCGCTTTATGGGCGGGCGGCCGCATCGCATTTTATTTTTCTGGCATAGCATCGGAAACAAATTTCTGACGTTTATTTCCAATATGTTTACCAACCTCAACCTGACGGACATGGAGACCTGTTACAAACTGTTCAAGGCCGACATACTGAAAGGACTGAAGTTGCGTGAAAAACGCTTCGGGTTCGAGCCGGAAGTAACTGCCCGTATCAGCCGTATTCCGGAAATCCGAATTTATGAGGTGGGCATTTCCTACTACGGCCGCTCGTATGCGGAAGGCAAAAAAATAGGCGCTAAAGACGGATTTAGGGCTATATATTGTATTTTGAAATACAATCTTTGGGCAAAGAGGTAAGTCCTGAGTCGTAAGTCTTGAGTCTGAACAAGTTTTAAGTAGTTTTTCATGCTGAAATTAAAGGTGCTGGACAAATATTTGATTCGGCAATACCTGAACACGATGCTTTTTTCGCTGCTGATCTGTACACTGATCACAGTAGCGATTGATTTCAGCGACAAGGTGCAGTCTATCATTGAAAAACCTTGTACCTGGAAAGACATCCTGGCGTACTACATAGGGTTCATGCTTCATATGGCCGGCTTGTTGCTGCCGCTGTACACGCTCATTGCCGTCGTATTTTTTACCTCCAGGCTGGCATTTAATTCTGAAATTCTGTCGGTGCTGAATGCCGGGGTGAGTTTTGGTCGTTTGCTGAAACCCTATCTCATGGCCGGGGGGCTGGTGGTCGCCTTGCATTTGCTGCTCAACCACTTGATTATTCCGTATACCAATGAATGGAAATTGAACTTTGAAAACACCTATGTCTGGACCGACCAGGAGAAAGGGCGATCTTCCAACGTGCATTTTCTGGTAGCGCCCGACACCAAGGTGTACATAAGAGGTTACAACAAAACCAACCAGTCGGGCAATGGCCTTCGACTCGAAAAATTTGAAGGCAACCGCATCTCCAGTATTCTGGAAGCGGAAAATATGAAGTGGAAACCCGACCGGCAGCGCTGGGAACTGAACAACTACACCGTGCGTACCTTCAACGGCCTGCACGAAACGTATAAGCGTTACACAACACCGATCGATACCATTATCAATCTGGGCCCGCAGGATTTTATTTACTACCAGAACCAGAATCAGGCCATGACCACAGGCGAATTGCTGGCGGCCATCGCCCGCGATGAAAGCCGGGGCATTGCCAACCGAAGTTATGCAATTGAAATGCAGCGGCGCACAGCAGATGCGTTTACCAATATTATCCTTACCATTATCGGGCTGGCTGTGGCCGGCCGGAAGGTAAGGGGTGGTATGGGGCTGCACCTGGCTTTGGGCATTGGTATTGGCGCTGCATTTATCCTGCTTTCAAAATTTGCCGTGTCTTTTGCCATCAGCGGTACTGTGCCCGTGATCGTGGGTATGTGGATACCCAATATGATTTTTGCAGTAGTGGCGGTGTGGCTGGTGAGCAGGGCGCAGAAGTAAGAGAGGTGAGAGGTGAGAAGTGAGAGGTGAGAAGGGGCAAAGAGCAAAGGGCAAGAGGCAAGGAGGGAAATGATAGAAAGAGGAATTCCGTAAGATATTTAAAACCATTATCACTCTCATGAGTAAAAGAACATCCCGCTCCCGCGTATTGGCTTATGTGCTGATTGGAGCGTTGCTTGTGTCGACTGTTTTTGCAGTCATTCAGCCATTTTTGATGTCGGGAGGCGGCCCTAAACCAACACCTCCTCCACCGACAGAACCGACCATTAAGGTGGAAGTGCCACCATTCAATGCTGATTCGGCCTTTGTTTTTGTTCAGAAACAGGTGGCTTTTGGCCCACGTGTGCCCAATACTCCAGCGCATCAAAAATGTGCTACCTGGTTTGCCGATGAATTCAAACGATACGGGTTCACGGTCATTTCCCAAAAATTTGAGGCAACCCATTACAAAGGCACGCAGTTCAAAGCCGTCAATATCATCGCTCAATATCGCCCCGAATTGCCACGCCGCATCCTGCTGGCAGCACACTGGGACAGCCGTTTTCAGGCAGACAAGGATGATAAAAATAAAACCACACCGATTGATGGCGCCGATGATGGTGGCAGCGGCGCTGCTGTGCTGCTCGAAATTGCCCGCGGCCTGGCTGCCCACCCCGTCGATCAGGGCGTCGACCTGATTCTGTTCGATGTGGAAGACCAGGGCGACGACAACGGCGCCCCCGAAACCTGGTGTCTCGGCTCACAGTACTGGGCCAGCCACCTGCACAAGCCGGGCTACATGCCTTATTCGTCCGTTTTGCTCGATATGGTAGGCGCTAAAGATGCCCGTTTTATGAAAGAAGGTATTTCCATGCAGGTAGCACCCCAAACAGTTGATAAAATATGGTCACTCGCTTCCTCCCTGGGTTATAGCAGTTATTTTATTCCTGAAACGCGCACCGGCATCACCGACGACCATGTATTCGTAGCCCGCGGAGCAAGCATTCCAATGATCGATATTATCAGCACTCCAAATGAGGGTGATGATCCTTTCGGTCGCCACCACCACCGCCACGCCGATAACATGAGCATTATCGATAAAAATACCTTGCAGGCCGTGGGCCAAACGATGTTGGCTTTCTTGTATAGTAGTAGTCCAAAATCCTAAGAAACTGTTTTAAAACCCCTCTCCGGCCGCAAAGGCTTATCTTTTAAGGCTATATTTTATCCATTTTTAAAGGAATAGGTACCACTATGCCTTCAAAAATGGATTTCATCTATCCTTAAAACCTTACCCTTTTCGCCTCGGAAGGGGTTTTAAAACAGTTTCTAAAAAATCTGTCCCAAGCCTACGTTACATTAACTTTTCGCCCATTACCTCCTGCAACACGCGGAGGGCTGATCCCTTGTATTTGCCAATTCGATGCATAGGCGCTGTTTCAGGCAATGGATAATTCTTGTGCAGCATTACATGAAGCCACTGTACTTCCCGATACGTCGAAAAATACACGCCTTCGTGCATTTTTGGCACAGATTGAACAATACCAATAGCAAGAAGGACAGGCGATTTGTTTTCAGTGAGCATCACGAGGTCTCCGATTTTCACACGGCGTGTCCAACAAATTATTTCCCGACGTTTGCCGGGCGACATATCGCATTCCTCCAATACCGATTCGAACAAGGTGTCAGACCATTTTCGATACAAGACCCAATAGGGCTTTAGCAATTTTTGTGCATCAAAGCACAAGCGTTTACGATTGAAAAAATCTATATCGACGATACTTTTTGGGCCTGCTTTTATTACCCAAACGTTTGTACCACTCCCAATTTTTCTTCGCAAATCAGGCAGTGTAAACAATGTGTTTTCAAATAAAGGGAAGGGAACAAACTGCTTGGCATCGGATGGGTCGACATGGAGAATTCTTTTAGCGCTTTTTTTCAATGCTTGATACTCTTGCCGGAAAGCCTCCACACAAAATAGATCTTGAAATACGATAATATTTTCTGCATTGGTGTTGTAAGTCCAGTTGAAAGAACCCGTAAGCAGTATTCGATGGTCGATGATGGCAAATTTATGATGCATCAAACCTGTGCCCCGATTGCCAAAAAGCAAGCCTCCTTTTTGTATAAAAAACTGAAAATCAAGCCCGTCTGGGCGAATGTTTTGCGTATCATATTCAAGCAAAAGTTCTACGGATATACCGGCTCGAAGGCGATTCATCAGCGCATCAAAAATTTGCTGGTGCGAAAACCAGCAAACAGCAATACAAATACTGGACTGTGCCTGGATCAGATGCCTGGAGATATGAGCGGCAATTTCCGTAAAACAGACACTGGCCTCTGATGGCGGGTGCGAAATGAAGCGTTCCAAAATATATAATTTTAACAAATTTCCTTTCTCTTGCCATTCTCACATACTGTAATGCCCGACACAGACGTTAACGTATAAAACAACACCTAACCAATCCTCCTTCGCAACCGAATTCTAATCACATGAACCACTGACCGAACTGTATGGCAAGTGCTAACTACAAAATTCTGCTGGTGGAAGACGACCAAAATTTTGGCGACGTCCTCCGTTCCTATCTCGAGATGCACGACTACGATGTGACCCTTGCTACCGACGGGGTACTCGGTCTCGAGGCCTTCCGCAAAAGTCATTATGACCTCTGCGTATTCGATGTGATGATGCCGCGTAAAGACGGCTTCACACTCGCCCGCGAAATCCGCGAACGCAATCAGGAGGTGCCTATCATTTTCCTGACGGCCAAAACCATGAAAGACGACGTGCTGCAAGGATTTAAAATCGGCGCAGACGACTATATTTCCAAACCATTCAATTCTGAAGAACTGTTGCTGCGTATTCAGGCAGTGCTAAAACGTGTCAACAAGGCGCCCGATCCGCGCGACGAACAACGGGAATACACCATCGGAAAATATCATTTTAATTTCCCGGTGCGCATCCTCACGTTTACAGATGCCGCGCCTGGTGAAGAAAACCAATGGAAATTAAGCCCCAAAGAGGCAGAATTGCTTAAAATGTTCTGCCGCTACATGAACGATGTAACACCGCGTTCGGAAGCGCTGACCAAAATCTGGCATGAAGACAACTACTTCACAGCCCGGTCGATGGATGTTTTCGTAACCAAGTTGAGAAAATACTTAGCCAAGGATTCGGCTATAGAAATTGTCAATATTCACGGCAATGGATTTCAGTTGCTGGTGAAAGATGTTGCCAACGCACACTGACCATTGTTCTGGATAGAAAGCCCGGCGTATGAGTGCAGTCGAAGCAATTCGGCATCTGCATACGCCGGGCTCCTTGCCATACTACCTCAAAACCAGTATACTACAAATGCATAGTGACCTGTGAGCCGAGTCCCGGCTTGCGGGTTTTTTGTTTTATCCCTGTTTTAGAGCGTGTTCGGAATTTTTTCGCCGGGCCTGAAAAGCGGCTTTTTCGCCCCTTTTTTACCTTTTTTCATTTACATAGTCCCCACTATGCGCATGAAAAAAACGTATAAAACGAACAAAAAATCCACTTTTTCAGCCTTCGGCAAAAAATCCCGAACACGCTCTTAATTAATGACAGCAGCCTGTCGACTGATGCCCGCCGACTGTTGACTGATAACCGTTGACTGTTGACTGCCGACTTTCGACTGCTGACTTTCATGAAACAGGCTCATCTGTCCGTTGTGTTCATATGCATCCAGCAGTCGGGCAAATTTTAGTTTGTCCTTACTGCTGCTGCGCAGGGAAATCAGTTTGGCCAGTTCAAGAGTCAGGTAAAAATCTTCTACCGGCTCGCCGGGGCGTGGGCGTTTGGCAAAGTCGCGGTATATCTGCGGACGACGGATGCCGTCTTCAAATTCGTAGGCGTCGCGTAGCCATTTACGCACCTGTGCGCCATACTGACGGATCGACAATTTGAGGGCGGTATGAAGATTAGTAGCGGTGACAACCTTGGTACCTTTTTTACTTTCCAGAATTTCCAGTGCCATAACTCGCTGATTTTATGCTGTTTAGATTGAATGCTTTAATTTGTTTTAAAAACAATACAAAAATAAACAAGTTGTTGTTTAAAACAAATATTTTTAAAATTATTTTTTATAAAAATTTTTACCACTGCAAATAACCAATTGATAATCAGTTTGTTGTTTTGAAAACTTGTTTTGTTTGAGTTTGGAAAATTTCCCCAAAAGCGCAACTTTTGCACCCGCCAAACCCCCTTCTGTTTCAATTTTTGTGACCATGCAATTCGACATTCCCCGGCTGAAAAACACTGATTCGGGCAACTTTTTTCTCATCGCCGGCCCCTGTGCCATAGAGGGCGAACAAATGGCTTTCGACATTGCCGGACAGGTGCGCGATATTTGTGAGCGCCTCGGCATTCCCTATATTTTTAAAGGCTCCTACCGCAAGGCCAACCGCAGCAAGCGCGACTCATTTACGGGTATTGGCGACGAAAAAGCCCTGGGCGTGTTGCGTGCCATAGGCCAACAACTCGACCTGCCCACCACAACCGACATCCACAGCGACCCCGAGGCTGCCATGGCCGCCAAATATGTTGATATTCTCCAAATCCCTGCTTTTCTGTGCCGTCAGACCAGCCTTCTGGTGGCTGCCGCCCAGACAGGCAAGGTGGTGAACATCAAAAAAGGGCAGTTTGTAGCCCCGGAAGCCATGCGTTTCGCCATGGAAAAAGTACAGGAAGAGGGCAATCCTCGGGTTATCCTGACCGAACGCGGCACCACATTCGGGTACCAGGATTTGATTGTCGATTACCGCGGGCTGCCGGCAATGCAGTCGTTCGGAGCGCCGGTTGTGCTCGATTGCACCCATTCGCTGCAACAACCCAATCAGAGCAGCGGTGTGACGGGTGGTCGCCCCGCACTCATCGAAACCATTGCAAGGGCAGGAATTGCCGTCGGGGCTGATGGTTTGTTCATCGAGACACATCCGAACCCTTCGGAAGCCAAATCGGATGGCGCCAACATGCTGCCACTCGACCGACTCGAACCACTGCTCGAACGCCTGGTACGCATCCGGGAAGCCATTCGTTGATGGAATAAACCCACTGAAAATGATGGACGCACTGTATTCCATTTTCCGCCAACATCCGGTGGTGAGCACCGATACCCGCCATTTGCCGCAGGGGTGTATCTTTTTCGCCCTGAAAGGCGCCAGTTTTGATGGCAATGCATTTGCTGCCCAAGCCCTGGAAAATGGCGCGGCGGTGGCTGTGATCGACAACCCCCAATACTGCCTCGACGACCGCTATTTTCTGGTTCCCGATGTGATGGAAGCCTTGCAGCAACTCGCCACCCATCACCGCATGCAGTTCGATATTCCGGTCATTGCCATCGGCGGTTCGAATGGAAAAACAACGACTAAAGAACTGGTTTCCAGTGTTTTAAGCAGCCATTACCCTTGCCATTTCACCAAAGGGAATCTCAACAACCATATAGGTGTGCCGCTTACCTTGCTGTCCATGCCTGCCGAAACGGAAGTTGCCGTCATTGAAATGGGCACCAATCAGCCGGGCGACATCGAATTGCTGTGTCGTATTGCAAAGCCTACGCACGGCTTGCTCACCAATATCGGCAAGGAACACCTCGAAGGCTTCGGCAGCCTCGCCGGCGTGAAAAAAGCGGAAGGAGAACTTTACCAGTACCTCGCCCGGCACGCCGGCTGCGTATTTCTCAATATGTCGGAAAAATACCTGCCCGCCATGGCACGCCGCAATAAACCCCGCATCGAATACCGCGAATCGGCTGCCCTCAATCCCAACAACGGCAGCATCGAAGTGCAGTTGCTCCAGGATATGCCGTTTGTAGAAGCGGCTTTTTTGTCGGACGAAGGCCCGCGTGTGGAAGTGCGTACCCACCTGTTCGGACGGCATAATTTTAACAACATTATGACCGCCATTGCGCTCGGTATCTATTTCAAAGTGCCTGCAGCCGTCATTAAGTCGGCACTGGAATCCTATCGCCCTTCCAACAATCGCTCTCAAATAATACCATACGGCAGCAATACCGTGCTGCTCGATGCCTACAATGCCAATCCGTCGAGCATGGAGCCGGCGCTCAAAAGCCTCCAAGCCATGTCGGCCAAATACAAAATCGCTATTCTTGGCGATATGCTCGAACTGGGCGAAAACAGCGAAAAAGAACATAACGCTATTCTGAGATTCGCCTCCAAAATGGGCCTCGACCAGATCGTGCTGGTAGGAAAAGAGTTTGGAAAAACTCCGTACCAACGCTATGGTGCGCTCCATTTCCCCGACAACACCGCCGCCAAAGCCTGGCTGGATGCGCAACAGTTGGAGCATGCGCTGATACTGGTGAAGGGATCGAGGGGAGTGAGACTGGAGTCGGTAGTCCTAAGTCCTAAGTCCTAAGTCTGTAGAGTACACCTTATTACTCCTGGCATTTCGAATAACAAATTTCAAGAGTAAGAAGGTGTACTCTACAGACTTAGGACTCAGGACTCACGACTTAGGACTTATCACATCTCTTGCAAATAAAATCTTCGGTTTCCAGTACGTCGACGTACTCACATTTTCCACAATTACACCGCGGCTGGTGGTGCTGTGAACGCAGACGATGCCATCTTTGGAGCGTTTGACCACCATGGCCACGTGCGAGATGTGTTTTGAATTTTCGCCAAAAAAAACGAGATCGCCCGGTTTGACTTTATCTATAGAAACCGCCCGGCCTTCTTTGGCCTGTATGGCTGAAGCCGGCGAGGCTTTTACATTGAATTCCTTCAGCACATAACTGGTGAAGCCCGAGCAGTCGAACCCCGACGGGCTGGTACCGGCGTATTTGTAGGGCGAGCCGACGTATTTCTGCGCGTATGTCACCACGCGGTTGCGCAATTGCATATTGGCAGTGCTGGAAGCCCTGGCAGGAGCATCCGGCTTATTGGCCGACTTTTTGGTGGTGTTGCAGGCAGCAAAAAGTAAAATCAGGCTGAATATGATGCCAGGGGCAAATCTTGGATGCATGGTATGCAGTTTGAGCAGATAATCGGAAAGCAATGTGCGGTAGCAGGCGGAAAAGACCATGCCAAATGCCGAAACACTCGCTTGCCGGCGTTGTTATTACAAACAGCGAAGCAGGAGTTTGGCACATAAAATGATGTTATTTTGTCATTTGTTTAACAGTAATCATTAGCCTTTACTTAATGTTTGCAGTTGCAGGCGGGTAATAATCAATTGTTCGCCGTACCTTTGCGTCAATTTTACACCAATTAAAAAGTCATGCAAGATCAATCCGAGCAGAACTTACGAGAAATTTTCAACGAAAAAGGCGAACGCCTGAGCCCGATTCTTCCTCAGCATATCAAGAACTTTCTCATCGATATTGACGGCACCATTTGCGACGACGTTCCGAATGAAGAACCAGAACGGATGGGTACCATTTTACCTTATCCGGATGCACTGGAAATGCTGAATCGCTGGTACGATGAAGGTCATGTGATCTTTTTCTTTACCAGCCGTACCGAAGCCCACCGCGAAGTTACGGAGTACTGGCTCGCCAAACACGGTTTTAAATACCATGGCATTCTGTTCGGCAAACCACGCGGCGGCAACTACCACTGGATCGATAATCATATCGTGAAAGCCACTCGGTTTAAAGGGAAATTTACCGACTTAGTGGTAAAAACACACGAAATAGAAGTTTTTTCGGAGTAAAATAAAACATGGTTCGGGGGTTTGTACGTTATCTGAAACAGTATGCTTGCCTGAAAGCAGCGTACCTTTCCGTTTTGTTCCGATAAATCAAACGCTTATGAACCTGTTGCTTTCGATCGGCTTGTGTCTGTCGATTAACCCGCCCGATACCCTGCCGTATAACCTGGCAAATCCTTCCCATATCATCAACCTCGTCAGCGAGGACCTGCGTGAGATTTCCGGCCTCAGTCCAACCGACGTCGATGGTCAATACCTTGCTATTGCCGATGAAAAAGGAGAAATTTTCTTCGTCGATGGCGCCGGTGGTGGCGCCATCACCCATCGGGTACTGTTTCGCGACAAAGGCGACTTCGAAGGTGTGGAAATGGTCGGCCCTTGCCTGTTTGCCGTAAAAAGCAACGGCGACGTTTTTGAAATAGGCCGCTGGAAACGCAAAAGCCCTTCCGTACGAGAGTATAAAACATCCTTGAAAAAAGAAGACGATGTGGAAGGCCTGGGCTTCGACGCTAAACGCAATGCCCTGCTCATTGCCTGCAAAGGGAATACGGACAGCAGTTACCTGCGGAAAGTATATGCGTTCGACTTGAACAGTAAAAAACTATCGGAACAGCCAGTATATACGGTAGATCCACTTGAGGTAAATCGCCTTGTACCGCACATCCCGGAAGAAAACGAACACTTTTTTAGTCCGTCCGGCATTGCCGTCCACCCTATCACCGGCGATATTTATGTGCTTTCCTCTGCACAAAAACGCCTCGTCGTGCTCGATTATGCCACGGGGGCTATTAAATATGCTATTCGCCTCGATAAAAAAATGCTGCCCCAGCCTGAAGGCATTTCCTTTGACATGAATGGCGATCTGGTGCTGAGCAGTGAAGGGAAAAAAGGCGAAGGGCTGATAATAAGATACAGGTTTTTAGAGGTGAGAGGTGAGAAGTGAGAGAGGTATGAATCAGGATTTTTAGGATTTATTGGATTAGAAGGATTCCCGATGTGATGTCGAAATTAAATTTCAATTTCAAAAATTTCGACATCACATCGGGAATCCTTCTAATCCAATAAATCCTAAAAATCCTGATTCATCCTTCTCACCTCTAAAATTCGAACCGAATTCCCTGCGCCAGCGGCAATTGTTCCGAATAGTTGATTGTATTCGTCTGACGGCGCATGTAGGCTTTCCAGGAATCGGAGCCGGATTCGCGGCCGCCACCAGTTTCTTTTTCACCGCCGAAAGCGCCGCCGATTTCAGCACCGGAAGTACCGATGTTGACATTGGCAATACCACAATCCGAGCCTGCTACCGACAGGAAACGCTCCGCTTCGCGCAGGTTGGTGGTCATGATAGCCGACGACAAACCTTGTGGCACACCGTTTTGCAGCGCAATGGCTTCTTCGATGGTGCTGTATTTGATAAGGTACAGAATCGGTGCAAAGGTTTCGTGCTGCACGATATCCCAGTGGTTTTCCACCTCGGCAATGCAAGGCTTCACATAGCAGCCGCTTTCGTAGCCGGGGCCTTCCAGCACACCGCCTTCTACTACGAATTTGCCTTTCGATTTTTTTACCTCTGCAATGGAATGAAGATAATTTTCCACGGCATGTTTGTCGATCAGCGGACCGACGTGGTTGCTGGAGTCGAGCGGATTGCCGATGCGCAGTTGCGGGTATGCTTTGGCCAGCGTGTTTTTCACCTGTTCGTACACGCTCTCATGGATAATGAGGCGGCGGGTGGAAGTGCAGCGCTGTCCTGCCGTGCCCACGGCTCCGAATACGGCGCCGGTGAGTACCATTTTCATATCGGCAGAAGGCGTAATGATGATGGCGTTGTTGCCACCCAGTTCGAGGATGCTGCGGCCAAAACGACCGGCTACGGCTTGGCCTACGATACGGCCCATGCGCGTGCTACCTGTAGCGCTCACCAGCGGAACGCGGGCGTCTTTGGTCATGTATTCGCCAATTTTGTAGTCGCCATTGACAATGCAACTGATACCCTCTGGCAAGTTGTTGGCTTTCAATACTTTCTGGAACAACAACTGGCAAGCCACGGCGCACAGCGGCACTTTTTCGGAGGCCTTCCACACGCATACGTCGCCACAAACCCAGGCTAAGCAGGCATTCCACGACCAAACGGCCACAGGGAAGTTAAAAGCGGAAATAATGCCGACAATCCCCAGCGGATGCCATTGTTCGTACATACGGTGCCCCGGGCGCTCGGAGTGCATGGTCAGGCCATACAACTGGCGGGAAAGACCCACTGCAAAATCGCAGATATCGATCATCTCCTGCACCTCGCCCAGGCCTTCCTGGAGGCTTTTGCCCATTTCGTAACTCACCAGACTGCCCAGCGGCTCTTTGTATTGGCGCAGTACATCGCCGTATTGGCGCACGATTTCGCCGCGTTTGGGAGCAGGCATTTCACGCCAGGTAAGAAATGCCGATTCTGCAGATGCAATGACAGCATCGTATTGCTCGCGGGTGGTGATGCCGACCGAGCCGATGAATTCGCCATCTACAGGCGAGTAAGAGTCGATATAACGACGGCTGCCCGACACGGATTCGAGACCCGTCCAGGTGCCCTGGTTTTTGGTTTTGAGGCCAAGTTTTTTCAGAAATTCTTTCGGTTGCATTTGTCTAAGACGTTTGGCTGATAAAAAGCGGCGCAAAGGTACGGAAACGGGCGCTCATTCATGCGCATTTGCTCAAACAGAGTATTGAGAAGGGTGGGTTGATGACAAATTTCCGTTAAAAATGCGCCGCGCAGAACTTTTCATTAACCATCCTCAACAAAATTTAAACGCCCGGAAAACGCCCGTCAAAGCGTGACCAACAAGGGTAATGCCCAGTCAAAAGCGCCCATCATGCAACAAAAAAACTTAGTTGTGTTAAAATTTTAATATGTTTGATTGGGCCATCCCCTTTCAGATTATCTGTGAAATACCGAATCTTGCTGGGGAATTGATGGGGGGAGGGTTGAATCAGGTTTAGTAGGATTTTAAGGATTAGAAGGATGCCCAACGAGATGTCGAAATTAATAAGATTGGACTGAAAATATGCCTTCTGAATCAATTGGGATTAATTATTGGAATTTCGACATCTTGTTGGGCATCCTTCTAATCCTTAAAATCCTACTAATCCTGATTCAACCCTCCATCCCCCCATCAACCCTAACAAAAAAACATTGCCTTATGAACATAAAACACATAACCCTGTACTGTTTATTTGCCCTCGGTTTTTTCCAACTCGGCGCGCAAAATGCATCCTACTTTTCTTCGCGCGAACGCGGCTGGTGGACTTTCGGCATCGACGGCGGTTTCGCTTATCAAAGCGCCGATGTACGCTCAACCCTGAACGGCTGGGGCGCCGGACTGACGCTCGGTAAAAACCTGTGGTATCGGCCCGGTGGCACATTTTCTTTCGACCTGCGTGGCCGAGGCTTGTTTACGCGCACCTACGGGCTGGATTACAAACGCTCCTACGGTATCCAGCGCAATGACGTCCTGAATGGCAACTACTCCCCCGATCTGGATTATCTGTTAGACAAGAGCGCCCCCAACGACTCCTCTTTTGTATTTCAAAATTACCGCCACTCCATGGGCGAACTGGGCCTCGAAGGCGTGCTCACGTTCAATCGCCTGCGCGAACGCACGGGTGTAGTGCTTTCGCTGTTTGGCGGAGTTGGGCTGGATTTATACAAAACGAGTACCGACCAACTCAATGGCGCAGATACATATGATTATCTTGGTATCAATGCTTCGGAATCGAAAGGTTCCGTTCTGTCCAGCCTCAAAGACCTGCGCGACGGCACGTATGAAAGCCCCGCCGACGGATTTACAGATCGTTCGATCAAGGCGGGCCTTATGCCTGGTGCGGGAATTGAACTCGGGTTTCAGGTGGCGCCGCGTTTTGTCATAGGGATCGGTCATAAAATAACATTCAGCCGCACCGACATCCTCGACGGCCAACAATGGACCAACAACAATTCCCTGTCCGACAACAACGACTGGCAGCACTACACCAACCTGCATTTTCGCTGGGACATAGCGCCGCACGAACGCCGTATTGCTGCCCCGAAAATCGATATTATCAATCCGGGCTCCAACCCTTACGTGACCAGTTATGCCAATGAAAACCTGCGTGCCCGCATTCAAAATGTGTATGCTTACAGCGATGTGCAGTGTTATCTGAATGGCAGCAACCAGGCATTTACCTTTGAAAAAGGCCGCCTGTCGGCCGATCTGCGCCTGCGCCCGGGCCGCAACGAAGCCCGCATTGTAGCCAGCAACCCCGCCGGTCGCGATGAAGAAACGGTGGTTATCGTGCTCGAAGATCGCTACACGCCACCACCGCCACCGGTCACTCCTCCGCCACCGCCTGCTCCGTTGCGCCCGGAAGTGCGCATTGTAGAACCTTCACGCTCGCCTTTCACCACCAGTTACGACAATGCGCGTATCGTGGCGCAAGTGCGCAACGTGAGCGACTCCCGCGACATACGCCTGTATGTAAATGGCTCGGATGCCCGTTTTACCCTGGCAGAAGGGCTGGAAGCCAATGTACGCCTGCGCGAAGGCCGCAACAGCGTGCGTGTGGAAGCCAATACGCCCGGCGGCCGCGCTTCCGACGAGGTAGAAATTATTTACGAACGTTACACGCCGCCGCCGCCGCCGCCGCCCACACCACAGGGCAAACGCCCCGTGGTACGCATTACACAACCAAGAAATGCCACGGAAACTGTTACACAAGCCACCTACGCTTTGAAAGCGACCGTGGAAGAAGTGGATAATCGCGACGACATCACCGTTTATTTGAATGGAAACGTGCTGCGCAATGTCAGTTTCGATACTCGTTCGCGCGTACTTTCTGCCGACCTGAGCCTGATTACCGGCAACAACAGCATCACCATCCGGGCGCGCAACCGCTATGGCGAAGGAGAAGCCTCTGCCACGATCATCAGAAATGTGGTGCAGCAAAAACCGGAAGTGACCATCGCCGACCCGCGCGATGGCGCTACTTTCCGCCAGGCTACCACATCCTTTAAGGCAAATACCCGCTTCGTCGGCTCGCGCAACGATATTACGCTCGAAGTAAATCGCCGCACCATTCCTTTCAATTTTGATGCAGGGAGTGGCGCCGTATCTGCAGAACTGACCCTTCAGGAAGGGAAAAACAGCGTAAGCATTTCGGTGCGCAACAATGCAGGAAGCGCCCAGGCATCGGTACAACTGAATTACCTGGCGCCCAAGCCGCCGAAAGTGACCATTACTGAGCCGGCCAACAATTCGGAAACCCGCACGGCGCAAGGACAGGTAACGGCTGCACTGGAAAATGTCGACAACAAAAATGATGTAACGGTATCGCTCAACGGCAGCAATGTTCCATTTAGTTTCGACCCGAAACGCAAACAGGTCAGCGCAAAAGTGAACTACGTGGAAGGCAACAACACCATTCGGGTGAGTGCGCGTACAGATGCAGGTTCCGACGAGGCAAGCGTTGCAGTGCGTTTTATCAAGGCCAAACCGCCTGTGGTTACCATCAGCAATCCGAAAGGTATGCGTACCATCACCGACAAACCTGCTTTCACACTGACAGCCAAGGTGGAAAATGTATTCAGCAACAACCAGGTGCAGGTAAAACTAAACGACGGGGTGATCAGCAATTTCACCCTCGACCGCGGCGGTAACCTATCGGCCAACGTGACGCTGAAAACCGGCTCCAACACATTTGTAGTAAAAGCCACCACCGCAGATGGCTCCGACGAGGCCAGCGCCAGTGTGCAGTTGCAGGCACAATCGCAGTCTACCGATCCGGTTACACCCAAACCTGTCGTCGAATTTGTAACGCCCAAACGCAGTGGTACAAGCGTTGCAGAGGCGAGTTACTCCATCCGGGCCACTGCCAAAAACGTGACCGACAAGTCGCAGATCAAACTAAAACTGAACGGCCAGGAGATCAGAAACTTCGACTACAACCCGCGAGGTACCACCGTTACAGCGGCGCTAACACTCAAGGAAGGCAACAATATTGTACTGATTGAGGCCAACAACTCCGGCGGTTCGGCTTCGGCCCAAACGGAAATCGTGTACAAATCCAAACCTACGATTCCCAAACCGGAAGTGACCATCGAATCGGCATCGCAGCCTACCGTCAGCCCTTTCAACCCGAATGAAGGCCGGACGGCAGTGGTAGCCAATGTGCGCTACATCGATGCACGCAACCAGATTTCCATCAAAGTAAACGACGCAGCCGTCACCGACTTTACGTTCGATGCCAATACCGCCAAGGTAACCTGGGTGTCGGTGCTGAGAAAAGGCGACAATAAAATTGAAATTACGGTGAGCAACGCGACGGGTAGCGCAAGCGCGAGCCGGATTGTGAAGTTTGAGTAAGTAACACGGATTGCACGGAAAAGACGGATTTACACGGATTGTATGGGTGGTTTGGAGGCTGGCGTTACTACCAATGCCTCATTGTCACCAATACAATCCGTGTAAATCCGTCTCACATCCGTGCAATCCGTGTTCCCGTGTTACAAACATTCCCTCTTCAGCAGCGCTTCCATCGCCGGTTCACGCAGCATTTTCAGGTAAGTATCGTGGTTGTAGCGCGGGTTTTCTTCCGGCGTTTTGCTCTGAAAAATGAAATTTGCCAATGCAGGCCAGTTACCTTTTTCCGCTACAGTAAGTACGACACAGGCAATATGCTCAGGCGTATCCTGCGGATGGGTCTGCTGTTCGATGGTTTGAGCCAGTTGGAGGTAGCGGGTAACGGTAGCGCGGGTGGGGACATTGAATTCCACGCTGTGTACGCGCGGATTACCGGGTAAATATGTCACTCGAAACGCATCCTGATCGGCCAGCGGGAACCCGGTAGGCAGCAAAAACGATCCGTCAGCAGGCACCTCAAATTGCCCTGTTGTGCGAATGCTATCGGCTGTGACAAAGCCGTAATACACATTTCTTTTCTTGCCTTCCTGCTGAACAAACAACTGCGCAACAGCATGCTGCCCATGTGAAGCCAATTTGCCCTGCGAAGTAAGTGCATCGGGACTTAGCAGGCTGTTTTCTGTAAAACGCTGCCCTTCCTGCCATTTGTCGAAACGATGCAGGCCGTAAGTGACGCCGGCGATGACCAGCACCAACCCTGCTGCCGACAAAAGCACATATTTCAGGTTTTTCCTGTTGAGTGCTTTGCGTTGCCGGTTGAGCGGCGTGTCTACTTTTTTATTGGTGGTAAAAGAGTAGGAAAACTCGCCATTTTCTTTGTAGACAGCCAGTTCGCACAACTCATCTTCAATAAAAAATGAGTAGGTTTTGGACTCTTTGACCGCAAAATCTACTTGAATCACTTTCAAATTGCAGTGAATAAGCAAATGGCCCGTCTTGTCGCCGTGGTACAACCCGACGCGATGCCGACCGCCTTGAGGATCGAGATAAACCCAGCCGAGTTGTGCCATGCGGGAAAAAAGTTCGGGTTCAGGTTATTCCTGCAATGCCTTCAGGATGTTTTGTTCGATGCGTTTGAGAACATCAACGGTCTTGTCTTTGATAAATTTTAAGCCAGTCACTTTTTCGTATAATTCGATATATCGATCGGTAATTTCATCGACAAATGCATCGGGCATGTCGGGCATTGTTTGTCCTTCTTTTCCCTGAAAACCATTTGCGATAAGCCATTCGCGTACAAACTCCTTGCTGAGTTGGCGCTGCCGTTCGCCTTTTTGCTGGCGCTCTTCATACCCTTCCGCATAAAAATAACGGGAACTGTCGGGCGTGTGGATTTCGTCCATCAACAAAATTTGCCCGTCTTTCTTTCCAAACTCGTATTTGGTATCGATCAGGATGAGTCCCTGCCGGGCAGCCATTTCACTGCCGCGCTGGAAAATGGCGCGTGTGTAAGCCTCCATTTGGGCGTAATCTTCGGGGCTTACCAGGCCGCGCGCCAGAATGTCTTCTCTGGAAATATCTTCATCGTGGCCTTCATCGGCTTTCGTAGTAGGCGTAATAATCGGCTCCGGAAATGGATCGTTTTCGCGCATTCCTTCGGGCAGTGGCACACCGCAAAGGGTGCGTATTCCAGCAGCATAGGTGCGGGCTGCATGCCCCGCCAGATAACCCCGTATCACCATTTCCACCCGAATAGGTTCGCAGCGGTGACCGATGGCCACATTCGGATCGGGGGTATCGATGAGCCAGTTCGGACAAATATCGCGGGTAGCGGACAGGAAATGGGCGGCAATTTGGTTCAACACGGCGCCTTTGTATGGAATAGCGCGCGGCAAGATGTGGTCGAATGCCGAAATGCGGTCGCTGGCCACCATCACCAGTTTGTCGCCGACGGTGTACACATCGCGTACTTTTCCCCGGTAAAAGGCTGTCTGGCCGGGTAATTGGAACTTTGTTTCACGAATCGTTGTCATGGGGCAAAGTTACCTTTGTATCCATGATTTCAAACGTTCTTGTCATCAAAGACCTGCAAGATATTCCTGCGCATCTCGACCGCACGCTGATCGAGCATTACCTGAATACGCAGTACTGGACCGAACTGCCTCGCCTCGATGATCGGGGCGCTTTCATACACATCGGAGAAAACCCTTTGATCCTGCGCCGTCAACTGGACGACCTCGGCATTCAGTCCTATGCATTCATCACAGCCTGGAACCCTCAATCGGTCAGGCAGGACGAATGGTGGAATCGCCTGCACAATTATCGGCTGGAACTGGAATTGCACCCGCACTGCCGACTTTTACGGCGCGGACTGGGCATAGGCAGCAATACGGACTGGCCTCCGGAAGAAAGTTTTCTTGCCCTGGATATTCCGCTCCCGAAAGCGATAGACATCGCGCGCAGGTTTGGGCAACTGGCTATTGTGGGATGGGAGAAGGGAGGGGAACCTGTTTTAGTCCTGAGTCGACAGTCCTGAGTCCTAAGTCTGTAGAGTACACCTATGTATTCCTGGCATTTATTATTGACGACGCCAAGGGTACATAGGTGTACTCTACAGACTTAGGACTCAGGACTGTCGACTCAGGACTAAATAGGACTCAGGACTTTTTCCTATCCATCACATCCTTCACTGCCCAAATCACGTCCTTCTTGCTCAATCCGTATTTGTCGAGCAGTTCGTTGGGCTTACCACTTTCGCCAAAGGAGTCTTTCACGCCCACGTATTCCATAGGTACCGGGTCGTTGTGTACAAGCAGGTTGGCGATGGCATCGCCGAGGCCGCCAAAACGTTGGTGCTCTTCGGCTACAACCACGGCACGTGTCTTTTTGACGGAATCGAGCACTGCTTTTTCGTCGAGCGGTTTGATGGTGTGGATATTGATCACTTCGCAGGAAATGCCCTGAGCGGCAAGTTCCTGGGCGGCTTCCACACTAGTCCACACGAGGTGGCCGGTAGCGAAAATAGTGACGTCGGTACCTTTGCCGAGCAGCAGCGCTTTACCGATTTTAAATGGCATGCCCTCTGTGAACATGGGCCAGGCTGGGCGGCCGAAGCGCAGGTACACCGGGCCGTGGTATTCGGCGATAGCCATAGTGGCCGCCATGGTCTGGTGGTAGTCGCAAGGATTGATGACCGTCATGCCGGGCAGCATTCGCATCATACCCACATCTTCCAGAATCTGGTGCGTGGCGCCGTCTTCACCGAGGGTAAGTCCGGCGTGCGAAGCGCATATTTTCACATTTTTATGCGAATACGCCACACTTTGGCGAATCTGGTCGTACACGCGGCCCGTGCTGAAGTTGGCAAAAGTGCCGGTGAATGGAATTTTTCCGGCGGTTGCCAGTCCGGCAGCGATGCCGATCATATTGGCTTCGGCGATACCGACCTGGAAAAAACGCTCCGGAAATTCTTTCAGGAAATGCTGCATTTGCAGCGACTCCAGCAAGTCGGCAGTGAGGCCGACGACGTTGGGGTTTTTGCGGCCCGCTTCGAGCAGACCTTGCCCGAAACCATCGCGGGTGGCTTTGGTGCCGGTAGATTTTATATCGTTGATATTCATGTTGTTGGAATGCCTGATTGGAGAAAAAATAACGAACTGGAAAGGACGCGAGGTTTAAAAATCAGCCGTCTGCGCCACTTTCAACTGCGCCATGGCCTGTTCGTACTGTTCCTGATTGGGTGCTTTGCCGTGCCACTTGTGGGTACCTTGCATAAAATCTACGCCATAGCCCATTTGCGTTTTCATCAGAATGACTACTGGCTTGCCTTTTCCGGTGCGGCGTTTGGCTTTGCGAAGCATAGCGATGACGGCTTCGAGGTCGTTGCCGTTTTCCAGAATGAGTACATCCCATCCAAAGGCTTTCCATTTGGCGGGCAAATTTCCGAGATCCATCACTTGCGAGGTCGGGCCGTCGATCTGCTGGCCATTCCAGTCGACCGTGACAATCAGGTTGTCCACTTTCATATGTGCCGCCGACATGATGGCTTCCCAGCACTGGCCTTCGTCGAGTTCGCCGTCGCCAGTGAGGGCAAATACCCAGCGTTTGTCGCCATCGAGGCGTTTGGCCAACGCGGCGCCGATAGCGGCCGAAATGCCCTGCCCCAGCGAACCAGAAGCGATGCGAATGCCCGGTAGCCCTTCATGCGTAGCCGGGTGGCCTTGCAGGCGCGTGTTGATTTTGCGGAAAGTTGCCAGTTCTTTCGGTTCGAAATAACCCGTGCGCGCCAGCACGCTGTACCATACGGGAGAGATGTGGCCGTTGGACAGGAAGAACATATCCTGGCCTTTGCCCTCCATTTTGAAGGGTTTGGGTTTGTGTTTCATTACGTTGCCGTACAGGGCTACAAAGAACTCCGTACAGCCCAGCGAACCGCCCGGGTGGCCGCTCTGGCAGTTGAATACCATGCGAATAATGTCGCGGCGAACCTGCGTGGCAAGTTCTTTCAATTGGGAAATGTCAGACATGGAAATTGAATAAATAGGGTGAAATGCCGCGCAAAGGTAGAAAAACAAGTGGTGGTAGAA
>JAEUUT010000161.1 GCA_016787415.1 Saprospiraceae bacterium | reverse complement strand
CAATGCCCATTCGGACTTGCTGGTCATTGCGCATACTGATCGCTGGACGCCCGCTACCCTGAAAAGTCGACTGTCGACCCTCACATCTTCCCCACCCCAAATCAAACAGTTCAGCCCGTCTTCTGGCGCGCAATGCCCTGTCCCGCTGGAGATTGTACAAAAGATTCCTGGTTTTCTATTGACGCTCTCGATTTTGTCTGCGCTTGTATTCGCAGGGTTAATGATCTCCAATAAAAAGAAAGCGTGGTTTCTCCATATCAATAACATTTAAACCAAAAACACAACTATGTCCAGTTACTTCAAAGTGCTCTTTTTCGCCGCACTTGTCGGCGTATGTACCATTATTGCCTGTAAAAAAGACGATGACACTCCCGTTGTCGAAGCCAGCCTGTATGATCGGCTTGGTGGCATCACAGCCATATCTGCCGTAGTCGACCAGTTTATTGCAAACGTAGTGGCCGACAATACCATCAACGGCCGTTTTGCTGCTACGGTAGCGAATCCTTCCCGTGCGCGGCTCTTGCGTCTGAACCTGATCGATCAGGTTTGTGCTGGCGCCGGAGGCCCATGCAGTTACAAAGGTCTGACCATGAAAGAAGCGCACACCGGCATGAATATCACCCAGGCGGAGTTCAATGCCCTGGTTGGCGACCTGGTGGCTGCGCTGGATCAGTTCAATGTGCCTGAAAAAGAAAAGAATGAACTGCTCGCTATTCTGGGGCCGATGCAGACGGATATTGTGGGGCAGTAATTGAAAAGAGGTGAGAGGTGAGAGGTGAGAGGTGAGAGGCAAACAAGCCCAGATGAACGCATGTTAGGTAAGTAAGCACTCATAAGCGAGTGGCCGTTCCAAAGGGAACGGCCGCTTTTTTTATTTTTGTCTGTGCTCGGTATAATAGAAACCAAGTTGCTGGCGCAATTCATCGGGAAGCCCCGGCAATTCGGAGCGTGGAATCAGCAGGGTGCTTATATTGTGTAAATCACTGAAAATGAGGTGTTTGGCAGCAGTAGCCTGCAAATAATCGTGACCGGAGGAGCCACCCGTCCCGATTTTTCTTCCCAGCATTCGGAGCACCATTTGAGCATGCCTGTAACGCCAGGTTGTAAATAACTCATCAATATCAATCAAGCCTCGCAGCAGGTTGAATGGTTGGTGCAGAATAGGCTCATCGCGATAAAGATTGATAAACAGGGCTGCCACAGTGGCCTTGTAAGAAAGTCGAAGCCGGCCTTCTGCCTGCATCCGCTCGTGTGTTGACGGATCGAGGATCGACTGAAAATAGGTATCTGTACTACCCAGCATACGCAGCCGCATGGCTTTTTCCTGATCGTCGAGGTATGATGTGCTGCGAATCGCTTCCTGCTCCCGCGCCAGCATGTGGTCTACCGCCATGCGATAATGTTGCAGGAATTCAAATTTTCCAAATTGCAAAAACGGCGTGCGTTCCAGCCAGTCTTCCACTACCCTGAACAAGGTGTTTCCACTGCTGATATTTGCCAGGTCGGCCTGTTGCGTTTCGGCAAAATCA
>JAEUUT010000139.1 GCA_016787415.1 Saprospiraceae bacterium | reverse complement strand
GATCGATCCTGAACTGGCACACGGTCGCCACAAAATCAAGTGGATTGCCGAAGACGGTTGCGGTAACGAAGCCGTTTGCGAGAAAACATTTGAAATCCGCGACTGCAAACCACCCGTGGTGGCATGTGCGAACGTAAACATTAACCTGATGGTAGGTGGTATGGCTACGCTGTGGGCAAGCGACTTCTTCCTGTACGGAGACGACAACTGCACACCTGATCCGATTCTGGAGCAGAAACTGGCAGTTATCCGCGCGGACGAAAACCCAGGCAATGCATTCCCAACCGATCTGCCACAGTCGATCGTAGTCACTTGCGCTGACCAGGGTACCCTGGTACCTGTACAGGTATGGCTGCAAGACGCAGCAGGCAATGCAGATTTCTGCATCGCATACGTAGACGTACAAGCCAACATCGTAGGCTGCCCACAAGGCAACACCGCGACGGTAGCAGGTGCACTCGCAACAGAAACCCTGCAAGGTGTGGAAGATGCAAATGTTGAACTGGCGGTATCGGCCACCAGCGGTCAGAATATCCTGAACGATATGTCTGACGCCAGCGGCAACTTCCAGTTCCCGAGCGCTGTTCCGGTATCAGGCAACTACGTGCTGACGCCAACAAAAGACGACAATCCGCTGAACGGGGTGACGACTTATGACCTGGTGCTGATCTCGAAACACATCCTGGGTCTGGAGCCACTGACGACGCCATACAAAATGATCGCAGCCGACGCGAACAAATCAGGTTCGATCACGACGTTCGACATCGTGGAATTCCGCAAGTTGATCCTGGGTATCTACGACGAACTGCCGAACAACACTTCGTGGAGATTTGTAGACAAAGGCTACTCGTTCCCGAACCCTGCCAACCCGTTCCAGACACAGTTCCCTGAGAACATCTCGGTACAGAACGTACAGGCTGATCAATTGGCCGAGGACTTCGTAGGTATCAAAGTGGGCGACGTAAATGCTACGGTGGTGGCCAATAGCCTCATGTCAGCCGAAGAACGCACGGCATCGACGATGCTGTTCGATGTGGAAGATCGCGCTGTGAAAGCAGGCGAAACCTTCACGGTGAACTTCAAAGGTGCAGAGCGTGTACAAGGCTATCAGTTCACGATGAACCTGACGGGTCTGGAAGTACTGGACATCGCAGGTGCAGGCGAGATCAAAGCCGGTAACTTCGGTGTGTTTGAAGGCGCTGTGACGACATCTGTGGACGGTTCTGACAACGAATTTGCCATCACGTTCCGCGCAACGAAAGCAGGTCAACTGTCCAGCATGCTGGGTGTATCGAGCCGCATCACGAAAGCAGAAGCATACAGCCTGGCGAACAACCGCATGGACGTTGCCTTCCGCTTCAACGGTCAGAATGGTGCTACCATCTCCGGTGTAGGCTTCGAGTTGTACCAAAACCAGCCAAACCCGTTTGTGAACAAAACATTCATCGGATTCCACCTGCCGGAGGCCACCACGGCCACGCTGCGTATCTTCGATGAAACGGGCAGAATGGTATTCTCACAAAATGGTTCGTTTGCAAAAGGCTACAACACGATCAGTGTGGATCGTCAGTTGCTGAACACCACGGGCGTACTGTACTACACGCTGGAAACGGCTACGGACAAGGCGACGAAGAAGATGATTCAGTCGAAATAATCAAAGGGTAGTCATTGTATTGACGACCCGATAATACCATCAAAATGCGCGGCCCTGGAGTAGTCCGGGTCGCGCATTTTTGTGATGCTGTAAGGAATACATCTGTTCTAAATGAACCATAATTTATATGGAGATGCATAATGTTTTATTGACTCTATTACAATCACCTATCAAAGGCAAGTGTCAGCACATACCTGTCGCTCTGGCACTTTTCTGTACACTATTGGGCTTTGTACAACGTTCGTACGCTCAGGTCACAGAAACCTATGAAACGGAAGTGCCCGGCGCAACTACCTTTTCCGAAGGCGGACTTGTTTTTACTAAAACCGGCGACTGGCGGGTTGTTCAAAGCACGAGTTTCGGCTGCTGTCCTTCCGATCGTTTCTGGGATACGGGCGTCAACAACGGCGCCAGTTCGGGAAGCGTAGGGCAAATAATCGTTTCCACGCTGGGCAAAGGGTTTCAGGTGCAAGAACTGGATGCCTGGTCTTCCAATGACGATGGCAACAGTTTTGCCGTAGGCAACGCCACTTTTATCGGTATCCGGCCCAATGGAACGACGGTGACTTATGCAACTGACATCAACCCGACGGGCAACTTAGGTACGAGTTTTGAGCATTTCAATTTTGCTGCCACGCCATTGAATGGCATTACCCTGATCGGGCTGGAAATTCAGTTGGCAGCAGGTTTGAATTACGTGGCGATCGACAACTTTAAGTTCCTTTCTGTAGATATTCCTTGCGTGACGATCAACGATGTCAGCATCGCAGAAGGCAATTCAGGTACCACGAATCTGGTGTTTACCGCCACGCTGACCAATGCGGCATCCGGTGCATTCACAGTTAACTATGCTACGGCAAATAATACGGCCACCACAGCCAACTCCGACTATGTCAGCGCCAGCGGTATGCTGAATTTTGCCGGCACCAACGGCGAAACCAAAACGATCACAGTGGTGCTGAATGGGGATGTTACCTCAGAAACCGATGAAACATTTTTTGTCAACCTGACCAATGCCAGCAATATCAATGTTCGCATTTTTGACGCGCAGGGTATCGGTACCATTCAAAATGATGACAGTGGCGCTTCGTTTAGTATTGCAGCCACTAATGCCGTAAAACTCGAAGGCAATTCCGGGACAACACCGTTTTTCTTTACAGTAAGCAGGAGCGGCGACGCCAGCGGGTCCAACAGCGTGAATTACACCGTAGCGGGCAGCGGCGGCAACCCTGCCAACACGGCCGATTTCGGGGGCGCATTTCCCTCAGGGACAGTCACATTTACCCCCCTGGAAACATCCAAACAGGTACAGATAAATGTTAGTGGCGACGTAACCGACGAAACAGACGAGGGTTTCAGTGTGACCCTTTCAGGCCCTACCGGCGGCGCTGTCATTACCACATCGACGGCCACCGGCACCATTCTGGATGATGAAATGTTTCTGGAAACCTTTGAAGGAGAAAGCACTCCCGGCATGGCATTTTCCGAAAACGGAAATATGTTTACTACAACGACACCCTTGCGGGTTTACCAGTCATCCGGATTTGGTTGTTGCCCATCCAATTATTTTATTGATGGAGCCGGTACCGGCGCGATCGGTTCTGTTCAATATAACAATGCCGGGATTGGCGGCGTTATTTTGCAGGAAGTGGATATGTGGACGTCTTCCAATGGTGGTAGCACATTCGCAGTGGGCAACGTGACCGTAACAGGTACCCGCCCCAACGGCACCACCGTGAGCCACACGTTTACGGTAACGCCCACAGGAAATACCGGCGCTGATTTTCAGCATAAACTATTTGCCGGCACGCCGCTGCAAAATGAAGTGCTGCGCTCCTTCGCCATTACAAACGTATCGCCCATCAATTATTTACAAATAGACAACCTGAAATACGGGTTGGGCACGCAAGGGGCACTATCTATCAATGATGTTTCCATCACGGAAGGAAACAGTGGTACACAAAACCTGGTATTTACAGTAACACATACGGGCGTTTCAGGTGCGTTTACAGTGAGTTATGCCACCTCGAACAACTCCGCAGGTGGCTCTGACTTTATGGCGACTTCTGGCATGCTCAGTTTTGCCGGTACGAACAATGAAACCCTGACTATTACAGTGCCCATTAATGGAGATCAGGAAGTAGAACTGGATGAATCTTTCTATGTAAATCTCGGGGCTATCAGCAATCCTGCCGTCACGCTACAGGACGGGCAGGGTATTGGTACCATTTTGAACAATGATGCAGCCACCGTCTCCATCAATGATGTGAGCATGAATGAAGGTAACAGCGGAACCACGATTTTTACCTTCACCCTCACCCTTAGCCACGCTGTAAACACCTCCTTAAGCGTGGTTTTTAATACGGCGAATAATACTGCAACATCTGGCGATTATGTAACCAATAGTAGTACGGTGACGTTCAATGGTACGGCAGGTGAAACCAAAACCGTTCAAATAACCGTGAATGGAGACACCGATTTCGAGCCTGACGAAACCTTTTTTGTCAACCTTTCCAGTTTGTCAGCAGGCGGCAGGGCAGTTACTATTTCCGATAATCAGGCACTGGGAACCATCCTGAACGATGACCCGCTACCTGTGCCTGAAATGGACGTACAAGGCAATGGAAACCCGATTGCAGATGGCGCTACGACGGTTGCCACGACCAACAATACAAATTTTGGAACAGTCTGTATCGGCGGCACACCTGTTACCCGCACATTTACCATTCTCAATACCGGATTTGCCGACCTCATACTGGATGGCATGCCCAGGGTTGGCCTGACGGGGCATACGTCGGATTTTATGGTAAATCTCCAGCCTGCCTCGCCCGTGTCGAGCCTGGGCAGCACAACTTTTACCATCACATTCAGCCCGACTGCTTCCGGTACACGCAGTGTAACCGTTTCTATTGAAAACAATGACTCGAATGAAGATCCTTATACTTTTGTGTTGGAAGGGATGGCTTTCCCTACGGAAAACGCCTCTTTTGCCTATGCCAATACAGGCTATTGCCAGGCAGGCGCCGACCCCGCTCCACAAGTATTTGGTACGCTTGGCGGGATGTTCACTGCGCCGCTAGCGCTGAGCATCAATGCTTCTTCCGGTATAATTGACGTATCCGCAAGTACGGCGGGCGGCCCCTACACGGTTACATATACAACAACGGGCGCCTGCCCGGCAACAGGCACTTTTGCAGTGTCGATCGTAAATTGTGTACCGGGCGCTATCCTGACCGATGCGCTGCTGATTGACAATGGCCCAACAGGCCAGGCACAACCCGGCGACCGTATCAGGCTTACGGCGAAAATCAGCAACGGGCAGGCGGCCGACTACGAAGGCGTGCAATTGACCCTGAACAATGACCCCAGGGTGACCCTGACGCCGGTATCATTCAAGTCGACGCCAGTGGCTGTTGCAGATGCCTATACCACTACCATGAATACTGTACTGAATATAGCGGCAGGCAGCGGCGTGCTGGTCAATGACTTTGACGACAACCTGCCTGGGCTGACCGTGACAGGATTCAGTGCCACGAGCGCGCAAGGCGGTACCGTTTCGGTAAGCGCCAACGGTGCTTTCACATACACTCCGCCTACTGGTTTTACCGGGAATGATACCTTTACGTACACCGTAACCGACTCGGATAGTCAAACAGATACTGCCACCGTGCGTGTCAGGGTGCAATGAAGTAGATATGGAAAAAGAAAAAAGGTTTGTCATGAAGTGCTATCATATTGAACATCATAAAAAACAAAAAGGCATGTCACGAATGATAATGCGCTTACAGGTACTTGTAATACTGATTTCTGCATGGATACCAGCCATGTTGCATGCCCAAACCATCGTGCCTACCCAAACAGACGAGATCATCATCGACAACGGCACCTCGGGCAAAGCCGACCCGGGCGACCGTATCCGTTACAAGGTGATCATCCAGAATACCGGCGGCCCGAGTGGTACCAATACCCAATTGAACGTAGTGCCCGATCCACGTACCACTTTTTTGGCGGGCACTTTCAAATCCAGCCCGCTCGCAGTGTCTGATGCATACACCTGCACAGGCAACGTAGGGATCAACGTGCCGGCCGCAAGCGGTGTGAAAACCAACGACTTCGACGATAACCTGAGCGGCGCTACCCTGAGCGTGACCACCCTGCCGACAAACGGCTCTGTGACGCTCAACAACGACGGCAGTTTTTCCTACACGCCCAATGCAGGGTTTACAGGTACGGATGTGTTTACCTACACGATGACGGATGTTACACCAGTTCCCACCGCCCCTGTCACGGATGCGGCGTCGGTGACCATCACCGTGTCGAACCTCATCTGGTTTGTCGACAACACGGGCGGCGGCAGTGGCGGCACAGGCACGCTTGCCACGCCGTTCAAAACATTGACCAATTTCAACGTTTCGGCAGGGCCTCAGCCCGGTCATATCGTTTTTATCAAAAATACCGGCACGAAATACAACGGCGGTATTGTATTGAAAAACAATATGTCGCTCTTCGGTACAGGGCATACCGGCGGGGCCAACCTGGCCGATGTACTGCCCTTCACCCTGGCGCCCAACAGCAACGCCCTGCCGGCCATCAACGGCACCCGGCCCATTATCGTAAGCCCGACCAACGGCATCACCCTGGCCAGCAACAACACCATCCGGGGCGTAGAGGTAGGGTATTGCCCCAGTGCACCTAAAATTTTCGGAACCAACTTTGGTACGCTGACCATCGGTAATACCACCAACCCCGATGTGGCACTGAGTGGCAACCGAACTACCCTGGATCTGACCAACGGCGCCTTTGCCGCTACGTCCAAGTTTGCCTTCATCACCAGCCTTGACACGAGTACCCTTATATTAAACACCGTGAGCGGGTCATTGGCGAGTAGTAGCACCACTGTGAACGCCAGAGATGCTGCAAAAGCCATGGACATTCAAAACTCCAGTGCTGCGCTTGACTTCGGCTCTACGGTCGCCAGCCAATTCAATGGGGGCTTCGCCATCAGCATTACGAACAGCCCTTCGGGCTCCGTCACATTCAGCAACCTGAACATTCCGAATGTAGGCAACGGCTTCGGGTTGACCGCCAACAACGGC
>JAEUUT010000116.1 GCA_016787415.1 Saprospiraceae bacterium | reverse complement strand
AGTACCTATGCGCTTGCGATTAATAATTTCACTTCCACCGGCAATGGTTTCCAATTAGAATGGGGCGGTACCGTAGAGTTTATAGGCCCAGAAGCAGAGATTGCCACCAACCCGCCAGATGGCATCATTTGCCTGGGTGATACGATTCGTTTTTCAGATGTTTCTACTGTAGATCAAGGCATTATCACAGACTGGGGGTGGACCTTTGGCGAGGGCGCCTCGCAAAGTATAGCAACCACAACGGGCCCGCATGACATTGTTTATTCGACTACAGGTCAGAAGGTAGTTACATTAAATATCAAATCTTCTCTGGGTTGTGAAGTAAGCGACACGCGATTTATCACCGTCGACGACTGCTGCCCGATCTCTTTAACCGTGAATGTGTCGGCGCCTTGCCAAAGCACTACGGCTACGGCTAGCGTGCAAGTGCAAGCCGCGCAGCCTCCCTTATCCTATCTATGGAGCAATGGGCAACAGGATTCTATCGCAACCGGGCTGGGTACCGGATCGTATACCGTAACAGTAACGGATGCCAACGGGTGCGTGGAAGTGGCCACCTTCAGTGTACCGGTGCTGGTACATTTCACTGCCGCATTTCCGGCAGATACGTCCATTATTACAGGAACCAATGCAACGCTGCTGGTAGTGAGCGACAATCCGGAATTGCAGGTAAGTTGGTCGCCACAGCCAATAGGAGCACCTCTGGAGGGCAATCCGCTCACGCTAATGCCCCTTGAGACGACGACCTACCTTGTCAGGGCATTTATTGGTGATTGTAGTCTTTCGGACTCCCTGACGATCACTGTTCTTGACAACCTGTTTGAAGTTCCGAATGCTTTCACGCCGAATGGAGATCAGATGAACGACCGATTCAAGCCAGTGTTGAATGGCGGGACAGTCATCAAACTATCCGTCTGGTCGCGCTGGGGCGAACTGGTGTACGAAAGCAACAACGCCAATGGCTGGGATGGCACCTTCGATGGTGAGGCCGCTCCTTCGGATGTGTACGTGTATCAATTGGTCGTCAGGCTTCCGAATGGAGAAGAGAAAATGCGCCATGGAGATGTCACGCTGATCCGCTGAAAATTATTTCTTTATCATTTCAAAAGATTACGCAGCAAACCGCTGCTTAGCCGCACCATGTCTGTAATACAACATGTTGCGGCTGTTAATTTTTTCCAGTGCAACATCTTTTATTCAAACTTGTCGTTTGTGTCTGATATTTCATCCCAGGCATATCTACCGGTTTAATCTAAGCGTGTAAAAAACCCTACATCGGCTTGTACAAGTCGCTGATAAACACACAGTTAACCACTTATTCTTTTAACTCAACCTATATGATTAAACACGCCTGGCTTTTTGGCCTGCTACTTTTGGGCACCCTTCTTGCTGCTCAAAATCCATCTCGCGTCACCATTAAAGGAACCGTTATCGATACTTCGGGTGATGAAACGCCGCTTCCAACTGTGATGCTTCTCAACCCCGTCGATTCCACCCTGATTAATTTTACACGGGGCGATAACAAAGGGGAATTTTCCTTCAAAAATGTAAAAAATGTACCCTACCTGCTCAAGGTTTCCTATGTCGGGTACCTGCCGCTTCAGGTACGCCTTGCGCCCTCCCCTAGCGAAGTAAATGATATGGGTTTGGTTCGCATCAAACCCATTACCAACGAACTCATGGAGGTCGTAGTAAAAGCAGCCAAAGCCACCCTGAGTATTCGCGGCGACACCATTGAATACGACGCGTCCTCTTTTAAAGTTCCTCCGGGTTCGACGGTCGAAGATATGCTCCGCCGCTTGCCGGGCATCGATGTGGATGCCGACGGCAATATCAAAGCCCAGGGCAAGGATGTAAAAAGGGTGTATGTGGATGGAAAAACTTTTTTCGGCGATGATCCGAAAGCCGCTACTAAAAACCTGGGCGCCGAAACCATTTCAAAAGTGCAGGTGTACAATGAAGCCTCTGAACAAAGCAAACTGACTGGCATCGACGACGGCAAAGAGCAAAAAACCATGAACCTCGAACTCAAGGAAGAGTATAAAAAAGGTGCTTTCGGAAAAATTACCGCCGCGGTGGGCAACGAAGAACGATGGGCCGCCCGTGGCAACTACAATCGGTTCAATACCAAAGAGCAATTTTCCGTCATTGCTTACGGCAATAATATCAATCAGACAGGCGTGAACTGGGAAGATTACGGCGAATTCAAAGGGCAGAACACGTTCGGCGATTTCGACAACGGCGATTTTGGGTTCGGCGGCGGCCGCTACTTTTATATCGGCGGCGACGGCAGCGACGTGCCATTTAACAACTTTGACGGACGTGGTTTTACGGAAAACTTCGGCAGCGGCGTCAACTACAATTTCGACAATAAAAAAACCAAATTCAACGCCAGTTACTTCTACAATCAGACAGAACTGACCCTCAACCAGACCGCCTTTCGCCAAACGTTTTTTCAGGACAGCACATTTTCCAATGCCGATACCACTGCGCGCATTGATTTCAGGAGCAATCACAGTTTTTCGACCAGGTTTGAACAACAACTGGACTCCAACGATGTGTTGATTGTCAAAGGGCAAACCCGTTTCAGTCACAACGACGCTACCTACCAGCAATCGCAGTTTTTCAAAGACAACAATGACCAGCCCAACAACAGCCTGAATATTGACAATGGTACCCTGCTGGATTCCTGGCGGCTGACCGGTTCGGCCATTTATCGCCACCGTTTCCGTAAAAAAGGGCGTTCTTTTGCCGCCAGCGCCGGTTACAACAACAGCAAATCGGATGGCACGGAGAACCTGTTCTCGATCAACCGCTTTTTTGCAGCCACTACCATTACCGAACAGATACGGCAACTGAACAACAATGCCAATACAGGGCGTCAGATCAAATCGAGCGTCCTGTTTACAGAGCCGTTTTCAAAAAAATGGTTTTGGGAAACGTTTTACAATTTTGCAAAAACCGATAATGAAGTAAACCGCCAGGCGAAAGACCCTGAACTCAATAACGAGCGCATCGAATCGCTCAGCGTGTTTTACGACAATACGGTGCAATACAACCGCGTGGGTTCGAGTATTCGTTATTCCTACAAAGGTTTGAATGCTATGGCCGGACTGGCGGCTCAACACCTGCAACTGGATGGCTCTTATTCCATCGACCGCGGCCAGCCATTGCTGACGGATCCCATCCGGCGCACTTTTCTCAACTACGTGCCACACGTCGATTTCAGTTATGAATTTCCATTTAATATGTGGCTGAACATGGGTTATGACTATGAAGTGAATGAACCTCAATTGAGCGATTTGCAGCCCGTGCCAAATGTCAATAACCCGGCATTCCGAATTGAAGGCAACCCCAACCTGGGTCCGCAGCGCGCGCATAGCATGAACTTCAATATCAATCGCTGGGATCCGGCTTCTATGAGCAGTTTGGGTATTGGCGCCAATTATTACCTCTTCGACAGTCAGATCGTATACAATCAGACCATTGAGCAGGTAGACACGATTGGTATCCGTACTACCACACGCCCCGACAATGTTTCCGGTGGCGATCGTTTTAACCTGTACTTATGGTCTAATTTCCCCATTGTAAAAACAAAACTGACCATGAATATCAATGGAAATATCAATGCGGGTAAAGCACCCGCGTTGATAAACGGTGTGGAAAACGAAACCTCGAATGCTGGCTTTGAAGTTAGAAGCGGCTTTAATTACACGCCGTCTACGAAACTGATTATGGGACTTAGTGGCAGCCTTAATTTCAACAACATCACTTATTCTATTCAGGAAAGCCAGAATCAGCGCATCCGAAATTACAGTGTAGAAGCCAGCGCTAAGTGGCAATTTGCTCCAAAATTTTTCTTTGAAAGCAATTTCGACTATAATATTTACAGAAATGACCGCTATGACTTCAACCAGGATGTTCCCATCTGGAACGCTTCCGTGCGGCGTTTGCTCGGCAAACAAAACCGGCTGGAAACACGCCTGGCAGTGTTCGATATTTTCAATCGACGCGTGAGTATCACACAAAGTGGTACCCAGAACTATGTTATCCGCAACATTGCCGACACGCTTGCCCGGTATTTTATGCTGAGCGTGAGTTACAATATGCGCGGATATGAAAACAAAATCAATAAAAATAACTGGTGGTGAGGTTATCCGTTATTTGTTATCTGTTATCCGTTACTGGTTATCAGGGGTGGTAAAGGGACCATCTGTACACATATTTTGGCCACACAAAAAGGAATGCCAAGCATCTGTACGAATGGTCTCTTTACCACCCCTGATAACGGATAACAGATAACTGATAACTGATAACAAAAAACAAAAAAGCAAATCAAACATGAAACGAATCATAGCAACCCTGGCATTTGCCATTTCTCTCGCAAGTGTTGGCGCCCAGGAAATAGAAGGCGTCATCCGATACCTGGTCGTACACAACTGGACCAAGAAAATGGCAGCCGTCGATTACATCAGCAAACAACAACGCGAGCGCATCTCCTATATGTGGGGCAGCCGTTCGGAGTGGAAAATGTACTCCACGCTGTACATAACACCCACCGAAACGAAGTATGAAGACTCGGAAGAACGGGCAGAGCCGGATGATGAAGGCTACTCCTGGCGCCAGGATGTGTATTACATCAAACGGAATTACCAAACCAATACGATGCACGATGCCATTCAAATGCTGGGCAAAACGTACATCATCGAAGACTCTATGCAGGCGCCCGATTGGAAAATCCTGAATGACCTGAAAGAAGTGGCCGGACACATTTGTATGAAAGCATCCTGGGTAGACACGATAAAACAACAGAAAATTATCGCATGGTTTGCCATGGATATTCCCATTAGTGCCGGCCCCGAACGTTTTTTCGGCCTCCCGGGCCTTATTATGGAAGTGGACGTCAACGATGGTGGCATGCTCATCACTGCCGACAAGATCGACCTGAAAAAACTGACGGCTACCGACCTGGCTTTACCCAAAAAATTGAAAGGCAAAAAAATCTCCAATGCCGATTATATCGCTTTGCTGGAGAAACACATGAAAGAGAAACGGGAGGCGGAAGAACCGCCTTTTTGGGGAATCAGGTATTAGAGGTGAGAGGTGAGAGGTGAGAGGTGAGAGTGCGTAGAGTACAACGCTTTACTTTAGAAATACAAAGTATAAAGCGGTGTACTCTACGCACTCTCACCTCTCGCTTCTCACTATCTCAACAACGTTACATCTCCATGGAACGAATCTTCCGTTCCATCAGGGTACCGCACCTTGATATAGTACACATAAACATCGCTGGGGGCTTCGTTGCCGTCAAAATTACCGTCCCAGCGCTTGGTGGAGTTGGTGGCTTCAAACACTTTTTGGCCCCAGCGATTGTACACCCGGAAGTCGACAATTTCGATATTATCCCCTGCCAGCACTACCCCGAATGAATCATTGGTGTCATCGTTGCCCGGTGTGAACGCATTTGGAATAACCAGACAACGACGCAGGTTGAATGTCACAGAACGATTGGCCGAACAGCCCAACGCATTGGTGGCAATGACCGTATAAGTGGCAGCACCTTCCGTGACGTGCGGAATAATCTGAATGGAATCCGAAGTAAGACCGGCCAGCGGGTTGCCATTTTCACTCCACAACAATTCCGCAGTAGCCGGATTGACGGTTACTTTCAGGATAAGCGGCGTTCCCGCACAAACAGAATCCTGCGCGTTCGGATCTGTTTCAATCTGGCTCAACACCACGCCGTCCACAACATTTACCTGAACCTGATCTGTGGCGATACAATTCGGGCCATAAGCCAAAGTAGCCGTGTAAACCGTTGTATCTGTAGGGGTTACCTGTACGCTGGCGCCCGGAAGGTTGCCCGGCGTCCAGGTAATCTGACCAGGTGTGCCTGTTTGTGTAGCCGTCAGCGTGGCGGATTCGCCGATGCAAAGGTTCTGCGTCGTACCTGCGTCTAATGTAGCAGATGCTACAGTAACAGTTACCTGTCCTTGCGAATCACAGATCAGACCGTCGGCAATCACCTGGTAGGTGGTCGTTTGAGCAGGTGAAACCGTAGGGCCTGCCTGGCTGGAAACAAATCCGGCCGGATTAGAAGTCCATGAATACGAAACACCGGGTTGTGGAGGCGCAACATTCAACTGTATCGATCCGCCGGGACAAATCGTGGGGTTCGACACCAGGCCCAGCACAGGTGCAGGCTGCACAACAACGGTCACAGTAGCATTCACCGGACAATCTGCATCGGGCGCAGAAACGGAATAGGAACTTGTCACCAGCGGAGCCACCGTCGGATTCGGGCACTGTGTGCAGGAAAGCGTAGGCGCTTCTTCCCATTCAAGGTTTTGCTGCGGTGTTACTGTTGCGTTGAGTTGGACGGTTTCTCCCGGACATATGACATTCGGGTTGGCGGATGTCATAATGGTCACCAACTCTGCTACAGGGATTTCCACATATTGGGTATCTACACAGGCATGGTTGTTTACGATGCGCTCAAACGTGTGGGTGGACGTTGCACGCAAAACAAGATTCCAGTTGGAGTCAGGCGTCAGTTCGCCGCCGAAAATTGGCCAGTTAATATCGATATCCGGAAAACTTGCCGGTTCGTACGTGGGTGAAATCAGGTAAATCGTATCTCCCGGGCAGTAAATCTGCTTGTCTTCCACTCGTGTAATGGCCGATGCCGGCAGGGAGTCAACCCGGATATGTACCGAGTCGCGTACAATACAATTGTTGATGTTGTAGGTAGCAAAAATGGTAACGGATTCATCCAGGTTTGCAACAGTATTCGGCCCCGTAGGATTGCTTACATAGAAAGAAGGCGACCATACTACCTGTGCCCCAGCAGGCGACGATTCGGCCAGAAGCGGTACCGTTTCACCCAGGCATATCTCTTTATAGGTATCGCCTACAATATCGACATTCGCCGGAATAACCGTCACCGTTACAGTTTCCGTCTGCGAGCACACATTGTTGGCACTGGTTGTCACCAGGGTGTAGGTAGTCGTTACGTCCGGCAGTGCCAGCGGCGATGAACTACCAGCATCACTCAGGCCGGTTGTAGGCGTCCATTGATAACTGGAACTGGAATCATCGGTGTTGGTAGCGAGCGTAACCGCATAGTTCTGACAAACGGTTGTATCATTGTTCAATACTGGAACAAACAGCGTATCTACATTGATGACTACTGTATCCGTAACAAAACAGCCCGCAATAGTGATTTTCGCCACATAAGTGGTTGTTACCGTAGGTGTTGCAATCGGATTGGGTATAGTCGGATTGTTCAATCCCGTTGTGGGCGACCAGGAAAGTCCCTGATTATTCACATTGTTGGTGGCCAGCAGCGGCACGTTATTACCTACACAGATATTCACGGATCCCTGGGGCGTTACATCTACGGTTGGATCTACAATGCGTACCAGCACGGTATCCATATCCACACAAGAGGCAATTGTACCTGTCACGATCAGCGCAATATCTTGCGGAGGCGTAATAGTCGGGTTTGCGATAAACGGATTGCTCACTGCGCCCGGAGGCGACCAGAAATAGTTGGCAGCACCTTCTGCCTGCAACTGCAATGTATTTCCGGCACAAACAAACAGGGTATCGCCGCCATTTACCTGCACTTCCACATTGTCCTTGATGTCGATCGTGAGTGTTTTGTAAATGACCGTACCGCAGCCGAAATTATTCGACAAGGTGATAGTAATGGTTTCAGTACCTTCTACCAGCGCATCGGATATTGGTGCGATCGGGAACGACAATTCCGTTACTCCGGCAGGGAATACAATCAGGTTGGGAATCGTCAGGTTGTAATCGACGCCCAGGGTGGCAGTACCGCCAACTGTAACAAAAAATGAAGATTCCTCTTCCAGGGGCTCCGACAAAGAGATAATCAGTTGATCCTGCGTACCAGAGCAGTCTTCAATAAAATAATCGATGCCACTGGCGAACTGGACGGCCAGGTTGGGCGTAGCGCCTTTAATTTCAGAAACAAATACACCTGAGTCGTAGGAGAAGTCCTGACGGTCAGCCACAGCCAATTTCAAGTGGTAGGTATTGCAAGGCGTTACCGCCGAGCGCGCAGTCAGGCTTTTCTTGATGCCCAGCGAATCAGAGGTGAGTCCATCATACTGGATGGTTTCGCTACCAAAGTTATTGCGGTAGTACTGCCAGTTCAGCAACTGATTGACGCTGTTGATCTGCACGGGCGTGTTGCTACCGGGCAACACCGCTATGTTTTTTGCCGAATTGCTCAATCCCGGATCACCTACAATACCGGGGCCGGAAATCAGGAATGCAAAAATGTCGTTGAAATCGGAATCGACAAACTCCGGATATTCCTCCGAGCCGAACACATACTCAAAACTGAGTTCGTCGGTGGCTACAAACACATCGAGTTCGACAATACAGGCATCTGTCGACGGAGTACCATTGCCCAATTGTTCAGAAAGATAATCGAGGTCGGGGTCGCCCGTTCCGTCAAATGCAAAGGTGGCGTTGCCGGAGTCGTTGGGGCCGATTGCCAGGTTGGCGTCGCCCGAGGTAAGCAAAAGGCCTTTCGACAGACCAAGGCTGGTGTTGTCGGATGCAAAATTGAAAGTTCCGTACGAACCAGTGGGGCAATCGATATTAGTAACCGTAACGGTCGTTGCAGGTGTCGCTACTGCATTGACGATATTTTCAGGCGTAATATCGGTATTGACTGTCATGGCAACGGGCGCAGGGCATGGCGCGGAACTGCACTGCCAGTGGCCTTGCCAGCCTTCAAATTCATTAAAACCGTCCGACTGAAACTGCACGGTCAGACAGCCGCTGGTGGCTTGTACCATATAACAAACACCGCCGCCACCGCCGGCATTATTGAATCCGTCACCTCCCAACTGACCAATAATCGGCGCATTGACATCGTCGCCATCATAAAAAGTCAGCAGGTCGCCCGCAAGAAATCCACCTTCTTCAATATTGAAATAATCGAGCGTAAAAGTGATACAACCGGAAGGCTGGCTTGGGCAAATCACGAAAGTATGATCTTCATCAGGGCCATAGTCTTCGTCAGGGCCGCCAGTGTCGTACAAAGTACCTTCGCAAAGCGTTGAACCGCCATCATCTACATTGGAAGAGGGCGGAATAGCCGTGACACAGAGGGTAAAATCGCCGGAATTGGGCGAGGCCGTAACAGAATAATCAGAAACTCGAATATAATACTGCAATCCGGGCGTAAGACCTGTTACATCCAGAAACAAGGCATTTTCACCAATGTCTGCTTTGGCGCACAACAATTCAGCAAGTCCGTCAAAGGTGCACTCCCCCCTGTAGATGGCAAATTCCGGATTTACTATCGAGTTGGCGCCCACGCCCGTCAGGGTAATCCTGAAATCGAACAGGGTGTCCGGACAGGTAAAGGCGAACCAGACATCGCGCTGTGCCACTCCACTGTTGAAACAAGTGGGGTTGTTATCGTTACCGATATTGGTGGATGTTGCATTTTCATTGGAAAATACGGTCGTATTGCAGAATGGCGCCGGGCCAAGATCAATCAACCCCGTACAATCATCATTGGCTGGGGTTTGTGCAAAAAGGGCGTTACAACTTAACAGCAGTACGACGATAGAGTAGAATTTTCTCATCTGTTTGAGTGTAAAAATCAAGTGCAGTTATGTGTCAGAAGTAGGAGACGGCAAAATCAACCTGGCAGGTTGAGTTCTTGTAGTAAGTGCCAAAAATAGAAAGAGACACTCGAACGACCAACCGCTGCAGTCGTTTTGTGTCGCCTGGTAGCATTATCAGGTTGCTTTGAAGCAAAAACAGTGTTTACTCGCAGGTTTTTAACAGTTCGCGCACCTGTTCTAGTTGGTAAGGTGGATGCTGATTGCCCCAACTGCTACCGATGTAGTTGAGAAGATTGGTAATCTGGATTTCAGAAAGTGCCGGATTAGCAGGCATCATTTCCACATATATTTTTCCATTTACCACAATGGTATCCTGTAATCCTTTTCGGATAATACACGGGAGTTGATCGAGGTGCCTGCCCAGGTAATCCGACCCTGCCAGCGGCGGAATAAGTCCTGCCAGCCCCTCCCCTTTATCCATGTGGCAACTGGCACAATTTCCCTTATACAGCCGCTCTCCGATCTGATAAGTATTGTTCTGACAACCCAGTACCACCATACCCAGGGCCAGTGCAAAAAGATAACGCATCATTTGAATTCTTCTGCCAGCAATTTGGATATGTCTTTCATAAAGCGGTCTACGTCTTCGGCATCTGTGCCGTCACAGAAAGAACGCACATGTCGGTTTTTATCCACCAGAATGATACGGCCGGAATGGTCGAAACCGCCCGGTGTATTGGGGTCTTCCTTCGCCACACTAAAGTAGTCGTCGGCAATGCCATAAATGGCATCGTGATCACCGGTCACCAGATGCCATTTTTTGCTGTCGATCCCCAGTTTTTCTGCATGGCGCTTGAGCGCGGCTACGGTGTCATTTTTCACATCAATCGAGTGCGACAACATTCCAATGCGGTCGTCATCCTTGAAGCGCTGGTAAATGCGCAGTCCGTTGGCTTTCACCTTTGGGCAAATGGTGGGGCAATGGATAAAAAAGAAATCCACCACATAAATTTTGTTGGCAAATGTAGCGTTGGTCACCAATTGGCTATCCTGATCAACAAATTGAAAATCAGGCACTTGCCTGTAAATGGTATCACCAGCCGGCGAAACGTCTCTTTCTCCTAAAATAGGAAGTGGTTTGGAATCGGAAGTTCCAGTGCAAGCCATCCAGGTGGCTACACTTGCAAAAACGAGAACAGGGAGAAGCCCTTTCATTGTGTTGGAAGCAGTTTTTTACCCGCAGCAATAGCGGCAAGAATGTCAACCTTGTTTTTTGTAATTTTGGCTTTCTGGTCTTCCAGATATGCCAACGCTTCGGCAGCTGGTTTGCCTTCAGGCGCTTTGTAGCCCGCCATCCATGACATCATGTCTTCCTCGGCTTTGTTCATGTCTTTCAATGTTTTTTCAAACACTTCCGACTGTTCGGGCGTCATCGTGGCGACCATTTGAAATTCTTTCAACGAGCGAACTACCCTGTTCATTTCAGCCAGGTCTTTCATGGCTTCATCATGAATATCTTCTGTTTGTTTCTGCAAAGCAGCAACTTCTTTCTTCGAGTCATCGCATGCAGGGAGCAACAAACCGGCGCACAAAAACAGCATTAAATAGATTCGCATGGCATGTATTTGTTTAAATTGATAATAAATCGGGGCAAAAGTAACCTTCCTCCTTACTACAGCATACGATACTTCAGAAAAAACCCGAATTTCGCCCCGTTTGGAATCGCTCCAAATATCTGAGAGGCTGTTTTATCACAGTTTCAAAACAGAAAAAACAGATCAAAAATGCTTACTGCCATCTCACCGATCGACGGTCGGTATGCCGACAAAACCCGCGAACTGAGCGCTTATTTTAGCGAATACGCTTTGATTCGTTATCGCGTATTTGTTGAAATTCAATACTTTATAGCACTCTGCCAGTACAACCTGCCTCAGTTGTCTGCTTTCGAGGAAGATAAAATCGACGACCTCAACGCGATTTTTGAAAACTTCAACACCGCCGATGCTGAACAAATCAAGGCATTTGAACGCACCACCAACCACGATGTAAAAGCCGTGGAGTATTTTCTGAAAGAGCGTTTCGACAGCCTGGGACTTGGCGCGCTCCGGGAATTTGTGCATTTCGGACTCACTTCACAGGACATCAACAACACGGCCATTCCCCTGCTGTACAAAAATGCCCTGGAACACGTCTACTATCCGCTCCTCCTGGATTTGCGGAACCACCTCGAACAACTGGCACAGGATTGGGCCTTCGTGCCCATGCTGGCCCGCACACACGGGCAGCCGGCCTCTCCTACCCTGCTGGGCAAAGAATTTGCCGTTTTTGTAGAACGCATCGACGTGCAACTCGAGGCTTTGCAGGCGATACCACATCGTGCCAAATTCGGCGGCGCTACCGGCAATTTCAATGCACACTATGCGGCCTATCCCGATTATGAGTGGCACCAGTTCGGCAACGATTTCGTGCTGGAATTCCTGGGACTCGAACGTTCGCAACACACCACCCAAGTGGAACATTACGACTCCTTCGCAGCGCATTGCCAGGCCATGGGACGTATCAATACCATATTAATTGACTTTTGCCGCGATGTGTGGACGTATATATCCATTGAGTATTTCAGACAAAAAACGGTGAAAGACGAGGTAGGTTCTTCTGCCATGCCCCACAAAGTAAACCCGATCGATTTTGAAAATGCAGAAGGCAATCTGGGCGTGGCCAATGCCCTGTTCCAGCATTTTGCTGAAAAACTCCCGATCAGCCGACTTCAACGCGATTTGACTGATTCTACGGTACTGCGCAACATGGGCGTCCCTTTTGGCCATACCCTCATTGCCATCAAATCAATTATGAAAGGGCTGAGCAAACTCCTCCTGAATGAGGGGCAACTATACGACGACCTGGAAGACAACTGGATGGTCATCGCCGAAGGCATTCAGGTCATCCTACGCCGCGAAGGTTATCCGCAGCCATATGAGGCTTTGAAAGCCCTGACCCGGGGCAGATCAGTGGTAACGCGCGAGGTGCTGCACGATTTTATCGACGATCTGGATGTATCTGAAGACATCAAAACGGAACTCAAACAACTTACACCGCATAATTATGTGGGCCGGTAAGGTCTACTTTTCAAACACATCTAAACAATGTTTTACATGAAGCGTTTTTGTGTCCTTTTTGCTGCATTTTCAGCAATTTCCTCTATTGTTTCCGCCCAAATTACCGATCCTAAAGCAACCGAAATATGGGAACCGCAAGTGCGCGTTGTTACGCCCGGTGAAGGTACCAAACCACCTTCTGACGCCATCGTTCTTTTTGATGGAAGCAATTTTTCCGAATGGCAATCTGCCAAAGACAGCAGCAAGGTGACCTGGACGCTGAATGGGGACGGCAGCGCGACCGTATTGCCGAGCGCCGGCGACATCGTTACTAAAAAATCATTCGGCGATTGCCAGTTGCACATCGAATTCCGCGAGCCGAGTGTGGTAAAAGGGGAAAGCCAGGGCCGTGGCAACAGTGGTATTTTCCTGCAAGGTCGGTATGAGGTTCAGGTACTCGACTGCTATCAGAACCGCACTTACTCCAATGGCCAAACAGGTTCGATCTATAAACAAAGTATGCCGTTGGTGAATGCTTGCCGCAAACCCGGCGAATGGCAAGCCTATGACATCCTGTACACTGCCCCGCGTTTCAACAACGATGGCATCCTTGTAGCGCCTGCACACGTCACTGTCCTGCACAATGGCGTCGTAGTGCAGTTGAATACTGAAATCAAAGGCACTACGGAATACATCGGCCTGCCGAAAAACATCGCTCATGGAAAAGGTGGTATCAAACTACAAGACCATGGCGATTTGGTGAGTTATCGGAATATCTGGATCAGGGAACTTTGAGTTAGAGTCCTGAGTCCCAAGTCATGAGTCCTGAGTCCCAAGTCCTGAGTCCCAAGTCCCGAGTCGGGGAAGAACTGTGCTCGAAAAAGTCATTGCAAGAATATTGTGTATACAAGCACTTTTTGGGGTTTCAATAAATCATGGAACCCGTCCACAACGATACGCAACTATACATCGTTAAAATACTTGTATTAACTTTGCACTATTCAAGTTTACACGCTCAAATTCACCTCTAGACTTACAACTTAGGACTCACGACTTAGGACTTGGGTCTCAGGACTCAGGACTCAGGACTTACGACTCAGGACTTTTTTCCCATGGCAGACAGTTTTCAATTCTACAAACAACTGGACTCCGCTGACTGCGGCGCTACCTGCTTGCGCATGGTGGCACGCCACTATGGGCGCCACTATTCGCTGGAATACCTGCGCCAGTTGTCGTACCTCGACCGGGAAGGTGTGTCGCTCATGGGCATTTCTGATGCTGCTGAAAAAATCGGATTCCGAACGCTGGGGGTAAAAACTGGTTTTAAAAGGCTTTCCGAAGACATTCCTTTGCCCTGTGTGGCACACTGGCAGCAGGACCACTTTGTGGTAGTGTATAAAATCTCTGCGGGAAAAGTATTTGTTGCCGACCCCAAAATCGGCAAAATAGAACTTCAGGAACAGGAATTTCTGAATGGCTGGATCAGCGACGTTGTCAACACAGAAGCCCAAGGCATACTGCTGTTGATGGAGCCTACGCCGGATTTTTACGAGCGGGAAGGTGAAAAAAACGACCGTTCGGGGCTTCGGTTTTTGTGGCCCTACCTGTGGCAGCACCATCGTTTGATCTGGCAGTTGGGCATCGGACTTTTGCTGGGTAGCCTCATCCAGTTGGCATTCCCGTTTTTGATGCAGGCACTGGTCGACAAAGGCGTTCAACTCAACGACCTGAGTTTTGTGTACCTGATTCTGCTGGCGCAGGGCATGTTGTTTGTGAGCCAGGTAGCCGTTGAGTTTATTCGAGGCTGGATTTTACTGCACATCGGCACACGAGTCAACATCAATCTGGTGTCTGATTTTCTGATAAAACTAATGCGCTTGCCCATGTCGTTTTTCGATTCGAAAATGACGGGCGATTTGTTGCAGCGCATTTACGACAATGAGCGGGTGGAGCGTTTTCTCACCTCTTCGTCGTTGGTCACCCTGTTTTCAGTAGTGAACCTGCTGCTTTTCGGGTTGGTGCTGGCCTATTACAACCCTTTGCTTTTTCTGATCTTTTTCATTGGTGCAGCCACTTACTTTGGCTGGGTAGTGTTGTTTTTGCAGCGCCGCCGTTCGCTCGATTACCGCCGTTTCGAGCAAATGGCCGAAAACCAGAATTCCCTGATTCAGTTGGTCAATGGCATGCAGGAAATCAAACTTCACAATGCCGAACGGCAAAAACGCTGGGCCTGGGAACGCATCCAGGCGCGGCTGTTTCGGGTAAATGTGCAGTACCTCGCCACCGATCAGATGCAGCGTGCCGGCGCAGCGTTTATCAATGAAGGAAAAAATATCCTGATCAGCGTGCTGGCTGCACAGGCTGTCATTCAGGGTGAAATGAGCCTCGGTATGATGCTCGCCGTACAGTATATCATCGGCCACATGAATGCTCCGCTGGAATCGCTGGTGCAATTTATCCTGCACGCTCAGGAAGCCAAAATCAGCCTCGAACGGATGCAGGAAATACACCAGCGCCCCGACGAAGACCTCAATGACGATTCAAAAGTGACCGTGCTGCCAGCCAATGGCGACTTGACGCTTCAGAATGTTTCGTTCCGATATGGCGGCCCGCACGATCCCTGGGTACTCAAAAATCTGAACCTTTCTTTTCGGGAAGGAAAAACTACGGCCATCGTAGGCACTTCTGGTAGCGGCAAAACCACCCTCTTGAAAATGCTGCTCAATTTTTACCCTCCAATAGAAGGGGTGGTGCGCATTGGCGACTTGAACTTGTCCAATGTACACCACAAATTGTGGCGTAGTCAATGCGGCGTGGTCATGCAGGATGGTTTCATTTTCTCCGATACCATTGCCCGAAATATTGCGTTGGGGGAAGAACACATCGACCGCCGTCAATTGCTGTATGCCGCCAAAGTGGCTAATATTCAATCATTTATCGAATCCTTGCCACTGGGCTACAACACCAAGGTGGGCCAGGATGGCAACGGCCTCAGCCAGGGACAAAAACAAAGGCTGCTCATTGCCCGGGCAATTTACAAGAACCCGCAGTACATACTCTTCGACGAAGCCACCAATGCACTCGATGCCCACAACGAACGGGTCATCATGCACAACCTGGAACTGGCTTTTCGCAACAAAACGGTCGTCATTGTAGCACACCGCCTCAGTACTGTGCGCAATGCCGACCATATCATTGTTCTGGAAAAAGGAGAGGTGGTAGAACAGGGTACACATACAGAACTGACCAATCAGAAAGGAATTTATTACCGATTGGTGCGCGAACAACTCGAACTCGGAACGTAAGCCCCTCCTTAATAAAATACGCACTACCACATGGCCGATCGCGAATACGTTGAACTACGATCCGAAGACGTACAGGAAATACTTGGCACACCACCGGGCTGGCTGGTGCGTTGGGGTACTTCCATTGCGCTGGTTGGGTTCATCATGATGCTGGCAGCCGCCTGGTTCGTCAGGTACCCCGATGTGGTAGAGGCTAAAGTGGTGGTTACTACCGCTACCCCACCTGTGGATGTGGTGGCGCGTACGGACGGGCGTATTGCCCAGTTGCTGGTGACCGATACCGCACAGGTAAGCGCCAATCAGTTATTAGCCGTTTTGCAAAGTACTGCCAACTATCGCGATGTGCTTTTCCTCGACTCCTGCCTTGGCGCCTGGCAACAGTTCAGCATTGAAACTTTTCGCACCACTCAACAGCCCGATAGCCTGTCGCTTGGCGAATTGCAAGGGGATTATGCCGATTTTGTGCGTATTCTGAGCGATTTCAAATTTGGACGTGACAGCCGTAGCGCTTCGGTACAGTCCAATATTTACTCTATCCAACAGCAAATCAGCCAGTTAAAGCAGAGTATTACGTTCGAGGAAAAAGCCCTCAAACGCACCAATGACCAATTGAAAATTGCAGAAGACCTGTATCAAAAACAAAAAGATCTGTACGAACAGGGCATTACTTCGCGTGTAGATTTTGAAAAAGAGCGCACCAAATTAGCCGAACTGGAACGCCAGCGCGACCAATACGAAGACAATATCCTGCAAAAACGCCGCGAAATCATCAGTCTCCAAAACAACATCAACAGCGCTTCCTTTGGCCAGCAGGAAACGACCTCTTCTGCTTCCAGCCGACTTTCAGGCAGCCTGAACACCCTGCGCAGTACTGTGAGCAAGTGGAAACAAACGTACTTGCTTCAAGCCCCCATTGAAGGAAAAGTTTCGTTGAATGGCCTGACCCAGCAACAGTTTGTCAGGCAGGGAGAACAAGTCATAACTGTTGTTCCGCTCCAAAACGACAAGATCATCGGTCGCGTTTCCCTGCCCATCGCAGGAAGTGGTAAAGTGCATGAAAAACAACGAGTTATACTCAAATTAGACAACTATCCTTACTATGAATTTGGTACCATCAGCGGCCTGATCATTACCAAATCACTGGTGCCGAAAGACAATCAGTACTCGATTTTAGTCGCCTTGCCTGTCAATAAAAACAACAGCCTGCGCACGAGTTATGGCAAGGAGATCCGTTTTGAACAACAACTACAAGGGAAAGCGGAAATCATCACCGACGACAAAGGCTTTTTGCAGCGCATCAGCGAACAGATTTTTGCCGGGGTGCGGCACTGATTTGATTTTTACATTAATCATCTCCTTTGGCCTCATCAACCAACTCCTGTGGCAAGGATTTGGTAGCCCTGGCTCCTAACTCCCGTATTTTTTCGGCTTTCCCAATCAAGGTGTCGCCCGGGCGAACTGCATTCGTCAGTTTATTCATGGCATCGTCATAAGCCGTTCGGGCATTGTCGAGGCGCGCGCCAATGGTACGCAGGTCTTCCACGAATGCCACAAATTTATCATACAACAGGCCGCTTTGACGCGCTATTTCCAGCACCGATCGCGTTTGTTTTTCCTGTTTCCAAAGATGCGCAACCGTCCGCATGGTAGCCAGCAGGCTGCTCGTGGTAACAATAATCACATTGCGTTCCATGGCATCGGCATACAATTTTGGGTCGATCTGAGCGGCTGCTTGCAGTGCGCCTTCCAGCGGTACAAAAAGCAACAGGTAATCAGGAGAGTTGATCTGGTACAAGGACTGATAATTGGTACGGCTCAAATTGTCCACATGGCTGCGCAAGCTGCTCACATGCGCTCGCAGGTGCTGGTCGCGTTGGGCAGCATCCTGTGTATTGAAGTATCGTTCAAAAGCAGTCAGCGACACCTTGGCATCTACAATAAGTTGCTTGTTATCAGGCAGTTGAATAATAAAATCCGGGCGTTTTGCAGCGCCATCTTCATCGCGGTAAGTAGCCTGTGTAAGAAAATGAACCCCTTTTTGCAGCCCCGCATGTTCGAGCAGCATTTCCAGTTGCATTTCGCCCCAGTCGCCCTGTAATTTACTCTGGCCTTTCAGCGCCGAAGTCAGTTGGTGTGCATCGTGGCTGAGTTGCTGATTGAGTGAAAACAATTGTTGCAACTCCTGTTTCAGGCTGGCTTTTTCGCGGGTTTCTTCCAGAAATTTTCGATCGACCTGTTCTTCGAAGTCGCGTATTTTTTCACGCAAAGGCTGTAAAACGCTCTGCAACTGTTGGGCATTTTGGGCTGTAAAACGTTGGGATTTTTCTTCGAGCAGTCGGTTGGCAACATTTTCAAATTCCGTTTTGAACATTACCTGCATCTGTGCCAGTTCGGATTTTTGGGAATGAAGTGCCTGTTCGAGGTGGAAAATTTGTTGCTCACGCGCGGCTAATTGCGAGTGCGCGTCGCGTAGTTCCTGTTCTTTACCCTGCATGTCATTTTGCAGTTTTTCTACCTGCCCATTTGCTGCAACATACAATTCTCTGGGCACAAACTGTTGATGATCAAATGATTGAATGCGGCCTGAGTTTTGTTGCCTGAGTACCAGAAAGATCAATACCAACATACCCATTGCCGCCAGCAGGTAAAAATAAACATCCATTCTCAACATTTTTTGTTGAACAAATGTAGGCCTGTTCCTGACATTTTGTTTGTTTTTTCAGGAATTTTTCCCGTTTGCTGCCAGCAGAAGACGAGAAAGGTATTCTGCCTCTACCCCACTCCATGCCGGTTTGTGCTGTGCCAGTTTGTAATAAGGAAGGCGTTTTTCAAGCATCTGTTCGATGAATTCAGGCAATTGCTCCGGTTCGAGGCCTGCCAGCATAGGCCTTTTCTGCATTTCACTGGAAAGCCGTTTGGCTAATACCTCGACAGGCACATCCAGGAAAATGGTACAGGCATGCGCGTTCATTTGATCCATGTTGTCAAAAAAGCAGGGGGTACCACCACCCGTTGCCACAACAGTTGGTGATGCTGAGATCAACACCTGCAAATGTTGGCGTTCCAGTGCCCTGAAACCTGACTCGCCCTGCTCTGCAAAAATTTCTGCAATGCTTTTCCCGGTACTGGCAACGATGTCTGCATCCAGGTCAACAAATGGAACATGTAGCACTTCTGCCAATCGCTGGCCCCAGTACGATTTGCCGCTTCCCATAAAACCAATCAAAAAAATGGATCGAGTCATTCACGTTTCTTTTAAATATCGAAGGATACAGGCATGCAAGTGGGCGTGTAATTTTGCCGCAAATTGTACACAACAAAACTACATTTTTATGAAAAATACTCTTCTTTTCCTTCTTGCAGGCATGATTGCTTTTGCAGCATGCAAAAATGACAAAACAGATGGCGTGAAAGAACTGTCGGGCGGCCCGAATTCCGACCTTATCCGCAATCCTGCCACTGCCGATCTGCCTACCGACACCAATCAACTGGCGCGCATCATTTTTGAAGAACATGAATTCAACTTTGGTGAAGCCACTGAAGGCGATATCGTGACACACAGTTTCAAATTTACCAACACAGG
>JAEUUT010000060.1 GCA_016787415.1 Saprospiraceae bacterium | reverse complement strand
GGGGGGGGGGGGGGGGGGGGGGGGGGGGTTTGTTTTGTGTTTTGTTTTGTTTTGTTTTTTTTTTTTTTTTTTTTTTTTTTTTTTTTTTTTATTTGTTTTTTTTTTTTTTTTTGTTTTTTGGGTTGTTGTTTTTGTTTTTTTTTGTGGTTGGGCCCGCTTTCCCCCCCCCCCAACGCTCTTACACGCCAATATCCCGCACAAAAACCTGTCCGCCCGCCTGCAAGCGGTACCGGTAATTGCCCGGCGCTACAAACCAGTCGGCAGGCTTAAACAGCAGGACATAACTGCCTGCATTTCTGTATTCATTGAGCAGGGTGCGCAGCACATGACCTGCCGAATCGAGCAGTTGAATGCGTACCGGGCCGTTTTGCATCATGGAATATTTAATTTCAAACACACCGGGCAGGGTAGGGTGCGGGTTGTGGCCCAGCAGGGCGCATTTGCCGTTGTCGCCCAAAGCGGGTGGAATAGCCGGCACGAGGCCGCCAAGGTTGTTTTGTTGCTGTCCCATGACAAACTGCACCAGTTCGGGGCTATTGCCCATCCAGTCCTGTAAAATAGTGGCATACACATCGCGAAAATCGACACTGAATTCCGGGTCGGTATATGGATCCGGATTGCTCAAATCCTGGTAAGCACCGGTGAATCCGTTGCCGATACCGCCGCCAAAAAGCAGCATGGGCGTGCCCCAGCCGTGGTCAGTGCCTTGCGAGCCGTTCTCAAAAATGGTGCGGCCGAATTCCGAAAAGGTCATGGTCAGCACATTTTCCTGCAAGTTGTTGCTGCCTTGTGCCAGGTCTTCATAAAATGCTTTGACGGCCGTGGCGAGGCGGTTGAGCAATACAGGATGGCGGTCAATCTGATCGGAATGGGTATCGAAACCACCGATTTGCACCATAAAAACGCGTGTGTTCAGGCTGCCTTTGATTAGTTTAGCGACGATGGCTAATTGCTCCGCCAGGTAATTGTCGGTAGGATAGTCGGCCTGATTTTTACCACGGGCATAGGCTTCCTTAATGGTTTGTGCATATCGGAAAGCGGCATTGGCGGTCTGGCGCACATACGCCAGTTCCAGTTCGCGGGGTGATGTGCCCAGCGAAGCCGTTTCATACAGCAATCCGGTTTGAGCGATCTGGTAAAACTCCTCCGGGCTGCTGATGGCCAGCGCCATATTGGCGTTGTCGGCTTTGAACACCAGGTTGGATTGTACGCCTATTTGCAGTGCAGGCGGCACCGTCGGCGGCGCTTCCAGGAAGGCAGCATATTCGTTGTCGAGAAAACGGCCCATCCATCCGGTATTGACTACTTCTTCCGAACTACTCGCAGAAGCGACAATATCGTAAGAGCGGAAGTGGCTGTAATTGGGCTCCGGGTAGCCGACATTGAAAATGACCTTCATCATGCCATCTTCCCACATGGGTTGCAGATCGCTGGTCGACAGCGGCATACCGTACTCATTGCTGAGCGCCCACAGGTTGTTGTCGGGAATGGCAATATTAGGCCGGATGTTGTAATAAAACGGGTTACTGCGCTCAATCACGGTATTCACGCCGTCGTTGCCGCCATCGAGCCGGATCAACACGAGAATGCGATCGTTTGGCCCGTTTGCCAAGGCTGCCATCATGGGCGTTGGCTGAAAAGCGTGCACCGGCAACTTCCCAAGCAACATGCCGCCTGCCCCAATCAGGCCGGTGGCAGACAGAAAATCGCGGCGCGACCACAATCGGTGGTCTTGTTCGTGGGCCTGTCGGTTATCGAGCGTAGCGCCGGGTCGGGAGTTGTTATGTTTTTCGCACATGGAGGCGGCTGGTAAGTGGTGAAGGTGAGGTTGATGAGGTTGATAAAGGTTGATAAAGGGTTGATGAGGTTGATAAAGGGTTGATGAGGTTGATAAGGGTTGATGAGGCTGATAAGGGTTGATGAGGTTGATAAGGGTTGATAAATGTCGGCTCGGGGAAGGGTTAATTTTTTCGTTCATAGAGTGGCTATTTATCAACACTCATCAACCCTCATCAACATTCATCAACCCTTATCAACCCCTTATCAACCCTTATCACGTCAACTGATATTCCGGCATTCGCACCAAATAATACAACAAATTCACGATCTGGTCGGGTGCTTCGTCCCAGTACAGGCCCCAGGAGCCGTCTTCAAAATAATTCTCCGGAATACCGGCCTTGAAATTGATAATAGCGCCTTGCTGGTAAATGGGATCAAGGGTTTGGCCCGTAAAAAATGCGATCAGTGCTGGTACAATAACCGCCGGGTCGTTGCTGTCATTGGTCAGTGTAATGGCAGCAAGGCGCAGGTTTTCGCGAATCTGGTCGTTCTGTGTAAGCAGGTACGCCGTAACAGAATTCACGTTCCAGCGCGCCGTCAGGGTACTTTCATTGATCCAGGTATGATGCCCTTTCCAGCCTGCTACATTGGGCGGGTTGAAAATTTCCTGGCCCAGTTGATACGACCAGTAGGCAATGGCATCCCACCAGTCGGGCAAAATTTGGTCGGGGGTAGCGCCTGCACTTTTCAGCAAAGGAATCATCGATTCCAGCGGATTTTTGATGCGGGCATTGATGAACTTTTCCTCAAAAAAGTGCTCGCTTTTGAACAGTTGTTTGAGCACAGGCATCAGTTCCCAGTTGCCATTTTTAAAGGTGTCAGCCAATCCTGCAATAATCGTCAGGTCGGGCTGCTGGTACACGTAATTTTTATAAATCTTGGTAGTAATAAACTGAGACACCTGTTCGGAACGCGCCGAAAAAATCAGGTTGTGTGCGGTGGTAAAACTGTAGTTGCTGGTTTGCCCGAAAATCGTTTTCGATTGATTGTCGTGCAAATCAGGGTTGTAAAAAGCCGGTGTACAGAGATAGGCCATGGCTTGCCAGCCGGTGAGGGCGCGTGCCATTTCCACAATGTCTGCCTGCGAATACCCGTTGCTTTCTCCCATGGTAAACAGTTCCATGAGTTCGCGGGCGTAGTTTTCATTGGGGTTGCCTACCACATTGGTATTGCCGTTGAGGTAATCGAGCATCGCAGGGTTTTTACCCATTTCTCGGGCAAAAACACGGAAATTTCCAAAGGCATATTCATGTAGCATGGAGTAGTAACTCCACATATAGGAATTGCACTGATACACTTGTAACTCCGTCACGAAGTGGTTGTGCCAGAACAACGCCATTTTTGCCCGGATACCTTCCGACAGCATATCGCCCAGCCAGCGGTGGCGCAACTCGCGTCGGTGCTCTTCTATCAAATCCTGATCTCCGTCGTAATCGGCATTGGTATAGCCGCCCCAATAAGGAGGTGCGGGTATGTCGAGTTCCATGGCGCCGTCGAGTAATTGATCTACCAGATCGGAGGGCGACATCAGCAGCCCTTGTTGTATTTGTTCCAGGGTGGCGCCAAATCCCAGTCGCCTGTACAAGTGCATGACACGGGCAGCGTTCCAGGGCTTGGCTGCCGTAGGTGCATAAGGTTGCAGATTGTCTGGCGGCGGTGGCGCTGTCCCCCGGTTTGTTTTTTCAATATGATCAGCGTGAGCGGGCATGTTGCAAAAAATAAAGTCAAAATATTACCATCAAGGCGAAGCAAGATTAAAGAAGTTTTTGCGATTTTCGGGAAATGCGAACGATTAAATTGCAGAGTTTTTTTTCTGCCGCATAAAACCCGAAACAGGTGTTGGCAAATACGCAGATTTGCCTACCTTTCACGTTCAAAATATCACGTTTAAAACCATCGCCATGCGCCTGCGGATCATTGCTTTTTTCCTCCTGGTTCTTGCTGTTCACAACCTCCCTGCACAAGCAGTCTTGTTTTCAGAGGATTTTAATGACTGTTCTCTGCCGGCGGGCTGGCAGGTGAGCAGCGTGGGCAATCAGAATCCGGTGTGGCTCGTGGGCTATTCTACCAACAACGATGCCCTGGGCCAAAGCATCGACAGCACTTGCTGCCTGATTATCGACGACGATGCTACGGGCGATAACACCGCGCCTTATGTTATCAGTTTTATTTCGCCGGCATTTGATGCATCCCAGTACAGCACCATAGAACTGACCATGGATGTGCATTACCGCGACTGGGGCCCCGCGCAGGAATACTTTGATGTGCTTGTAACAGATGGCGTGACGGAACACCGTATTGCCAGGTATGATGAACACAGAAGAAACGGAGCACTGCTTTCCGACCATTTTACGTTGAAATACGATCTGTCACTGATTACCCATTCTCCACAAACACGTATTATCCTTCGTTACGACGATGCCGCGGGCTTTGCCTGGTGGGCTGCTGTCGACAATATTCTGGTGCGTGGATACGGCAATGGTACCAATGTGGTGGCCGAAACGTTCAACGACTGCCAGAAACCGGCCGGCTGGGAAACGGAAATTGTGGCAGGTGAAGCCGACTGGCAGTTTGGCCTCGTCGACACTGCTTCCAAAGGATATAGCAGCGGCAATTCGATGGACGGCACCTGCTTTGCCCTCTTCGACGACGATCTGGTAGGGGAAACTGCGCCATATTCCACCGTGCGGCTCGCTACGCCCTGGTTTGATGGCTCTGAATACGCCAGTTACGAACTCAATTTTGACGTCATTCTGCGGTATGTCAAGGAGCGCATTGCCGTGATCGTGCAGCATGCAAATGGCGATGAATTTGTGGTGCGTGAATCGGACGGCGACGTGGGCGGGCCTTATTTTCCACAGTACCTGCACGCCGGGCTTGATCTTTCTCCCTATCGAAATCAGCAAATGCGGGTCATATTCGAATACACCGATGGAAATGCCTGGGGCTGGTGGGTCGGTATTGACAATGTAAAAGTTACCGGCAGCGGTGAAGCCAACGACCTCTGTTCCAATGCCACGGAAATGACCACGGGCGCTACCTGTGTGCTCGACGATAACCTGACGGCGCTGTTCGACGGACCTCCTGCCCCCTGCACGCCCAAAAGTATCGCCGGCGTGTGGTTCAAATGGCAGGCTACGTTCAGCGGCCTGGCGCGGATAACTACCCAGACTGATTTCAATGACGTGACAAGTGTTTTTACCGGCAACTGTGTCAATCCGCAATTGCTGCTTTGTAATAACCGCGATGAGCATGGTTTTACAGGTGAAACAACTTATTTCACCGCACAGGCCGGAACGACTTATCTGTTCAGGGTGAGCGGCCAGGAAGGCGGTTTCGGCGTGCCACGTGGTCACCTCTGCATTCGGGTTGAACAGACGCCTTCGCTGCCTGTTGTTCCGGTAAATGACCAGTGCTCCGGTGCAATAGTACTGACTGAAAACACCAATTGTGTAACCATCAACAACCTGAATGCGCAAACAGCGCAGCCGCTCGCATCACTCGATACCCTGGCGCGAGCAGACGTCTGGTATGCCTTTATTGCACCGTCGCTGGCAGCCAACGAACGCCTGGAAATCAAAAGCAATGCCGATTTTTCAGACGTAATCACCGTTTACAAAGGCAGTTGCGGCGCATTGGAGGAAGTGGCAGGTACGCACAAGGGCGGTTCGCTCGATCTGCCGGTGTTGACGGCAGGGGAAAATTACCTGGTGCAAATTGCAGGTAATTTTGCCACCATTGAAGGCCATCTTTGTCCGCAAATACTGCGCAAACAAGTGCAGGCGCCTGCCAACGACGACTGCGTATCAGCAGTATCGGTAAGCATCGGAAGCCAGTGTACGGCTTCGGGCAATTTGAATGCCACCTTCTCCGGCAGACAACCCTCCTGTGTGGTGCAGGCCGATCGTGATGTGTGGTTCAAATTCACAGCGCCGAGTTCCGGCACCGTGCGAATTAACACAGGCGCTACTTTTGAGCATGTGCTGACGCTGTGGCAAGGCAACTGCGACAACCTGCATGAGGTGTTTTGCGCCAAAAATCCATTGCGTTGCAATGGCTACGTGACGGTGGGTAGCCTATCTTCCGGACAAACCTATTATGTCCAGATTGCATCCTGGAATGGAGCAGCGGGGCTGAACAGCGGCGATATTTGCCTGAAAATCCAGAACGGGTTGAATCCGCCGGAGTTCCAGCCGATGACCCTCACGGTCAATGAAAATTGTATCGGAGCAGGGCTCTCTCGCCTGAACATCGCTGTACAAGACGGTGTGGCGCCATACTTGTATCAGGGCACACCTGACGGGCAGGTGCTGAACAGCGGCGACATCTATTTAGTCATTGTGAAAGATGCCATCGGCTGCGAGCAGTCGCTGGTGGGAATTGTAGATGAATGTCTGGCCAATGATTGCAATGTAATCGCTTCCGTATCAGTACAAAACCCTTCTTGTTTTGCCGGAAACGATGGCAGCCTCACGGCCAATGTCGTGGGCGGCGTGGAGCCCTATTCCTACGAGTGGTCCAACAACGCGACGACGGCAAGCATTTCGGGCCTGACAGCAGGTGCGTATACGATTACCGTGACCGATGCTGTGGATTGTGAAACGGTGCTTACACAAACCCTGACAGAGCCGCTGCCCCTGAGCATAGCGCCCACGAGTATTTTGCAGCCTTCGCAAGGGCAAAGCAATGGCGCCGTTTTCGTGGATGTATTTGGTGGAAATGGCAACTATACGTACAACTGGCTGCTCAATGGCGCAGCATTTGCCCTATCGGAAGACCTGACCAATGCGCCCGCCGGAGAATACCAACTACAGGTAACGGACGGCAGTGGATGTTCGGGCGTTTTCGATATTACGCTTACGGAAACGGTGGGAACAGATCAACCCGAAGAGCAGGCATTTGCCGAGGTATTCCCAAATCCTGCCCGTGAAAAAGCCACACTGGCCGTCGCGTTTCCAGCCACGCGCTCCTTGTTCTGGAGCATTGTGGACGTCAACGGAAGAATATTGAAATCAAAGGCTGCCGGGTCGGTACTGGAGCAAAATATACCGTTGGAAATCAAGGATTTGCCCGCAGGGGCATATCAGGTTCGGATACTCACCGAACGAGAGCAGGTAGTGCAGCCGCTGATAGTGGTAAAATAAGTAAAAACCTTAATTATTGCCATTTGCTCGTGTCAACCAATGCAGCAGCCTTTTCCAGCAGCGCCTTCATCTGATCGCTGTTGTTGGCATAGATGTGCAGGTTTTTTTCATGTTCCTCCATTGTAATGCCGTGCAATTCAAATACTTGCCGGTAATACACCTGTACCAGGCTGTCTTTGTCGTAGCCGGCAATACCATTGGTAGCAGCGTCAGCAATAGCCAGGTCGGCCATGATTCGGGCCATTTTTTCGTCTGAAACGGAGGGCTTCTCCGCAGCATGCTGAAACTGGCAAGCCCAGAGGCTGCTGAAAACGATGGTCAGAAACAGGAAAAATCGCATATACTTTTTTTGAACGCCTGACAGTTTAAGAAACTCGCTAAAAGCGCATTTCTTTTGGGAAATAATGAGCGGTCACCTTGCTGTTTCCTTCGTACACCTGGTTCCATTGATCCGCTTCCGATACAATCTGAACGATACCGCAGGTTGGAACGTTGTCAATAAATGTTTCGGAAAATGAATTGGCTACCTCTGTAAAAGTCGGGTTGTGCCCAAACAGGAGTACGACCTCTGCGCTGTCGGGCAAACCGCTTATAATGCGAAAAATTTCAGAGGGGTGTGCCTCGTAGATATCCGGTTCGCGCAGCACGGCCTCCTCTGGGATACCAAATGCTTCGGCAAAAAACAGGGCAGTAGTGAGCGCCCGTTTGGCAGGGCTACTCACAATTAAATCAGGTTTGATGCCTGTTTCACGGAGTATCAGGGCCATTCTGGGGGCTTCCCGAAAGCCGCGTTCGTTGAGCGGCCGGTTAAAATCGCGCAGTCCGGGATTGTCCCAACTCGACTTGGCATGGCGGATCAGAAATAAAGTACGCATGAGGGCAAAGGTAAGGCTGCTTAATTGTTGAACACAAATCAAATATCCGTATATTTGAGGTTTGATTTTTGAAAAACCCTTCGAAACCACAGATATTACCATGCAACAAAAACGCTGGCTAAAGGATTTTGAGCATCACATCAGTTCGCAGACGTGGAATGCAGCGGAGGCGCTGTTGCAGGCTGGTGCGGTCAAAAACCTGCGGGAAGTGGAAAAACATTTCTGGGTAGCCCTTGTCGCAACCGATGAAGGGCATTTTGAAACGGAAATGATTATTTCCCCCCACAAAATCAAAGCCTTCACCTGTGAATGTTTTGGCGAAGGCCGCCGCCTGATGTGTGCCCACGTGGCTGCTTCGCTGCTTCGGCTCCGGCAGTTTCTGGAACAACGCCAGGAAGAAAAGCGCGCGAAGGCAGAACAACAAGAGCAAAAAGAACGCAGCCGCCTCACCGTGCAGGATGCATTGCAAAATGCTACACCCGATGCTATTACCGAGTTTGTGCTCGAATATGCCCGCCGCGACAGGGATTTTGCCTTGGCCCTGAAAACATGGTTTGCGGGCCTGGTGACTGCGTCTGAGAATCCGTACCTGTTGGTGCTCGATTCGGTCATTCCCAAAGGAAAAAATGTACGGGAACCGGAGTTCCGACGCTTGCGAAAAACGCTGGATGATTTGGGTATGCAGGCTGATGCGGCGCTTGCATTGTCCAATTTCCAAACAGTTTTTCTTATCAATACGGCAATTTTACGCAAAATCGGCGCCTTTTTGCCACAACAATCAGATAACCGATATACGTTGCTCCTGCAAGCCTGGCAGGTAGCGCTACACCAACTGCTGAACTGGAAAAAAGAGGAGGTGGCGCAGGCTTTACGCGATCATGTGTGGGACTTTCTGTTTGAACTCGGCAGCGCGGGGCATATCCCATCCGAGTGCAGCCGCGAGGCCTTGCAATACCTGGCGGATGCGGCGAAAGATGCAGCCAAATTTGAGCAAATCAACCGCCTCTTCGATGAAACACCTGCTCCTGCACCACCTTTTGTGCTGCATCTATTCCTGGTGGCACTGGCCGACAGGGGATCGGCCGAGGCTGTAGCCAGGGTGTTGGAAGATTACAGCGGGCACCCCGAAAGGGTCAGGACTGCCTTGCTTGTTTTGTATTACCTGAAATACAAAGATGCAGTGACACTGGCAGGTGAAGCCTTTTTGCAAACTCCTGACCTGCCTACGGGCTGGCGCAAGGAAATGGAAGATATTCTCCTGTTTCTGGCCGAGCAATCGGGCGATACGGCCCGACAGCGTGAAATCTTACAGCGCAGATTTTTGCAATCAGGCAGTTTTGAACAGTATGAAAAACTGAAAAAAGTAGCCGCTGCCGATTGGCCTGCTCTGCGCCGCGAACTAGCGGATATGTTACAGGCAAAAGGCGAACGCGCCAAATTGGCGTCTATGCTTGCCCTCGACAACGATTGGGAAGCCCTGGTGGCCTGGCTGGATGAAGAACCGGATATTCGCCAGGTTCAACGTTTTGAAGCGCAATTGCTGCCGGAATACAGCGATTTTTTGAAAAACAGGTACGTTACGCTGCTACATCAATACCTGCTCGACCATTTCGGTCAGCCTGCTGCGGCTTATGCTCGCCAGCAGTTGTCCGTGCTGTTGCAAAAAGGCGCTACCAATGTGGTAAAGGAAATTGCACAGGAATTGATAGCGCAATTTCCAGACAGGCCTTCTCTTCCGGAAGAACTGGCCGAACTGTTTCCCAAAACAAGGAAACGGGTGCTGTTGTAATTACTATTCTGCCTTTACCACCTTACCTTTAAATACATAACTGTCTTTGCGTACTGTAACGACGTACATACCCGGCTTCCAGGCGCTTGCTGGAATCAGGATTTCATTGAACCTGCCGGGGTTTTGCCGACCTGATTGAACCACGCGCCCGCTCATATCGCTTACTATCCAGTCCCATTCACCCATTAATTCTGAAATAAAGGAGAGCCGGACGAAATCCTGCACCGGTTGAGGGAAAATGCGCAGTTCCATCGGCTCACGCTGCGTCAGGGTAGAAGGGGCCGGGTTGCTCACCAATTCCACGCAATAGTCTTCGACTTGCCCGTAATCAAAAGATTCGCAGGGTTCGGGCTGCGCGTTGTTCAGGTTTTTGAATTTCATCATCACCCGCATTCGGGTAAGACCTTGCGTAAAAAAGAGGGGCGAGGCGAGTTGTCCAGAGATGGCAGCATCGTGGGCATAACCCGGATCAAAGGCGAGTTCGCCAGTATCTTCAAAATCGCCATCCATATTAAAATCAATGTAAATGCGAAAAAACTCCTTGTACGGCAAACCCGCGTAACCGGGCGTAATGGTCACAGGGTGATTGCAGAGCGGCGCAATTTGCAATAAGTTATCCAGGTTGCCCGTAAAATTCTGAAACCCTGCACCGGCAGGGCCTGCCGAATGGCTCCAGTTGCTGATGGTAATGTTGTCGATCCATTCATAAGTCGACTGTTCGGCAGCGGCCGGGCAATAATTGGCATCCATACACGACCCGCAACCTGCTGTCTGGAAAAAAGTGGATGGACTGTACACGGTACTGCCGGTATCGCAAACGGTTTGCACCTGCACTTCATACATCGTGCAGGGCAATAATCCATATATACTATAGGTAGTCTGGGTAGTTTCCCATTCATCCCAGATAGTACTGTTTACTTCCCTGATCCGGTATTTGTACGACGCGGCGGCGGTTACCGGGGGCCATTCGCCCGAACATCCTGTAACGGAAGTGCCTGTAATTTCCACGGCTGAAGGCGGGGCACAACATCCGTCGGTAGTAAAGGCGAATGGGTCAGACCAATCGCTCCAGGCGTGCGTGGAAGTGCAATAGGCAGACAGCGAAAACTCATAGGCGGTACAGGCTGCCAGGTTGTCGAGTTGAAAAGAGGTGTTTCCAACCGATATTTCAGTCCATTCGGGGCTGGAAATTACATGCCACCGCAGTTTGACCGCTTCAAAATCGAAAATTCCAATCCAGTGGAGCAATGCTCCCTGTGTGCCAATGTTGTCGGCATAGAGGTTAAAAGGAGTGGGGCAATCGGAGCACTGATTTTCATAGTGCTGCAACATTTGATACAACTGTAGCGCCCCGTTGCTCAGCGTTCGGTTGCTTAGATCGGCATTTGGAGCAACGCTTTGCAGGATAATATCTTTCACAAGAGAGGCTGCCGCAGCAGGTTCGCTTTTTGCCAGTGCAATCAGGTTAGGGCAGGAGGCCGAATATAGCAGCCCAACCGCTCCACTTACCTCCGGCGCGGCAAAGGAAGTGCCGGAGAACAGCCCGTAACCAGCATTGCTGTTTGCAGTGTACACATTTTTGCCTGGCGCTCCCAGGTCGATGTGCTGGGCGCCCCAGGCGGCATTTTCTGCTTTGATGTTGTTGTGGTCGAGGCTCGTCACAGCAATCATGTAATCGCTGGGGCAGGAAGTAGGAAGGTCACCCACTTCATCCACATTTACAGGAATATTGGCAGTGGCTGCCACGCTGAGCACTCCTGCATGCCCCAGGGTATCGAGGGCAGCGCACCATATCGGGGCATCATCAGGATTGCCGTAGTTGATGCCCCAGGAGCAATTGACCGCCACGACAAAGGCGCCTTGTTGCCCATGTGTCTGATTATACCTTTTGCGTGCTTTGTAAATATAGTCGTACGATTCCAGGATAGAGGCTTCCGACCCGCTACCGGCTACAAACATGATTTTGACATTCCAGTTGACACCCGACACCCCATTGCCATTATTGCCCCTTGCCCCGATCAAGGCACTTACCGGCGTGCCATGTGCGGTGGAGTTTCCTTCTATGTTATCAGTAGCGGTCCACACATTCCAACCCCGGTAGTCATCTGTATATCCATTATTGTCATTGTCAATTCCATCATTGGGAATCTCTTCGTTGTTGTGCCATAAATTCTGGAGCAGGTCTGGGTGCGGAGCAACGCCTCCATCGATTACGGCCACTACAATGGTGTCGCCGGCAGTAGTAAGTCCGCCGGTAGTAATATCCCAGGCAGCGGGCGCTGCCATGTCGGCGCCGGGCGTACCGCCGCTCTGGCCCGAATTGTACAACTGCCATTGCTGGGGGAATAAAGGATCGTCGGGAGTAGTGTTTCTCGAAGTCAGCAGGTGATTAAACTGGGCCACCAACACTTCCGGTTGCCGGCGAAGCCAATCCAGTAATTCCATTGTACCTGTTTTAGAGGCTTGGGGTCGGATAAGCCAAACATTGAGGGATTCAGATACTTTTTTTTCTACAGTCGCCGCAGGATGCATAGCACGCTCCCATCTATCCAAAATAGAGGCAGGCGTATGGTCATTATTCAGCCGGACCAGCAGCCCGTCGGAGTGCTGCGCCTTTATTTGTAAAAAAGTAACAAAAAATAAAAATAAAGTTAAGACGCCAGGCAGCGATTTCAATACAGGTTGTCTCTGCCACGAACCCGACTTGCGTAAGGTGGATACTGCTTCTATATGTGCTCCCAATTTTTGCATTCTTTTCATCGTTTTCCGGCGGCAAAAATACCGTTTGAATGAGGGAGCGGTGTTAAAATTAAATGGAGCGTACATTTTTGTCAAAATATTGTGATCCGTTTTTTACTTTGCGGAGGCTTAACAAAAACTTATTCTCCAAATAACTTTTGGGCTAACACTATTTTTTTGCGTTGCTGACAAATATTCGCGAATGCGAATGCCATTCAGCCAAATTAATTGCCGATGCTTAATTCTTGGAAGTACAAGACTTTCACCCAAAAGAGTTTGTTTCGTAGCTGGAAACTCATTATTTTGATGCTTTTCTACTATTCCAGCACTCTTCTTTCACAACCACCAACCCCTTGTAATTGTACCAACTGTCCGCAATTTATGCCTGACGGTTTTACGGGGAGTTTTTTCCTGAACGTACAAAATGCATGTAACCCAATTCTTGGTCAGAATGGTCAGGGTGTTTGTGGTGTGCGTTTGCATCTTGAGCACGAGTACATCGGCGACCTGCGCATTACCCTGACTTCGCCCAGTGGACAAACTGTGACGCTGATCGGGCCAGTCGGATTCTTTGGAGGTACCGACTTTACCGACTGGGACATCACATTCGTACCCTGTAGTGCAGCCGCAGCGCCGGATCCGGGTTTTTCAGCAACCTGGAACAATAACCAAGCCTGGGGGTTGAATGGCAACTATACAGGTTCTTATCATCCAAGTATCGGCTGTCTGGAGAATTTTACCGGGCCAGTAAACGGTACCTGGACACTCACTGTGTTCGACCAGCAGGCCATCGACGTAGGTACCTTTTATGATTATGAAATCATTTTCTGCGACCCTTCCTGTATTGACTGTTTTACCTGTGCTGCCAATGCCGGTGCATTGACCCAGCCAGACGTAACTGCATGTGAAGGTGCGTCTACCCTGAACCTGAACCTGCCGCCAACATACACGGCGCCCAACGTGGCCCCTCCTGCCAGCGAATACGATTACACTTATGTGATCAGCCAAAACCCAGGTGGTACGATTATCGGGTATGACCCAGGCGCCGACCTTTCTGGTTTTGCACCAGGTTCCTACACTGTTTGCGGCTTGTCTTATTTGGAAGGCCAGGAACCTTTATTCCCTGCTCCCGGCAGTATGACAACCGCACAATTGCTGGCGCAGTTAAACTCCAGTTCGCCGCCGTTCTGCGGAAAAGTAACCAGCAACTGCGTGAATGTTACCATCAATCCGGGTGTAGAGGATATTTTCGTTACCAAAGACCTTTGTGCGCCTCAGTGTACTACTTTTTATGGAACAACGTATTGTGCAACAGGAACGTATGTGAAAATGCTTACTCAAAACGGGTGCCCTTACAAAGCCACACTCGTCCTGAACGTCATTCAACCAGTAACGATCAATGTACGAGATACGATTTGCGAAGGAAACTGCTCCATCGAGCCAGGCTTTCCCAATGCATGCGCAGCAGGGGTATTTACACGTTTGCTGCCGACCACTCAACCTGATCAATGTGATACAACGGTTCGACTAACCGTCGTACAGTTGGTTACAAATGTGACCATACAGGCACCTCAACAAATTACTTGTACCCAACCCACTGTTGTACTAAACGGCACGGGGTCGAGTCCGGGCAACTATATGTGGACGGCCAGCAACGGAGGGCATATTACAGGAGGTACAACCGGAACGACGGTCACCGTCGACGAACCCGGGACGTATAAACTAAAAGTATGTCGAACAAACCCGAGTATAGGCGGGGCCTGTTGTGATTCCGCCACGGTGGTGGTCACGGAAGTGGTGAGCACACTAAGCGATCCAACGGTGATCAATGGGCCGGCATCTGTTTGTCAGGGCGCTTCGGTAACCTTCAGTACGCCGCCAGTAACTGGCGCTACATCTTATACCTGGACATTTCCGGCGGGTGTAACCGTAACTTCTGGCGCAAATACCAACACTGTTACAGTGTTGTGGAACAACACTACTGGAGGCAACGTATGCGTAAAAGCGGTAAACAGTTGCGGGATGAGCGCTCAAATATGTATACCAGTATCTGTTTACCCGACGGTTACGGCCTCACAGCCACAAGGCAGTGCCACTGTTTGTGCAAACTCTAATGTTACATACACCATCCCGGCCAATCCCAATGTAAATACATACAACTGGACGGTGACTGGCGGTACCATTTCAGCCGGTCAGGGAACCAATACTATTACAGTAAATTGGGGCACAGGAGCCAGCGGGAATGTGTGCGTCAGCGTACAAGGTGCATGTGCTCCGAGCCTGCCTGCCTGTCTGCCCGTGCAAATAACAGGCGCCCCTGCTATGCCCAACGTTATAGGTAATGCAACGGCCTGTGCTACAGGTACAGGTACTTATACGGTGACGGCTGTTTCCGGAGCCACCTCTTACCACTGGTCTATTACAAACGGCACGATCACCAGCGGCAATGGTACTACCTCTGTCAATGTAACCTGGGATGCCAACGTTGCGTCGGGTAGCATTTGTGCCCGGTCCGTCAATGCCTGCGATTCCAGTGCATTGAATTGTTTCAACGTAACACTCAATTCTCCACCGGCTACTCCTGTTGTTACGGGTAATGCCACTCTTTGCTCCGGAACAAACGGCAATTACTCCATCACTGCTATTCCAGGGGCCATTGGATATGCCTGGACCGTTACTGGTGGCACGATCGTCAGCGGACAAAATACACTTAACCTGGTTGTAAACTGGGGCACAGGCACAGGCGGAACGGTTTGCGCACAAGCCTTGAGTACCTGCGGCCCAGGCCCGCAAGGTTGCTTCCCTGTTCAGGTAAAAGCCGTGCCCAATGCCAATGCAGGTACCAATACTTCTACCTGTGCGCTTACCATCGGCCTCAACGCAGTGAACAGTGTTGCTGGTAGTACAGGCGCCTGGACGACTGTTTCAGGCACTGGAATTGCCACTTTTGCAAATCCTACCAGCCCTACTTCCAGTGTTACGGTAAGTGCTTCGGGGCAGTATGTTTTCCGTTGGACCGAGTCTAATGGAAACTGCGTGGATGATGCTACTGTGACGATCAATTTTAACCCGAATCCTACGGTTGGGCAGGTTCAAACCGATTGTGAAAGCACCAACCTGTACTATATGGTGTCCTTCCAGATCAATGGCGGTACAGCACCATACACCGTACCAGGCGGCACGGTTAGTGGAAACCAGTTTGTTTCTGATTCAATTGTCAGCGGCTCCCCGTATTCCTTTGTAGTAACAGATGCAAATGGTTGTTCTTCACCGGCAACATCGGGTACCTTTAACTGTGCCTGCACCAGTGATGCCGGTCAAATGAGCCTGCAAACACTGTCGGCTTGCGAGGGCCAATCCATAACGGCTCAACACCTGGGCGGTGAAACGCTCGATGGCAACGACGTGGCTGCCTATATGTTGCATACCAATTCGGGCACCACCCTGGGCAATATTATTGCCCAGAATACAAGTGGGACCTTCAGTTTCCAGGCGCCGATGTCGTACGAAACGACGTACTACGTTTCCTATGTTGTAGGAAACAATGTAGGTGGTATGCCAGATGTTGCGGGCGACCAGTGCCTTTCCGTAGCACAAGGCCAGCCGGTTATTTTCCACCAAAATCCGGTGGCAAATGCTGGTGCAGACGATGAAATTTGCGGCCTTTCTATTGCACTTACCGGAAATGTGGGCACCAATGGCACCTGGTCGGTAACAGGAGCGCCAGCGGGAGGCACCATTACCTTTAATGACCTGCATAGCAATATCAGTAATATCACAGCAACTACCTACGGCACGTACACCCTGACATGGACGCTGGACAATAGCGGCTGTACAGATTCCGATGATGTAGCCATCACATTCAACAGCACGCCAGTAGCAGGTACTATTACGACGGCATGTGATTCGGCCAATGAATATTACACCGTTACGATTCCAATCAGTGGCGGGGAAACACCTTATACAGTAAATGGTGTGCCCATGACCGGAAATACCTACGTATCTGCGCCTATTCTGAACGGCCAGGGCTACTCGTTTACGATTTCCGATGCCAATGGATGTACCGCTCCTGTCCTTACGGGCGTTGTCAATTGCGCTTGCACCACGGATGCCGGCCAAATGAGCCTCACGCCTCAACAGGCATGCGAAGGGGAAAGTATTACCGCTACCCATCTCGGCGGCGAAACACTGGATGGAAACGACGTTTCGGCATTTGTACTGCATACCAATTCCGGCACATCGCTTGGAACCGTCGTTGCTCAGAATCATACGGGCACATTCTCATTCCAGGCGGGCATGACCTACGGTACTACCTACTATGTTTCGTTTGTAGTAGGAAATAACCTGAGTGGATTCCCCAACCCGACGGACTTGTGCCTGTCGGTTGCGCAAGGCCAGCCAGTTGTTTTCTACCAAAATCCGGTAGCCAATGCAGGCCCCGACAATGCAGTATGCGGCTCAGTTATCACGCTGGCTGGAAGTGGAACGGGCAACGGACAGTGGATCGTCAGCGCCGCACCTTCCGGTGCAACGCTCACGATCAGCGACCTGCAAGACCCCGTTTCGCAAGCAACTGCCTCAGCATCAGGTCAGTACACCGTAACCTGGACGCTGGAACAGAATGGCTGCACGGACACCGATGATGTTGTACTGACGTTTAACGATAACCCCTCGCTGGCAGATTTGACACGTGATTGTGATCCAGCCAACGAGAATTATACCGTGACGATCGATATACAGGGTGGCACACAACCTTATTCGGTCAATAACAATCCAATCAATGGCGCTACCTATGTGTCGGCGCCAATTCCAAACGGAAACCCTTACCTGTACACGATTACAGATGTAAATGGCTGTACGATGCCTGATATCTCCGGATCATTTAGTTGCGATTGCGCCACGGATGCCGGTACTATGTCGCTGACGACACTGACAGCATGTGAGGGCAATACCGTACAAGCCGTAGCCAATGCAGACCAGGTACTGGATGGAAACGACGTCATTTCCTATGTACTGCACAATGGGTCGGGCCAGGCGCTGGGCGATATTTATGCGCAAAACACGACCGGTATTTTTGGAATTCAACCAGGCATGTCGCTGGGCGTTACCTACTACATTTCCCGCGTGGCGGGCAATCCAGGCAACAACGGATTCCCCAACCCGCAGGATATTTGTTTTTCTGTCGCGGAAGGTCAGCCGGTTGTTTTCCTGCAAAACCCGACGCCTAATGCGGGACTAGATGCTGCTGTTTGTGGAAATAGTTTTGATTTACAGGCAGTTGCAAGTGCTTTCAGCGGAGTCTGGACGCAAGTAAGTGGTCCGGGAACTGCTACTTTCTCGGATGGTAACGCCCCCAACAGCAATGTGATCGTGGATATGCTGGGTGTATATGTGTTTCAGTGGGAAGAAAGCAATTCCATTTGTGTCGCATCCGATCAGGTGGAAATCACGTTCAATGAATTGCCAGTAGTAAATGGTCTGGATGAAACCTGCAATGGCACCAATACACAATACACCGTTACATTCAGTGTTTCGGGCGGTACGGCTCCCTATACTGCTTCCGGAATTGGCGGCACGTTCAGCGGTAATAATTTTACTTCCGTATTGCTGCCCAACAACTCGGTGTATTCATTTACCGTGATCGATGCCAATGGTTGTGAAAGCGAGGTGGTAACAGGTATTAAAAACTGTAACTGCCAGACGGATGCCGGTACGATGAATACTGCGCCGATTGCATTTTGTCAGGACCAGCCTGCTACAGCCGAATGGAATGATGATGCCACAACAGATGCCGACGATATTGTCCTGTTTGTCCTTCATAACCAATCCGGCTCTACACTCGGTACGGTTTATGCCACTTCCGATGAGCCGACCTTCTCCTTCTCATCCGGATTGCAGACAGGTGTCACTTATTACATTTCTGCCATTGCCGGCAATAATGTAAACGGGAATATTGACACCAATGAGCCCTGCTTCTCGGTGGCCAATGGCACCCCGGTGCAGTGGCGGCCATTGCCAACGGCCACTCTGGCTGGAGATGCTACTATCTGTGCAGGCAGCAATTCACCCTTGCAATTCAGCGGAACAGGCAACTACCCACTGACGGTAACGTATTCAAACGGAACGTCCAACAACAACACTGTGACAATCAGCGGTCAGCAGGGCACTACCATTCAGGTATCGCCCCTTGCCACAACCTCTTATACATTGATCAGTGTAGCCAGTGGAAACAACCCAACTTGTACGACCAACCTGAGTCAGTCTGTAACGGTGAATGTAAACCAAACCTTGTCGGCCGGAACGCCCAACGAACCGGTTCGATTCTGTCAGGGAACAGCATTACCTATTCAACTGATTAATCTACTCACAGGGGCTGACCCGGGTGGTACCTGGTCTGAAGTATCGAGCGTGCCATCTTTGGCAGGCGCTTTCAATGCACAAACGGGCACCTTCCTGACCAATGGGCAGCCTGCCGGAACGTATAGATTCAAATACACGCGCACAGCGCCTGCGCCTTGCCCCTCTGACGAAGCGACCGTAGAAGTAGTGATTGACCCCTTACCTGTAGCCGATGCAGGCGCGGACAAGCAACTCAACTGCCTGGTGCTGTCTTCCACACTTGGCGGACCTGGCACCAGTTCCGGCGCAGGTATTGTGTACGAATGGCGTCGGGATACAAGCCTGATTGGAAATACCATTAACCTGATTACAGGACAAGCAGGTTTGTATTCGCTCCTGGTAACCAACAGTGCCGGCTGTACGGCTTCGGATGCCGCAGTCGTTACTGTCGATGACGAATTGCCGTTTGCAAATGCTATTTCAGTAATAGATGTACGTTGCTGGGGCGACAAAAACGGTAGTATCACTGTAGACTCTATCATCAGCACCCATCCGCCCGTATTGATTTCGCTAAATGATGGCCCGTTCACCAGCCAGCGGATCTATTCTGCATTGCTGCCGGGCGAGTATACCATTACTTTGCAGGATGCCAACGGATGCGAATGGTCATCGGATAACCTTCAGGTAAATGAGCCGCCGCAACTGCTACTCAACCTGGGCGCCGATATTACTGTAGCCCTGGGAGATTCGGTACACCTCGAAGCCTTGATCAATGTACCTTTCTCCTTCCTGGATACCTTGTACTGGAATCCGGTTTATGATACCCTCAAAGCAGGTACGCTGGAACAGGATTTCCTTCCGCTGACTTCTCATTTTATCGATTTGAGGATTATTGACACGAATGGATGTGCAACCAGCGACCGTACCTTCCTCATTGTGGATCAGGAAAGACACGTTTATATTCCGAACATTATCAAAATCGGTAGCGCTGAAAATGATGTGGTAACTGTTTTCGGCGGGCGAGATGTAGCGGAAGTAGAAAGTTTCCAGGTATACGACCGCTGGGGTGATCAGATGTTCCAGTCCGGCCCATTCATGCCCAACGACCTGACCAAAGGCTGGAAAGGCAATTTTAAAGGAAAAGAAGTGAACCCGGGCGTCTACATTTTCACTGCGGTAGTCAGGTTTATTGATGGTGAACGGGTGTTGTACAAAGGCGACGTAACAGTCTTTAAATAGTTTGATCGGATGTCTTGTCCCGGCTTAACATTAAAGCCGGGGCAGGACATTTGCATAAAATCCCATTTCCCACGAATAAAAAATTCGCTTCATACGATATGCGGTAAAAATTTCCGTTTTTTGCCGTGCCTCAATTGACTCCGCTTGCCTCCATTGAACCACTTCAACCGAGCGTGAAGGCATCTCCACCCAATTACATCTAATCAATTTATTTTCGCGTATATACCCGACTGTTTGCAGATGCGGAACAGTGGTATATCTCTTTTGTCTTGTTTAAACGGTTATCCAAACTGCGGTTCTCATGCACAAAAAATTACTCCTCTCTCTCACTGTTTGTTTATTCTTTTTGTTTGAAGTAAAATCTCAAATTTCAAACCCTTGTCCCAACCCGCCTCCACAAGGCGCCAGCGCCTGCAATCAAACCTGTGTATACTGCGATTTTGACGGTTATATGGGTACCAGCGGGGGCACTCCTTCTACCCAAAACCTCATCTGCGGCCAGATTGTGGTACACAACGACCAGTGGCTCGGATTCGTGGCTACTTCCAATAGCATGGAAATTGTAGCCACACCAACCAATTGCCTGATGGGAGAAGGTATTCAAATAGCCTTTTTTGATGCCTGTAATGCTCCGGACGCCGTTGCCTGTAATCCAGGCATCGTAAATGGTGAAGGCATACCGCTTACCCTGTCGTATGATCAGTTCGTACCCGGACAAACCTACTATCTCATGATTGACGGTTCGTTCGGCGACGTCTGTGATTTTGATATAGATATTACTCAGGGCTCCGTGACACCACCCGCCCCTGGTGTGCCTGAACAACCTGATGGCCCGACTCAATTGTGCCCGGGCGCCATGGGGGTTTACACTATTCCACCTGTTGATAATGCTTCGTGGTACCGCTGGACGGGACCTGCCGGATCGCATATCAATGGTTCTGCCGGCAACACGGCTACAATTGCTGCACCAGGTGGTACGACAGTTACCGTTACTTTTGGTACTACGCCTGTGAATGGAAGTGTATGTGTAGCGGCGGGTAACCCGTGTTATGCGCCTAACCAGGCTTGTTTGCCTGTACAGTTGACTTTGCTGCCCACTACCGTAAAACCACCGCTTACCCTGTGTTATGAAGACCGCGTGTTTACCAATCCGGAAGCGCCATATACCACCACCACACTCCCGGTTGGTAATACAACGCTTACTGCACATTATACTTCCTATCTGGGATGCGACAGTACAGTCAGACAGGTCATCACTGTAAAGCCTCAAAATTTCAAGAACCTGGGAACCAAGTATATATGCCAGGGGTCTTGTTTTGTATTGAATGGCACCAGTTATTGTAATCCAGGGCCGCAACAACAGCAACTGGTTTACAATAATACCTGTGACACCATCCTCACTTTTACGATCGTTTTTGTCCCGGCTGTTGCCAATATTCCGGCAGTCCCCCAGATCAATTGCACGAATCCGAACCTCACTTTGAACAGTACGGGGTCAACAGCATTACCGACATCTACATACAGGTGGACAGATGCGGCGTGGACGGTGTTGGGTACCGGGGCCAACCATAATATAATGGGGCCCGGTACTTATAATCTGATCATAACCAATACGGTTTCGGGAACAACCTGTAGAGACACGGCTACTGTAAATGTCACTTCAACGGCAGCATTCCCTGGAGCAAACGCTACCGGGGGCACTATCACCTGTGCAGTGCCCAATGTGACGCTGCAATCCAGTTCGCCGACTTCAGGCGTCAATTATCAGTGGGCCGGGCCGGGAATTAACGCATCCAATCAATTTTTACAAAGCCCAAGTGTAAGTGCGGGTGGTACCTATACGGTTTCCATTACCAATCCGGGCAATGGCTGTACTTCTATTGCCACGACGACTGTTGTTCCGAACAACACCTTGCCAACTGCTACGGCCGTTGGTGGTTCGATCAGTTGTACACAACCTACGGTAACGCTCGATGGCGGATCCAATGCAACGCCTGCCAACTATAGTTGGAGCGGGCCCGGTATCAACGCCGGCAACCAGCAACAGGAAAATCCGACGGTGAATGCCCCCGGATCATATATCGTTACAGTAATAAACCCGGCCAATGGGTGCTCACAAACGGCTACTACTACCGTCAATCAGGACAATACCCCGCCAACAGCCAGCGCAGGCGCCGACCAGACGATCAACTGTCAGCAATCCAGTGTGGTACTCAGCGGTTCTGCCGGTGGCGCCGGCACGTTCCAATATACCTGGACAGGACCGGGTATTACCGGCGCAAATCAAAACCAGCAATCTCCCAGTGTATCAACAGGCGGTACCTATATCCTGAGTGTATTGAATACCGGAAATGGATGTTCCGATACGGATACGGTGCAAGTGGCTCAATTGACAACGCTACCTACTGCCAATGCAGGCGCCGACTCCATTTTGAATTGCAGCATTTTAAATGTCACCCTGAATGGTTCGGGATCATCCCAGGGTGCCAACTTTACTGCTATTTGGTCGGGGCCAGGCATTAATGCTTCCAACCAAAATTTGTACACGCCTCAAGTAAGCCTGCCAGGTACCTATACGATTACTGTGACCAATATTGTAAGCACCTGTACTGCAACGGATGTAGTAGTGGTGACCCAAAATATCACTCCTCCAACCGTAAATGCCGGCAATGACCAGATTTTGACTTGCTCCTCCACCAATGGTGTAACGCTCAACGGTAGCGGTGGCCCGGCAGGTGTAACCTTCCTGTGGACGGGACTGGATATTAATGCAGGCAACCAGTCCATCCAGAACCCGATCGTACATGTTCCCGACACATATACTTTGCAGGTAACCAATCCTGTCAACCATTGCACCGCTACCGATCAGGTGATCATCTCTCAGGATGCCAATGCTCCTGTGGCAAACGCAGGCGCAGATCAGGCCTTGAGTTGCACTGTGACAACCATAACGCTGGGTGGCGCAAGCACCAGTTCAGGTGCAGGAATTACTGTTGTGTGGGCGGGGCCTGGCATCACGGCCGCCAATCAAAATCAGCCGATGCCGGTGGTTTCTTCCAGTGGAACGTACATTCTAACGGTTAACAATGCGAACAACGGCTGCTCAACCAGCGACACTACCCTGATAACCAATCTGGTAGCCTATCCGACGGCGCTGGCAGGAAATGACAGCACGCTGAATTGTACGGTTACGAGCATTGTTCTCAACGGTGGCAATTCGTCGCAGGGCGCCGGATTCAGCGCTATATGGACGGGGCCTGGTATCAATGCCGGAAACCAGTCTTCCTACACGCCGCAAGTGAATGCCCCGGGTTTGTATACGCTGACGATTACCAATGCAAATAACAATTGTACGGCTACCGACAACGTTACGATTTTGCAGGATATTGCCAATCCGACGGTTGATGCTGGCACGGATTCCTTGCTTTCCTGCACAACTCCAAATGGCATTGCCCTGAACGGTAGCGGTGGCCCTTCTTCTATTGCATTTATTTGGAGTGGACCGGGTATCAATGCGTCCAATGAAACGTTGCCCAATCCGACCATCGTCGATCCCGGCACCTATACCCTTGTTGTTACCAATACTGTTAACCACTGTACGGCTTCCGATCAGGTAGTCATCACGGAAGATTCCAGCGTCCCAACGGCGCAAGCAGGTGCTGATCTGGTGTTGAACTGTACGGTAACCAGCGTGAATATTGATGCCTCCAATTCTACTACCGGCGCTAATATTCAATACCTCTGGGCAGGGCCGGGGATTTCAGGTGCAAACAGTTCGACGCTTAACCCGCAAAATATTAATTTGCCAGGCACTTACAACCTGACGGTTACCAATATCGCCAATAGTTGTACCAACACGGATGAAGTAATCATTACGATTGATACGCTGGGGCCGATTTCAGTGGCAGGTGCAGACCTTACTTTGAACTGCTACAACAACCATACAGACACGCTGGATGCAAGCGGTTCTTCGACAGGCGCCGGGTTTACACTCCTGTGGAGCGGACCGGGTATTACAGCCGCCACGCAAAATCTCCCGCGCCCGGTAGTGAATCAATCTGGCACATATACTGTGCTGATTACTAATACCGGCAACACTTGTACCGCTACTGCCGACGCACTTGTAGTATCAGATTCTATTGCGCCGGTAGCGAATGCCGGAACCAGCCAGATTATTGATTGTGCGCACAGTATGGTGCCGATCGGTGGCAATTCTTCTTCAGGAGCGAATATTAAATACCTCTGGACAGGGCCGGATATCAATACAGGAAATGAAGCGCTGCCTACACTCAATGTTGCTGTTGCAGGCTCTTATGAACTTCAAGTGACCAACCAGACAAACGGTTGTATTGCGCTCAGCAACGTAGATATTGCAGAAGACCTCAATTATCCGGTAGCAGATGCCGGCGCCGATACGGTAATAACGTGTCAGAATCCATTGATCGTGCTGGATGCTAGCGCCTCTTCTAATGGTAACGGCGTTCAAATTCTTTGGGCCGGTCAGAGTATTACACCTGTAAATGAAGCATCGCTCACGCCCGATGTAGCGCTGGCGGATGCCTACATTTTAACAGTGACCAACACCATAAACAGTTGTGTTTCAAAAGATACTGTTATTGTTCTGGAAGATAAGGTCGCCCCGATTGCCGCAGCAGGTACGGATGATCGACTGGATTGTCAAAAGACCAGCATCACCCTGAACGGAAACGGTTCTACCGCTGGTCTTGACTATTTCTGGGTTGGACAAGGGATTACTGCCGCTAACGAAACGCAACAAAACCCGGTCATTACACTTCCAGATACTTACACCCTGTTGGTTACCAATCCGGTCAACGGATGTACGGCTACCGATGCGGTTGTAATTGACGAAAATGTTACACCGCCAACAGCAGACGCCGGCGCCGATCTGGTGCTCGACTGCCTGACTCCGACGCAGGCCATAGATGGCTCCAATTCCAGCACAGGAACCGATATTGAATACCTGTGGCAGGGAAGTGGTATCAATTCCAGTAATTTCAATGTCATCAGTCCGATGGTGTCAGATTCTGGTACCTATATTGTTACGGTTACCAATATCGACAACCATTGTACCGCCACGGATATGGTGTATGTGGGCCGCGATGCTGTGCTTCCCATCACTTCCGCCGGTATTGATCAAACGTTGACCTGCGCCATCGACACCGTTCAACTGGATGGTGCATTATCGCAGAGTGGCGCCGAATTTACCTATCAATGGTCAGGTCCGGGTATTGTTGCAGGAGAAGAAACCCTCAACTCCCCCAATGTACACCTCATTGGCAACTATATCCTCACCGTCACCAATACACAAAACGGTTGCACCAATACCGATCAGGTGACGGTACTGGAAGATATTAATCCGCCCTTTGTTTTTGCAGGGCCAGACCAGACGCTTACCTGTGCCAACAGCACCTCGGGTGTAACACTGATGTCTACAGGCTCCAGCAGCGGGACGGATTACACCATCACATGGAATGGCGCGGGCATCAACGCAGGCAATCAATCTTCTGCAAACCCGGTTGTTACGGGCGTCGGCCCTTACACACTGACCATTGTAAACAACCTCAATGGTTGTAGCGCTACCGACGATGTAGAAGTATTACAGGATCAAAACCTGCCGGTATCCGCAGCAGGTGTCGATCAGACGATCACATGTGCCGTAACCCAGGTAACACTGGATGGAAGTGCTTCCACTTCTCCAAGCGGACAACTGGAATACACCTGGTCGGGTACCGGCGTGCCAGTGGGCAGCGAACACAATGCTTCGATTTCTGTTACCGTTTCCGGAAATTATATGCTCACTGTCATCAACCCTGTTTCGGGTTGTCAGTCTACTGACAATGTTCTGGTTGATCTGGATACTGCACCTCCGGTAGCAAGCGCACAAGGCGATACGATTACCTGTCAAAGTCCAACCGGAACGCTTGTGGCTACCAGTTCGGATCCGGGTTCCCTCTACGAATGGGAAGGCCAGGGTATCAATGCGGGCAATGCCAACCAGTCGACGGTGGATGTCAACCTGCCTGGCGCGTATAGCGTAACGGTAACAGCCACAAACGGTTGTACGACGGTTGCTTCCACCCAGATGAACGTGGATGCCAATTTCCCGCTGGGTACTGCTGAAGGCGATGAATTGAACTGTACCAATAATGGTGTGGGCAGCATCACCGGTAATGTTATTACACAGGGTGCATCTTTCTTCTGGTCGGGCCCTAATGGCTTTAACGCAACTACTCAAACGGTTACGATTACCACGGCAGGCGCCTACACGTTCAACGTGGTTGCCAGCAATGGATGCGTCAACCCGATACCTGTAAATGTTTCTGCCAACTTCACCCAGCCGACGATTGTGGCTACGGTACCGGGAAGCCTGAATTGTACCACGACTTCGTTGTCTATCAATGGGAATGGCACCTCCACAGGCGGTTCATTCTCCTATGACTGGACCACAACGGGTGGCAATATCTTGTCTGGTGCCAATACCCTTGCGCCAGTGGTAGATGCTCCGGGCACCTACACTCTCCTGGTAACCAATCTGTTGAACGGGTGTACCAGTACCCAGTCGGTACAGGTGGCCACCGACCCGAATGTGCCTACTTCTCTCGATGTCACAGTCCGCGACATCAAATGTTTTGGAGATGAAAACGGCGTAATTGCCATCACTGGCGTCAATGGCGGGGTGGAACCATTTATGTACAGCCTCAATGGTGCAACTGCCAGCAGCATCGATCAGTTCAGCAACCTGAACGCAGGAGAATACACCATTTCGCTGGAAGATGCGAATGGTTGTATTCTTGATACACTGGTTAACATCGTGGAACCAGGCGAACTGTTTGTTGAACTGGGCCCTGATATGTTTGTTCACCTCGGCGACAGCGTTACGGTGCAGGCCGTGATTACCAATGAAACACCGATTTCAACAGTGAAATGGAACCAGTCGCCCAACCGTGATTCGGCAGATTGCTGCACATTCGCTTACCTGCCATTGCAGTCGAACAGACATATTGTGACAGTTCAGGATGAAAATGGGTGTGTTGCCAGTGATGTGCTGAATATCACGGTCAGAAAAGATCGCCAGGTGTTTATTCCGAATATTTTCAATATGAACAGCGACGATCCGCTGCGCTCTGTATTGATGATTCAAGGCGGAAAAGATGTGGTCAAAATCCACAAATGGCTAATTTTTGACCGCTGGGGCGATGCAGTATTCGAAGTGCAGAACTTCCTGCCCAACGACCTGACGCATGCCTGGAATGGTACCATCCGAGGTGAAAAAGGTCAGCCAGGCGTGTACGTTTGGGCTGCTGAAATTGAATTCCTGGATGGACAAATCGAAACGTTCAAAGGCGATGTAACCATCATTCGATGAGATCAAAAACTGTATGAACTGGCGCAGTGCCGGTTCATACAGCCATTATTAAATATTAGACATCCCGAATTTTGGTGTAAGCCAGGATTCGGGATTTTTTTGCAGAGTAATTTCCCGTAGAGTAATTTCCCGCAGAACTCGCAGATTAATACGCAGAATTCGCAGAACGTAGAGTGCACCTTGTATTCATCGAGGTTAAATGTGTACTCTACGTTCTGCGAATTCTGCGTATTAATCTGCGAGTTCTGCGAGAAATTACTCTACAGGAAAAATGTAGCCCCGTTTCGAAAAAAATACAGTGGCTCCACTTTAAGGAAACCTTCTAAAACAACAACGGCGCATTACCCAGTATCACTTGCCAGACAAGCGCCACGACTCCCAATACCGGATACAACAATCGGCGAACGACCCATTTTACACTGGCTCGATCGAAGTGGAGGTTCATTTTTTCCAGCAAATCCGTGTAGAAAATACGGTCGCCCTCCTCGGCCAGTCCATGGTGTTCGTTCATCAGGCACTTGCCAAATATGGTAAACTGAAGCATGACGGCTGTGTATGCCGCGATGCACCATTGCCAGGAAAAAAGAAACGGTGCTACCCAGGCCAGAATGGTTACGAAAAGATGGAGTGCGAATACAAACGTGGACTTTAGTTGTAAAGACATGTTGGGCTAGATAAACAGTGAGGCCACAAAAATCCATATAATCCGCACAATCCGCACTATCGTATTTCTTTTACAATGTGTAAGGAAAAACCGAACTGCATTGCTGGAAAAAGTCCCCAACCTAGTCTAAAACTCCACTTCCATATCCTTGATCACACGTCCGTCTTTGGTTTGCATACGTACGATGTATTTGCCGGGCTGGAGGTTCCACACCTGCAGTTGCAGTCCGCTGCGATGTTCGCCTGCTATCATTTTTTCATCTTTGGAAATGGTTTTTACCAGAGCGCCTGACTCGTCGAGCAGCACCATTCGCACCATTTCATCCTTTTCAAGATAGTACATAAAATTGCCCTCTACGACCAGGGCTTTGCCCAGATCGGCCGCCTTGCCTGGCACTGATTCCACTTTTTCGTGTCTGATGCGGTAGGAAGGTGTTGCTTTTCCCAATTGCAGGGCTACAAATTGTGTAAGTTGGGGGTCGCCGATGCTGCCCAGCCCTGTACGGCTGATGGTAGCCCAAACGGCTGCCTGAGCGGCCACATCCTCCGTTTTTCCGTGCTCAGAAATGTATTGCAGCACTTTACAAAGCGTTTCTGGCGCCATGGCAGCCACAGAAAACAGGGAGCCGCGGGTAGGGGAGAGGTCGCCGGCTTGGGTGCAAAAAGTTTTTAACAATATTTCAGCCGGCTTTTTTGTGGAAACGGCCAGCCATTTTTCCTCGGCCACTACCAGGGTTTGCTGATTGGAGTCGGCGGGTTCCATCAACTGCCCCTGCGGGAAATGCACGCGTATTTGCTGCCCTCCCAGGTTCTTGCAGGTAATTTTCAGGCATTCTCCATGGTGGCCGCCCAGGCCGGTCACTTCTACCTGTATCACTTTCCGCGATAAGGCATCACGCAAGTCGAGGATTCGGGAAGAAGACACGGGGCTTTTTTGTGCAATTGCCGGAAACGCGGTCGACAGCAACAGGTACAGAAAAAGGGATGTTCTCATGTAAAACAGTTTTCAGAAAAAACGAAAACTGGCAGGATTTCTTATTCAACTCAAAATGCTTCGCCAAAAGTCAGATAAAACCCGGAGTTGCCCGGAAACTCGCCCCAGCCGTAGTCGAGCCTCAAGTGTTGCTGTTGCTGGCGGTCAAATTCTACCCGCAACCCGACTCCGCCGTTGAGGCGCCATCGTGTGCGTTCGTGTGGAGTGCCGAATACAGCGCCTGCAGCAGCAAATGCCACACCCTTGAAACGCCAGACTAACGGGAAGCGCAGTTCATTCTGGAGCAGCACTACATGGCGATCGCGGTATTTAAAATCGGGATACCCGCGCAGACGCCGGTTCCCACCGAGCGAAGGCAATTGAAAAAACGGCGCCTGAGGGGTCGTAAACTGTGAGTACAACTGTGTTGCCAGCACCCACTTGCCTCCCAGCGACTGATAATGGGCTGCATCAACCAAAAAACGCAGGTAACGGAATGTACTTAAGGTAAGCGGATGCTCACCGGAAAGTGTGGCCTCCACATACCAGCCATTGCGCGGGAAAAACTGGTTCTCTCGCGTATCCAACAAAGCGACAAGCCCGAGGCCGGAAGAAAAACCGCCCTCGGCGCCGATTACTTTATGTTGATCCAGTTCCTTGCCGGCCTCTTTTTCAATAATGCGATAGCCTTCCAGATAGGTGCGCAAGCCTGCCGATAAGCGTCGGTTGATGCTGCGCGTAGCCGTAATGCGCAGCCGTGGATATTCGGCTTTGTAATACTCTACATAGTCATTCGAATAATTATTTCCCAGACCAAAATAACGATAGGTGTAATTCACCCAGCCAGCCTCGCCATATACGCGCCAGTTCCCACGGCGACCATACCATACAAAGGGAAAAAGGGCCAGCCATTGTTTGCGCTGTGTGTAAGTGAGGCTAAATGTGACACTCGAACGAAGTCGATACCCACGAAATGTCAATACACCGCCTGCTCCTCCGCCCCATTTGGTATCCGAACTAAAAAAAACGAGCGGAACGCCAAAAAAACGCACGGAGGAATCCTGTGTGATTTCCTGTGCCTGACTACGGTTGACAAGCAATAGCAAGAGGCTGCAACAAAACAGCAATCGAAAAAAGTACATGCCGAAACATACGAAACAAGCGCGTTTATGGAAATGTTGCCGACAAAAAACCATTGCCGGAAAATGGTATATTATTTTTTAATTATGCAATACTTTTATCGCGTGCCGCGCCGTTCAAACAACTTCCTATATTCTAATCAACCCTCTTTTTAATATGACTTACACCGCCTCCCTTTCGGAAACCCTTCAAAACCTGGCTGGAAATGGCTACCGTATTACCGATCTTGATCACATGACTATGCCGGAAGACGCAATCCAGTCGCACGATTGGCGACTCGACGCGCTTCACCATGTCAGAACAGAAAACCAGCAGGCGCCTCATACGCTGGTGATTGCTGTATCCAGCGCGCACAAACACCTCAAACTGGCATTTGTGCGAGAATTGCTTTCCAGGCAGGATTTTTCCCCGCTTACTTTGCTGAAAAGGCTTTTTCCATCGCAGAAGAGGAGGTGACAAGAGTGTTTTTTGGTGTTTTGGTGTTTTTGTGTTTTGGAGGGCTTCGCTCTTGGCATTGAAAATAAGCATACCCTTTTTTACATATGCCAAGAGCGAAGCCCACCAAAACACCAAAACACCAAAACACCAAAACACCAAAACACCAAAACACCAAAACACCAAAAAACACAAAAAAACACCCAATCCCAGCGAAAAAGTGCAATTGCAAATCCGCACACCCGTCGTACCTTGGCGCTTTCATTTTTACATAAGCAGCCATGCCAAGTCAGCATACCCATCCCTCGAAAGCATATAGTATTTTTTACCTGAAATGCCCGCGTTGTCATGAAGGAGAAACATTCCAAACCGGAAGTTGGTCGTTTGTAAAACCCTTCGATATGCTGGAGCGCTGTCCGAAATGCGACCTGGACTATTTCCCCGAACCTGGGTATTACTACGGCGCCATGTTTATTTCCTATATCTGGACGGGCTGGTTTTCCCTGTTGTTCGTCGGTATTTTTACCTGGGGCATGGGATGGAGCATCAACAGTGCCTTTGGTATGCTGGTGTTGTTTATGGCCGTCAATTTTGTGTACATTTTTCGTATTTCCAGACTGATGTGGATCAACATCAATGTGAAATACGACCCGCAAGCGATTGAGAAATTCGGCAAACACGATGCTACTGCTCCGGCTGCCGATCATTCACACTGACCCAACGCTCGTCACACCGGATTTACAACCTGAAATGCAGCCCAAGCGACAGCAGCGAATCATCTTGCCGGAATTGGGAATCAGATAGGTTTAAACTCTTCATTACCTGCAATTGCAACTTGATTTTTTCCAGTCCGCCACGGAGTGTCAAAGCGGGTTCGAGCAAAAAAGCGGACCGGTGGTCTTTCAGGTATGCAGCCTGATCTTCATTGTCGAATACCAGGCTGCCATCGATATTTGAAAAATACAGACCAACAACTCTTGCCGACCCTGAAACCGAAAAATACCTTGTATGAAAAGTCAGGCCGGGCTGTAGTCCCCAGCGCGTCAGGCTGGCAGATATTTTACCCGTAGTGCCAGGGTTGTTTGCCACGGTGCCTGGGAAATGATTTTCCATGCGGCCAATACCTCCAAGGGCATATATATCGAATACTAGTCGCTCATTCAGGTTGTTGTAATAACCAATTCCTGCTTCCAGCAATTTGCCGGAACCACCATTGCCATTGTCTTCATTATTGGGGAAAACATATCCTCCGTTCAATTGTATGGCCAATTGATTGCTCACCCCGACGGCCCCCTGTAGTTCTAACTGATTGCCATTGCCGGCAATGTTGATCCGCGTTTCACCTTTGGCGCCAATGGCAGGTACATTTTGAGTGTTGGGGATGTAGTAATTCGGACTACAAGCGCTCATTATTAGTATGCAAAGCATAAAAAAATTAACAAACCCTATGTTTTTCATAAGCGTAAATTTGAGTTGGTCAGGAAATACAGTTGGACGTAAAAAAACTGTGCCCGAACAAGCCCCTCTTAATTCTGCCGGATTACTTACATTCAATAAAATTTCATGTATTTGCAAGGAATAGTCAATTCCCGGGCCTCGGCAAGCGCCCGCACCTTTGTGCTATAAATTTTCTTACACATGAAAAACACATCATTTCAATTCGTTCTGACCGCCACTTTTGTCTTGCTTGCCACGGCCATCTTTGCACAAAAAAACACGCTGACATTTACCCCGTTGCCTCTTACAGGTAAACTGGGGCTTCAATACGAACGGAAAATATCGCCACACCAAACGCTCAGCGTGGAGTGGCAACACTGGGAATCCAGCAAACGCAACAGCAGCGCCTTCGCTTTTTTCGGATTTATTTCATCTTCTTCCAATGCCACCACTATTTCTGGCAACCGGCTGTCGCTTACCGGGCGTTTGTACGCCAAAAAGGGCGCAAGAGGCTGGTTTGGCGAAGGCGGTTTGTACGCCGGAAAATTTGATGTCAAAAAAGTGGAATCGTCCAGTTCCTGGAGCGTCTGGGGTTTTCTGGAAGGCGATTTTTTTGGCAGCGAAACACATAAAGTCACCCGTTACGACAATGTCAGGTCGCACGGCTTCAAACTGGGCGGCGGGTATCGCAAACAAATCAAGTCATTTCTGATCGATTACTCCGCAGGCCTGGAAATGAGCGATACCCGCAGCGAAGTGGTAAAAATTGCACCACGATTGCGCTTTGGCGCGCCCTATGCCCGCATACAAATGGGATTTCAATTTTAACCCTTACAGGCTCGTTTTTCTTCCTTACTTTGCGCACTTTCTCGTATCAACGGAAAAAGCGTCATGAACAGCAGGTTTCGCATCCTCTTTTGTCTTTTCCTGTCAACTCTTGCAAACCGGGCCGCATTTGCGCAATGCGACCCGGTTTTTAAGCACCCGCTCAGTCAGCGCCCTGCCAATTACGATATACATGCCAGCCTCGACGATGCAACGCACTCGCTGGATGCCACGCAGACCATTCGTTTTGTCAATACCTCCTCTGTTCCCGTCAGCGAATTGCGGATGTACCTGTATCTCAATGCGTTCAAAAATACCAACTCCTCTTTTCTGAAAGGCGCATCGAAAATTTTCGGCCAGTCGTACCTGAACCGACCTGCTGACGAATGGGGCTGGATCGACGTGCATTCGATTCGCCGGGAAGGCGGCGCCGATCTGACAAAAAATATGAAGTTTATTTGTCCGGACGACTGGAACCCGGACGATCAATCGGTGCTGGAAATTCCGCTGGATCGCCCAATTCAGCCTGGAGAAACGGCTGTTTTTCAACTTGACTGGCGGGCAAAAATGCCCAAAACCATTTCCCGGGCAGGGCACAGCAAGGATTTTTACATGTTTTGCCACTGGTTTCCACAACTGGGCGTTTTCGAACAAAACAGGGCAGGGGAGTGGGGCTGGAATTGCCACCAGTTTTTCAGAACCACGGAATTCTACGCCGATTTTGGCGTGTATGATGTGCATATCACGCTCGACAAGAAGTTTGTAATGGGTGCTTCGGGCTGCCTGGTTTCCGAAAAAAACAATGACAATGGCACGGTCACCCGACACTATCACGCAGAAGATGTGATTGATTTTGCATGGTCGGTTTATCCTCGTTTTCAGGTGTGGGAGGATCGCTGGAAAACCGTACAGATACGCTTGCTGATTCCGCCCGAACACAGAGCCCTGGCGCCCAGGTACCTGCATGCGCTCAAGTACGCGCTTTCGTACCTGGAAGAACATGTGGGGAAGTATCCATACCCCGGCATTACGGTTGTGGATCCGCCTTTTCATGGCCTGCATTCAGGCTTGATGGAATACCCCACGCTGATTACAGTCGGCACGTTTTACGGTATGCCCCGCTCGATTCGTATGACGGAGTCGCTGGTAGTGCATGAGTTTGTGCATCAATACTTTATGGGTATGGTGGCGTCCAATGAAAAAGAAGAAGCATGGCTCGACGAGGGTTTTGTCACCTATTTCGAGGACCGGATCATCGACGCTGCATTCGGCCCGAAATCGTCGCTGGTGGACGTATTCGGGTATTGTTTTGACAACCGCGAATTAACCCGACTCGAATACACCACCATGGCCAATCCGCGAGAAGGCGCTCCGGATCGTCCGGGCTGGTTTTTTTCGGAATCCAATTTCAAGGCACTGATTTACAGCAAGCCGGCCACCACGCTGCGTACCTTGCAGGAACTGGTAGGTGAAGCGGAAATGGACCGAATTATCAAGGCGTATTTCGAGCAATGGAAATTCAGGCATCCGCGTGGCGCCGATTTTATGGCCACCCTGAAATCGCAACTCATGGCCCGGCAGGATTCCGCGCAGGCTATGCAATTGTATAAACTGGTGGAAACCGGCATTTTTAAGGCCGTGGTGCTGGACTATGCGGTGACGCATATTTCTAATGATGAATTGCCCGCGCCGCAAGGCATTTATGGCAAAACGGAAAGCACATTTGAGTACGAAGATGGCAGCGGGCAACGAATGATGTTGTCGAAAGTGGAAGTGCAACGCCGGGGCGACTGGATTTTTCCCGTAGAAGTGCTAATCACCTTTGAAGACGGGAGCACTAAATTGATGCACTGGTCGGGCGAAGAAGGCTCGCATACCTTTGAATTTCTCGGCAGCAACAAAATCGTTTCTGCACAGGTAGACCCGGGTCAGAAAATAGGCCTTGATGTTGATCTCAACAACAACAGCATGACCTTGCAACCTGCTGCTTCACCCGGTTGGAAATATGCCGCCAAGGCCGTTTTCTGGGTGCAAAACCTGATGCATTCCTCCAGTTTTTTTCTATAAAACAGTAAAAATCGCATGAAACGCGTACTCACCCGGGCTTTTACAACAGGCATGCAGCAATGGCGTATCGCCATGATCGTATATGTCATCCAGTTGTGCCTGGCATTGCCCATCGGCATGGAAGTGCGCAATGTACTGGTAGCATCCATTGGCCATTCGCTGGAATTCAACAAATTACTGGGCCACTATGACCACACGGTATTCAGCGATTTTCTTAAAGTACACGGTGCATCCATTACCCCGCTCATCGGGCAATTGCGCTGGTTGTTTTTGGTGTGGGTGTTGTTTTCGGTTTTTACAGACGCCGGTTTGCTGAATGGCGTCACCACGTCGGGGCCCGTCAGAGGCCGCGTATTTTGGGAGGGTGGAGCCTACTATTTTTTCCCTTTTTTAAAAATGGGGCTGATTTTACTGCTGCTTTGGTTGATCTGGACGGTGGCGATTTTTTTGCCCATGGTATTATGGGTACTGCCTGCTCTGGAAAATTCCGTCACAGAAATTGGTACTGTTTGGACCATACTGGGGCTCCTTGGCCTATATGTGGCAGGGCTACTCTTTATTCAGGTATGGTCGGTGTTGAGCCGTTTGCAGCATATACGCGCTAGTACATCTGTCGCCGTCAGCCTCAGAACGGGGCTGCAAACCCTGATCCGCCACAAGTGGAAACTGATGCTGTTTATTTTTGCTTTTTTTGCAGTGCAGGTGCTGCTTTTTGTCATTTACTGGTGGCTCGAATCACACAGCGGAATGATAACGCCCGTGCTGATCGTCATTTTTTTCCTGATACAGCAAGCCTTTGCTTTTTTCAGAATACAACTGCGTCAAATGGCGTATGCGGGGATAGCCTTGCTGACGCAATAACTTCTTTTGGAAAGGAACGACAAATTTCATGTCACATCCTCCTGCTTGCGGGCTTTCGGGTGCGCAGGTAAGCATTGCGCCACTTGAGTGGAGAAACGCCAAATTCCTTTTTAAAAACCCTGGCAAAATAAGCCGGGTCGCCAAATCCTGTACGGAAAGCAACTTCGGTGATACTGAGTTGCGATTTTTGAAGCAGTTGTTTTGCCTTGTTCAGGCGTAACAAGCGAATGAGCCTGACCGCTGAAATGCCGGCTATTGCTTCCATTTTGCGGTACAGTTGCGAAGTGCTCATGTGGGCTGCCTTGCAGAGTTTTTCTACACTGAAATCCGCATCATCCAAATGGGCTTCAACTATTGAGCACACATACTGCATAAAAGTGTTTTCTCGCGTTTTCATGGGAAGTCGAAAGTGGAGGGTGACTTTCAACGTCGCGTGTCTGATTGAACAGCAGAGAAAATGAATCGGGTTCCGTCTGTTTTTCTTTACAAGAATACGAAATTAAACGCTCGAAACAGCATAAAACCAATATAAAAATTCCGGATTTTTCATACGCTGAAAATCCGGAATTTCAGAAAAACAGGGATAGCCGTCAGTGCTTTTTATTTTGTTGATTGTCAATTAAAAACACATTGGATAATTGATGAAATAAATAGCATGCAAACTTAGACCTGCTGTTGAATCCAGTCGAACGCAAAGCCCGCTACCTCTTCCCAGCCTTTCTCGCCGATAATATTGTGGCTCCTGCCTTCAAACAGGCGGAAATTGCGCACACTGTTCGGGTCTTTGTATGCCTTGTAATTCCTGGTATTCAGGTCGGCTGGAATGATATTGTCCTTTTCTCCTGCGATAAAAAGTAGGGGTACATGCGGCTTCGTAAAATCGATTTTGGCAAAACTTTTCAAGGTACTCCGGGCTATATTTCGGCTTTCTGGCACCACGATGCGGTCATAAATTTTATCTGATTCTTCCCGGGATACCGTGTTGCCAAAAGCATAGTGAAACCAGGCTTTGCTGGCTATGAAGAGGCTGTCGCCCTTGAAATAGTTGATAACCGGGAAACTGGCTTTCCAGAAACTCCATTTGCCGGTAATTATTCCAAGTGGCGCTGCGCCATCGACCAGAACGCCTGCTACACCTTTGTCCATGGAAAGCAACTTTTGCACCAGCAAACCACCCAGTGAGTGGCCGATCAGGATGGGTTTTTCAGGCAGGGTGTCGATAAAAGAAGCCAGGTGCCGAACAACCTGTTCAAAGTTTATTTTGCCAAGGCCAGGCGCGGGGTTTGTTCTCAAATCGGAAGGGGTTCCCTCATGGCCGGGGTTGGCAGGGGTATAAACCGTGTAGCCTTTTGATTCGAACCAGGTTTTCCAGGGCGTCCAACTGGCAGGATTTACAAAGAGGCCGTGTACCAGAACAATGGTTTTGGAGGAAGATGCTGCGTTTTTCATTGTGTCAAATTTTGTTGTGATTGATGACACAAATGTGCAGGCGGGCACAAGCGTATCTTCTTAACCTGGGTTAAAATCGTATAGCCGACTTTATTTTTTTTCAAAAAGCCTTTTCCGAATCCGGCTCAATGAAGGACCCTGGATGCCCAGATACGAAGAGATATGATACAGTGGAATGTTGTTGAAAATATCGGGATGGCTTCGCAGCAGGTCGAGGTATCGTTCCTCCGGCGACTTGAAAAGAAAATCTTCCGTACGGCCGATGGCTATATTGAAGGCTTCCTGTGCCAGCAGGCGTCCGAAACATTCCCAGGCATGCGATTGCCGGTATAAATGGTGCAGGTCTTCCAGACTGATACCCATGATGCGCGCATCGGTCATGGCCTGGGTATGGTAATCGCAGGGTGTTTGCTGGATAAAACTTTTAAAAGACACAACGAAATGATGTGTTGAATACAGGAATACATTTTTCTCTTCGCCGGTTTTTCCATCGATGATGAATGACCTGAAAACGCCTTCCTCAATGAAACCCAGGTGTTTGCAGATGCTTTTATGCCGGTTGAAGTAATCCCCTTTTTTATAGGAAATAGTCTGCCAGTAGGGCAGGGAGGCCATGAAATCCGCTTCGTTTAGTCCTGCAAATCCCTGAAGAGCCTGTTGCAGCAATGCTTTTTCTTCCATTTAATACAAGAGGTTTTTCATAAATATAAGTGCATTTCCACCATCATCCAGTTTGTACAGGTACATTCAGTTGATGCTGTTTTGCACATAGGAATCCGCAAGGTAAAAAGCACTTCCATGAACATAAAAAAGCAGAAGCCATTGCAATGGCTTCTGCTGATAAAAGTAGGGGGATTTTCACCAAAAGTGCAAAATGGCCGATGTGGATTATAACTCGGCCATTGCTTTTTCTGCTCGTTTATACGATTCTTTTTCTTTCCATTTTTTCCATTCAGGTCCGGCAATCTTGTTCATGCCTTTATCTACTACAAAGTGGCGGGCTATGTTGAACAGTCCGCGCGTCATAATAAAGGGATTGTCGATAGAGCGCTGGCTCAGCGAAAAACCGGCATCAACATATACAATGTAATGCCACCAGAGCGCCGGGATAAACAGCGTTTCGCCATGTGTCAGTACCGTTTCATAACCTACGGCACGGTCGAGCGCCGGATATTTCTCATAATCCGGTTCCAGTGGATTCACCGGACTTTGTACCGTAAACGGATGCTGGTACAACAAACGGCCTTGTTCGGGGCTGAACAAAACAATGTGCTTGCGTGTCAGAAAATGCGTGTGAAATACATGCGAACAATCAATGTCATAGTGCATGCCCGTAACCGAGCCGGCGCCGCCGTAAAACATAAACGGATAACTGTCGGCCCAGCCATCACAAATAGTCGGGAACGATACATCGTTGGTCAGTCCCTTGGCATGTTCCATGATATTCCACAAAAAAACGCGCAGTTTGCTTGGGCCCTTCTGAATTTCAGCGAGGTAATCACCGAATTTCATGGTACGATGGCTTTTCATGTAATGTGCGCCTGGCAGGTGAAAGTTAGGGTCGACCACCGGCACATCCAGGTCGCCGAAATTTTCGGACAGGTACTCAAATGTCCATTTTTGGGTAGCAGGCCAGTCTTTTGAAAGGTCTGTAAAAACTACCGGCTTACGGGGTTTCAGGTAGTTTTCGATAAATTCTTCTCGGGTCAGCCCCGTTCTACGTTCGATTGGAATGAGTTTGAGCATGATCGTACGTTGAGTGACAGTGTGAAAAAGGCATAATGGTAGGAAGTCGCAAAGGTGAATGGCCTCTTCAAAACCTGTCAATGATCTGGGTAAACAAGGAGGGTGATTTTCGTCAGCATCGGCGCTTGGCTGCTTACCTTCGCAGTCGTTTATCAAATTAAATGCCTTGACTTATGGAGCAACAACTTGCCGATGAATTTATCAGCCAGTCCATTTTCCGGATGGATGAAAGCACCCAACGCATTGCTCGATGCCTGGAGTTGTTACCCGAAGAAACCATCTGGAAACGGCCGAATGAAGCATCTAACAGCATCGGCAACCTCCTGCTTCATTTAAGTGGCAACATCCGTCAGTACGCCATTTCCAGCCTGAGCGGCGTGGACGACGTACGAGTGCGAGATGCCGAATTTGCGGCAAAAGAAGGCTATTCAAAAGCGGAATTGTTGGAAAAACTCACCACAACGGTCGAGGAAGCCAAAAAAAGTATGCTCCGAATGACACCCGATGAATTGCTCAGAGTTCGTTCGGTGCAGGGTTTTGCGCTTTCCGGAATCGGTATCATCATTCATGTAACCGAACATTTTTCCTACCACACGGGCCAGGTTGCTTTCTGGACAAAAATTTTACAGGAAGAAGCGCTCGGTTTTTATGCCGGGGTGGATTTGAATGCGAAAAACCTGTAACACGGATTACACGGAATTAACAGATCTACACGGATTTGATAACGACGTAATAGTTTCTGACGTGTTAATCAAATCCGTGTAGATCAGTTAATATCGGTGCAATCCGTGTTGCATTATTTGCGCAATACCTGTAGCACTTGTGCCCGATGCAGCCACAAAACGCCCGCGCAACACACAAATACCGCCACAGCCAGGTAAAACAACAGCCCGCCATCGCCTTTCACGTCGATACCCAACACAGTCAGGTGCGACACCAAAGCGCCACTGATGACGCCCAGCCCGAGCAAGGCGCCCCAGGCTGCTGTTGAAGGAATCAAAAGTAAGACCACCGCGATGAGTTCGGCTACGCCCGATCCGTATCGACCAGCCGGCTCCATACCCAGCGTACTGAAAATGTATTTGCTTTCTTCTGCCCCTGAAAATTTGAAAAAGAGGGTTTGGCCCAGGATAATGGCAGCAATGATGCGCAATACCCAGGAAAGAGTCATATTGGTTTTGGACATGACAAAAAGAATTAGGTGAATAGTTCGCTCGTAACCAACTTCGATGCCTACATATCGGCTTCCACCGCTTGTGTGCGCCGATGCTTCAGCGTAGAAGGCGCAACACCTAGGTCGGGATCAACCGGCACTTCCGGGAAATGGGCTTCCACACCCATTCGGATGATAGCCAGGTGATGCACCGCATGATCGAAGGCATACTGAAGTTCGCGTCCGATGCTGGACACATAGATCGGGTGATCGTCATCCATTTCCGAAAATTCACTTTGCACTTTCACAATACGGCCAGTTTCCAGGTTCTGGATGGCAGAAGTGATAGTATCGAGCACCTCTTTGGCAACATATGGATCATCTGAAATGGCTTCGTTGCGCTGTCGGCTACCATAGTTTACATAGTCGCTGCTGCTGCCCTCCAGCAGGCAGGTGTAAAACTCCAGAATATGCCGGAAGTGTTGCCCGACCGTACTGCCATGAAACAGGCTGACCGGTCGCGTGTACACATATTTTGGAATTGTATCCAGCAAAGTAAACATCTGGCTGGTGATCAGAAGCGTTCCTTCGCGCGCATCCATAAGCAGTGAAAATTAAGTTTGATAATGCGGTGTCGTCGTTGGTGCTGCAAAAATGACAATTTAACACTGATACTGAGCGAAAATTCAAGTCAATTCCCTTTGTAATGTTAGGGCGCGGACATCCTCCTGGTTATTCAGCAGGTCGAAATACTGCATGCGGGTTTCGGCGACCTCACATACTACCTGTGTAATGCAGACTGTTCGCACGCGCTCTTGCCGGTTCATCACATAGTCGTTTTCCGGATCGCCTACACTTCCTGTGCGATGCAAGCGCAACAAATCATCCGCTTCTGGCGCCCGGAAGCGTGCCGATAGCCAGTTGCGGAATACCTGCTCGCGTTGCACCTGCATTTCAGGCGGATACAGCGTAGCCGAACACCAGAAATGTGCCTGGTCGGTCGGCAACATGGTGGTATGCAACTTCGACTCGTCCCAGCGCATTTCCAGCACTGACCTGCCGCTAAAAAACAAGAGGGTAAATGGTTCGATTCCTGTAAAATCGTAATTTTCCAGGAATCGAACCGGGTCTGCCGCTTCAAAACAATCCAGCAAAATCAGTCCGCGGCTACGGCGGTAGGGCGGCAAATGCCGGTGCTTGATAAATGCGCCGTTCAGCAGACAGGCTACCTGCCCTGTGTTGTCGGCAGTAATCCAGGTTCCTCCGGCGCCCGTATCTCGCGGGAACACGTAGTGTCGGAATAGATTTTCTGCATCCGTTATTTGTTGCGAAGAGCGTTTGGGCGCTTCATCGCGGTTGTGGGTCAGGATAAATCCGGTTTTTCCGGGGTAATACGTGACAGTGCACATGCATTTATTTGTGAATGAACATGCCATCAAGTGTCTGGTCGTCGAAATTGCCGGTTGGCTTTTCGCACACATGGTTGTACATGGCTGCCAGGAAAATCGTTTCCGCTGTTGCAATGAAGGTGCTGACAAATGCAAAAATCAGGATGCCCATCAGAATGGCCAGGAAAATATTGACATTGAAGAGCAAAATGACCACCAGTGCGGCTACCGCCAAACCCAGTAAATGGAAAATGCCGAAACTGATATTGGCAGCCAGCGACTCGCCCCATTTCTCGCGGATCAGCCTGCCGGATTCCTTGATGGTATCCATCACGCTTTTATCCTGGAAAATGAGCACGGGCACGGCAAAAAATGTCAAAATCGACCAGGTAACACCCAGAAGGGAAGATATGAACTGACCAATTTTGCCCGTTTCCTGGAGCAATTTCAACAATACACCCACGGTGGCGGCTACCACCGACCAGGCGAAGATTTTTCCCAGCCGTGAATTGGCAAATTCGAGCCCTTCGCTCACACTGGTTTCCTCTCCGTCCAGAATTCTGGAGGCACAGTACAGCAGTGCTGAGTTGAAGAAGATGACGATGAAAAAATTAACCAGGTAGTACAGGAACAGGGTGGCAATGCCTACCACTCTTCCATATTGCTCGTCTTCCATGATTGCCTGTATTTCATCGCCCAGAAAGAAGTAAGAGCCTCCCAGGAAAGTGGACAACACTACAATGAAAGAAAGCAGTGAAAGTACCGGAAACAACATCAAAAACGGCCTTTTTTGTATGGTGTCGAAACTAACCATAGCCATATTCCAGCCGTTAGACAAACGTGAAAAGAAACTCATCTGACAAAGGTTTATAAAAAGAATGAGGAATGGAACTGTAGCCTGACAAACAGGCTGTTTGCGCTGCAAGATAACCATTCTACACACACATATTTACCTTGACTTGAATATACCTTTCAGTTTGCTGATAATACCCTCCTTCTTTTTAGAAGCGGCAGACTTTTTGGGCTGCCCAATAATGAACCCAAATGGTTTCAAAACGGCAATGTGATCAAAAGTAATTTTCAAAATCCCCAGCATCGGAATGGCGAGAATCATACCTGGAACACCCCAGACCAGTTCACCCGCCATAAGTGCCATGATGGTAAAAACCGGGTTGATATTGACTTCCGAGCCCACAATGAGTGGTGTAAGCACATTGTTTTGAAAAAATTGTACTAATCCGTAAGTGATGATCACCCCCAGCATCATGCTTGTGTCGCCACCCTGAGCCATGGTCATCAGCAAGGTAATGGCTGTGCCGGTGAGGTTGCCTACATAGGGGATAATTTCCAGAATGCCGCACAGTATAGCAAAAAATACTGCGTTTTTGACCCCAACAATGCTGAATCCTATTCCATACAGTACCCAGAGCATGGTGATCATCAAACCAAGGCCGCCCAGGTATTTTTGTGCTATTTGGCTCGCTTCAGCCATCACACGAGTCGCCTCTGCCTTGTTACCTGCTGGCACGAGTTGAAGAATAAATTCCCTGAAATGCGAACGGTAATACAGAAACATAAAAATGTACACAACCGCAATGATAAAAGTAACCAATGCTCCCAGGAGGCTCGAAACAATCATTGCCCCTAATTTGGTAGCGCTTTCGGCGCCGGAAGATTTGTTTTCTTCCATCATTTTCTGCTGCTCTTCGCGCGAAATCCCCAAATGGTCTGAAGCGAATACATGCAACTGCTCCATGCGTTCGGATGCTACAGTTTTTATCTGTGACAGGTCGTCCGTCACATTGGTAAGTTGCCAACTCAACAAAGCCAGTATCCCTGATATACCCACAACAAGCACCAGCACGGAAAGAACGCTGGAAAGCCCTCGCCCAAGTTTTTTCTTTTCAAACCACCCGGCAAGTGGCAATAACAGCATGGACAATAGACCTGCCAGCGCAATAGGTACCAAAAAGGGGCGGCCGAAATACAGAATAGCGCCGGCCAGGACAATGACTAGAAAAATGAAAGCAGTACGTTGGAGAATTGATTTGTTCATTTTGTCGGTATGTACATAATATTTCCCCATTTTGGGGTGTATAGGAATGCCCGACTATATGTATAAAAAGTTGTTCCACAGGGATTGTGTCACATAAAAGGCTATTAAACATCCTTATCCCGGATTGCTTGTGCGCACGCCTTTCAAAAATTTCACCCCCAACATGATCAACCAGATCAGCCACAAAGTGCTTCCAATAAATCCTGCCAGTCCCACAACGGGTGTCTCTGGCATTACCGTGGCAAAAAGTTCCGTTTGCGCCAGCAGGTAAATAGCAGAAGCAACAAACCCGAAGCGTGTCAGCCATTTGGGCATGATCTGCAGCCGTTCAAAGGCCAGGCATATCATAATCGTCCAGATAATGGTAAACAATTGGCCTACGTGTTCGCCCAGCACCACACCGCCATACTGGTGAATCACCTGAAAGGCGGTTTTGGCTGCTTCCTTCGCCATTTCATTGCCTGTGAGGTAGTTTTGTGCCAACACGGGTACTACAAAAGTCCAGCGTAGCAACCCCAGCATTTGAACAATAAGGCTGATGACGCCGATCGTCGTTGCCCAACGCACATAGGGAACCTGTTTTTCCATCGACTGGCCAATCAGTACGTATGCAGGCAGGAGCGGCAGCCCGACCATTGCAAATGCCCACCAGGTACAGATCAGGGCATTTCCCCCGGCATGAAACTTACTGAGAATCACACCCACATCCTGCCGCAAAATCACAGGGTATTCAAACGTAACAGATAAAATACTGTAAGGGATAAACAGCGCGATGCCAGCCAAGATCAGCAAAAGTCCGATGGTTTTGTTGGGAGTAGCAAATGTCGTTTCCATGTTACGATTAAATTGAATGTTGAAAAGATTGAAATCATGCAAGGGTCTCATTTGCAATGACCGCGTTATCAGAAAAAGAAACTGTAACTGACGCCCGAGGTCGGGTTGATGTGGAGCCGGTGTCCCGTGCTGGCAAGTGCCATGCCGCCGACACGAACCTGTAAACCCTTCCAGATCATCCAGCGGAACCCGAGTTCGAGACCAAATGCATTTTCGTCTTTGTAATCCAGGTTAAGACCGCGCAGATACGAAGCGCCTGCATAGAAGGAAGAAGGATTTTCTCTTTTTCCGATGGCAAGAAACCATGCTGTGGCGCCGGTTTTTACAAACTTGTGCGTGGAGCGCCTTTCCAGCGCCGTGATGTAGTAGCCGGCGTGTACGGAGATTCGGTGATAGCGGTACTCCAGACCGATGGAAGGATTTCGAAACCCATTGATACTGAGTTCATTGGTGGGAAAACGGTTTTGGGCAAAAGCGTTCAGGGTCGGTACGAGTACCAGTAGCAAAAGGGTGATTTTTTTCATGTCCGTCTTGTTTTTATTGACGGTACAAAGGTCAGGCGCCCTGCTGCGAAAACAGTAGACAAATGTCCATTAATGAAACTGACCGCGTCATCGGATATTTTTTCTGATGCGACTGAGATGGCGTGGGGTTACACCGAGCATGGAGGCCAGGTGCTGCAAGGGAATTTGTTGCAACATATGGGGCTCCTGATAGAGCATTTTTTCATACCGCTGTTCCGCATTGAGCACAATCAGGTCGTGCCGGCTACTGTCGATACCTGAAATGGCCCATTCGAGCAGGCGGATGTAAAAATCCTTGAATCGGGGCACCTTTTGTACCAAGTTCATCAAGTCTGATCGTGTAATGAGGCAGACTTCGGAGGTGGTCAGTGCGCGCACCGATTCACGGGCGGGGGTTTCGGTAACAAAACTCGTTACCGAGGAAAGAAAGGTGCCAGCGATAGAAACATAGGTTGTTTTTTCCTCTCCTTCTTTGATGATGTAATACTGAAACAAACCTTTTTCGATAAACCCGAGTTGCCGGCTTATTTTTCCCTCTTCTGTGAAAAAATCGTTTTTGGCAAATACTTTCAGGGTAAATGCCTGGAGGATGTCATTCAGTTCATCACCCGAGAAACCAATGGTTTCAAATTGTTTTTTTAGTTTTTCCATGTAGTCAGGAGGGTTCGCAGGATAGCAAGCAGGCATGCAAAATAATACTATTTCAAAAAAAACAAACATGAGACATCCCGAATTTTCGGTCTGATACGGATTGATTAGGTTGATTTCAGTAGAGTTATTTCTTGCAGATTTTCCCGTAGAGTTATTCCCCGTAGAGTAATTTCCCGCAGATCGCGCAGAATACCCGCAGAACTCGCAGAACGTAGAGTACACATTTTACTATCAGTCAATGTATTGGTGTACTCTACGTTCTGCGAGTTCTGCGGGTATTCTGCGCGATCTGCGGGAAATTACTCTACGGGAAAATAGCCACAAAAAAAATCCCGAATCCTGGCCTTAACCAAAATTCGGGATGACTCATGTTTCTCACCTCTCGCTTCTCACCTCTCACCTCTCACCTCTCACCTCTCGCTTCTCTCTATCTCACTAGCGTTACATCTCCAAAAAACTTCTCTGTCTCTCCATCCTTAAACATAATCTCGGCCTGGTAAATAAAGACGCCAGGCATGGCTAATTTGCCTGCAACCGTGCCGTCCCAACCAATATTGGTATCGTTGGGTAAAAAGTCATAGTGTTCGTAAATTGTTTGTCCCCAGCGGTCGAGCACCCGCAGCAACCTGATTTGCTCCACATCTTCGCCACTGTACACAGTAAATACACTGTTTGTACTTTCCGCTCCCGGTGAAAAGATGTTGGGAATATAGACATAACGTTCTCTTCCAACAATTACCAGGCGTTCGTCGGTACCCTTGCAACCTGCTGAATCGAGCACGGTGACGTGGTATCGAAACGAAGCGGCCGGTGTATACATACAGGTGTCGCACGACATCGGCTGCAAGGTGGCAGGTGTCATCACGACCTGATCGGCCCGATCGGGGTCGCTCACATTGCTCATACGAAACAGGGCGAGTTCCTGCCCGAGGTGTATGCTGGTATCGGGGTCGAGTTGAACGATAATTTCGGGAGGTTCTGTCAGGTGGACGATCGTATCCCATTCGCAGCCGTTGGCCGACTGTATTCGCAAGGGGTGATCGCCCGGAGAAAGAAACTTAAATTCCGGCGAAACATTAAAATTGTCGCCATCCAGCGCGTACACAAACGGATCGACGCCGGTAACAGAATCTACGCGGATGACCCCGTTTTTTTGAGCATAACAACTGATATCCTGCTGTGAAAACACTACCTGGCTTGGCAAAATCGGCTCCGTCACTTGTACACTGTCGATGGAAAAACAGCCGTTTATCGGGTTGGTCACGCGCAGGGTGTACATTCCGATGGAATCAACGCCTGGGTTCAGCGTATTGGCGTGAGAAACAATATGCCCGGTCGAATCGGCCGTCCATTCGATCTGATAGTAGGTGCTCGGGCTAACACTGGCTTCGAGGCGGGCCACGCTTTCTGTACACGACAAACCCTGCACGGAGTCGAGCGCAATCTGAGGGCGATAGGTATCGGAAATGACCGTGAAATCGAGTGTGCCGGTACAGGGCGGATTTTGCTTGCAGGAGTTGGCAGCCTGCACACACAACGTGCCGCTTTGCGGAGGGATGGTAACCTCGACCAGACTACCGCCCGGCGCGAGTACCGTTTGAGGAACGGGTTCGCCATTTACCAGGGTACCCGGCGGCCCATCCCAGATGTAGGCGCCCGCGCCAGCCACCGGTGATACGGAATACCGTAGTATCGCACCTGCACATGCTTCCAGCGGGCCTTCGATATTGCCGACAGTGCCCAGCGGAGGCTCATAAACGGCGCTGTCGGGCGTTACGCTGATAGAAAACGTACAGTAGTCGCCCGCATAACCATCTACCAGAAGAAAGTAGTTGGAACCGACATGCAGGTTGTTGATGGTAACGGAAACAGGGTCGGCGCCTCCAAATTCACGTCCTTTGTTGCAGGCCAGCGGCTCTGCCTTGCAATCGGAATACAAGGCGATCTGGAGACCGTTGCTGTCGGCACACTGGATAGGTGTGACGGTAAACGTGGCATTTTGTGAACCGGCGATGTATCCGATCCACTGCACATTTTCAAGGGTTCCACAAAACTGGATAGAGTCGTCGTCGGGCACGCCACTGTATGTGGAACCCACAAAACCGTTGAAATTACAAAAAATACAGGCTGATTCACACGAGCCGGCAGGTTGGGAGCCGGCGCCACAGGGAGTAGGAAGTTGTGCTTGCATTTGAAATGCAACGCAAAGCACCAAAGGCAGGAGTAGTGCTCTTTTCACCATGAAAATCGGTTGTTAAGAATGAAGTAAGCGGATTAAAGCGTGGATTACAGGAAAGAATATAGAGGTCTCTTGTCGGGTTTGTTTGCTTAACGTGAATGCGCCCGTGCAATTGTGCAGACGGCCGGTATTGCTGTGAATTAACTAAATTTGGGTAGAAGGGAAATTACTCTACGGAAAATAAACAACAAAAAAATCCCGAATCTTGGTATTTACCACAATTCGGGATTTCCCCTCTAATTCAAAAACTACAACCCCTAGTTCGTTCTCGGTATGAGCAGGCGTTTGCCTGGCATGAGGGTTTCATTGGCTTCCAGAGAATTTACCTGTACCAGTTCAGCCGAACTCACTTTGAATTTGGCTGCAATAGAACCCAGTGTATCACCTTGTTTGACCACATATTCCTGGAAGTAGGCGGCTGTACCCGTTTGAGGCTGCGTAGAGGTGGCGCCTTTGGGTTGCAGGTTATTGTTGTTATTCAGCACCGACGTTTCCGAGAATGGCTCGGTTGGATTGTTGATATAGATCGGATCCGGGTTGCCAGGCGTTGAGTAAGTGGTAGGCGCTACAGGATTCGAGGTGCCGGTCGGGTTCAGTACATTGCCGCCCGCCAGTTTGTTCAACATGGAAGGGTTGGACTGGTACCCGGTAGTATTGGCCGGAACCTGGCAAGTGCATTCTGGTATGATAATCTGCTGATTGATCTGAAGTGCCACGTTCCCTTCCAGGGGCATACCATTGGCCCGGCGGATGCATTCTTCGGCGCAGGCGTAGTGCTTGGAAATGCTGTAAACCGATTCACCTTTTTGAACGACATGGACGCTGGGGCGCGTAGTAGTGGGTGCAACAGTAGTTGTTTGCGGCTGCGGCTGGGTAAAGTAATATGGGTTGCCCGTCGTGTTGTATTGAGCCGGCAAATACGTCACCGTAGCACCCGTGGTAGGTGTAGCGTATGCTGCGGGCGCGCCTGCCTGGTTCCAGTACATTTTCTGGCTGTTCACCGTAGTGCCTGTTGGTGCCTTGGGTTTCGTCACGGTAACGCCTTTTGCCACCGTTTTGGGCGGTTGGGTAACCCACACTTTCTGACAAATCTCGATGTGGTTGGCATTCTCGATGTTATTCCATTTCTGGATTTTTTTGATGTCCACATTGTAGGTACGCGCGATGGCAGCCAGCGTTTCCTTGGGTTGTACAATGTGGTATCCGTATCCTGGCATTTCCGGGCAACTAATCAGACCCGGAGGCGGCCCGGCAGGTGTAGTGGCTGTGGTGGCCGAGTAGTCTTCTTTGTTGGGCTCAGTTACGGTATTCGGGTTTTGATTCGCTGTACCGTATCCGAACTCAGGTGCGTACTGTGGCAATGTAGAAGGTGGAACGCTGGTACCCTTGCAGGTAGCCACCAGGTAATCATCAAAAGCCATTCCATTCATTTTTACAAGGCGGCGTGTGTTGCCCTCCGCTTCGGAAGCCGTGACGCCAGAGCGGTCGCTGGTGATACCGATGCCGGGAATGAAATCGAAGTCGGCGCGTTCCATGCCCGTTTGTACGGGTTCGCGGCGGAACGAATACTCGCGCCGGCATTCGCGCGCTTTTACGCCCGACAAATACACATAGGAACCGGAATTGGCAGTGCCGAGGTTGACGGAACCTACCAGTTTGGTGCTGTCGAGTGCAAAAGAATAATTGGGCGCTTTAAACAGGTAAAAAACCCCGTTGCGCGTTACCTGAATGGCCTCGATGACGGGCATTTGCAGGTACCCCGATGGGGTTTGATGTACGACGTAGACTTGTCTTTTTTGCTGGTTAATTGCATCGGTAAATGCCGAATTCATGGTAAATCCACGGCAGGTAACGGCGCCTTTCGGCAGGGTGGGGGAGGTAATCCCTTCATTGCCGGCTTTCAGCAAAAACTGTTCATTGCTGTTTGGATGCACGGAATAGGTCAGAACACCGGCGCCACTATACGTGTACCGATATTCCAGTTGATCCATGCAATCTTGCGTAAACAACAGGAATACAGGTGTATTCGAGGCATTTTGAGCAGAAAGGCGGAAGGTGCACAACAAGAGGAGGATGAACTGAAAAAGGCTTTTCATAAACAGACTGTTTGGTGAAGAAAAGGGTTTCTTCTAATCAATAATCGGGTAGTTTTCTTGTCTTTGGACATTAAATATTTCTGCAAGGTTAGGCGAAAATGCTGAATTAATCTGCTGAAAATCAAATCTGTATTCAATTTTTATGCAAAGAAGCGCCGAACTGCCCGATTTTCAGGGGTTTTAACGACCAGAATAAAGAAATTGTTTTTTTGTTGAAGGGTTTATGACTGCGGCAATTTGCAAGCATACTCCTATTTTTGTCCCATGAACAAACCATTGATTCTTGTCACCAACGACGACGGCATTCTTGCGCCAGGTATCCGCAGGCTGGTGGAAATTGCTTCCGAACTCGGCGAAGTAGTTGTCGTCGCGCCCGATTCTCCTCAAAGCGGCAAAGGCCACGGTATTACCATCCATGATCCGCTTCGCCTGAAAAAAGTAAAAGTGTTTGAAGGTATCGAAGCCTGGGAGTGCTCGGGCACCCCGGTCGATTGCGTCAAACTCGCCAAACATGTGGTACTAAAAAACCGTACCATCGACCTCTGCGTGTCTGGTATCAACCACGGTAGCAATGCCAGTATCAACATTATTTACTCCGGTACGCTGTCGGCCGCTATGGAAGCAGCGCTGGAAAATGTCAAAAGCATCGGTTTTTCGCTCGACGATTTCAGTTTTGATGCAGATTTTACACCAGCCACACCCTGGATTCGGAAAATCATGCAATATGCGCTTGAAAAAACATTTGAATCAGGCAACTTATTGAATGTAAACATTCCAAAACTACCCGCTGATCAATTGAAAGGACTGCGCATTTGCCGACAGGCCGACGGGCGCTGGGTAGAAACCTTCGTGGAAGGCCGCGACCCTTCCGGGCATCCGTATTATTGGCTGAGTGGACAATTCGTCAACAACGACCACGCCGGGGATACCGATATCGAGGCCTTGAAAAACGGCTATATTTCCATTGTGCCTTCCATGCACGACCTGACAAACTACAAAGCCATGGATAGTTTGAAGCCGCTGGAGCAGATTTGATGGCTGCAACCTGCAATATCGTGGCTGTTTTTTCAGTTTTGCCCGGCACACAAACATACCTACATGCAAAAACAAAATAAAATCTGGGTCGGCCTGCTCACGGGAATCCTTTTCCCCGCGCTGGCATTCATTTTACTGTATCAAATATTCAGTATTCTGGAAAAACTGGGCGCTGTAAGCAACAAAGGATTCTCTCCCAATTTTCGGGAGCGCACCCTGGCTATCATTTCCATTGCGGTCAATATGATTCTGATCAACCTGTATCGCCGTCGCCGTTGGGAACTTGCCATGCGCGGCATTGTAATCGCCACTTCCATACTGGCGTTTGTATGGGTATTTGTGTATGGCGTGAAACTCTTTTAGTTTTTAGTTATCTGTTATCTGTTATTAGTTATCAGGGGTGGTAAAAAGTCGACAGTCCTCAGTCCTAAGTCCTCAGTCCGTAGCGTACACCTATCACTCATTGCAATCTTAATTGATATACCCGACGTATGCAGGTGTACGCTACGGACTGAGGACTTAGGACTGAGGACTGTCGACTTTTTACCACCCCTGATAACTAATAACCGATAACTGATAATTACTTGCTCAGCACCTTCGCCACCAGATCGGCTGCCTCCTGAAACTCAACGGCGCCCATTACTTCCAGGCCAGATTCGTCGATAATCTTTTTAGCGATATCGGCATTCGTGCCTTGCAGGCGCACGATCACAGGCACCGGGATTGTGCCGATGGCTTTATAGGCATCTACGACGCCTTGTGCCACGCGGTCGCAGCGAACGATACCACCAAAAATATTGATCAGGATGGCCTTTACGTTGGCATCTTTCAGAATAAAACGCATGGCATTTTCTACGCGTTGCGCATCGGCTGTGCCGCCTACGTCGAGGAAGTTGGCAGGTTCGCCACCCGACAGTTTAATCAGGTCCATGGTAGCCATGGCAAGTCCGGCGCCGTTCACCATACAACCCACGTTGCCGTCGAGTTTTACATAGTTCAGGTCGTATTGCTGTGCTTCCACATCCGCCGGATCTTCCTCATCGGTATCGCGCAGGGTTTCCAGGTCTTTGTGGCGGTACAGCGCGTTGTCGTCGAGGGTCACCTTCGCATCGACAGCGATGATACGGTCGTCGGAAGTTTTGAGGCAAGGATTGATTTCGAACAGGCTGGCATCGGCGCCGACAAATGCGGCGTACAGTTTTTGCACGAAATCGACCATTTCCTTGAAAGCCTGTCCGCTCAAACCCAGGTTGAACGCCACTTTCTGCGCCTGGAATCCGCGCAGGCCGATCAACGGGTCGATGTGTTCGGTAAATACGCGTTCGGGCGTTTCTTCGGCCACTTTTTCAATGTCCATACCGCCGTCGGGCGAGTAAATGATGACATTGCTACCCGAACCGCGGTCGGTCAGGATACTGATATAAAATTCTTTCGGGTCGGAAGCGCCCGGATAAAACACGTCTTGAGCCACCAGTACCTTGCGCACGAGTTTGCCTTCTGCGGAGGTTTGAGGGGTAATCAGGCGCATTCCGATCATAGCCTGTGCAATCTCGCCCGCCTGTTCAGGGCTTTTGGCCAGTTTTACACCGCCGCCTTTACCGCGACCGCCGGCGTGTACCTGCGCTTTGACGACGCACCAGCCGGAATCATAGAGTTCTTTTAATTTTTTGGCGGCTTCAACGGCATCCTGTGCATTGTAGGCAACGATGCCTTCCTGGATTTTTACACCATAGGACTTGAGCAATTCCTTGCCCTGGTACTCGTGTAGGTTCATCGAATATGTATGTAAATGGTTAGCAAAATGAATGGAGCGCTCAAAAGTAAGGCGATTTCATTTTTATATGCGGTCTGTCCCCTTTTTTTCCGGGGAAACTTTTTCCCGCCTTCCCCTTTGAAGGGCTGTTTCTTTTTGGAAAATATACAATAATACTTGTAAAAAACTGGTTTTTGCCAATAATAAAATGAAAATAAGTGTTAGTGAAAAATATTTTTCTGAATTTCATTTATTATTTAAAATCGCTTTATTTACCTTGCCACTGCCAAATTAGTCCTGACCATGAATACCAAGTTAAAAGTAGACCGCCAGTTCCTGTTTTTACACGGGGACAACCTTGCTGTATTTAGCGAACGCGTACTGCGCAACACGCAGGCGCAGCCACATGCCGATCGGGCATCCTGTATATTGGATCGACTGAATAGTGCTACCAATGCGCTGCGCAGGGTACTGGCCGACTCGAACCTGAAAAGAAAAATGCGAACAGAAGCAGTGCGGGAAAAAGAGGCCATTGTACTACACTACCTGAATGCGATGTCCGATTTTTTGGAAAACAACCTGCAATTCAAATCCGATATTTTTCTGTCCGGCTTCCGACCCTACACCACACATCGGAAAGCAACTATTACCCGGCTGGAACAACGGATGGCTGCCAAAATGGCGCGCCTTGATGTGGCCAATGCTGAAGAAACTACTTGATCGTAATGCCTTCGTCGTCGATCAGTTTACCTTGTTGTACGCGGATGATGCGTGCCGGAAAATTCTGTAGTATCCGGTAGTCGTGCGTGGCGCACAGCACGGCCGTGTTGTGTTGTTTGGCGAGGTTGCGCAGCAGCGTCAGCACGTCATCGCTGGTTTCCGGATCGAGGTTGCCTGTGGGCTCATCTGCCAGAAGGAGAATGGGTTTGTTCAGCAGTGCACGGGCAATGACCACCCGTTGTTGCTCGCCTCCCGACAGCTCGTAAGGCATTGCTTGTTGTTTGTGTAGCAACCCTACTTCCGTGAGTACTTCCAGCATGCGTTTGTTCATCTCCGCTTCGTCAGTCCACCCGGTAGCGCGCAGCACGAACAACAGATTTTCTGCCACATTCCGGTCGGTAAGCAGGTTGAAATCCTGAAAAACAATGCCGAGTTTGCGGCGTAGCAAATGCACATTTTTTCGAGTGATCTCTTTCAAGTCAAAATCTGCCACCTCGCCATGGCCGGAGGTAAGCGGCAATGCAGCGTACAGGGTTTTGAGCAGACTCGATTTGCCGCTTCCTGTTTTCCCAATCAGATAGGTAAATTCTCCTTCACCAATGTGCAGGCTGATATTTTGAAGAATGACGCTATCGTCTTGCTGACAAATATTGGCGTTACTGATTTTTACGATGGACTTCATGCCGTGTGTTGGGGGAGTGAATACGCCTGCGGCGCATGTCTTTCAGCGACAAAAGTAAGAAACTGTTTGAATTCAGATTTCACTTAATCCCAGCACGTCTGCCATAGCGAAAACACCTTTTTTCCCATGAATCCATTGTGCGGCCAGTACGGCGCCTGCTGCAAATCCGGTTCGGGAATGCGCCTTGTGCTCAATGGTAATCTCGTCTACCGCACTGCTCCAGCGTATCAGGTGCGTACCCGGCACTTCACCTTCCCGAATGGCCGTAACGGGAATTTCTCCCGGTCCCGCAGGTGTGGGCGACAGCGCCCAGGCGGAAAAATGACCATGCGCAGCCATCAGTTCGTTTACGAGCGTCAGGGCAGTTCCACTGGGTGCATCAAGTTTATGAATGTGGTGCGTTTCTTCCACAGATGCTGCATATTCGGGGCGCGTTGCCATGAGGCGCGACAGGTAACGATTGAGCGCAAAGAAGAGGTTGACGCCTACGCTGAAATTCGAAGCCCACAGCAATGCACCATTTTGTTCCTTGCAATACTGCTGCGCTTCAGCCAGCCGGTCGTTCCAGCCGGTGGTACCGCACACCACAGGAACGCCTGCCTGCAAGCAAAGCATCACATTGTCATAGGCTGCCTCCGGGCGACTGAATTCGATCACGACATCTGCTGTTCGAAGCAGTTCGTCATTCAACGTCGACTTGCTGTCGCGGGTGATGCGCCAGGCAATGTCGATTCCCTGAGTGGTGGCAATTTGCTCAATCGCTTTGCCCATTTTACCGTATCCTAAAAGACCGATTTTCAACTTTTGAATGATGAATGATGAGTGATGAATCAGTTGTGTATGAAGGATTTGTGGGGCTACGCCCTTCGTAGAGGGATGGGAACTCGGATGAAGCGGATGAAACGGATTTAAACTGATTTTTAGTGGCCTTGCGACCACTTGTTTTTTTATTTTTACGGATTTGCCCGCCTTCGGCGGGACGTATATCGAATCAATCTTTTATAAAGCAAGCAAAAATCAACATCGATCAATCCCTTGTACCATTTCATGTGTATGCCATGCGAATCTACCCGCTGGAGGTGGTCAAATCCGTAAAAATCAAAAAAAGGTGGCCGCAAGGCCACTAAAAATCAGTTTTAATCCGCTTTATCCGCTTCATCCGTGTTCCCATCCCTCTAAAAGGGGCGTAGCCGAACAAACTTTTCGCACACCCCTAATTCATCATTCAGTTGGAAAAAAAGCATCTTCCACATGCCGGATTTCCAGCACCTGGTCATGTTTCATTAAAACGGCGACAATATCGAAACGAATTTCCCAGTCGTACTCAATTTGATCCATATAAATTCCGGCAGTACGGGCCAGCAGGTCTTGCTTTTTAGCATCGACGGCGCCTTCAGGCCCCCCGAACCCTTCGCTGGAACGTGTTTTTACCTCTACAAACACCAGCAGCCGATCGTGTTCCCAGGCAATGATGTCTATTTCGCCACGGCCTGCCCGAAAATTGAGTGCAGCAATGCGATACCCTTTTTGTTGCAGGTATTCTGCTGCAATGGATTCGCCGCGGCGGCCGATGTCGAGAGTCGATTTGATAGAGGTGGGAAGTGAGAAGTGAGAAGTGAGAGGTGAGAAGCGAGAGGTGGTTTAATCGGGGTAAAGGAGGTATTTTTTACGAATGGCCTTGAACAGCGAGAGGTCGTATTGCCAGCCTGCACGAATTTCCGCTTCGGTTTTTCCGGCCATCATTTGTTCGCGCCAGGTGCTGTTGCCTGCCAACAGATCAAAAAAATGATTTTTAAGAAAAAACGACTCCCGGCCGGGCAGGCAATCAAAAAACTCGAACAAATATCGCAAATTCAACGCAGTATCCCGGCGCAGACTATCCATGGAAGTATTTCTCAAATCGATTCCCCAGCACGTTTTTCCTTCCTGTGGCGGGTTCCGCGCAGCATACCCCGCCGTTGGAATAAATGAGTAACTCCCTTCCTGAAAATCCGGATGCCCCACCATCTGAAACGGCGCTGGAGTGCCGCGGCCGATGCTCACGTCTGTTCCTTCAAAAAAACACAGCGATGGGTAAAGCAGCGCAGCACGCGTATTGGGAAGGTTGGGAGAGGGTTTTACCGGCAGATCATAAGGCGTGTGGTGCGTGTAATTCAAACATGGAATCACCTGTAAATCAAGTTCTTGCGCCGAACCAATCCAGTATTCTCCGGCAAATAGCCGCGCCAGTTCGCCTACTGTACAGCCATGCACCACCGGAATAGGGGCAATACCCACAAACGAAGAATAGCGCATATCGAGCACAGGCCCGTCAACATAATGTCCGTTCGGATTGGGCCGATCGAGCACGATCACCTGTTTCCCCTGCTCGGCGCATGCCTCCATGATGTAAAACATCGTACTAATATAGGTGTAGAAACGGGCGCCCACATCCTGAATATCAAACACCACCACGTCGATGCCTTCCAGGTCTTCGCAGGCGGGTTTTTTCTTTTTTCCATACAGCGAAACGATAGGTATGCCTGTTCGGGTATCTACATCGTCGCGAACGGTGACGCCGGCATCTTCGCCGCCCCGAAACCCGTGCTCCGGCGCCAGAATCCGGTCGATGCAACAACCCAGGTCGTACAGTGTATCCACCAAATGCGTCGTTCCAACGAGGGAAGAGTGATTGACCACCAGCGCGGTTTGCTTGTCGCAAATCAGGTGCAACAGCGCCTGGGTTTGTTCTGCCCCTACAACAATACGCTGACTGCCAATGCTTTGCACTTGTGAAAAAGCAACAGTACACCACAACCAGGCGACCATGCCCGGGAAAAATTCCAAATAAAAAAAATTCAAAACCGACTTTTTCAAACAATTCGTGTTTACTGCTTTATTTTTGCTGCTCTGAACGGCGCCAAACAGGAGACGGATTTCACCTTAAACATGATCGAGCCGTGTATGCCATTGTAGACGTAGAAACCACCGGAGGTCAGGCCCGGTACGAACGCATTACCGAAATTGCCATCGTTTTGCACGACGGGCAACGCGTCGTCGATACATTTTCGACCCTGCTCAACCCGGAACGAAGTATCCCCTGGAGCATTACCCAACTCACCGGAATTTCCGACGACATGGTGGCACAGGCCCCACGTTTCTTCGAAGTGGCTAAACAGATCGTACAAATGACCGAAGGCGCCATTTTTGTGGCCCACAATGTATCGTTTGATTACAGTTTTTTGCGGGAAGAATTTGCCCGGCTCGGATTTCCCTACACCCGCAAACAACTGTGCACCGTACGAATGGCGCGCAAGGTATTTCCCGGCCTTCCCAGTTATAGCCTGAGCAACCTGAAACGCCATTTCGGCATTCATGCCGAACGCAGCCACCGCGCACTCGATGATACCCTGGCTACGGTGTCCTTGTTCGAACGCATCCTGGCCGCCCAGCAGGGAGACGCCCTCCGCCAATTCATAGATCACGGCATAAAGGAAACCAAACTTCCGAAAAATATCACACTCGAACGCCTGCATTTAGTGCCCGAGCGCTGCGGCGTGTATTACTTGCACGACGAAAAAGGCAATGTCATTTATGTGGGTAAAAGCCTGAACATCCGCAAACGCCTGTTCGAACACTTCGCCGATTTCACTCCGAAAGGCGAAAAACTGCGCAATGGCGTGGCCGACATCAGTTATGAAGTGACTGGCAGCGAACTGGTGGCCCTGTTGCACGAAAGCGCCGAAATAAAACGCCTGCTGCCGCCGGTGAACAGGGCGCAACGCATCCGCAATTTTTCTGGCTGTATTTACACCTACACCGACCAGAATGGTTATCGCTGTTTTGCCGTAGGGAAACGAACCGGCAAAAATGCCCGCCAACTGGAACTGGTGTCCGACTACCCCAAGGTCGACAGTGCGCGCATGCACCTGCAAAGTGTGGTGCGGCAGTTCGAATTGTGCTATCGACTGAGCAACCTGGACGCTTCTGACCGTGCCTGTTTTCATTATTCTATCAAAAAATGCAAAGGCGCCTGCATCGGAGAAGAGTCACCGGAATCTTACAACGAACGTGTTGAATTGGCCCTGCAAACACTCAATAAACGTTTGTCTGGCAGTTATTTTCTGATCGATCAGGGGCGCACCGAAACTGAAAAAGCCGTCATTGGCGTGCGCGACGGCTATTTTATCGGCTTCGGCTACATCGAACAGGATGCAGGGTTCAACAGCGTGGAAGATTTGTTGGAAACGCTCACACCGCCTGCCACCTACGACCCGGATGCAGCGCGAATTATTCGCGTTTTTCAGGAGTCCAAAAAAGGCCTTCGCGTGGTCAAATATTAAACTCGTCGGCCGGTATTTTTTCTATCAGGTAAAAAACAGACGCCGCAGCGGCCGCCCCCAGCAATGGGCCGATGATGTACACCGGCAAATCGGCCCAGAAGGCCATACCCGAAATCATCCAGGACACTGCGAGCGCAGGATTGAATACAGCCCCGCTGATGTCACGCAGCGCAATGCCCAGGGCCAACACGGTCAGTCCAAGCAAAAAACCGCCTCGTGGGCTTTTGTCCGATTTCACCAAAGCACTGAGCGCCACCATCGTCCAGGCAAAAGCGCCGAGAAATTCTGCTACAGTGGCTGGCAGTCCCGCATTTTGCCGGGGCTCGATTTCCGGAATAGAACTCAGGCTGCTTTCCGTCAGAAAAACGGCCACTGTGCCGGCCAGAATACCGCCCAATACCTGTGCAATGACATAGTACAAAATGTCGATTCGGTCGATTTTTCCCCGGATAAATGCTGCCATAGATACTACCGGGTTAAAATGAGCGCCGGAAATGTCGCGTGCCACGCCCGTGAGTGCTGTCAAAGCCGCGCCCATAGCCAGCGGCGCCAGCGCTGTGTAATTGCCGGTGGTAGCCAAAATGGAAATCAATGCCAGGAAAAATACGCCGAAGAGTTCCGTCAGATATTTATGCATGAGCGATAAAAATTAGGTGCATTTTTGCCGGACGAATGTAAAATGAAATCCACATTCCAAACCATAAAAACAACACCATGTATCGACTACTTTTTTTATCCCTCTTCATTATGCTGTCAGATGCCTTCCCGACTAATGCCCAACAGAAACTCACACCGGAACTGCTCTGGACTATCGGAAGGGTAGGGCTGGAGGATGTTTCCCCGGATGGAAAATACGCCCTGTACGGCGTACAACGCTATGACGTACCCACCAATAAAGGTAGCCGGGTGTTGTACCTGCTGGAAATAAAAACCGGCGTTACCCGCGCCCTGACCGACCCGGATGAAACCAGTTCGGATGCTGAATTCCGGCCTGATGGGAAAAAAATAGGCTTCCTGCGCGACGGGAAACTGCATGAAGTCAATGTGGAAGGCCCATCCATGATTGCGCAGGTGAGCGACCTTGAAATCAATGGGTTTCACTACTCACCGGATGGAAAATCCATTCTTTTTGCCCAGGATGTAAAACTCGATCAAAACACAGTCGACCGTTACCCGGATTTGCCCAAAGCCAGCGGCCGCATTTCCGATGGGCTTTTGTACCGGCACTGGAAATCGTGGCACGACTATGCGTACAGCAATGTCTTTTATGTGGGTTACAGCAATGGAAAATTTTCCGGCGCGCCCATCAATATTCAGGGAAACGAGCGTTTCGACAGCCCACTGACGCCGGATGGGGGTATGGAACAAATCACCTGGAGCCCCAACGGGAAATGGATCATTTATACCTGCCGAAAACTGAACGGCACAAAAGAAGCCCAGAGTACCAATAGCGACCTGTACGCTTACGAAATTGCTTCGGGTAAAACCCTCAACTTTACCCAACTGAACCCGGGATACGACCGCGATCCGGTGTTTTCGCCCGACGGCAAATACCTGCTCTGGAACAGCATGGCCCGGCCGGGTTACGAAGCCGACCGCTCACGCCTGATGATGCTCAACCTGGAAACACAACAAACCGAAGAACTTTCGGCCACGTGGACATATGAAATGAACCACCCGGTGTGGTCGGCCGATGGCAAGGTGATTTATTTCCTCAGTTCGGAAAATTTCACCTACCAGATTTATGAATACCGCTTGCAGGATAAAAAAATACGTCGTATCACCGATGGTACCCATGACATTACCAATTTCAAACTGGGTGGAAATGAACTGATTGCAACGCGTATTTCCATGACGGCTCCGGCGGAAGTGTATGTGGTAAGCACGGTCAACGGCGCTATGCGACAGATGTCGTTTGTAACGGAAAACCCCTGGAAAAGTATTTCAAAAAGCAAAGTAGAGCGCCGCACGGTCAAAACCTTCGATGGCAAGGACATGAATGTTTGGGTGGTGCTGCCACCCGATTTTGATCCGACTAAAAAATATCCAGCCATTATTTACTGCCAGGGCGGCCCGCAGTCGGCCCTCAGTCAGTTCTTTTCCTATCGCTGGAATTTATCGCTTATGGCGGCACAGGGATACGTAGTGGTGGCGCCTTGCCGACGTGGCATGCCGGGTTCGGGACAAGCCTGGAACGATGCTATCACAGGCAAATGGGGCGACGCCATGAAAGATTACCTCTCGGCCACCGATGCCATTGCCAAAGAGCCATTTGTAGACGCCAGCCGAATAGGGGCTGTTGGCGCCAGTTTCGGTGGATATGCCGTGTATTGGTTGGCTGGCAACCACCAGAAACGTTTCAAGACGTTTATTGCTCACTGCGGCTTGTTCAATCTGGAGAGTTTTTATGGTACCACGGAAGAAGTGTGGTTCCCGCACTACGATTTTGAAGGGGCTTACTGGCAAACGCCCGTTCCAAAAATGTACCAGACCGACAGTCCGCACCGCTATGTGCAGAACTGGGATACACCCATTTTAGTCATTCACAACGAACTGGATTTCCGGGTTCCTTTCAGCGAAGGTATGCAGGCCTTTCAGGCTGCTCAATTGCGCGGTATTCCGTCGCGTTTTCTGTCTTTCCCGGATGAAGGCCACTGGATGAGCAAACCGCAGAATAGTTTGCTGTGGCAAAGGGAGTTTTTTGGATGGCTGGAGAAATACTTGAAGTCCTGAGTCGACAGTCCTGAGTCCTAAGTCCGTAGCGTACACCTGGTTACTCTTGGCATTTGTTATTAAAGATGCTAAGAAAAACTAGGTGTACTCTACAGACTGAGGACTCAAGACTAACTAACGAATGCCGGGAGTAACTACGTGTACGCTACGGACTGAGGACTTAGGACTGTCGACTTAGGACTACTTTAGTTATTTATTCCCAATTTCGCTTTCACCTGCTTCGTCACGTCCAGCGATTCGTCGGCGTAGAGCAGCACCTGAGCATTGGTGTCAAAAACGAGTGAAAAACCATTTTCTTTGGCAACGTCGTTCATGGCTTTGTTGAAACGATCGAAGATGGGTTTGTACAGTTCTTCGCGTTTTTGCGCCATTTGTGCCATCACTTCCTGTTCGTATTTGGAAATTTTTTCCTGTTCTTCCTGCAGTTTGGTTGCCTGGGTTTGGTAGTCATTGGGTGAAATCGTACCCTGTTCCTTTTTGCGCTGCAATTCCGTATCCTTGTCTTGCAGGGTTTTTACCATATCCTGACCGCGTTTATTGAGTTGGGTCTGGAAAGCCTTCAGATCGCTGTCGGCGGCTTTCACCTCAGGGATAAGGGTGAGAATTTGAGTGGTGTTGCAGTAACCAAATTTTTGTGCGAAACCTGTAGCCGCGGCAAATGCCAGGGCGATGGTCAGCAGAATTGTTTTTTTCATAGTGAATTTAGTGAAATGTCGGGCAAAGGTATGAAGCGGGTTTTAAAAAACAAGAGGCAATGCCCAAGGGGCAAGGGGCAAGAAGCAAGGGGCAAGAGGCAAAAATATAAGGTGGCTTGGGGGCGCTTTGCGTTTTTGCCTCTTGCCCTTTGCCCCTTGCCTCTTGCCTTTTACCCTTTGCCTCTTGCCCCTTGGGCTATCCTTTTTTCAGCATAGTCTTTACGTCTTCGGTTTTGTCGTTGCGTTTATCGGCATACAACATACCCGAGGCGCTGCCTTTTTCGAAGATAAATTCAAACCCTTTGTCTTCGGCAAATTTCTGGATAGCGGCATACACCTTGTCCTGAATGGGTTTGATGAGTTCTTCACGTTTTTTGAACAAAGCGCCTTCCGGGCCAAATTTGGTGCGCTGGTTTTCGCGTACGCTTTTCTCTTTGTTCATGATTTCGTCTTCGCGCTGTTTTTTCATATCCTCGCTGAGCAGCACCTGTTCAGCCTGGTATTTGCTGTACATACCTTTTACCTGGTCTTGCTCCTGGGCAATTTCCTGGCGCCACTGGGTAGCGATTTTGTCAAGTTGTTCCTGTGCTTTCTGGTATTCCGGGAGGCTTTCCAGAATGGCCGTAACATCCACGAAAGCAATGCGTTGTGCAAAAGCAAAGGCAGACAACACGAAGGCGAACAAGGTGGTTGAAACGATTCTTTTAATCATGGCTTTGTAAATTGATTTGTGTAAAGGTTGATTGCGCGGAAGAAACTCCTGCAAACTGCTTTTGATGGGTCAAAAGTAGGAGTTTCGGATGTTCAACGCCGACTTCTGACGTAAGTTCGGGACAGGAAGTTGCATAGGGTGAAAGAAGTATTTTGGTGTGGTGTTTTTAATTTATTGATTATCAATACTTTGTGTTGCGTGTCGGATGTTTCCCTCAAAATACATTAACCACGGTTTAACCTGTCTTAAATCAATTTTAACGGGCTGGAAATAAGTCGTATATCGCCGCAGGCAGCAGCAGGGTATCAGATTACTGCCGGAAAGCGTACCTTCGCGGCCCAAATTAACAGCCTAACCAAACTTAACCTGACCGTGCACCTGATCAGCCCTGCGCTCCTGTCTCTTGAAAAAATAGGCGAAATTCTTTCCCGCCATGTTCCGCTGCAATTGTCCGACGAATCATCCGAGCGTATCCGGGCCTGCCGCCAATACCTCGACCGTAAAATTGCCCAATCGGACGAACTGTATTACGGCATCAACACCGGCTTCGGTTCGTTGTGCAACATTCGCATTTCCGATGAAGACATCGAGCAATTGCAGTATAACCTCGTGGTGAGCCACGCCTCTGGCACCGGCGACATTGTACCGCAGGAAATCGTGCGCATCATGTTGCTGTTAAAGGTGCAGAGCCTGGCTTATGGCCACAGCGCCGTGCGGGTTGAAGTGGTGCAGCGCCTGATCGATTTTTACAACGAAGGCATTTTTCCGGTCATTTACGAACTGGGTTCGCTCGGCGCTTCCGGCGACCTGGCGCCACTGGCACACCTGAGTCTGCCGCTCATTGGGCAGGGAGAGGTGTGGTACGAAGGCCGCCGGCAGCGTTCGGATGTGGTACTCAAACTGAAAGGCTGGGAACCGCTGCGTTTTCAGGCAAAAGAAGCCCTGGCGCTGCTCAACGGTACTCAGTTTTCCGCCTCATATGCCGTTTGGTGCCTGCTGGAAAGCCGCCGCCTGGCACATCTGGCCGATTTCAATGCAGCCATTGGCTACGATGCTTTCAATTGTCGGCTCTCGCCGCTTGACGCACATATTCATCAGGTCCGCCCGCACAAAGGACAGTTGAACACGGCGGCCACCTTGCGAAAAATGCTGGAGGGCAGTCAGATTGCTGCTACTGAAAAAACAAGTGTGCAAGATCCTTATGCGTTCCGTTGCGTGCCACAGGTACACGGCGCCAGTCGCGATGCCATGGCGCATGTGGAACACATGGTGGCCGTTGAAATCAATTCGGTGACGGACAATCCGAATATTTTTCCGGAAGATGATTTGATTGTTTCCGGTGGCAATTTCCATGCGCAACCGCTGGCATTACCTCTTGATTATCTGGCTATTGCGCTGTCTGAACTGGGCAGTATTTCCGAGCGCAGGGTGTATCAGTTGATCGGCGGACAACGCGAATTGCCCGCATTCCTGACCGAAAATCCCGGCCTGCATTCGGGCATGATGATCGCACAATACACCGCAGCGGCCATTGTCAGCCAGAACAAAACGTTGTGCGCGCCTGCTTCTGTCGACAGCATCGTGTCGTGCAATGGTCAGGAAGACCACGTGAGCATGGCCGCCAATGCCGCTACCAAAGTGCGCCGCGTAGTGCTCAACCTCGAACGCCTGCTGGCCATCGAATGGATGGTAGCCATGCAAGCGCTTGATTTCAGGCGGCCACTGCGCTCGTCCGACTTGATTGAAAGGGCGTACAATGATTACCGCGTCGTTGTGCCCCGCCTCGCCGAAGACCGCGTACTCAGTACCGACATTGAAAAAACCATCCATTTTCTTCAAACCGCTCACCTCTAACTTCTCACCTCTCACCTCTCACCTCTGTTACCGCATCTATCGCCACTTTGTTGCGCGTTTCAAAATCACCTCGAACAATGGTAAACGACAGGTTTCTTTCCAGCAAAATATCGTGTAGCCGCTGGAACATCCATTCCCGCCGGTGCTCGTACTCGCGCAGTCCGTCGTTCACCCACGGGATGTCGGGCGCCAGCAGCAGGTAGTGGTCGTAGTGGCGTTGTCGGCTGGCCCATTCGATCCAGGGCTGGCAAATGCCATTGAAGTAAATTTCGCTCCACACCTGTGTGACAATCAGTTCGGTATCGCAAATCAGCACCCCGTTGGCCTGGCGAGCCATTTCATCTTCGCGGTACAATTGTCCGCCGGCAATGTGTGCAAAATCGAGTTCGCTGAGGTTCATGCCAAATTTTTCACAATAAGTACGGCCGTATTCTTCCACAAATACCGTTTGGAAATACCGGGCGAGGTATTCGGACAGGTAACTTTTGCCACAACTTTCGGGGCCGACGAGGGCGACTCTTTTTACAGGTGGTAGTATTTCAGGCATAAATCGATCAGGTTTTTATTTCTGTAAAGATAGAAACCCACCAACTTTCTTAAAAAATCCGACGTCTATTGTGCAATTTTTCCCCTGCTTGCATCATTTGACTTTGTACGTTTGCAACATCAGAATTCACCCTTTCAAATGCTAAAAATGCCCAACCTCCGCCATCAGACAAGTATGTGGCTTGTTTTGACCATACTTGTATTCATTTCGGCCTGTAAATGGCTTGGAACCAAAGAAAATCCTTCACCTGTAAACACTTCCACCACAATGCCCGACCCAAAATCCGCGTCTGCACGGGATTATGCCGACGACTGGAAAATAGTAGACAGCCTGCAAACCAAGGGCCTGTTCAAAAGCGCCCTGGAAAAAGTAGAATCCATTCAGGTGCGGGCGAAAGCCGACAAAAACCAGCCCCAGATTGTAAAAGCGCTGTTGTTCCGTGGAAAATTCATTTCCCAACTGGAAGAAGATGGCTTTGTGAAGGCCATTCAAATGCTGGAAAAAGAAGAAAAAGCGACGTCTGTGCAGCCTGAAAAATCCATTTTGCAAAGCATGCTGGGCGAATTGTATGGCAATTACCTCTCGCAGCAAGGCTGGAGCATCCAGGATCGCACCCCCATTCCTGACGGAGAGGGCGGCGATATCATGACCTGGTCGGCCGCGCAACTGGAAAAACGCGCCCAGGAACTCTACCTGGCCTCTGTGCAGAATGAAAACGCGCTCAATACCATTTCCATCAAGGATTTTGATGCAGTGGTAATGCCGGGCCTGAACGATTCCATTTCCAATGCCGCTCTGCGCCCGACCCTGTACGACCTGCTGGCACATCGTGCAATTGATTTCTTCAGCAACGACCGGAATTTTCTGACCCAGCCGGCGTATGCTTTCCAAATAGATCAGGAAAAGGCCTTTGCCGACAACGATATTTTTGCCTACGAAAACTTCCCTACCCGTGACAGTACTTCCGGCAAATGGCTGGCACTGGGGTTGTTCCAGAAACTCCTGCGGAATTATGCGATCAAAAGCGCCGGTGATCAGACCATACAACGCGCCCGCCTGGTGGATGTCGACCTGAGACGCCTGGAATTTGTATCGAACAATGCTGTGCTTGAAAATCGCAACGTGTTGTATATCAATGCGCTGGATCGACTTTATCGAAGCACGCCCAACCATCCCATACAGTCGGAAGTAGGTTACAAACTTGCGCTCGCGCTGTACACATCGGAAAGTGAAAACAAGGTAAACAACATCAAAAAAGCCATCGCGCTGTGTGATGAATCGATCCGCTTACACCCGGGTAGCCTGGGCGCGCTACAGTGTGAGGAGTTGCTCATGATGATCAAGACGGTCATCCTGAATATTCAGGTGGAGGATGTAAATCTGCCCGGAAAAAGCAGTTTGGTACGCCTTGAATTTCGCAACCTGCCAAAAGCCTATGTAAAAGTAGTGCGAGGCAGTTCTAATGATGTAAACGACATCAACGGTTTGAGATATGAAGAACGGCTTCCAAGGTTGTTGACATTCAAGGAAATGCAGCGCAAGGAATGGAGTATTCCCGATCCGGGCGACTACCAAATGCACAGTACCGAACTGGCTCTGGATGGGCTTCCATTTGGCGAGTATTGGGTGCTGGTGTCAGATAATGCGGCATTTAACAGTGTTGGAGGACACGTGTCGGTAGCGCAGTTTACCATTTCGCAACTGGCAGTGGTGGATATTCACCATCAAAATACACCTTATTTAGTTGTAACCAATCGTGTCGACGGCGCGCCTGTGAAGGGGGTAAAACTGGAATTTTTCGAGTGGTATTACCGCAGTGATGGCAGGACTTCCAAACTGATAAAAACGGTAGAAACCGATCAGGATGGCTGGGTAAATCCTGACCTGCCGCGCAGTACCAACCTGTCGGTTCGTGCTGTGTACCAACAGGATTCCTTGTGGACGGGCAGTGTTTATCATTTTGATAACTACAATGACAGAGACGATTACCCGGAAGTACGGTTTTTTACTGATCGGGCTCTGTATCGCCCCGGCCAAATGGTTTATTTCAAGGGTATTTTGTTTGACAGAGATCAGCAACAAAAACCCGCGATACTCGCCAATCGGACTGTAACGGTAAAATTGCTTGACCCCAACCAACAGGAAAAAGGCACTCTTTCCCTCAAAACCAACGAATACGGCTCCTTTCAAGGGGTATTTACCGCACCAGCCACCGGCCTGACAGGATACATGAGCGTTCATTGCGATGAAGCAAGCGGCGCCGGGTTTTTCAGCGTGGAAGAATACAAACGCCCGCGTTTTGAAGTCACCACCAAACCTGTGGAGGGTGAGTTTCGCCTGGGCGATCAGATTACAGTAGAAGGCGAAGCCAAAAACTACGCAGGCAATGCCGTCGATGGTGCAGAAGTGCGCTATCGCGTCGTGCGGCAGGCGCGTTTCCCGTTCTGGGACTGGGGCTGGTTCCGCAAGCCATACCCGCAGAGCGACGATATGGAAATCGCCAATGGGACGCTGACGACTGGCACCGATGGTACCTTCAAAATCCCGTTTGAGGCCATTCCCGACCGCAGCATCAACAAAAAAGATCAGCCGGTATTTGATTACACGGTCTACGTGGATGTGACGGATGTGAGCGGCGAAACCCGCAGCACAACCACCAACGTGAGTGTAGGCTATACTTCCCTGAAAATTTCCTGGAACCTGAGCGAGCGCATGTCCATCGACAGCATGAAGCATGTGACCCTCACGGCAACCAACCTGGCCGGACGCCCGCAAACGGCACAGGGCAACATCCTGATTACCCGCCTGAAAGAACCCGCTGTATTGTACAAACAGCGCTTGTGGGAGCGCCCCGAATTTCCCACCATTGCTGCCGACGACTGGGCGCGCATGTTCCCGGATATTGCCCGGAAAAATGAGGATGACCCCGCTTCGTGGTTAGATGGTAGTGAATCGCCAGCGATAGTGGAATTCAATACCAGCAAACTGAATGTCGTTGACCTGCACCTCGACCGCCTGACTCCGGGGTATTACAACATCTTCATGTTTGCCAAGGATAAAAACGGCGAAGATGTGACGCTCAAACAGGTCGTGCAAGTATACGACCCGAAAAAGCCGCAAACACGTTTTAATAATCCAACTGTAGAAATCGAAAAGAACCCGCTGGAGCCTGGCGAAATAGCCCGCTTCTGGATGGGCAGCAAAGCGACCAACCTGAACTTTTTCTTTGCCCGAGAAGGCAACAACGGACTGGAAACACGCCGCTGGGTGAAAACAAATGGCGCTGAAAAAGTGGAAATCCCGATTCTGGAAGCAGACCGGGGCGGCTTTTCCATGCACTGGTTTGCCATTTACAACAACCGGGTTTACGGCCTGTCCAATATCGGCGTAAATGTGCCCTGGAGCAACAAAGACCTGCAAATCAGTTATGAAACATTCCGGGACAAACTGAGCCCGGGCCAGAAAGAAGAATGGCGACTCAAAATCAGTGGCCCTAAAAAAGACAAGGTAGCGGCTGAACTCGTAGCAGCCATGTATGACGCATCGCTCGACCAGTTCCTGCCGCATAACTGGGAACGCATTTATTTCCCTACGCACAATTCAAGCATTTCCTCTTCCGTTGCCACATTTAATGCGCGCAGCGGTGAAATCCACTATACACCAGAGGCCCGCGAGTATATCCAAGGCCGTCAGTATCCATACTTCAACTGGTGGGGATTCCAGATGTGGAGGACTTTCAGCAGAAGTTATGGCGATTTCGCAGGACGTAATGAAGTGATGGCTACGGCTCCGGCGCCCATGGCAGCAGGCGGCAAAATGCGCAAAGCGGCCATGGACACCGTGGTGACTTTCGACCCGGAAACATACGAGGAAAAGGTGCAGATTGTGCGCAACGACCTGGTTGTCGATGAGCCCTCATCCGCTTCAGAGCCGCCCAAAACAGAATCTGATGGCGGTGTAACGCCCCGCCGCAACCTGAACGAAACGGTTTTCTTTTTCCCGCAACTGCAAACGGACAAGGATGGCAATGTCGTGCTGAAATTCACCATGAACGAAGCGCTTACCCGCTGGAAACTGCTCACTTTCGCCCACACCAAAACGCTGGAACAGGCTTTGTCGGTGAAAGAAGTGGTGACGCAGAAAGAACTCATGGTGATTACCAATCCGCCTCGTTTCCTGCGCGCAGGCGATTCCTTTGAGTTTGCTGCCAAGGTGAGCAACCTCTCTCAACAGGCCCTGCAAGGGAAGGCTACGCTGCAATTGCTCGATGCCACTACCCTGAAACCTGTCGGCGAGACGTTCAAACTGACTGCGGCCAACAACAGCGTGCCTTTCAACGTCCAACCCGGCCAATCGGCGCCGCTGGCCTGGACGGTAAGCGTGCCCGAGGATTTCACAGGCGCAGTCACCTGGCAGGTTTTTGCAGAAAGCAAGCAGTTTAAAGATGGCGAGGAAAGCAGCCTGCCGGTCGTTTCCAACCGCCTGCTGGTGACTGAAACGCTACCAATTACGTTGCGCGGTAACCAGAGCAAGTCTTTTGTTTTTGGCAATTTCAAAAACGGCGGGAACAGCGCTTCTCTGGTCAATCACCGCTACACCATCGAATTTTCGAGCAACCCTGTATGGTACGCTGTGCAGGCGCTGCCGTACATCATGGAATATCCGCACGAATGCTCCGAACAGATGTTCAGCCGCTTTTATGCAAATACCCTCGCATCGAGTGTAGTAGGTAAAATGCCGCAGATACAGCGCATGTACGACCGCTGGAAAGGTACGGATGCGCTCAAATCGAACCTGAGCAAAAACCAGGAACTAAAATCGGCGCTGCTCGAAGAAACGCCCTGGGTGCTCGACGCCCAAAGCGAAGAACAGCAAAAGCAAAACATCGCCCTGCTGTTCGACCTCAACCGCATGGCTTCCGAGCGCGAACGCACCCTGGCCGTTCTGGCCGAACGGCAATCGGGCAACGGTGGCTGGCCCTGGTTCCCGGGTGGGCAGGATAGTTGGTACATTACCCAGCATATCGTGTCCGGATTTGGCCACCTGGCCAAATTGGGCGCTTTCGATGCCGAACAGGATCAGAATGCGTCGGAAATGCTGAATAAAGGCCTGGGGTACTGCGACCAGAAAATGCAGGAGCAATACCGCAACCTTGAACGCGATGTGCAGGCCGGCAAGACAAAATGGGAAGATGACCACCTCGACGGTATGATTATTCAGTACCTCTATGCACGTTCGTTTTTCCAGATAGATCGCCCCACCAAAGAACTGGCTTACTACCTTGCCCAGGCTGAAAAATACTGGCTAGGCAAGGGTATCTATCAGGAAGGAATGCTGGCGCTTGCCCTGCACCGCTACGGACGCAGCAATGCTGCCCAGGGCATTGTAGCCAGCCTGCGCGAACGCGCTACGATGAAAGAAGAACTGGGCATGTACTGGCCTGTCAACTGGGGATATAACTGGTATCAGTTGCCCGTAGAAACACAAGCGCTCATGGTGGAAGTGTTCAATGAAGTGACCCACGACACCAAATCTGTCGAAGAACTGCGCGTGTGGCTGCTCAAAAACAAACAAACCAACCGCTGGGAAAGCACCAAAGCCACCTCCGAGGCCGTATATGCCTTGTTGATCGGTCAGGATAATCAGCAAAACTGGCTTGCCAATAGCCAGCCGGTACAGGTGTCGCTGGGTGGAAAAACCATTCAACCTGCTGAATCCGAACCAGGTACGGGTTATTTCAAAGAAACCTGGACGGGCAAGGACATCAAGTCGTCATGGAGCAAAATCGAGGTAAAAAACCCCAATTCCAATATCGTCTGGGGCGCTGCTTACTGGCAATATTTCGAAGACCTCGATAAAATCGGCGACTTTCAGAAAACACCGCTTACGATCGTCAAGCAATTGTACCGCGAAGAAAATTCCGCCACCGGCCCTGTCCTCAAACCGCTGTCTGACGGCGCTGTGCTGCATCGGGGCGATAAGGTGAAAGTGCGCATCGAAATCCGGGTCGACCGCGAAATGGAATTTGTACACCTGAAAGACATGCGCGCGGCCGGTTTCGAACCGGTGAATGTGCTGAGTGGATACCGCTGGCAAAACGGGCTGGGTTATTACGAAAGCACGAAAGACCTGGCGACCAACTTCTTTATCGAGCACCTGCCGCGCGGCACATTTGTGTTCGAATATCCGCTCGTCGTGTCGCATCGCGGCGATATGAGCAATGGCATCACAACCATGCAGTGCATGTACGCGCCGGAATTTTCGAGCCATTCGAAAGGAATACGGGTGAAAGTGGAATGAGAGTTATGAGTTATGAGGGATGAGTTATGAGTGTTACGTACTCTGCGTTTGGCCACTCTTTTAGATAAGCCAAAAGAAAAGTACGTAACACTCATAACTCATCCCTCATAACTCTCAAAAGCGTTTTCTTCGCTCGGCTTCGTATGCCGGCCGATTCGAACTCCGATTGTTCCTCCAGGAGCAGTCGGAGTTCTTCTCTTAATTCCGGAATTTGGCGGGTAATTTTTTCCAAAATGGTCATGGATGCGCAACGAACGGCAATAGGCTCTTTCGGGTCGGCCAGGTAATTAAAGCAGTGGTCGGCCAATGCGTCATAATACTCAGTCGGAATTTCCACATCCTCAAAAACATTCAAGGTATTTCGTTTGACGGCATCGTGCACGGGTTGGCGATTCAGCGCTTCCAACAGCATGGGGTAGTAAGGCTTCATCATATCCGGATGGCTTTCACCGACATATCGTACGACCCAGGCACTGCGCTGGGTGAGGCGGTATTCGTCACCCAGAAAAATGTCGATGAGTGCAGCCAGGCGCTCGGCGTCCGCACCGATCCAGTGAACAATGCGCATGGTTTGTGCTTTGCTGTGTTCGAGCAAAAGCATGTCGTGGAGGAATTCGTGCGGTGTCATTGAGTATTATGGGAAAATTTACTCCTCATCCTGCTCCATCGGCCTTCCTTCCAAAGGCTGCACATGGCTGATATCCTGCAAGGAAAAATCAGGATCCCATTCCCACAGGCCCTGCTCGAATTCGCGGGTCATAAGTGCAATATTATCTAGGTGGTATTTCTGTTGCAGGCGAGGAAAACGATAACGCACCCACAACGACGATTCATCGAAGGGGATACGGGTCGCAATACTTTCTCGCAGGGCAAAAATATACGCCAGGCTTTCGGTGCGGCGCTGCAGCCAGTCGTTGATGCTCAGTGCAGGGGCGCCATGCCCCGGAATCATACGTGTAAACCAGTTTCGGTCGTGGATAACCGGAAGTTTTTCCAGGGTATTGACATAATCCACACTGCTATGGTAAATAAACGGGAATTCGACATTCGAGAGGTAGTCGCCCGCAATACAAAGCCCCAGTTGCCAGATCACGATCATCATACTATCGGCTGTGTGCCCCGGCGTGAGGTAAAACGTCATTTTGGTATTGCCCTGCCGATACTGCACACCATCCCGAAAAACCGTAAAATCGCCATTGGGAAACTCAATCGGGTAGGGCCGTTCGATATAATATTGCTCGTCAAATTCGAGTATTTGCTCGATGATCTTCTCCTTATCCGGATTGTCCGACATGGCTTTGGAAACAAACACCTTGTCGGCTTCAAATGCCTTGTACCCTATAATATGGTCGTAGTCGGAATGTGTAAACATCAGGTACAAAGGTTTTTTTCCGCGAATACCTTCCACATAATGCCTGATTGCCAGCACCTCATCGGGCAGCCAGCCCGGATCGACCACAATAATGACGTCGTCGGTACTGATTACCGTCGAATTCGTCATAAAAAGGGCGCTTTGAAAAATCGTGATATTGGGATCACGAAAAATGATTTTATTCATAGCAGGTCTCTTGTTGAATATGGCAGGCAAGAATTGACTACTTTTGCGGCTCCTGTCTGCGGACAAAAGTAATCAAAACAAATTCCTTTCATTTCATCGGCGCCCAAACACATCCGTATTATTTTGCAAAACGGGCAAACAGTTTGTCTATCAAGTTGGTTGTCAAGGTGATAAACCTTTTGCGCATGCCGGAGGAAATGAAAAATACAGCACTGGAAATTTCAAAAAATGGGAAATATAGTAGCCATAGTGGGCCGACCCAACGTCGGCAAATCCACCTTGTATAATCGCCTTGTCGGCTCGCGCGATGCCATCACCGACGACTTTTCGGGCGTTACACGCGACCGGAAATACGGATTTTGTGAATGGAACGGCAAACGTTTTACCGTGGTCGATACCGGCGGCTTTGTACACGGCTCCGATGACGTGTTCGAAGCAGCCATCCGCAATCAGGTGCGTATCGCACTCGATGAAGCAGCCGTGGTGCTGTTTATGGTGGATGCACAAACGGGCATTACCGACCTCGACGAAGAAATTGCCAAAGGCCTTCGGCGCGGTAAAAAACCGGTTTATCTGGTGGTCAACAAGGTCGACAATTCCAAAAACATGTTGGAAGCCAACGAATTCTGGGGCCTGGGCTTCGACAATACTTTCTTCATTGCTTCCATCAGCGGCAGTGGTACCGGCGATTTGCTCGACGCCGTGGTGGAACACATTGAAAATGAAGAACCCCTGGAAACGGAACTGCCGAAATTCGCCATCGTCGGCCGACCCAACGTAGGTAAATCATCGCTCCTCAATGCCTTGCTGGGTGAAGATCGCAATATTGTAACACCCATTGCCGGCACCACGCGCGACCCGATTCACTCCACCTACAATAAATTCGGAAAAGAGTTTGTCCTGATCGATACCGCCGGTATTCGCAAAAAAACCAAGGTGGAGGAAGACCTGGAGTTTTACTCCGTCATGCGCGCCATCCGTGCCGTGGAAGAATCCGATGTGTGCCTGATGGTACTCGATGCCGAACAAGGCCTGGAATCGCAAGACCTGAATATCCTGCGCCTGGCACAAAAACGACACAAAGGCATTGTGATTCTGGTGAACAAATGGGATCTGATCAAAAAAGAAACCAATACCGCCCGCGATTACGAGGCAGCCATCAAGAACAAACTTGCGCCATTCAATGACGTGCCGGTGCTGTTCATCTCCGTGCATGAAAAACAACGCATTTTCCAGGCCATCGAAAAAGCCATTGAAGTGTATGAAAATCGTTCGCGCCGCATAAAAACGGCCGAACTCAATGAATTTGCAACGGAAGTGATCGAAAGAACGCCGCCGCCATCGGTGAAAGGCCGCTTTCCGAAGTTCAAATACGTTACACAATTGCCGACACCGTATCCGTCGTTCGCTTTTTTTGTTAACAACCCCAACTGGGTGCGCGATTCTTACGTCCAGTTTCTGGAAAACAAATTGCGCGAACAATACGATTTCTGCGGTGCGCCGATGGAAGTGTATATGCGATCAAAAACCTGAGTTTGGGAGTTATGAGTTATGAGTTATGAGTTATGAGTGTTTGTGCTGTACGCCTGTCTATTCTATTAGCAGAGCCAAAGAGTATAGCACAAACACTCATAACTCATCCCTCATAACTCATAACTCCAAAAAACCTTTACCATGACAAAACACATCTACTACTGTCTCGGAGCGTTTTTGCTCTTTTTTTCTGCGTGTAAGGATAAGCCGGAACCCATTCCTGCCTACCTTCAGTTGCAGCCTTTTACGGTGAATGCACCGGGAGGCGCTGATTTCCAGAAAATTACCGATGGATGGCTGTATGTGAACGGTGAGTTTTTGGGCGCATACACCTTGCCGGCCAAAGTGCCGGTGCTGGCAGAAGGGGCGAGTGAAGTATGGGTGTTTCCCGGTGTGAAAAAAAACGGCCTGCTCATTACGCCAGACATTTACAGTTTTATGGTGCGGCACAAACAGGACTACACCCTCACGCCCGGGCAAACGACAGAGGTAAAACCCGTTACCAAATACGACGACAATACGCAATACGCCTGGGATTTGACGCGCTCTACTTTTGATGGTATTGGCACCATTTTGCTGGAAAACCGCGACACTGATAACGGTAAAAATTTTCTGGTGACGGAAACAGGCGCGTTTGGCAATACGGGTCGTAGCCTGCTTATGGAAGTGGATACGGCGCATGCACTCATGGAAATTGTTACGGAACAGGTCGAGTTGCCCAATCAGGGCGCCGAACAAACCTGGCTGGAACTGCATTATCGCAACGAGATTCCGTTCGAATTATGGGTACTCGGTTCCGATGGCTCCTCAAGCAACGAACTTAGCCAGGCCGTTTATCAGTTCAATGTATCGGAAGATTGGAACAAAATTTATTTCAACCTCACAGAATTTGTGGTAGCCCTACAACAGACCAAGTATCGGCTGTTTTTCAGGGTACAACTAACAAAGGACAGCACTGGGAAGTACACGAAAGAAAAAGCCGCTGTTCGACTTGACAATATGCGATTGCTGCATTTCTGACAACTTCTGGTAATTTTGCGGTATTCTTCACCGGCTACCCCGCCTATAAACTTACTGTTTTGCAGCGCCGACTACGTCAACGCGACACGCTTTTGTACGGCATCGCCGATTTTATCATGGCCATGCTGGCCTGGGCCTTGTTTTTTCTTTACCGCAAATCGCTGGAAGGCGCTCCTTTGAGTGCCGAAGTGTTTCAGGACCCCAATTTTTACCTGGGCGTAGTCATGGTGCCTGTGGGCTGGGTGCTTTTGTACGGTATTTTTGATCAGCATACCGATATCTACCGGATGTCGCGCCTGACCACCCTCACGCAAACCTTTTTCCTGTCGTTTCTCGGCGTTACTTTCCTGTTTTTTTCCCTGATACTAGATGATGTGGTGCGCGATTACCGCACATATTATCACTCGTTTCTGGCTTTGTTTGGGCTGCATTTTCTGCTGACGGCGCTCTCTCGCATGATACTGCTCACGCGCGCAAGCCGGCGACTGAAAAGTGGCCTGGTTACGTTTAATACCCTGCTGGTGGGTGGAAATCAGAACGCTCTCGACTTGTACTGGGATATCAGAGGGCGAAAAAAAGGCCTGGGCAACAAATTTATCGGGTATGTGGATACCAATGGCGGCAGCGAGCAGGTCATGTCGGAGCACCTGACCAGGCTGGGCGCTTTGAATGAACTGGATATGCTCATTCGACAGCACGACATTGAAGAAGTCATTATTGCCATCGAAACTTCCGAACACAATCGCCTCCGTGGCATCCTGAATATTTTATTCGATTTTGGCGAAAACGTACTGGTCAAAATCATACCGGATATGTATGATATCCTGCTGGGCACCGTCAAAATGAACCACGTTTACGGCGCAGTGCTCATTGAAATCAGGCAGGAATTGATGCCTAAATGGCAGCGCATCATCAAACGATTCCTGGACGTCACGGTGAGCATCTTGGCCTTAATTGTCCTTTCCCCATTGTTGTTGTACACTATTCTTCGGGTACGCCTCACTTCGCCCGGCCCGATTTTTTTCGAGCAGGAGCGCATCGGTATCAATGGAAAACCGTTCAAAATCATCAAGTTCCGCTCGATGTTTGTCGATGCGGAAAAAATGGGCCCTCAACTTTCTACCGACAATGACCCGCGTTGCACGCCCTGGGGCGGTATCATGCGGAAATACAGACTCGACGAATTACCCAATTTCTGGAACGTGCTGCGCGGCGATATGTCGCTGGTAGGCCCGCGCCCCGAACGCCAGTATTTCATCGACCAGATTGTGGAACACAACCCGCACTACAAACACCTGCTAAAAGTCCGCCCCGGCATCACATCGTGGGGGCAGGTGAAATATGGCTACGCTTCCAATGTGCAGCAAATGCTGCAACGCCTGCGTTTTGACTTGTTGTATATTGAAAACATGAGCCTGGCCCTGGATTTTAAAATCATGTTCTATACGGTGCTGGTGTTATTGCAAGGGAGAGGGAAGTGAAAGGGATTGTTTGTGTTTTGGTGTTTTGGTGTTTTTGTGTTTTGGAGGGCTTCGCGCTTGGTATTTTAGGTTGATTTCGGGCGTGAAAGGAGTGTTTTATATACCTTCCATGAAACATGCTTCATGTTAGTCCCAAATACAAAGCGCGAAGCCCTCCAAAACACCAAAACACTAAAACACCAAAACACCAAAACACTAAAACACCAAAACACTAAAACACCAACTAATTTCATGACACCTCGGTTACGACGCAATGCCTTTTTCCTTTCGATGGCCCTGTATGCCGTTACCGCATGGTTTAGTGAAGGGTATCATCACCCGGACGAGCATTTTCAGGTTATTGAACTGGCCAATTACAAACTCGGTGGCACGTCATTACTTGATTTGCCCTGGGAGTATGAGGCAAAGATTCGGCCCGGCCTGCAACCCGCGCTGGCCTACACAGTTATTCGTTCGGCGCAATGGATAGGCATTTCCAATCCCTTTATTCAGGCATTTTTGATGCGTCTGTTAAGTGGTTTGCTGGTTTGCGCGCTGTTTTTTGCCTGGGCGCGGCGCCTCGATACGGAAGACAAAAACGCGGGAGATGCCCTGCGCTGGATGGCCTTGCTGCTGTGGTTTGTACCATACCTGTCCGTACGTTTTTCTTCGGAAAATATGGCCGGACTGAGTTTTGCTGCCGGAGCGCTGTTGCTGTTGCAAGGACTTGAGAAACAAGGATGGAAGTTGTTGTTAGCAGGGTTTCTTTTCGGGCTCTCGTTTTTCTTTCGTTATCAAATGGGCTTTGCTTTGATGGGGATGGCTGCGTGGGTGCTATGGCATTCGTACCAGCACAAACAGGGCATACAACCTGTCGCATGGCTGCTAGCAGGGCTTGCTACAGCGTGTGTTCCGGGCTTTGCCGCAGACGTATGGTTGTATGATTCGTACACATTCGCGCCGTACAACTATTTCATTTCCAATATTATAGATAATAAAGCCGCCTATTGGGGCACTTCGCCCTGGTGGTACTATCTGGAGCAAACCATATTGACTGCCACTCCGTTGATCGGCCTTCTGTTGTTGCTGGTTCTGCTCAATGGCATTCGAAAAAAACGCACCCACGTACTGGTGTGGAGCCTGTTCCCTTTTTTACTCGCCCATTTTGTTGTGGGCCACAAGGAAATGCGTTTCATGTACCCTATGCTGTTGCCCATACTGGCACTTGTGGCCTGGGGATGGTCTGATTTGCAGAACCGGCTGACTACTAAAAAGCGTATATGGCGTTGGGCGCGTCCGGTTCTGGTGTTTACGGTTGTTATCAATTGCCTTCTGCTGCCCGCGCGCAGTTTGTTGGCCGCACAGGAATCCGTGGCTTGTTTCCATTTCCTGTACAGGCATGCGGAAAAAAGTCCCGTGACGGTGTATTCCCACAAAAAACTCCTTTATGAAAGTGTGGGATTGAACATGAATTTCTATCGCTCTCCGAATATTCACAACATCATGTACCTGAACGTTCGGGCAAAAAACATCCCGGCAGGCTCCCTACTGCTTTCGCAAGACCTGATCCTCAAAAATCCTCCACCCGGCGCCAAAACCGCACGTTTGTACGCCTATTTTCCCGACTGGATATTAAATGTGAACGTGAACGACTGGCAGAGTAGGACGCGGATGTGGAGTGTGCATGAAGTCCTGAGTCCTAAGTCCTGAGTCCTGAGTCTGTAGAGTACACCTTCATACTCCTGGCATATATTCTTGAAAATGCCATGGGTATAAAGGTGTACTCTACAGACTCAGGACTCAGGACTAACGACTCAGGACTGCCCTAGCATACTACATTAATCATCCTTCCAGGCACAAACACCACTTTTTTCGCGGGTTTGCCTTCCATCCATTTCTGCACTTGTTCGAGTTGCAGGGCGGCGGCTTCTGCGTCGGCGGCGCTGATGTCGGTAGGAAGTTCGATGGTGGCGCGCAGTTTGCCATTGATCTGGATCGGGAATACGTAGGTGTCCGATTTGAGGTATGACTCATCCAGCACAGGCCAGGAGGCATCGCACACGGAGGTGGAGTGTCCCAGGCGGTGCCAGAGTTCTTCAGCGGTATGTGGCCCGAACGGCGTCAGCATGATGACCAGCGGCTCCAGCACGGCGCGTTTGGCGCTGTTCAATTTGCGGAGGTCGTTGGTAGCGATCATGAAATGGCTCACGCAGGTGTTCATGCTGATGCGCTCGATATCGTCGGTCACCTTTTTGATGCAGGTGTGCAGAATTTTCAGTTCGTCTTTTGTAGGCGCTTCGTCGCTTACAGAAAACTGACCGCCAGCATTGAAAAACAGCCCCCAGAATTTTCGCAGAAACGCACTTACGCCGCTGATACCCTGTGTATTCCAGGGTTTTGCGTCGGTAATAGGCCCCAGAAATATTTCAAACATCCGGAAGCAGTCGGCGCCGTATTCGCGCACCATGTCGTCCGGGTTGACCACATTGTACTTGGATTTGGACATTTTCTCCACTTCCCAGGTGCAATGGTATTGGCCCGAAGCGTCCAGTTTGAAATTGGCTTTTTCAAACTGAGGCACTTTCCTGGCCTTGTCCAATTGCAGGATGTCGTCCACCACGATGTTTACATCCACATGCAGTTTGGTAAACGAGTCGGGATGGTATTTGTGTATGAGGTTGTGCGACACGTACAACTGCTCGCACACAGGCTCTTCTGCGGGTAAAATATAATCTTCCGAACTTGCGATAGCCGCTCGGATGATTTCCGCGATATTTTCCGGTGCGTTGATATGGTCGATCAGTTGTTCGCTGTAGAGTACCAGCAGGCGTTTGCCATCAGCCTGTGCGGTGCGATACACGCGTTCGATTTTCTCCGCCTGTTTGCGGGAGGTGACCTCGATCACCAGGTTGTTGGTGGAAAATGCGAAGTCGTACTGGTGTTCTTCTTCAAATTCGGCCTTGACGATTGCCATGGGCCCCATTTCCGCAAAAAACGGATTTAGCACTTTGAGCATCAGGTATTCCTCGAAAAAACGCTCTTTTGCCCTGAAAACAAAGTTGGAGCGCCCCTGAATCATGCCCTGATTGACCAGTCTTTTGGCAAATTCGCGGTGCGGCACCAGCCCCAGGTCATACAGGAAATGGTTCCAGAAACGGCTATACAGCAAGTGCCCCACGGCATGTTCGGAGCCACCGAGGTAAAAATCCACTTGTTGCCAATAGCCGACGGCTTCTTTTGAGCAGAATGCCTGGTCGTTGTGCGGGTCCATGTAACGGTAAAAATACCACGACGAACCTGCCCAGCCGGGCATGGTCGACAACTCGTATTCATAACCCTTGTAGTTCCAGCCTTCTGCGCGGCCGAGCGGCGGTTCGCCGGTTTCGGTGGGCAGGTATTTGTCGACAGCCGGCAGAACCAGCGGCAGGTCTTTTTCGTCGATGAGGTAAGGCACGCCGTCTTTCCAGTAAGCAGGCACGGGTTCGCCCCAGTAGCGCTGGCGGCTGAACACGGCATTGCGCAGTTTGTACTGGGTTTT
>JAEUUT010000047.1 GCA_016787415.1 Saprospiraceae bacterium | reverse complement strand
AAAAAAATCAAAACCTCACCCCCACATTTACTCCGGCCCGCATGCCGGCTTTGACGTATCGGGTTGCGTGACTGGTGGCCGTACCATTTTCAACCACTATTTCCTGTGCATTGACAAACCGTGCTTTTCCACCCAGGTAACACTCCATGTACCACCTCTTGGAAATGCGGAGGTTTTTCCCAATCAGAATGCCCGGATTGATGCTGGTGCTTTTGTCGGTAAACGTATAGGAGGTCTCTTCAGAGCCCTCCCCTGAACGTTCGTAGTTCAGGAAATTGATTTCTGTAAAAAGGCTGCAAAACGCGGCCTTGTTCAGCGAAATCGCTTTCTTTTTGCCAAAATAATACCGTAGTTCCGGCACCAAACCACTCACAGTGGCAGCGCCGCCATCGGTGCCGTGCATGTTGTACCCCATCTGATTGTACAAAACCTGCACGGAGAAATCATGGCCTACCATTCTTTCCAACCCGATGCCGAGCGAGAACAAGACAGGGCCTTCCGAGCCCGGCAGAGCGAATGCCCGGCCTTTTACTACATTTTTTTGTGCTGACAGGGTTGACACACAAGCGCAGAAGAACAGGAAAGCATACAGGGGTTTCATAGGCAGTTATTTTAGATATTCACTTACAAAACTACTCAATTCTTCCCCATGCAGGTTCTTTGCAATGATTTTTCCTTTTGAGTCCAGGATAAAATTGGCAGGAATTGTAGTCAGGTGCAGGGCTTCCATAAAAGGTGTCGCGTCGCCGCTCAGGTGGGAGGTGTGCAGCCAAACGGCTCCATCCTTTGCAATGGCGGCTTTCCAGGATTCCGGGCTGCTATCGATGGAATAACCGATGATTTGTAGTCCTGCGCTTTTGTATTGCTGGTAAAGCGGCGTCAGCACATGGCGGTTTTCGCGGCGACAGGGCGCGCACCAGGACGCCCAGATGTCGAGCACGGTGAGGCGTTTACCGAGTAAACCATGCAACAGAATTGTGTCCCCCGAGACTACGGGTAACGGGTAATCAGGAATAATCTGACCAATCTGAACCGGCAGTTTTTCGGGGCTGGCAGCAGCGCACAGTTGGCGTGCCCAGTCGGAATTTTGAGGACTCCATTTCTGGCACTGCCTGGAAAGAAATTCCGGCACCCGCTCGTAATCGGCCTGCGGACTTACCCAGCGAACGGCTACCACTGCCGGATACAACCAGCGTGTGCTGTCGGCAAAAGCCATCAGAGGAGCGCGGAAGCGCGCCCAGGCGGCTTCGTATTCCATCAGGGTGTTTTCATCGGGTTTTGCCTGATGAGCCAGGTTTTTGCTGAAAGATGCGTGGCGAAGATCGCGCAGGTGCAAGAGCGCCTCATTTTCGAGGGTGAGTTGCTCCATCGTCAAACTGGCCTGAAAACGGGAAATGTCGGCATGTATGCGCACAGATTTACCTTTTTCCAGAACGATGGGTAAGTAATTCGCCAGCGTCGGGTCGTCGTCCAACAACTGATTGGCGAAACGACTTGAAACAGGTTGCACACAAACCTGAAAAAGCCCGGGGGCAACATTGGGGGGCAAAGCATTGAATCGGAATTGTCCGTCGGGCGCAATGACAGCAGAATCGATCAGGATTCCGCTGTATCCAGACGCCACTTCTGCGAAATGGCGCGGTTGCACGAGGTACACTACAGGTTTCCAGCCGGGCTGTGGTGTTATAATACCGGTGAGCGCTGGACTGGACTGGGTATGGCAACTGCTGCTCCCCAGCAAGACAATAAAAAGTGAAAGAAACAGCGTGAATTTAGAGTGTAACATATCGGACAGCAATTTGGACACAAAGGTCTGAACAAATGCGAAAACGCTTCGTAACAATTGTCACCCAAAGAACGCTGCAAAGCGTTCAAATGGCGTGGCAAGAATTTTTTTTATAAATTTAACAACAACGATTTGAAACGTATTTTAAAAAGCCTTTACATTTAAGCGTTCATACAACCCCAATACAACTCCCCACTCCCTTTTATTATTCCCCTTTGGACCGGCGCTAGTGCTCGTACGGAGCACACATTTATTTGAAAACCAATTGAAAACAGCCGTTTATGCCCAAAAGGAAGAAACCTGTAGGCACCGTTGATGACAGAGATCAACTGGATGCCATGTTTGACCTTGAAGACGAACCCGCTAACGCGACGCTTATCCAACGTATCAATGCACTGGAAGCCAATGTCGCCCTCGCCTATGCGGGAATGTTCTACATTCAGGAAAATTTGCAACGATTGCGCGGCGCATTCGACCCGCTCACACCCACGCAAGCAGCCAATGAACTGCAAGCCATGATCAATCGCATGGCTACCCGTATCCAGGCGCTTCAAGCCTACCAGCAGCAACTGACCAATTTTGCCAATCGACAGATTATCCCGCGCAATGGCAATTATGCAGGCGATGGCAAGCTGTACGTACAGTTCGTTAATATAGGCATGGGCGATTGTACGCTCATAACAACGCCCAAGGGCGTAAAAATCCTGATCGATTGTGGAAGCGATTCACTCAGCGATGTCACCTCGCTCATTCCGAATTACAATGAACTGGTAAATGGCTCTGCCGAGCAAATTGTTGGAAATGCGCTCAAGTCGAATTTGTTCCTCAATGGTACCTCTACCATTGAAATTATGATTCTGACGCACCCGGATGCCGATCACCATAATATGCTGCAGACTATCCTGAGCACTGTACCAAATATCTCCGTCAATATGCTGTATTATGGTGGTGCAGAGAATATTGAAGCCTTTACATCGAGCGCCTATATCAAACAAATTGCAGGTACTACTGCCAGCAATCTGCGTATGGTAAAACTTCGGGAAGAAGAGCAAACGGATAACGACGGCGACGTGGTTGTCACCAAATCTATTAACAACAAAGACATCACCGATACTGCCGGACAAGCCAATCAGATCGGAAAAGAGTTTATTGATCCTGATACAGGCGAAATTGTGCTATACTACGAGGACAATACGGATAAACAAAGCAATTTCAAACTTTCCATACTTGCCAGCAACGTTACAGGGGTATGGTCTAACGGTAACTTTGTCAAGAACGACGCCAACATAAAGCCTGGCAACCAGCCCAAACTCGACGCTACGGAACCCAACAAGCGCAGTATGGTGGTGTCGGCGGAATGTTTTGCGGTCAAGTCGCTGATCTGTGGCGATGCTACTGCGGTAACCGAGCGTTTTATGCTCGACTATTATGGGGATTCGCTGGAGGGAGTACACAAACTTCGATTGGGGCACCATGGTAGTCCAACGTCGTCGAGCCTTGCTTTTATCAATAAACTCGCGAATATGAATCAGGCCATTGCCAGCACAGGAGGCAGAACTACCCGTGTTCATTTCCTGCCGAAAAGGGAAGTTTTGTCGCTGTATGTTGGACATGTACCTACCAATGCTGCGGCCCACAATATTTGGGCATACGATGGCGGCGATCAGGTGGCCCAAATGTATTTCAATGCCATTACAAATAAACTGTATGCTACCGGCTCCAATGATACCGTTGGTTTTTTCGTGAATCCGCCCGGGTAATTGTTGTATTTCCGACCTGTTTGAATCGCCTTGCTTCCCTGATGAACCGTGCCTGACATCTGACCGGGCTCGCCTGGATTCTCTTTATTCTTAACACTGCTTTTCCATGACCATAGCCGATATCAACAACGCGCTCAAGGGCCAGTTACCCAATATCGTTTTGTCGCCGGCCACCTTTCAACAGGATGCCCAACTGACGCCACTGCTGCGCCAGTATTTCCCCAACACCAAGGGCAGCGTCACTATTGGAGGTGTCACCACTGCGAACTATTCTTTTGACGAGGCCAATGGCATTATCAAATTCTCCGGGGTGGGGCAGGGCGGCCCGTTCGACCAGATGAATGTGTCGTCGGTCGTCATCAAAATCGTCAGCGGCGCTATCCAGATTTCCATATCGGCCAGCGCTGCTGATGGCTGGACGATTCATTCGGCTTTTCCGGACATCAATGCGCCGGTGTTGCAGGTACTGCCGTTTCAGGCGCCCAACCTGTACTGGGCTACCTACGACAGCGATCCGGATGAAACCATCAAGGGTTTTTATTTTGAAGGGAAACTGGATTTTGTCAATGGCCCACTGGCTATTCTGAGCGCATTTTTGCCCGGCCTGCAATCGCCCGATATTTGGGGACAGTTCGATATGGTAGGCAGCGATACGGGCGATGTGTTGCAGTTCGTTCCCAGCGGAACACTCACGATCGATATCAGCAACAACAACGCGACCGTTGGGCCATTTACTTTTCAAGGGCCGGTGTTGAAGATTTTTTCCAACCCGAACTTCAATACCAACGACAAAGCCTGGCAATCAGACAGTTATGTGCAGATCAGCACATCGGTGAAGTTTTTGAAAAACATCATCACCTTCCAGACCAACATAAAAGACTTAGACAGCGATATTACGTTTGATGCATCGATGAGCGAACCCATTGGCGCGGCGTTGTCCGATCTGGTGTCTTTCATTGGCGGGACGGACTTGAGTGTGCCGAATTTCCAGTTGAAGTCGCCGGGCGATATGATGCTCAAAGACTTCGGGCTGGTGTATTCACCCAAGTCAACCACTAACAAAATCAAACTGATAACGCTCGAAGTAGGCACTGCTCCCAACGAACAGTGGACGTTGTGGAGCAATGTTGCCGTGCTGTCCAATATTGACCTGCTCTTTCACATCACGCCAGGAAGTGGTACCACCAAAACCGTGGTCGACGGACAGTTTTCTGGGCAAATTGACGGCTGGCTCAACCTGCGCGCCCGGTTTGCTACCGACGGTCAATACCTGTTTTATGGCGGACTGGCGCAACCCGCAAGCATCAGCCAACTATATCAGTTATTCACCCAGTCAGCCCCGCCCGGGGACCTGCCCAACCTCACGATCGACACCTTCTACTTCCAACTCAATATCAATACCCAGGCAGCCCAAACACAATACGGTTATGCCGGCGACCTGACGCTGACAGGGCAATGGCCTATTGTGGATCAGCCGAAATTCAGCCTCGACGGCCTTTTGTTCAAAGTGAACCATGACCCCGGGGGCAGCACTACCATCGAAGCGGGCGGTATCATGGAAATACAGGAGTATTCGCTTTCTGTGGACGGGCAATATGCAACCGACCAGGGCTGGACACTGAGCGGCGACCTTAACCTGGAGGGTGAAAAAAAAAGCCTCGCAGACATAGCCGGAAAGATTGACACTACTTTCAACAGTAATCAAAGCGGCTCCAAGTCCATTCCAACATTTCTGACCGCCTGGGAAGTACAGAGCCTGCACACGGATTTCAATACGAAGAGTAAAAATTTCAATTTCAACATCGACATTCGAAATGCGGAAGCGCCGGGGCTCGACCTGAATTTCGGCGTTCACCTGACGCATACGGATACCGCATACACCAAGGAATTTGATGCAGTCGCGACATACGTGACTCCTGCCGAGCAAAAACCAAAAATCAATGTAGAATTCGACCTGACCATTAAGGAAGAAGACACTACGGGCCCGCCGGCATCCAAAAAATTCACCCTGCTTGGTACCTACAAAGCCACCACGCCGCCTACGCTGGCCGACTTGCTGGAAGCCATCAGCCAGCATTTTCAGATCGATGCCAATTTGCCGCAGGAGCTTCAGTTGAATGCCGAAGCCGACGGATTTGCCCTTGAAATACAGCAAACGGATGAGGATCCGAAAGTGCTCGAACTCGCCGGCGAATTCAGCATCCAGATCGAAGGCAGCAACCTCAATATTTACTTTGCCTATACCAATGAGGTGGCTTCCGATGCGGATTTCAAAAACCGGATTCTGGTAGATGGCAAACCGGCGTATGTATTTGGCGCCACACTCGGCGGCGTACTCGACCTGTCGAAACTGCCCGTAGTCGGCAAAATCCCCGGTGTGGATCACCTGGCGATAGACAAACTTGGATTTTTCTACACGGACGCTGCTTTGTCGCAAGACGAAAAAGCCAATTTTCAGGTGCCGCAGGTATCCGGGCCCGGCCAGTTGGCGCCCAACCCGGCCGATTCTGTCGTCAATAAAAAAGGTTTTAACCTCGTAGCCGTTTTCGGAAAAAAAGGCGCCGACAACAAAGCGCCCATCGACCCCATGGGCACCATGAATATTCCGGTTGGCACGGGCACGCCAACTTCGCAACCAGGCTTTGCCAAAGCGCCTGCCCAGCCTGCGTCGCCGATTCACTGGCTCGACCTGAACAAAACCTTCGGCCCTGTTTCACTCAAACAGGTGGGGCTGAATTACAGCAGCGGAGAAGCCACCATCGGTATATCGGGCGGAATGACGCTGGGCGGATTCATGCTGGATTTGCAGGGACTGAGCGTAACGTTTCCCATGCCCCTGCCCAATAAACCTGCCGGTAGCACGGTCAGTTTCGACCTCGATGGTCTGGCGCTCAATATCAACAAGGGCGGTCTGCAACTCAGCGGCGGCTTTTTGAAAGCCATCGACCCTGATAAAACCGTCAGTTACTATGGCGAACTCATGGTGCAGTTCGGGGAGTTTGGTTTCAAGGCGGTCGGCGGGTATTCACCGAATGCCAACCCGGCGTCGTTTTTCATTTTTGCCAATATCGAAGTTCCTCTGGGCGGGCCGCCGTTCTTGTTTGTAACGGGCCTTTCGGGCGGTTTTGGTATCAACAGGAGCCTCATTTTGCCAACCGTGGATAACCTCGCCGGTTGCGTATTGTTGCCGGGCGGACTAAAAAATCCACCCAAACCGGATGCCACCCCGGCGGAAGTGGTGGCGGGCGTATTGCCGCAACTGGAGTCGATGTTTGCCAACAAACCCGGCGAATACTGGGTGGCCTTGGGCGTACAATTTACGTCCTTCGAAATGATCCAGGCTTTTGCCTTGGTGACGGTGGCGTTTGGCGTCGACCTGCAAGTAGGATTGATCGGCACTTGTTCGATGAGTTTCCCACCCGATGAAAATGCGGTGGTCATTGCTTATGTAGAAATCGACCTGGTGGCCACGTTCACTGCCAGCAGTGGCGTATTGGCAGTGGATGGCAGGCTGTCGCCCGCGTCGTATATTTTCGGTGGATTTGCCCATTTGTCGGGCGGGTTTGCTTTTTACACTTGGTTCGACGAGCCGCACAAAGGCGAATTCGTCGTGTCGCTGGGTGGCTACCACCCGATGTTCGACCCGCCGGATTACTACCCGAAAGTACCACGACTGGCCATTGCATTCGGGCTGGGGCCCTTCCAGGTGCTCGGGCAGAGTTATTTTGCCCTCACCCCCGGCGCTATGATGGCCGGTATCAGCCTGGCGGCTACCTGGAAAACGGGGCCGCTGAAAGTGTGGTTTGATATTGGAGCCGATTTCCTGATCGAATGGGCGCCGTTCCACTACGAAGCGGATGTGTATGTGCACCTGGGCATTTCGCTCGACCTGGGTCTGTTCACCATCAGCATTCATGCGGGCGCTGACCTGTACATCTGGGGGCCGCCGTTTGGAGGCCGGGCAGATGTCGATTTGAGCGTGATTTCGTTTACCATACATTTTGGCGCCGCACACAGCATACCGCCGCCGGTGGGCTGGGATTCGTTCAAAACAAAATTCCTGCCGCAGGATTCCCAACCTGCTGCAAACGCGATGCGCGCATTTGCAGCAGCGCCTGGCGCCACGCCCAAAACCCTGAACATCATCAAAGCCGATGTAAACAAGGGCCTGGTAGACAAAAACGTGTCGGGATACGACTGGGTGCTTGACCCGAACCATTTCCAGATATTGACCAACAGCACCATCCCGTCCAACAATGCCGCCTGGAATCCGGCCAAGCCGCCAGTAAAACCTGCAGACGCCAACGTGCCGAATCTGCTGGCCAAATACCGGCCACCTTCCGGCGCACCGTTGCTGACGTACCCGGCTGGCCTGCCGACCTACCCACAAGACCCCACGTTGCTGTGGAATCCGGAGGTGCATATCAAGCCGATGGGTAAAGACAATGTGCAGTCATACCAGACTGTGACCCTGTATCAGCGCGCGGAAAACGAACCGAAAGGAACATTTACCATTCCGATCAATGACATTTCGCTGCAACCGATATTGCTCGACAGCAGCATGGCGCTTTGGGGCAAACCGGATGCCAATGGCGTGATTGATCCCAACAACAAACTGGCAAAAAGCGCCCTCACCGGGTTTATGATTTCGCCGATACCGAGGCATCCGGACGCTGTAGGCAATGTGCCCTTGATCCTGCTGTTGTTCCAGCCCGGTTACGAATCCAAATTCGCTTACACGGCCGCCGCGCCGGATACGCGCTACACCGTAAACGGTACCATTGACAGTAAAAAAGACCTGGAAATTACTATAGGAAAAGGCGCTACCGAACAGTTTGACAATGAAAACTATATCCTTTCGACGCTTACGAAAGACTGGGTGGTACAACAGCGCAATGCCGTTTTGATGGACCTGATCGATAACAACGATTTTTCAACGTACGCGCCGGATGAAGTGATACTCACCAAAATGGCGAGTGAGAAATCGCTGACTGACTGGCCTGTGGTGGCCTTGATGGGCGCATAAACACCGCCGTTTTCTTCATTTATTACAATCCGTTCCTCGAATGGCAAACGATAACAACAACAATTACCTGTTGAATGAACTGGTTACCTTTATTCAACACCACCTGCCGGGACTGAATGCAGGCGACTATCAACTTACGGTTTCACAAAGCGTATTTGATTCAAAGGGGAATCAGATTAATTCGGATACGCTGCAAAATCAGTACGTTTTTGCGGTAAAAGGCGACCGTTTTGCACTCAGCGCACCGGCGGAGACCGTGGCAGCCGTTTTTCCAGAAGATGGCGCTACGGGCGAGTACAGTGCGGTGTTGCCGCATGTGCTGTTTTACAAAAAAACACTGCCTTGGGTGCGGTATCCAACACGCACGCCGCCCGACACCAAGCCAGTGAATGGCGTGGATCCTGATGTACCTACCTGGCTTACTGTGCTATTGCTCGACGAAGACGATGCCGCGGAGTTTCCTGCCCTGAATCTCGATCCTGCAACGTGTACCGTGGGCGATCTTTTCCCGACTGCTGCGTATTCGGGGTCGAGTCTGGGCTCCAATCTTTCCTATTTTCAAGGTGCAAAAGATACTTCCGAACTTGACTACGGAGAAAAGCCCACCGATCCTATCCAGACCATCGACCTCCCGCTCCAATTGTTCTGGCAATTGGCCCCAACGGTAGACGACCTGAAATTTATGGCCCATGCCCGCTCGGTTAGCCTCGAAAACAAACCGTCCAACCCGAGGGCTGCGCCGCCCGGAGAGCCTGTGGGCGATTTCTCTATCGTATTTGGCAACCGGCTGCCCGATGCACAAAAAAAAGCGCATGCCTACCTCGTGTCGCTCGAATCCCTGGCGCCTTACCTGCCTACCAACGACGGCGCTGCACCTTCCGGCATGCAACCCAACGACCCGCGTATGATCCGCCTGGCGGTTCTGAAACACTGGTCGTTCTTTGCTACCCGCGATTCCTCGGCCTTCACCGATCAGGTCACGGCACTCAATGGCGGCCCGAGTGCCACCAACACCAACCTGCGGCTGGAAGCAGGTGCTAATTCCGGCGTCGTCGTAAAAAATGCCCTCCAGATGGGATATGTACCGATGAACCACCAACTGCGCAGCGGCGAACAGACCGTTTCGTGGTATCGGGGGCCGCTGGTTCCGTATCCCATTTCCGAAACCCGTATCGCCATCCCGATCACATCTGCTGATGCAGCCGTCATTTTTGACCCGACCACTGGCATGTTCGACGAGTCGTATGCCGCGGCCTGGACCATCGGCCGGATGGTGGCCTTGCAGGACACCGCCTTTTCAGCCGCCCTGTACAATTGGAAAAAAACGGTGCTGCGCAAAACGGTGGAAGCAGTGGAAAATGAACTGATCAACGAAAAATTCGGCAACATCCTGCAAATACCGCTGGCATTCCCCGAAAAAGAACTGAGCCCTGCCAAGTCCCTGCAACACAAACTATTACAACACCTTCTTCAATCGAAATAAGCCATGCGCGCGCTGTTATCCAGAACTTCGTTTCATGCCCGCCTCGCGGCTACATTCGCCGACCCGGAGGCTATCAAAACTGTTTTGCAGGATTCCATTCCCGATTTCCCGGACGACCTGAACAATTGGATGTCCCGCCTGAAACTGCTCTATGGGGTGCCCTTCAACTACCTGGTGCCCGATGAAAGAATGCTGCCGCCGGAATCAATCCGATTCTTTTATGTCGACATCAACTGGATCGATGCGCTGCTCGATGGCGCATACAGCATCGGCCGCAACCTGACTACTTCGGATGTTTCGGCGGAAATGAATGCGGACCGCGCCATCCTGCCCGGATTGCACCCTGGCATCACATCGAGGGCTGGAAACATACGTGCAAAGGGCCTGGGACTGAAAGACCCTGCGCCGTCTATGGCGGTCATTTCCGGTTTTTTACTGCGCTCGAAGGTTATTTCCGAATACCCCAAACTGGGTGTATATGCCTATGAAAAAGGACATACGCCGGATGACGGCGCCAACGCCGCCTTTATGACCATACTGCGTATGGAAAAATTAGGCGACAAATCCGATACCCTGCTTTGTCTGGTGGATGGCGATGCCTACCGGGTCGATATTCACGAAGCGCCCGAGCACCTGCACTACGGCATCGACAAGTATTCAAATGAAAACGGTACGATAACGGCCAAGAAAAACCTGTACAATTTTACCAAAGACGGCAACAATGTGACCATCAAGCCGGGCGCCATTCCAACCGATTTAGCCGCCTGTTTCCGTTCCGTGTCGCCCCGAACCCTGAAAATGCACGACCTGGCGGGTACGATTCAAAATGCGGTAAAAGTGACCCCGTTCGACTCCGCCGAAATGGGATTTGAAATGACCGAAGGCGTGGGACTTGTCAGTTTTTACAACCAATCATCCCAATTACATTCCATCAAATGAACGCAATCATTCCGCTCAACGTCGCCGCCGTGCGCGTGAATAATACCGACCAGAGCAATGTGGTCAATAATTTCAAGGGCAGTACGGCCGTGTTTGACCAAATGCCGTACCGGCCGCACAACCAGCACGGAACGAGTACGGGCGACCAGATTTACCGGCCGCTGCAAGGCGCCGGAACGGCATACAGCCGACTGGGGCAGGGCATACACATCCATTGGGAATTGCCCGATTATTTCCGCCGGGGCGTACAGCCTTCGAATGGCTCGGATCCGGTATTTCCGCATGCCCCCAACCGATGGCTCGTGATTCGGTATTTCAGCCGGTTTACATCGGGCGCATACGGCACTCCAAAGGTGAAAACCTGGATGGTGGAGAGCGACTATCTTTCCAGCCAGTTGCCCGCGCCTGTAGTCGGCAGCGAAAGCCGACCGACTATTAGCGTGCCCATTCCTGCTGGTAATCAGCCATTTATGTACATGGGGCAGGTGCTGGATTATGCAACCTGGAACCCTGCATCCGAGCAGTCGGCCAATTATTTGCCTTCCCAAACCGGCGCCGATGGCAAGAGCCTGTACCTGACGGCAATGGGTTTTGTGGGGCCGGCATTTTCTTCCTTTTACCCGGAATGTTGCAGTGTTTTTGGCTTTTGGGATGCTTTTGACGACATGCCCGATATTCTTGCCGCTATCAACAGCAACGACCAGTCGGTACAGTTCAAGGTATCTTATCAGGTCATCGGCTGGATCGACGACGCAACGCAAGACCCGCTCACGACGCTCAATAGCGAGGTCACGAAGCAGTACAACGACATGCTGGCGCAGTACAACAGCCAGCACGTAAAACCCGATCAGACGCCTGCCGATATTCTGGACGCCTACACGCGCAGGCATTTCGGTTGGGCAGTAAATAAATGCGATATTCCATTTACACTCGACGATCACAACAACATCACCTCGCTAACGGTGCCGGGGCGCACCTTGTGTTCGGGCGTATTGCAGGAAATTGTCTGGAGCCTCGACCAGAATGCAGTCAGGCAGGGATTTTTGGCAAATACCGACCAGAGCGCTCCGGCGCCGTACCTCTGGACCGACAAAGTGGAACTGGCAGTAGGCAATACCAATGTGGAAGCGCTTTCCGCCCTGCTGAAAAAAGACCTGAACAATACGGACAATGACCCTGATTTGCTTAAAAACTACGAATACCTGCTCGACGCATTCCAGTTGGGTTTGTTGAAAGACCTGGAAAGCAACGACCATCCGATTTTCAACCTCGACGAACAACTGCATTCACGCGCATTTGCGCGCGTGTCGGGCGGACAACTCTGGACCATACAGCCACTACAGGCGCCGAACTCAGGCAAGGTGCCCGATCCTGATCGAGAAATTACCTTACCCCTCGACCTGGCCGAACAACTGCACCTCCTGAATGCTGCGCAGAAAAAATACGATCAGGCACGCGCACTGTTGCAGCAACGACGCGAACAGTTGTTTATGGACTGGTTTACCTACCTCAAATTGAAAGTGGGCGATACCCCTCCGCCCAATGTGACCAGCGATGCCGTGGGCAATTTTATTTACATGCCCGACTCGGCTCAATGCGAACTGGCAACGGTTATTCAGGCAGGCACAGATGCAGGTATTTTGTTGTACACCCTCGACCCCGACAGCGGGCAAATTACGGGGCTGCAACAGCCCACAGGTACCTCATCCAATGCCTATGAGGTGTGGCAAAACTATCAGGCGTTGGGCCAGGCCCTGAGCAAATACCCGCAGTGGATGATACAAGCGGCGCCAGCGCCCCCTTTCTGGTCGCCAACCAACCCTGTAATGCTGATGGAAGGCGACCGCATCGAGCCGGTGCTGCGCAATGGCAATGCGGATGTGATTACTGCGCGATTGAGTACCGAACTGCTCAACGAACTCAAACTGAGTTATTCCGGTACAGACTGGGCCATCGATGCTACAAAACTGACAGGGCTGCCCGCCTTGAACCCGCAGCAGCCTATGTCGGACGATGTAGCGGCTGTGATTGTGGAGAATGCCCTGCTCATGCCCATCATGTCGGGCGCCGTGGCCGCTAACCTGCAAAATCAGCAAGGAAACAACAACCCCGCAGGCGGCAGCAACCTGAATAATTTCATTGCCACCCTGCAAGCGGCGCAAGGCAACCCGACGGCTGGGCTGTTTTTCGCCATTCGGCAGGACGGGTATGTGCCCGTCAAAAATCCGGTGCAGAAGGTGACAGTGCCGATGGCCATCGATTTTACATTTACCAATGCTGCTGCTACTGCCTGGGCGCCCGATCCGGTAGCCTGGAATGCGCAGCAAAACTATCCGGAGTTCAGTGCCGCCCGGCTCGATCCTTTTTTGCCCACTTTCCTGATCTGGAATGCGCAATTGAACTCCTTAGTGTTTAATAACACCCAAAACCAGGCGTCCAACTACGATGCAAACAACCTGACAGACTATTTCCAACTCGATACAAACGACATCGATTACCTGTACAAAATGGCGAATGGCTCGTCCGTGCCTTTCACCAAATCGCAGCCCGCTTCCATGAAAAATGCGATCGTGCTGTCGAAAAAACCAACGTACAGTTTGACCAAACAAATTGCCAATTACCTGAAAAACTACCCCGACGACCCGGCAAAAAAAGCGCTCGAAGACATCTGTACCGCTTATGGCAACCGGCGTATCATGTCGCAGGGCCTCGATGGTTTCAACGTAGGCCAGGTCACCCGCAATTACATTCCGCAGGTCACCGTCAGCAACCTGGTGTCGCGTCCAGGTATGGATCCTATTACGCCCAAAGTACACGATGCCGCCCAGGCCAATCCGCAGGACAACTGGTACGATTTCAGTTTCAACAACGTGCAGCCGCTGGCCACCGGATTCGAAGGGATGTTCAACTTCGGGCCATTGCGATCCGGGTTTATGGATGTGACATACCTGGAAATTGTAGACGTATTCGGCCAGCGCATGCAGTTGCTCACGCCACCAGCCGTCAGCAATGCTCCCTTGCTCAGCACTGTGGCCTTCCCCTTGCAACCCGAACAGGGCGATACGGCGCATGCCACGAACATTTACCTGCCCCCCCGAATGCTGGCGCCCACAAGGCTTTGGTTCCGTTGGCTGTCTGCTGCTTTCAACAAAGACATCGATGGCATCGACAATGATTTTGTGGAAATGAACACCCATCCTGCAACCTCGCCTGTTTGCGGCTGGATGGTGCCGAACCACCTCGATTACAGCCTGATGTTTTACGATGCAGATGGCACATCTATCGGTTCATTTGGACTGGAGCACAACGATCAGGTGTATCGAACCACCCCATCCAACATCCCGAACAATGAATCGGACAGCCTGAGTGCCGACATCGGCGAGCCTGGCAGTCCGAAGGTCAACCCCAACCTTGCCCAATTCATGTGGTATTTCAACAGCCAGGGCAGCAGCAACGTCAACTTTTTGATCGATTTGATGAATACTTTCGAATCGGCCAGCCAGTTTATTAATCCAGCAAACCACCCGCAGGACGCCGGATTGTCGGTGTTCATCGGTCGCCCGCTGGCTATTACCCGCACAGTGCTCGGACTCGAAACGGCCGGCAATGCCCTGCCGATCAGCCAGGCCAATACGAGCGCTACCGACGCATTCCCCTCCGATATTGACGCCCCGCTGAGCCAGGGCCGGTACGATTATCTCAAGCGCCAGCAGTACAGCGCTGCCAGCCTCGATGCGGTGCAGTTTCCCTTGCGACTGGGCGACCTCACGCAAATGGACGACGGACTTGTAGGTTATCTGATTGAAACCAAAGACGGATACGCAGCGTCGACGATTTATTCGCCCGCAGCCCCGCAGGATGGCGCTAACAAAGTGACTCAGCCGGAATACAACACCATTTCCCTGTCGCTCAATGCCGACCCGATGGTGCTAACCCTGCTGGTCGACCCGCGGGCGGCCGTGCATGCCACCGCAGGAATCCTGCCGGTCAGCGCGCTGCAAATTCCGCCGGACCAATACGCCCGGACGATGCAGAACCTGGAACTGACCTTCTTTACGCACCCGATGATTGCCAAACGACAAGGCCTGGTAACGCCCTTGCCACAGGAAGCAGGATACGACTGGAACTGGTTGCAACCCGTGGGTACAACCGTTCAATCCATTCCACAGAAGCCGAATGCCGTGGATGACAATGCTATTTATGATTATACCCCTCAAACGTTGATGGAGGGCTGGTTGCAATTGAAAGAAACTCCAGACAATCAATAACTTAAACGTTGCCAAATGAAAAAGGAAACACCCGGCGATGCGCCTGTTTATCTGGAATTGACCGTAGTGAATGCTGCTACGGGCGATACGGTTATTTATGCCGGGGAAACGGCGACGCTTACCCTCACGCTCACGAACATGACGGGTAGCCTCATTGCAGTCATTGATGGCAGCCAACCTTCCACGCTGGAGATTTTTCTCCCCGATTTTTTTTCCCTGAACGACCTGGGTAAAATGAGCATCAAAGACCCCAACTGGAGTTGCGCCGTGAATGACGCGGATCAGTCGCTGATGCTTACCTGTGTCAAATCTATCGACTGGCAAAATGGTACGGCCCTTACCTTCAGTATTACCGGCTTACAAAGTAGCGCCACCCCTCCACAGGGCGGTATCACACAAGTGAACCCGGCAGGGATGGGCGGCGCCAACATCCCTTCCGCCGTTAATACAACTACATCCCTGACGTTTCAGGAAGATACGGGCGGGCAGGCAGACATGACACAAGCATTGATGGTCAGCCTGGAGCAGAATGTGGTATATGTGTCCGAAAACAGTAAAGCCCTGATTACCAATTCCTTGTCGTTGAACATAAAAAACCAACTTGCTACAGCGCTGTACACGGGCAAGGGCCCCTGGGGCAGTGCTCCGAAGGTGCTGGTTTATTTTGTTTATGGACAAACAAGTGGCGCATTGAACCGCATTGATAAATCGATCCCCAAAGATGAGTCGGGCTGGGCCATCACGTCCGGCTCCATTATTTCGCAGGGAAATGACTGGAGTATCAGCAAAGATAGTTCCGATGGCAGCAACCAGCCCCAATGGCTGCTCGAACCCTCCGATTCCGTATTAGAAATCCTGGGCACCGGCGATGCTTCCAATATTACCTTCGAATTTGATAACATCGTCACGCTGAATGCGCTGGGGCATACCCAGATGTATGCCCTGTTCACAGGATTTCCGGGGTATAAAAATCACCTGTTTGTAATGGATATTGACAAACAGGAGTTGCCGCAGCCCAGCGTGATCCAATTTTATGCAACGGTTGAAAGTCAACAGATACAGAGCCCCGATCAGGTTTTAAATATTCCCCTGAAATGGCTGATGACGGGTGTTTACAAAATTGAACTTGATTTTAAAACAGACAATTACGCTTATTCAAAACCCTTAGTATATACAGGTATTCAGCCGATTATTCAGCACGATACCTACACATTTCAGAAAAGCATCAATGCCCTGGAATCGGAAACCCTGCGTATTACATGTATTGCTTATGATGGGAACGGGAATAAATTAAACAGGCTGGAATATCCGGTTAGCATACTTTTCCTGCCCGTTGTCACGGCCTATACTGGAACCATCCAATCCGACGGAAGTATGGTATTGAGTTGGCAAAGCGAGGCGGCTGAGAACATTACGATTCCAGGGTTTGATCCCAACCTGCTGTCCACGAATGGCTCTCTTTCTATCCAGGCGGCATTTCCTTTGCTCAATAATGACCGGTACAATATTCAGGCAATCCAGTCGGCGTCTTTAAAAAGCCAGTGGTATGCCTTTAATCAGGTGACACAGTTTCAAGTGTTGTCGCCGATTTACATTCCAATTTCAGGCAATAACTTGTCGGATATCAGCCCTGCTTTGGGTATTGCTGTATCGCCGGATGGCAGGTATGCATTTGTTGGATCATGGGGATACGGATCTGAAATCCGTACGATTGCGATGGATACGCTTACCGTAATTCAATCGATCAAGAGTCAGTACATGTTTATGGGGCCCAAAAACCTGGTGGTATCTTCAGACAGTAAATATTTGTATGCTGCCTGTAGTACGGGCGATAATGTCGTAGTACGCTTTTCTATTGCTGATGATGGGTCGTTATATGAGTCTAATGCATCTGAACAAATTGGTACCGATCTGTGCGGCATCGCTTTTAACCCACAGCGGAACGAGGTGTATGTTACAGATGCTGACAGCAACACTTTATTTGTCCTGGATGCAAATTCATTGCAGGTGATCAATAGCGCCAACACCGGTAAAATTCCGATAGGCGTGGGTGTTTCCAGCGACGGAAAATTTGTCTATGTCCCCAATTCCGGCGACAACACCGTATCCATTTTCGATGCATCAGAAGGATTTGCCCATACATACTTTCAAGTAGGTAAAACGCCCAAGTACGTGGCTGTCAGCCCCGACGGGCAACATGTGTTTGTCGTAAACACTGGCGACAATAACGTATCTGTCATTACCAACAACGAGCCCGATCACATTCGAACGATCCCGACTGGAAACGACCCTCGCGGTATTGCGGTTTCTCCGGACGGTGGAAGTGTTTTTGTGTCAAACCCGGGCGACAATTCCATTACCATCATTTCGGTGGCGACCATGCAGGTCATACAAACCATCCAGAATATAGGCGACAGGGCGGCTTCCGTAGCCGTTTCAACCGACGGGCATTACATCATGATCGTACGGGAAGGTGTGGATGATACCCTTGAACTGAATAAAGTATACGTACTGGCGCCTCAAACGGTAACCATATAGCGCAACGACTTACAAACTATGGTCAAAAGAAAAAAAGAGAGTTTTACCCCCCTTACCCTCACCGTTGTCAACTCAGCCACCGGCAAACCTGTCGTGTACGCAGGCGAGGCCAATTCCCTCACCATCACGCTTACTAACAATACGGGCAGCGCTATCAGTTTGCTGGCAGGAAGTCAGCCGTCTACCCTGGAATTATTCCTGCCCACGTTTTTTTCGTTGAACGATCTGGGTAAAATGCAGGTCAGCATCGCCGGCTGGAACTGCGCCGTCAACTCCGACGACGAGTCGCTGATGCTTACCTGCACGCAGGCGGGAAACTGGGCCAATGGCGCTGACCTGTCGTTTCAAATCACGCAGGTACAAAGCAGTGCCAGCCCGCCACAGGGCGGCGACACGCAGATCAACCCTTCTGGTATGACGGGGCATTTTATTCCTTCGCAGGTGACCAGTGGCAGCCCGCTGACGCTTCAGGTAAAACCCGACAACAAAAAAGGCGACCTGAGCACAGTACTGCAAACCAGCCTCGACAACAACGGTCTCATATATGTGTCGGAAAGCAGCAATATGCTGATTCCCAACACCTTGTCGCTGAACATCAAGAATATTTCCAGCAAACCACTGTATACCGGCGACACCCCCTGGAGCAGCGCGCCGAAAGTGCTGGTGTATTTCGTGTACGGCGCTACGAGTGGTTCCCTCGCGCCCGACGACAAATCGACGCCCCCGGTGGAATCGGCCTGGAATATCCAGCCCGGAAAGGTCATTTCGGAAGGAAACAGTTGGGCTTTTTCCGACGATGAATCGGGCGAAGCGCGCCAGCCGCAATGGAAACTGACGCCCAACGCATCCAACCCCGGCATTCTGGGCACGGGCGATGCGGCGAATATCACCTTCGAGTTCAAAAACATCGTGTCGATGACGCCGCCGGGGCATACGCAGATGTATGTGCAGTTTTCCGGATTTCCGGATTACAATGACCACCTGTTTGTACTGGATATTCTGAAACTTGACCCACCCGACACCGAAGAAATTATCAATTTTATACCCGTTGGCGCCTTATCCGATGAGGTGAACTACACGACTTTCGGGAGTCCGGCAACGCTCACGTTTCGCTGGCAATTGTACCAGATCAGCCAGGTAGAATTGATGATGATCAATGCTGCGTCGGGCATCCACCAGAAAGTATGTACGCGGAAATATGCGGGTATCCTCAACAACGACTCTTATGAAGTGACTTTCCCGCAACTGGTGCACGGCAGTTACCCTTTCCATTTTGTTCTGAACGGGTTTGATCAGTTTGGCAATCAATGCAGCCAGTCGAGCCTGAGCATTCAGATGACCTCTACTGTACAGGCACAAATTGTTCAGTTTCAAGCCGCTGTTTCCAGCCTCGATATAGTGGTCGACCAGGCGGTAACCCTCGATTTGAACTGGGAAGTTTTTGGGCCTGGAACGGTAGAAGTGACAAGTAGCAATGCAGGCCTGGGCATTCCACCTGTGACGCGGCAATACGCTGCGGGCGGCAACCAGGCATTTAGCGACACAGCCCGAATAACCCTGCCTATACCTGCATTGTACAAGGAATCGCACCTGGGTTTTCAACTCTCTTTTACCGCTGCCGATGGCAACAAATATGGTCAGTTTTGCACACCGGTCAGTTTGCAATTTTTCTTTCAGGACAACCGCGACGGACAGAAATATCCGCTGGTTTTGTTCAATAATGCGCTCTGGATGAC
>JAEUUT010000025.1 GCA_016787415.1 Saprospiraceae bacterium | reverse complement strand
CAAAAAGGTATGGCTGTCGATAAAGGGCACTTGCTGCTGGAAATGGTCTGACTTGAGGTGTTTTTGTGTTTTGGGGTTTTTGTGTTTTAGAGGAGCGTTGTGCCTGGCTTTTCTGCAAAAAACAAGGTCGTACAACTAATTTTCAACACAATACAACCTGCCAGGCCAAGCCCGAAGACCACCAAAACACAAAAACCCCAAAACACAAAAACACAAAATCCCCCCCCTCTCATGCAAAAACTCCTGCTGCTGTTCCTGCTTGCCGGAACTGTCCTCGTACATACAGGCTGTGCCTCCTGGAAACAAAATCGTTGGCTGTCCGAACACCGCGCCAACCTGAGCCGCATTGCCAATAGCAATATGCCGCCCGAGCAAAAACTCGACGGTCTGCTGACTGATTATGTTGAATTCATGAAGCAGGATCTCAAATTTGTCGATCCGGTCAAAGGCGTCAAATACGTAAAGAAATACCACGACCAGAACGAGGCGGCAATGGATAAAATCCTACAGGAAGCCGAGCAGTGGCAGAGCAAACTAAGCCTCCTTGATAAAGGCTCTTTGGCGATTCGCGTGGTACAAAAGCCATATATCGGCAGCCTGATTGATCTCGGACCAAAATTCAAGCGCAAATACAAGCAATATGCTTTTGCCGTAAAACTGGCCGGCAAAATGACCGGCGGACTCACCCGTTTTGCGGGCAAAGCGTTTGATTAGAGTGCAGTATTTTTCAGACGCACTCTAGTTGACATCCAGCCACTTTTTCCTGTCGGCCAGCGCCCCCAACTGTTCCCAGGTAAGGATTATTTCTGCCGGCCCAACGGCGTATGGGGCCACTTCATAAGCGTTGTAAAAGAAAATAAGTCCTTCCGGCAGTACGGCTACGTTGGCAGGCATGGGTAGTTGCTGCAATTCGGGGTACAACAACTCCGTAATTTTTTCTTCCGGTTTCATGCCTTTGGCCTCCTTGTATGCGGCTTCCAGCATGGGGCGTACGGCATTGGTATCGGCCACCAAGGATGTTATATTCAGCGCCTTGCCGCCTTGCCGGAGGTCGTAGGAAACCACCGTCGTAAACGGATTCGGGTGCGCCCCACCCATAAATGAATAGCCGTCCAGGTACATGGTGGCCACTTTACTGGTCAGCATGGGCGTAGCGCCTTTTATTTCCATAGTATACCCCATCGGAATATCGGGAATTTCAATTCTGGATTGTTTGAATGCACTGATCATCTGTGCAGCTGCCGAATCCATGGCTACCGGGAATGATGTGGCTTCACCGGCGCCTACTGTGCTGCGTACAAAACTCTGCACAGAATGATTGACAGCGGCGGTCACCACAGAGTCGCCACCGCTGATTTGCGGTACCGTTACATCAAATATTGCGCACACAGTGTCCGCTACACAGAATTTTTTCTCAAATACAATCGTATCTGCCTTCAAGGGGGCAGTAACCCGCGTTTCTTTCGGATTGCAGGCAATCACAAACAAGGTCAGGCTGAAAAGCAGGCCCAGGTAAAGTTGATTTCTCATAGAGGTAGTGTTGATGAGGGAGGTTGAATCAGGATTGGTGGGATTTTAAGGATTAGAAGGATTCCCGACCGGATGTCGGAATTAATAAAATTGGGCTGAAAATAAGCCGACTGGATCAAATGGAATTAATTATTGGAATTTCGATATCCGGTTGGGAATCATTCTAATCCTTAAAATCCTGTCAATCCTGGTTCACTCCCCCAAACCTCACTCCGAATCCTGATATTTTTCCCCATTAGATTGTTTTTCCAGCATTTCGGCATAGTAGCCACCGCTGCCTATAAGTTCGTCGTGAGCGCCTTCTTCGGCTATCCGGCCTTCGTTCAACACAATAATTTTATCAAACTCCAGCATACCATACATGCGGTGCGTTATGATGATGGCGGTTTTATCGGAAAGGGCATCTTCCATATATCCGACAATTCGGCTTTCAGTTTGGGTATCGACCGCAGAAAGGCAATCGTCGAGCAACACCACATCGGGTCTTTTGGCAAATGCACGGGCAATGCTGACACGTTGTTTTTGTCCGCCTGACAGCGTGACGCCCCGCTCGCCCACCACGGTTTCGTAGCCATTGGCCAGTCCCATTATCTCGTCGTGTACTGCGGCGCTTTTCGCAAAAAACTCGGCGTCTTCCCGGCTGATACCGTCTTTCCCAAATGCAATATTGTTCAAAACCGTATCCGAAAACAGGAACACATCCTGCGGCACATAACCGATGCTGCGACGCAGGTGGTACAGGTCGATTTGTTTTATATCCACGCCATCAATAAGAATACGGCCTTCTTTCACATCGTACATCCTGAGTAACAGGTCGGCAATGGTCGTTTTGCCGCTTCCAGTGCGGCCTACAATGGCTAAACGCTGGCCGGGCAATACCTCAAACGATACATTGCTCAGCGCCTGTATGCCGGTGTCGGGGTAGGTGAATGACACATTTTCGAAACGAATATGGCCTTTCAGGCGTGCATGCTGCTCGCCTGGAGGAAGTGTTGGCGCCTGATTCTGTACGGCCGGACTGGTTTGCAAAAATTCGTTGATGCGTTTTTGCGATGCCGCAGCCTGTTGGGTGAGCGATGCTATCCAGCCAATAGCCGTGACCGGCCAGGTGAGCATATTGATGTAAATGACAAACTCGGCAATATTGCCTGCCGTCAGATTGCCTGCTATCACTTGCATGCCGCCTACATACACTGTAATGATAATACTCGTGCCAATGAGTAGCGACATGAGCGGAAAAAAGAACGAATCGACGCGGATCAGGCGCAGCGATTTCTGGCGGTATTCTTCGCTCTGATCGGCAAACCAGCGGCCCATGGCTTCTTCATGTACATAACTTTTTACCACCCGGATACCGCTGTACACCTCCTGTGCCGTACTGGTGAGGGTGGCCAGTTGCTGCTGGATTTTTTCGCTGCGTTTGTTGATAATCGTGCTCACCCAATAGATCGAAATACTGAGAAATGGCAAGGGTAGCAATGACCACATAGTAAGTGTAACACTTACCTTCAGCATCGAAGAAATTGCGAGAATAAACAGGAAAATGAGGTCGAGCCCGTACAAAATGGTCGGCCCCAAAAACATCCGGACTTTGGAAACGTCTTCCGAAACACGCGACATCATATCGCCTGTGGAATTGCGTTTGTAAAACGCCAGATCGAGCCGCTCGTAATGGGCAAAAATTTCCTTGCGCATGTCGTATTCGATGAGGCGACTCATAACGATAATCGTCTGACGCATAAAAAACATAAACATGCCCATGAGCAAGGCCAAGCCAATGACGATGGCGCCGAATTTGCCAATCTGAAAACTCAGGTTGCCAAACGCTTCAGGGTGGGCGCCGATGCCGCCATGCTCCTGGTAAAATTTTACCTGCTCGACCACCGTATCAAGCGCCTGCCGTATGACCTGCGGCTGCAACACACGAAACCAGTTGGCCAAACCAACAAAGGCTATGCCCAGCAAAAAACGCCAGCGGTATATCCAGAAAAACTTGTAGAGGTAGGAAAGATGTTTCATGAAAAAGACGGGCAAATACCCTTTATAACAGACGATCAAGCCTCAAAACAGCAGGACGGCAGAAGGGTTCACCCCGGCTGGTTATCCGTTATTGGTTATCAGTTATCAGGGTGGGAAAAACCCAAACCAATAACCAACCAATCACGCCCGATTACATTTTTCAATAGCAGAACAGTTGTCGAGCAAAATATTGCCTCTGTATTTGAAAGAAGCACCTGGTGCGAAATAGGCCTCAAAGGTAATATATCGAATATCGCCCGAAGGAATAAATTGAAATTTGTATTGCTGCCAGTCGCTGTGATCGATGAGCGGCGAACTCGCAAGCAATTGTTCCTTGCCGCCCCGTTTGGCGCCGCCCCATATCCGAATGCGGACAGGGTGGTTGTAACCCACATATTGCGGTGAATGGGCCAGATAAATAGAAAATTTATAGCAAAACCCGGCTTTCAGGGTTTCTTGCAGCCCCTGCCCGATGTCTTCGCTGGTGCCATCCTCTCGTGTAATCAGCCCCACACAACTGCGGCCGTCCTGTGGCTGAAAATTGATGCCCCAGGCGCCGGGCATAATATCGGGGGTACTTCCAGGCGTGTAGGAGTTCCATCCTGCCGGCGAAGCAGATGCACGCGGCGTATCTTCAAAGGAAGGATTGAGAAAAGGAATCAGCAAGCCCGTAGGTTGTTCGCCCGGGAAGAGCCCTGGTTGCAGCAGGGAAACAAGGAAGATGCAACAGATTTTCATGCAAAATTTGAATCAGATGGCGTAGTAACGCCTAATACACAGAGATAAAGCACAGAATAACTACCTTTGCCGCTCACAAAAACGTAAAGTACATTCAAATATTGGCAGCAGGAGCATATCTGACAGACAATCCTTGCCAATACCCGGCGAAGATGATATAATTTGATGATTGTCAACACGTTTGGGTGAACGCATTTTTTGATTCCCATTACCCCGATTTCTGAAAAAGATGTCTCGAACCAGGCCTACCTACTTTTACGCCATTCTCAGCGTCGCACTCGTGCTGTTTATCGTCGGTTTTTTTACCCTCTCCACCATGCATGCGCGCAAACTGGCTACCCTGTTCAAGGAAAAAGTCGACATCTGGCTTGAATTGAAACCCGACCTGGCGAAGGATGAAATTGCCCGGATTGTGGGTAATATTCGCCAGAAATCATTCGTTAAACCGGAAACCATCACTTTCATCAGCCGCGAACAGGCCACAGCCAGCATGCGCGAAGATCTGGGCGATGAAAGTATGCTGGAAGACGCGCCCGACCTCTTGCGCGATGTGATAAGGTTCAACGTGCGTGCCGAATACCTCAACGACGACAACCTGCGGCAATGGCGCGAAGAACTGCGGCAGGATACGCTGGTGTCTGAATTGTATTACGAAGCAAGCAACATAGGAAATGTTGGCAAGAATATGCAAAATATGGGCCTGATCGCCCTGTGCCTGGTTTTTTTGCTCATCTTTGCCGCTGTTACGCTCATTCACAACACCATCCGCCTGGCCCTGTATTCCAACCGCTTTATCATCAAAAATCAGGAACTGGTAGGCGCTTCCTGGGCATTTATCAGCAAACCCTATATCCGGAGAGGGGTGCTGAACGGCTTGTGGAGTGCATTGCTGGCCATCGGCGCACTGATCCTGGTATTTGAATGGATAAAAAGACAGGTTCCGGAAATTGAGCAGTTGCGCGACCTCGACAGTATGCTCATGGTATTTATCGGCATTATATTGCTGGGCGTATTGATTTCCGGGTTGAGCACCTGGTTTGTTGTAAACAAGTTTTTGCGCATGCGCATCGACGATTTGTACTAAAAAATAAATAACCACACACAAATAATGGCAAAACAACCTGCGCGCCCTCAAGCCGCACCCTCTACCAAAAAAGCGGCTCCTGTACAACGTACCGTTAAAAAAGAAAGTGGCTGGAACCCCGATAAAAGCGGCTTGCTGTTTGGCCGTCAAAACTTTATTCATATCGGCATCGGACTCGGGCTTGTCGTACTGGGGCTGATTCTGATGACGGGTGGCGCCATGCCCGACCCCAACAAATGGGAACCTGAACGCATTTACAGTTTTACCCGCATCACCCTCGCTCCAATATGCATGGTAGCCGGATTTGTAGTAGTAGGCCTGGGCATTTTCAAAAAATCGGAAGCCACACCAACCGCTACTCCCGAATCTGACAACGCCGAAGCGGCCTAGTATTTCTTCTACACTCGCATGAGCATTGTACAGGCCATTATTTTGGCAATCATTGAAGGACTTACAGAATTTCTGCCAGTATCTTCTACCGGTCATATGATCATAGGCTCTTCCCTGATGGGTATTGCCAGCCATCCTTTTGTAAAGGTATTTACCGTAGCCATACAGTTTGGCGCTATCCTGTCGGTAGTGGTGCTCTACTGGAAGCGTTTTTTTCAGAATTTCCGGTTTTATATCCGCCTTTTTGTGGCCTTTTTGCCTGCTGCGGTATTCGGACTGCTGTTAAAAAAACACATCGATCGCTTGCTCGAAAACATAACAGTGGTCGCATTGGCGCTCATAGCCGGCGGTATTGTTTTCCTGTTTATCGATCGTTTTTTTGCCTGGCAGGCAAAAACCGGCTTGTCGTCTGATGATGATATTTCCTTGCCCCAGGCATTCCGCATCGGTATGTTTCAAGTGATTTCGATGATACCTGGCGTAAGCCGTTCGGCTGCAACCATCATTGGCGGGGTCACACAGGGACTTACACCGGTTGCAGCAGCCGAATTTTCGTTTTTCCTGGCCGTACCGACCATGTTTGCGGCTACCTGCAAATCAATATGGGATTATATCGACGAAGAAGGCGGCACTTTTAGCGGCAACGAACTGGTATTGCTTGCCATCGGAAATGTGGTGGCATTTGTGGTAGCAATGGTCGCCATCCGCACCTTTATGCAGTTTCTGCACCGATATGGTTTCAAGGTATTCGGATATTACCGTATTGTGGTGGGATGTATTATCCTCCTGCTCGCATACCTTGGATTTTTTCAGGGTGTGCAGGTCGGAAACTTTTAGAGTGTGTTTTATACGCCTATGGACGACCCTTCCTCCAAACGAATGCTTCCCTGGTCTTCGGCGTTTCGCGTCGGGAGCACCACCTTGCCAGCCACACTCTTTCTGACGAGCCTGGCCTCGTTTGCGAGCATCCTGCTTGGCCCCTGGGTGTATGGGCAAACGGGCAGTATCTGGGTGAGCGGCCTCGTGCTTTCTCTGTTGCTGTTTTCGGTATTGCTGTTCTTCAAAAACCTGCTTTTTCATAGTATTTACAGGAATATTCATGGCGAAGGTGATGCCGCCCTCATCGAATACCTCGTGCAGCAAAATGTATCGGGCATCCCGGGTGAAGAAGAAATGGAAATGGGGCTGCTCGAAAATGCCTTGCATATGAAACAGGTTCGTGCATACGATTGTATGGCGCCCCGCCCTGAAATTGTGCATATCGACGTGCAGGCATCGGTAGACGAATTGCGCAAGTTGTTCATTTCCAGCAGCCTTTCCCGGATTATTGTAACTGACGGCGACCTCGACGGGGTGCTGGGCTACGTGCATGTACAGCAATTGTTCAGCCACCCACGGAGCATTCGAGGAATTGTGATGCCTATCACTTTTGTGCCGGAAAGTATTCAAATCAATGATTTACTGCACAAATTCATAAAAAACCGCACCAATATCGCCTGCGTGGTGGATGAATACGGCAGCCTCGCCGGACTGGTCACGCTGGAAGATGCACTGGAACAACTTTTTGGAGAAATCGACGACGAGCACGACCAGGAAGAATTTATAGAAGTGCGCATCAACGAGCAGGAATACCTGCTTTCCGGCAGGCTGGATGTGGACTATATCAACGAAAAATTTCCGGAATTAAACATTCCTACCGGCGACTACAATACACTCTCCGGGTATCTGATTTATGCGGCACAAAGTATACCCGAACAGGGCGCCCGGCTTCAACTGGATGGAAAAGTGTATGTGGTGGAACTGGTGAGCGACCGAAAGATCGAAACGGTGAGAGTATTTAAGTCCTGAGTCGAGAGTCCTAAGTCCTAAGTCTGTAGCGTACACCTGATTTCTCATGGCTATTTTTTTAACCAAATGCCAAACTTAGTAACGTGTACGCTACGGACTCAGGACTTACGACTCAGGACTTAAAAAAAAACGCCGGAACACGAATTGCCGCGTCCGGCGTCAACCAAACCCTTACTGTGTTTATTTGTTTGGTGGAGCTTATGAAGGGAAAGACAGGGTGTTAGGTGAAAAGGTTGGGTGGGGGTGAAAAAAAGTCCTGAGTCCTGAGTCGTAAGTCCTAAGTCCGTAGCGTACACGTTATTAAGTTTGGCATTTGCTTAAAAGGAATATCCAAGGGTAATCAGGTGTACTCTACGGACTTAGGACTTAGGACTTACGACTCAGGACTTTCAAAAATACATTTTCAACGATTCCAGAAAAAAGTCTTTTTGTCCGGCGGATACCGTGAGCGATACGCCATTTTGTAATACAACGTGCCCACCCTTGCCACGCACATATTTTTTCAGGTGTTTCAGGTGTACGGTATGGGAGCGATGGATGCGTACAAATGCCGTTTCGGGTAGCAGTAACTCCACTTCACGCAGGGTACGGCAAACGAGCACCTGACGGCCATCGGTAAAATGCAGCACGGTATAGTTGCCGCTGGCTTCCAAATAAGCGATTTGTTTCACTTTTTCAAAACACATACCTTCCATGGTGGGCAATACTATTTTATTGCCGGCAGGTTCGGGGCGGTATTCGCGAGGCATCACAACCGACATAGTGCCCACTTGGGGTTCGGCGGTGTCGGTTGTATGGGGGCGTGCAGACATTACATTCAGCATCGGACGTATTTTTTGAATGATCAGAACAGGAGTGTTGTTGCAATAGTTAAAGGCAATGTATGATCGGCCTTTATTGATGGTACAAAAGTATAGAGGTCGTTTCCGGCTGACAATCCACCTTTTATCATTAGTCAGGTTTCTGAGGTGTACATTGCATTTGGTGAAATGATAAAAACCTGACACTTTTGAGGGTATTTTTCACCCATGGCAAAAACTCCTTCCGATAAACTGTACCGACTCATCCGTTCGCTTTCGCCGGCCGAAAAGCGTTATTTCCGGATATATATCCGTGGGAAAACAGATCGCAACAGCAAGTATCTGCTTCTTTTCAGCCTCCTGGCTGCACAGGAAACCTTCGACGAGGAATACCTGAAAAACAAGATTTACAAGAACAGGGCGCCGGAAGGAAAAAAATATTCGGAACTGAAATCATACCTCTACAACCTGGTGCTGAAGAGCCTCCAGGCTTTTGACGAACAGCAATCTATACAGTACAAATTGCACGAGTTGTTGCAGGGCGTACTGGCGCTTTACAAACGCGGGTTGTACGAAGACTGTCGGGAATTGCTGTCAAAAGCGTCAAAAATTGCCCGTCAATATGAGGATTTCGGAACGCTGCTCGAAATCATACGATGGGAAAAACAATTGGCGTACACGCGCATGGATGTGGATTTTTTGCATAAAAACCTCGAACAATTGCAGTTCCAGGAAGAACAGGCATTTCAACTCCTGCGCAATACCTCCGATTATCAAAAGGCATTTTTTCAGGTATATACCGCTAATTTCAAAAGGGAAGCCAGCCCAAAATCTGCCGACCGTATCGCTCCGCATTATCCGCTGGTCGGGCAAAATGCCATCCTGGAAGACCCCGATCTGGCCAGGTCACACAAAGCGAGGGTGTTGTATTATCGCACCCTGAATATTTACTACTATGCCACCGGGCAATATGAGCAGTTCTACGAATCGGGCGCGAAATTGATGCAATTACTGGAGTCACAAACGCATTTTTTGCGCGAAAACCTGGCCGATTATATTGCTACACTCAGCAACCTTATCCTGTCCTGCGGTTTATTGCAACGCTACAATGAGGTGCGTGTTTACCTGGACAAATTGCATGGACTGACGCCCATTACCGTCGATGATCGCCGAAAGATACACCGTCAGTATTACAGCAATTTGTTTGCCTTGTGCTCCTTTACAGGCGAATTTGAGGAAGCCCGGCGCGCCATGGTGCGTTGTCAGGAGGAGGCCGAACTCATCAGCACACAGGGGCATGAAACTGCCAGTTTTTATTTTCAATACTGTACGATCTGCTTTGGATGCAGCGATTACAGCGGCGCCCTGGATTACCTCAATTTGTGGCTCGGGCAGCCGCGCTCCGTAGAGCGGGAAGACCTGCAAAGTCTGGCCCGTATCCTGTCGCTTATCCTTCATTTCGAAATGGGGAACCTCATGCTGCTGGAGTCGCTGACGCGTGCCACGGCGCGTTTTCTTCAAAAGAAAAACCGTTATCAAGACCTGGAGCGCCGTTTTATCCACTTTATCCACGACCTGACGAAAGCGCCAGGCCCATCCGACATACGAGCGGCTTTTCAAAAAGCAAAAGAAGACCTGCCGGGCCTGGCTGGATACCATGTTCTGTTGCAAACATTCGATCTGGAAGCCTGGTTAGACAGCAAAATTTATGGGCAGACATTTGCTGCCACCGTGCAGGGGAAATGGAAAAATGAGCAATTGCCCAAAACTAAAAAAGAGGACTCGGGTACTTGATGCACCCGAATCCTCTTTGGAACGCCTGAAGCCGCTGCGTTTACTTGGCCTGCGGCCCGCGCAGGGTTTGCACATCCTGAAATTCAGAGCGCACATCTACGGCTGTCCAGCGCGTACGGTAAGTGTAGAACCGGCCTCTCATCGGGGCCGCTCCTCCTTTCACCTGGTTCATCTGTTCGTCATCGAGTGCCGTGACGATGCTTTGAACCTTGAGTTCTTCGAGTGTACATTTCTCTTTTGCCATACGAATGAGATTTGAGTAGTTTGACTTGACGGACAATGGAGTATCAAATATACCCTAAAGATAACTACCCTTCAAAATGGATCACCTGCCATATTTTTCTAAAAGTCAGGTTTCTGAAAAAGTCCTGAGTCCTGAGTCGTAAGTCCTAAGTCCGTAGCGTACACCTGATTACCCTTGGCCTTGATAATAAGGAATATCCAGGAGTAATCAGGTGTACGCTACGGACTTAGGACTTACGACTCAGGACTTTTTCAGGTGTACGCTACGGACTTAGGACTCAGGACTTACGACTCAGGACTCAGTTACCCTGTCAGCAATACCGCAATCAAATAATCCGCCAACAGAATAAGAATATCGCTGAAAACCACAGCGCGGGTGCTGGCTTGCCCGAGTTCGATGCTACCGCCTTTCACAAAATAGCCCTGATAGCAAGAGACGGATGTAAGGATAAATGCGAAAACAAACGATTTCACATACATCATGAAAACGTTGTAGGGTTCGAAAAAGGAGCGAACGCCCTGAATATATTCGGCATCGGTGATAAGTCCGGTAGGAACGCTGGATAAATAGCCGCCAATGACGGCCACGAATGCTGAAAACGTAACAAGCAACGGAATAACGAAGAGGGCTGCAATCACTTTTGGCAAAATCAGGTATGCCGCTGTATTGACGCCCATCACTTCCATCGCATCAATATGCTCTTTCTGGCGCATACCGCCGATTTCTGCTGCCATATTCGAACCTACCTTACCGGCCAATACGAGGCAGGTAATGGTGGGCGACAACTCGATAAGCGCCAGGTCGCGAACGATATATCCGATGTAGTAGCGTGGTACCAGTTGGCCGTCAAGTTGGTAGGCAAACTGAATGGCTGCTACTGCCCCGATAAACACCGAAATAAGACACACAATGATCAGAGAACCAACACCGATGTCGTTCATCTGACGCATGGTCTCCTTCCAGTACATGGCCAGTTTTTCTGGCCTGGCGAAGGCATGCTTCATCATGATCAGGTACCGGCCCAGATGGCGTAAGTAATTGTATCGGCTGGCGCTTTGATCCATGTGTGGGGGAGGAAGGGTTGATGAAGGTTGATAGAGGGTTGATGAGGTTAATAATTGGGGTAGAATGGTCGCAAAGGTTCGTTTTTTTTTCAGAAATACCAACTCATCGATTGTTATAAGTCGAGTAAAAACGAAGATGTGGGCACTTGGTATTTTGGCTTATCGACAAGCAATATCCAATCCACTGCCTTAACTTCCCGTTCATCAACCTATTGTTTCTGCTCTACCACCATCAGCCTTACCGTAGGTGGCAAATTATTGTAGAGCCCTTTTACATTGACACCTTCCTTTTTCGCTTTTTCAATATCGCGAATCACCTGAGCAGTATCTCCCTTGTGGGCATTGGCGATGATCTTTATTTCATAGGCTTCCGTATTCTTTGGATTGATTTGCAGGGCTTTATCGGCGTTTTTAATAGCGCGTTCAGTATCGCCGACTGCGATATTGGCGCGGCCGGCGTCTATTTGCGCTTTGGTACTTTTGGATTGTGCAAGGGCGGTGCGTTCTTTTTTATCGCGTACAGCCTGTAAAGCAACGAGGCTGTCTTTTACCTCTTCGTTTTTCTTTTTGATCCAGGTGCCGTCCGATTTTTTATCCTTTTTGAGTTTAAGTTGCTGCAAATCATCGCCGGCCTTGTCGGGCTGCCCACTTTTAAGGGCGGCATCTACCCGCAGGCGCAGGATTTCCGAACTGGCCGTTTCAGCCTTGGGAGCCGCCACTTCCAGGTCGCGGGCTGCTGCTGCATATTCTCCTTTTTCATACAGCAAAGCCCCACGTTTCTGGCGCGCTTCGGCATTTTCCGGGTATACATCGAGTACCTGGCTGTACACTTTAATGGCGTCTTCCTTTTTGTTGCTTTGAACCAGGTTGTCGGCCATAGCCAGTGCGATAGCCGTATCGGCAGGCGAGAATGCCTGCCCGAGGGCATTCATTTTTGCGTCTACCGTATCAACTTTAATCAGGTTGGCGGCAATGGGCATCCTCGATTGATTGGCCAGTACAACATATAGCAGGCGTACAATAGCATCCACGTCGGCAACCAGTTGAACATTGCCATCTTCCTTGATTTTCAACAAATTACTTACGGTGGTGTCGCCCGTAAAACGTACGCCGCCTGCATCGAGCAGTTTGTAAAAAACATCGAGTTTGTATTCCCTGGCAGTAGAGGAGCGATTGATCTTGCCCCAAACGATCATCTGTGCGTCGCAGTGGCGGGCAATGTCGGCGGCCTCATCCGGATTGGGATAATTTTCATCGATTTTGTATTTTTCATTCACGTCGGCAATAACCCTGGAGGTCATGGCGGGCGTTTTTCGGATGAGCGTGTTCAGTCCGTCGGAGATTTCAAACTCCGGTTTTTCCGTTCCTTCCGCACCGGTTTGTTTAAATGGCAATACCATTACTTTCCATTGGTAATTGCTGCCAAAATTGGGGCAAGCCTCTTCGCTGGCAGTAGAAAACCCGCCTCCGAAAAATTTCCACAACAGAATAGCGCTGGTGAGGGCCACCAGGCCGCCTGCTACATAATAACGCCAGGCTTGGGAGCGAGACGGTTGTTCTTCCTGTCCGGGAGGGGTGAAATTGCCTTTTTCAACCTGGCTAATGATTTGCAATACCTTGTCGGTCACCTGATTAACGACGAGGCGGTGATCTTCAGCGCTGATCGTGCCTTTCAGCAAAGAGGCTTTGTTTTGATACAGATCAGCCTGATTGATCCGGGCGATCGGCGTCAATTCTGTGTAGGCAGGATCACTGTCGAGGAATTCGATCAGGCGGGTGAGCGCCAGGTCTACATTCCCCTCGGTGATCATTTGTTTGATGGCAGGCAGGATTTGCGATGAGTTCATAGAAAAGTGCAGGTGAATGCGGTGTTCTTGTATTCATTGGACGAACATAACGCACAAAAGCACAAAAGAATTTGCTAATACGAAGTTAGATTTTACTTAAAGTGTTGGGAATCAATGTTACCTAGAGCAAAGGTTTCAACACTTTCCACACATTTTCGGCCACAATTTTTTGTCCTTCTACATTCGGGTGAATCCCGTCTTCGAGGTTCAGTGAAGGGATGCCGCCCACACCTTCCAGCAAAAATGGCACCAGCGCAGCACCATTCTTTCTGGCCAGGTCTGGGTACATGCTTCGAAAAGCATTGGTGTAGGTGGCGCCCAGGTTGGGAGGCGCCTGCATGCCCGTCAGCACTATTTTGCACGCCGGGTATTTGGTTTTTACTTTCGAGAGAATGATCTGGAGGTTTTCGCGCGAGGCTTTTACGGGCAGTCCGCGCAAAGCGTCGTTGCCGCCCAGTTCGAGCACAAAAATATCGACGGGTTGTTTGAGTACCCAATCTACCCGGTTCTTGCCGTCGGCGGTGGTTTCGCCGCTGAGGCCTGCATTTACGCAGACATAAGGAAGGCCCAGTGCATCAATTTTTTGCTGGATGAGGTGGGTAAACCCTTGTTCCCGGGAAAGGTTATAAGCGGCTGTCAGGCTGTTTCCAAAAAATACAATGTTGCGGCGTGCAGTCGTTGGTGTGACAATTGGAGATGCGCTCTTGGTGTCGGCACTGCTTTCCGGTGCGTCGCTTTTACTTGCGCAGGCACTGAAAAACAACAGGGCTGCAAACAAACAGGTGATTTTGTTCATGTTAGAATGATTGTGCTTTGTCGCAAAGGTATATCAGGCTGTGGAACAAATGATGGGTTGGGTTGGTTGCGAGAGAGAGAGGTGAGAGGTGAGAGGTGAGAGGTGAGAGGTGAGCAAAAAATAAGGGCAAATAACAAAGGGCAAAGGGCAAAGGGCAAAACTTGCTTCTTGCCTCTTGCCCCTTGCCTCTTGCCTTTTGCCCTTTGCCTCTTGCCTTTTGCTTCTTGCTTATAAGCCTTGCTTTTTGTTTTTTCAAACTTTTTGTATCTTTACGTCTTGCTATGAATTTTAAAATTTCCTCCCACTACAAGCCTACCGGCGATCAGCCGCAAGCCATTCAGCAACTCACACACGGGGTGCAAAATGGCGACCGCGCGCAATTGCTGCTGGGTGTTACCGGCTCTGGCAAGACGTTCACGATGGCCAATGTCATTGCCGAACTGAACCGACCTACCCTTGTGCTCACCCACAACAAAACGCTGACAGCACAATTGTATGGAGAGTTTCAAACCTTTTTCCCGGACAATGCGGTGGAGTATTTCGTATCGTACTACGACTACTACCAGCCCGAGGCGTATATTTCCGTTACGGACACCTTTATTGAAAAAGACCTGAATATCAATGAGTTGGTAGATAAACTACGCCTTAAGGCGACGTCTACGCTGCTCTCGGGCCGGCGCGATATTATCATTGTAGCCTCCGTTTCCTGCATTTACGGTATGGGCAACCCGGAGGATTACAAAACCGGCATCATCCGCCTGCAAAAAGGCATGAAAATGTCGAAAACGAATTTCCTGTACAGCCTAGTCGACAGTTTGTACTCCAGGACGGAAACGGATTTCGGGCGCGGCACCTTCCGCGTGCGCGGCGACTCCGTCGACATCAACCTGCCTTATGCCGACTGGGGTTACCGGGTCATTTTCTGGGGCGACGAAATTGAAGCCATCGAAAGCCTGGAAATTGCCTCTGGTAAGCGTGTCGAACCGCTCGAAGCGGCTGCTATTTTCCCTGCCAACCTGTATGTGGCGCCCAAAGACCGGGTTCACACCATTATCAATGAAATTCAGGATGAAATGGCGGCCCAGGAAAAGTTTTTCATCCGCGAAGGGCGTATCGCTGAAGCGCGGCGCATCCGCGAACGCACGTCTTTCGACCTCGAAATGATCCGTGAACTGGGCTATTGCAGCGGTATCGAAAACTACTCGCGCTTTTTCGACCGCCGCGAGCCGGGTACCCGGCCGTTTTGCCTGCTCGACTATTTCCCCGACGACTACCTGATGATCGTAGATGAAAGCCACGTCACGCTCCCGCAGGTGCGCGGCATGTGGGGCGGCGACCGCGCCCGCAAACAGTCGCTTGTCAACTGGGGTTTCCGACTGCCTTCGGCCATGGACAACCGGCCTTTGAGTTTCGAGGAATTTGAAGGCCAATTGAACCAGGTAATTTTTGTGAGCGCTACACCCGGCGACTACGAACTGCAACAAACCGAAGGGGTAGTGGTGGAACAACTGGTGCGCCCCACCGGCCTGCTCGACCCGCCAATCGAAGTGCGGCCTTCGCTCAATCAGATCGACGACCTGCTGGAAGAAATCCGCCGCCGCGTAGAGGTGGGCGAACGCGCGCTCGTGACCACCCTCACCAAACGGATGGCCGAAGAGCTCGCCAACTACCTCGCCAAGGTGGGCGTCCGCTGCCGATACATCCACTCGGAAGTGGAAACGCTGGAACGCGTGGAAATCCTCCGCGACCTGCGCCTCGGCGAATACGACGTGCTCATCGGCGTCAACCTGCTCCGCGAAGGCCTAGACCTGCCCGAAGTGTCGCTCGTGGCTATTCTCGACGCCGACAAGGAAGGTTTCCTGCGCAATACGCGCTCGCTGACGCAAACGGCCGGCCGCGCCGCACGCAACTCCAACGGTCTTGTTATTTTTTACGCCGACAAAATCACCGATTCGATGCAAAACACCATCGATGAAACCAATCGGCGCCGACAGGTACAGATCGCCTACAACGAAGAACACGGTATCACGCCGCGTACGGTAACCAAAACCCGGGAGCAAATATTGGCGACCCGCAGTATCCTCGATATCCGCAGCGACGACAAATACTACGTGGAAACCGAAGAGAAAAGCCTGGCCGCCGAACCGATTGTGGCGTATGCCAATCGCAGTCAACTGGAAAAAATGGTGACCGAAACGGAAAACAGGATGAAAAAAGCGGCCAAAGACCTCGATTTCATCACGGCAGCACAGTTTCGTGATGAAATGTTGGCTTTGAAAAAGCAGTTGCGGGAGCGGTTTGGAGGGGAGTGAGGGGCTGTCGACAGTCAACAGTGGTCAGTCAACAGTCGTCAGTGGTCAGTCGACAGTCAACAGTGGTCAGTTAGAAAAGGAAGGAAGTATGGTTTATCTTTTTAGCGGGCTGGGTGCTGATGAACGGGTGTTTCAACGGCTGAATTTATCCGGCCATGAGCATGTGTTTATAAAATGGATTACACCCCATGCACACGAAACGATGGAAGCATACGCTGCCCGATTGCGCATACAGATTACGTCCGAGAATCCGATATTTATTGGTCTATCCTTTGGCGGAATGGTGGCGATTGAAGTAGCCAAACAAATAAAAACCTCGAAACTGATTTTACTATCAACAGCAAAAACACGGAGTGAAATCCCGTTTTACTTCCGATGGGCGGGCCTGTTGGGACTGCACAAAATGGTGCCACCTTCCTGGCTGAAAAAATCCAGTATGGCTACCAATTGGTTGTTTGGCGCAGATAACCCTTTTAGCCGTACAGTACTGAAACAGATTTTACAAGACACAGATCCTGCATTTTTATCCTGGGCAATAGACCGGATTGTTGGTTGGAAAAATCAGTGGCGCCCTTCCAACTGCATTCATGTGCATGGGACACACGACAGGATTTTACCTTTGCGATTCGTACGTTGCGACCATGTCATACAGGGCGGCGGGCATTTGATGAGTATCCATCAGGCAGAAGAGTTAAATAAATTTCTTGCTCAAACCCTGTGAAGGTCTCTGTTTTATTCCTTCATCCGAACCATTAATTTGGCTGCGCCGTTGGCAAATCGAGCCACATACACAGCTCCGACAGGCGGCTGCGCCAAAGCCCTGCCCAGCAAATCAAAATACCCTGTAATTGCTTGATCATCAACCAATTCAGGTGTGCTCGTGCTAATAAGCGCACAATTCGACTCGCTGTTGATGACCAAAGGCAGCGAGCCCAGCATCCCTGCACCGTAGTTGACCCAAACCTGATACATGCCGGGTTGGTCGATGACAATGGAAGACCCGCTTTGCCCGGTAGACCATTGGTACCGTGCATACCCTTCGGGGGCAGACAGCACGATATTGTTGCCCTGCTGGGTGCAGGTAATGGCTGGTCGGGCATTTTCCGGAAAAGGAAGGTTGAAAACAAAAGAGCGATAACTCACAAAACTATCGCGGAAAAACAAGGCGCTCAACACCTGCCCCTCGTCGTCAGTGAGCACGAAACTGGGGTCTGGCCTGAAATTAAGTCCATAATTAACCAAATGCAGGCGCTCTTCGCTTGTTTGATGGTTTCCCATGGCAGGACTGAAAAAGCCGGGCGTATGTTGGTATTCCCACACTTTCGTAGCCACCCAGTTTATGGTATCGAGGCTGTATTCTACTGCCCTGGATACCTTGGGCGCCTGCGCCATATTGGCATTGTCGAACAGCGTAATGTTGCCATTGGGCAAGTATTGCACATCGTGCTGGGCGCTAAATCCCGGGTCGTTGGCAAAAGTAAAGGAACTCAATTTGCCGCCTAACTTCCATTCCAGCGCGCCGGATTGCCGATTCACTTTGTAAATGCCGTTTGTATTTCGCAGCGATACCAGCAGGTCGCCGTTGGGCGTCTCTGTGATAGCGTTTCCATGAGCATAATCGAAGTAGTT
>JAEUUT010000023.1 GCA_016787415.1 Saprospiraceae bacterium | reverse complement strand
TTCGGATAGAGGTTGTCTTAAAGCAATTGGCGGGGGAAATCGAGGTTTCTCCCGCATTTTACTCCCTGCTTTTATAGGTATCCTCTATCATAAGAGTGATGCGTGGCCCGGAAGGAAGATTCCGGGTCGCGCATTTTTTTTAGAGGTGAGAGGTGAGAGGTGAGAGAGGGTGTAATAATAAATAGTGAAAAAAAGATAATATTTCGAATTAAGTGCCTCAAATTAATTTTGGTCGCCAGAATGCTATTTATTTGCCATTGCGTTTTGGATAATCCGGATAAATGTCCCAGTTTTGAGCACTCATGCCGCCTTCACACATTACTACTCATGCCTTCTCTATACCTTGCAAGATTTGGATTGTAATTTGTCTCAATCTCATTCCATGCCTGTTTTTGAGTGCTCAATCCGTCATTTCCTTAACGGTAGATGACGGGCTTTCACAGGGATATGTCGCTTCGGTTGCCTGCGATGAAGATGGTTTTGTATGGATGTCTACCCTCAACGGCCTCAACCGCTACGATGGTTATGCCTTTCAGACCTGGTTCGAGCAGGGGAGTGGTCTGCGATCCAATTTCGTAGTGAGTTTGAAAAACGACCGTCGGGGGCTGCTGTGGATTTGCACTACCCGCGGCTTACAGGTAATGGACCGGAAAACCGGCCAAATACTTTCCCTAGATTGTTTAAGTGGAACCGAGGAAAAGAACGGCAGGGTAATGTTTGTCGATAGCAGAGGGCGCATATGGCTTGCTCTTCAAAATGTGATTCAGTGCATTGAGTTGCCAGATCGTTGGTCGTCCATCAATGATATTTCCAAAAATGCACGGGTAACACTGACTGCTGAGACGCCTTCTTTCGGAGAAATTGCTTCCCTGTCCGAGTTTGGTCCGGATTTGCTGGTAAATACGTTTTCGGGTGTTTATGTTTTTCAAGTTCAGCAGAAACGGTTCGTATTTCAGGAAGGTCTGCCGGCCGAAAAAGCGCATATGGCGTGGTTCGATACTGTGCGGCAGCAATTGCTGGTACGCTACGACCAAAAACTATTTGTAAAAGAAGGGTCTTCCATTCGATCTTGGCCTCTCGGAGAGCCTGTGTGGAACCATGAGTACAACATCGTGCACAATGGCAATAAGACCTACGTACTTTCAAGATTTAAAGTGTATGAATGGAAGAACAATACCCTCCTGACATTGCCGCATCAGATCGATGCTGAAATCGTTTCCGCCGGAGTGGATATGTTCGGGAAGGCCTGGTTGGGAACCAACGCTAAAGGGGCGCGTGTTGTAAAACCCTGGCAACAGGTGTTTTCCATTTCTCTGCCGGGTACCAGTATCGGCGGACTCATGTACGACAGGTTTCACAACCAATTCTGGTTTCCAGTACGGGGTAATTTTGTAGAAACGGATTTCCTGCTTGTAGACCAGGAAACGAATAAATTGGGGCGAAGATTATCTGAAAAAAAATCCCTTAACTTGCTTTTTCTGCCAAATGGGGGTTTCTTGAGTTTGCAAGCAAACGACAGGCTCGAACAGTTCGGAGAAGACGGGTTGCCGGTGAAAGGTTCGACCATACAGTTTCCCTCCGGTTTTTTTTTAGGAAAAGCGAGAAACCTGTACCGGATGGCATATTCCGGCAAAATAGCGATCATCGACCATTTTGGTAATCTCATATTGTTGGACCCTGTAAGCAAAAAAATGCAGTTTCGAAAATTTGCTAAATTGCTAAACGATGCATCTGGAGAAACGAAAAGTATGGTCGATGACAAATACGGAAATTTGTGGATATGTACCGCTTCTGGCTTGATTAAAATGGCAGATTCGGATATGGAAATAATTAGTACAAGTAGTACACCTGGTAAAAAACTGTCTTCCGAAAAAGTAAACGATGTTTTTATTGATCCCTCCGAGCCGAATATTCTTTGGATAGGTACCGCACGCGGGCTCGACAAGTTGAATATATTAACAGGTGAAACTATCTGGTACACCAGAAAGGACGGCCTGAACGATGATTTCATTTATACAATCCAGGCTGGCCGCCTCGGCGACCTCTGGTTGGGCACCAACCGCGGATTGCTTTGCTTTAACCGAAATACAAAGCAAGTAATACAGTACACCGTAGCCGATGGCCTCCCCGCAAGCGAATTCAATACCGGCATGGACTGGACAGCCCCTGATTCCTCCTTGTACTTCGGCACTGTGGGGGGGCTCATACACTTCAACCCCTATAAAATGCCTGCGCATGAAACCAGCCCTGAAATGCGGATTACTAGCGTGGAAATAAACGGGAGGCCCCTGCAACCAGATTCTGCAACACACGAACAACTGGTTTCATACACCAGCCGAATCATACTCAGGCCGGGTCAGAACAACCTGGCCTTTCGCTTTACGGTTATGGATTTTTTCAACAGCGAAAAATACAACTGTAGGTATCGCCTGGACGGCGCTGACAACGACTGGCATTATACGTGGAGTAACAACCTGATTACATATTCAAATCTGCATGCGGGCACATACCTGTTTAGGGTAGCAGCAGGCGACGGCCTGGGCGGCTGGGCCAACGAGCGTTCTTTGGAAATCGTAGTGCTTGCTCCCTGGTGGAACCGGTGGTGGGCCTGGATAATATGGACATATCTGTTGGTGAAAGCAGCCTGGATTGCCATAAGGCTAAGAAGAAGATGGGCCAGAATGTATCGGCAGGTAGAAATGGAACGGCTGGAAGCCAGGTACAGAAAGGACTTGGAGGAAAATAAAAACAGGATGTTTATCAATATCGCCCACGAAATCCGGACGCCGCTCACCATTCTGCTTGGCCTGACCGAGGAGGTGCGATCGGCTGCGGGCGTAGCACTTGAAAGCAAAACAAAATTGATGCAGCAAAGCGGTCAACAATTGCTGAATGTGGTGCAACAGATTCTGGATCTCTCGAAACTGGAGGAAAAACGACTGGAACTCAACCTGAAATACGGAGACATTGGCGCTTTCATCCGATATGTTGCAGAACCCTTTCAAACCATTTTTCGGAGCCGCGACATCACGTTCGTGTTGCAAGCGCCCGAACAACCTGTATTTATGTCGTTCGATCCCCAATACGTACAGCCGCTGGTATCCAATCTCTTGTCAAATGCGCTCAAATTCACAGCACAGGGTGGAATCATCTCCCTGCGACTGTCGCAGGACGATTCGGATCACATCACCATGTCTGTAGAAGACACAGGCATTGGCATCGCGCCGGAGCACCTTGACAGAATTTTTGACCGATATTATCAGGTACAGGACTCTGGGGCAGAATCTTACGGTACGGGCATCGGGTTGACGTACGTGTACGAACTGGTAAAAGCCATGGGAGGCGAAATTTCTGTAAAAAGCCTTGTTGGCGTCGGGTCAGTATTTACAATAGTGCTGCCTGTGGGAGAAAGAGAAGCAGAAACTTTGCAATGGAAACCTGCCGATGTGCATGTCTCCCCTTCCAGTGATATAGGGGTGGGGCAGAATAAATCCTCCGTAAAACCGATCGTGCTCGTCGTGGAAGACAATTACGAAATGGCACAATTCATTCACAGGTGCCTGGCTGGCGATTTCCGGCTGCTGCATGCATCGAATGGTGCAGAAGGATTGGAAAAGGCTCTTGCTGAAGTGCCTGATATCATTGTTACCGACGTTATGATGCCCGAAATGGACGGCTTCGAATTTTGCGCAGCATTGAAGATAAACCCGGTAACTAATCATATTCCAGTAGTGATGCTGACTGCCCGCGCCGATGATTCGGACCGCATAAGCGGGTTGCGCGGCGGTGCGGATGCATATATCACCAAGCCTTTCAGCAGGGAGATACTTTTGCTGCACCTGCGCAATTTTATAGCCTTACGCAACCGGATGCAGGCAAAACTGCGCACAGAATCTGGCGCAAACGGCGGGGCAGAGGACGCTCCAGAGGATGCCTTTTCACGGAAAGTCTATGAAATTCTGGCCATCCATTTTTCAGAACCAGAATTCGGAGTGGAAAATATAGCAAGCCTTTTCAACATGAGTGTATCGCAGTTTCACCGCAAAGTGAGTGCCTTGCTCGGTTATGCACCCGGCGAGATGATACGGAAATACCGGTTGGAGCAGGCGAGAAAAATGTTGGTGCATTCCAGTCTGCTGAGCATTTCGGAAATAGCCTATTCCGCCGGGTTTCGCGATCCCAATTATTTCTCGCAGGCATTCTCCCGCTCCTTTGGCATGAGCCCAAGTCAGTTCAGACAGGCGCATGAAAACGACTCGAAATGAGCCAGTGGAGAAATTTAAAGAAATTTGACAGAAAATTCAAGATACTTCCAAATTGCATGATCGTACCTTCGACATGCTTTTAACGGCGACAAAAAACTGCGCCATTGCCCCGAAAGGCATTCCTTTAATTGGGCAACAGGTACACCCGCACACAACGACGGGTAAATCCTCCAACAGCCCTTCGTTCGGGGCAGAAAAACAAACATGACAAGTCTGGCGAAGCAAATACTTCCCATTTATTGAATGCAGCCATTTCCTGGCAGAGCACGGGTGTGTCTGTACCTTGATTTACCATTGTTTAATGTCTTCTTGCTTTCTTATCTTTCTTACTTATGCAATCCATACGCGAACTCATTTATTTTTTATCTCAGTATGATATACAGCCCCTAAATCTGCAAGGACAACCCTTCGAAGAAGGTTCGAAAGCAGACCTGTTGTATAAAGGAATACTGACGCAGAAATTCAAAACGGATGAAGAGGCAGAAAAAGCCATTTATCCCGGTCCAGACAGTAATAACAAATACCGGCAAATTAA
>JAEUUT010000012.1 GCA_016787415.1 Saprospiraceae bacterium | reverse complement strand
CCCTAAACGCGTATATGTATTGAATAAACAGAATAGATTTTTCCGAAACGCGTTTACTTTTGCGCAATACCTGCGAAAGTGTACCGCACACTCAAAAACTCGAACTGACACATGAGAAACCTCATCTTTTCGCTTTTCTTCATTTCCCTGCTAGTTTCCGGTTGTAAATTATTCAAGGACCTGCCTTCCGACAGGAGCGGCAAAGGCGCCCAGGCTCCTGCACAATACAGCACCGAAAGCACTACCGGCGACCGCAACCTCGATTATGTTTCGCGTTTTAAAGACGCTGCCATTCGGGAAATGGAAACAGGCGGAATACCCGCCAGTATCATCCTCGCGCAGGGTATTTTGGAAAGTGCTGCTGGTACCAGCGACCTTGCTCAAAATGCCAACAACCACTTCGGTATCAAGTGTGCAGGCGGATGGTCGGGCGCCACTTACTACAAACGCGACGACGACAAGGATGCCAATGGTAATTCTATCGAGTCGTGTTTCCGCAGTTACAAAGAAGTGAGCGACAGTTACCACGACCACGGTGAGTTTCTGCGCGACCCTAAAAAATACAACCGCTACGGATTTCTTTTCAACCTGGATCGGACGGACTACAAAAGTTGGGCGCGCGGTCTGCAATCGGCCGGGTATGCCTCCTCGCCTACCTACTCCAGCCAACTGATCAACCTGATTGAACGTTACAAACTGTACGAATACGACCGCCCGGGCAGCAAACCGACCACCGTGCCTGGTACGCCCAACGGTACGCCCCAGCCCACCGGCCCCGGCGGCGCGCCGGTAGTTAATGCCCCTGTCAACCGTATCGGTCGCGTCAACGATGTCAAGGTGGTACTTTCCCGCGAAGGCGAATCGCTCGACGATGTTGCAAAAGCCTACCGCATCAATACGGCCAAAGTGGCCGATTACAACGACCGTGGCTACTCGCCGGGCGTAAAACTCAAACCAGGCACCCGTGTCTATATTGCTTGCAAAAAAGACAAATGGCGCGGGCGTGCCAATGAGCATTATGTGAACGAAGGACAGACGATGTTTGATATTTCACAACTGTATGCCATCAAACTCGATAAACTGCTGGAACGCAACAACTTGCAGCCCGGACAGGAGCCCGCTGTCAGCGAGAAAATTTACCTGAAAACAAAGCGAAAAAAAGGAGATACGCCACGCCTGCGCGATGTTACCAACGACCCGCAGATCAACAACCAGCCTGGCATCCAGACTTCTTCGCCCAGCGCTCCGGCGCCAGGCACCATGACACCCGACGAGGGTGAACTCTTACCTGAAATCGGTGGCGAAACCCCTGCGAAACCAGCCCAACCCAATAACAATACCGGTACTACTGGCGCCAAACCGCCGACTACCACCACCAAGCCGGCTACCAGCGGCACTACTTATCCGCCCGATCCTGTACCGGGTGGCACCTGGTCGCCTTCGCCGCAGCCGCCCGTGGTGAACAATACCCCCACCGAACCCACTGTACCCACTACGCCGGTTCCGGAAGGATATCACCAGGTGGTAAAAGGCGATACGCTGTACAACATCGCCAAACGCTACAACCTGACGGTTACGCGCTTAAAACAACTCAACGACCTGACCGGTGATTCCATTCAAATCGGTCAAAGGCTTAAAATCAGGGCATAGGATTTACGAAAATATCTGCATACATGAACGAAACAAGCAATACGACCGCGCCTGCCGACCCCGACCTGACGCGCCTGGATGCCGTTGCCAAACTGCTCGACAACCAGTTTGTCATACCCGGCACCAACCTGCGTTTCGGACTCGACGGTATTGTAGGGCTTATTCCATACGCCGGCGATATGGCAGGTTTTCTGGTATCAGGACTGTTGTTCCGTACGATGATGAAACGAGGGGCCGGCCCGCTGCTGATGTTGCAGATGATGGGAAATATCGTACTCGACGCCGCCGTAGGCATCGTACCTTTTGTGGGCGATCTTTTTGATTTCGGGTTTAAAGCCAACAGGCGCAATGTCAATCTTTTGCGCGAATACTATGCTGCCGGCAAAGCGCGACCGAACGCAAAAACATCGCTGTTCCTGCTGGGGCTGCTGTTCTTTGCCTTGTTCGTCGTAATGCTTTGGGGCATCTGGAAACTGGGCGCCATGCTGACAGCATGGGTGTGGGGCTTGTTTTAATATGTCGTTTCCGCCTTGCTTTTCGTAGACACCAGGCAGCGTAACAACGACGTCGGGATAACTTTCATCCGCTGTTTCAGGTCATTTATCCAACTATTTTCCACACTGTCGGCAGTGGAATTAACCTTGTGCCTGTTATCAGAAAAAATTTCAAATCAGGACATGAAAAACGCAGCGCCTAAACGGAAACGGACCCTTTTGTATGTTTTAATCGGTGTGTTCGCGCTCCTCATCGGAGCAGCAATTATCAAAGGCCGGCAATCGCCAAAAGGAGAAGAAGTAAACGCCGAGGCTGCCCAGCGCCGTACCATCCGTGAAATGGTAAGCGCCAGCGGTAAAATTTTCCCTGAAACCGAGGTCAAAATCAGCTCGGATGTATCCGGTGAAATCATAGACCTGTATGTAAAGGAAGGCGACTCGGTCACTATCGGTCAGGTGCTGGCAAAAATTCGCCCCGATGAATACCAAAGTGCCCTCGAACAAGGGCAGGCATCCGTGAGCACCGCACGTGCCCAACGCGAAATATCTTCTTCCAATGTTCAGAGCAGCAATGCCCAGATCGAACAGTTGAAAGCCGACCGCCAACGTGCTGCCTCCCAACTCGAAGTAGCGCGCAACAGCCACCAGCGCAATGAAAAACTGTATAAGGAAGGTGTCATTTCTGCCTCCGAATTCGACACTTCCACCGGCAATCTGCGCGCTGCCGAAGCGGCACTCGCCTCTGCCGATGCCATGCTGAAATCTTCGGAAAGCAGCCTTGCCAGCGCGCGTGAAAATGTGCGTGTGGCTGATTATGGAATCAACAGCGCCAATGCACGCCTGAAAGAATTGCGCACCAGTCTTCAAAAAACCATCATCACGGCGCCTGTAAGCGGTATCATCAGCAAACTCAATGTAGAACGAGGCGAACGCGTGGTAGGTACCCTGCAAATGGCTGGTACGGAAATGATGCGTATCGCCAACCTGCGTTCAATGGAAGTCCAGGTGGACGTGAGCGAAAACGACATCCTGAAAGTCAGCGTTGGCGATGAAACCGATATCGAAGTAGATGCTTACCTGGGCCGCAAGTTCAAGGGCAAAGTGAGTGAAATAGCCAAC
>JAEUUT010000007.1 GCA_016787415.1 Saprospiraceae bacterium | reverse complement strand
CATTACGACGAACCCGGCCTGGTGAATATCGGGGTCGGGGAAGACATTTCCATCCTCGAACTGGCACAAATGGTACAACGCATCGTGGGCTACACCGGCGCCATCGAACACGACCTGAGCAAACCCGACGGAACCCCGCGTAAACTAATGGATGTGAGCAAGTTGCACAGTTTTGGCTGGAAAGCGAAAATCGGACTGGAAGAAGGAATCAGAGGGGTGTATGAGAGGGTGAAGGGGACGTTGGGGTGATGGTTGATGAGGTTGATAAGAGTTGATGAGAGTTGATATGAGTTGATAAGGGTTGATGAGGTTGATGAGGTTGATGAGGTTGATGAGGTTGATGAGGTTGATGAGGTTGATGAGGTTGATGAGGTTGATGAGGTTGATGAGGTTGATGAGGTTGATGAGGTTGATGAGGTTGATGAGGTTGAAAATATTCCCTATTCATATAAAAATGAAAAACCACACAATTTTCACCCAAAAACAGCCCTGAAAGGGCGTATCCAATAGCCCAGGGCAACGCCCTGGGGGAGGATGGGCAACGCCCTGGAGGTAATGGGGCAAAAACAATTATAACATCTACAAATTTTTGTTTTTGTTGTTATTCGTGGCCTCGGTTTTTGATTTGATCCTTCCCTCCCCCTCCTTACCTTTGCCTCTCACTTTCTCACCACTCTCACTCTCTCACTTCTCACCTCTCACTTCTCACTTCTCACCTCTAATCATGTCCAATCACACCTACGTAGCCATCATGGCCGGGGGAGTCGGCAGCCGGTTCTGGCCGGGAAGCCGGGAAGCGCGCCCCAAACAGTTTCTCGATATGCTGGGCACAGGCAAAAGCCTGCTGCGCCTGACTTTTGAGCGGTTTTTACCGGTTTGTCCGGCGGAGAATATTTTTGTGGTGACCAATGCGGCCTACAAGGATCTGGTGAAAGAACAAATTCCGGAACTGACTGACAACCAGGTGGTGTGCGAACCCAGCCGCAACAACACAGCGCCTTGTGTGGCATATACCGCGTTCAAACTGGCGGCCCTGAACCCGGATGCCTGTCTGGTGATCACGCCGGCCGACCATATTGTGCTGAAAGAGCAAACATTTCTGGAAAAAATCGGCCATGCCATCGATTTTGCCCGCGAACAGGATGCGCTCGTGACGCTGGGTGTGCAACCCTCACGGCCCGACACCGGATACGGTTATATCCAATTTGGCGAAGCCGCCGATGATGCCGTGCGAAAAGTGGTGCGTTTCACCGAAAAACCCAGCCTGGAAATTGCCCAGCAGTTTGTCGACTCGGGCGAATACCTCTGGAATGCCGGTATTTTTGTGTGGCGCCTGCATACTGTACTGTCGGCCTATCAAACCCACTCGCCGGATATTTACGATATTTTCCACAAGGGCCTCAACATGTACAATACGGAAGAAGAGCAGGCCTTTATCGACGAGTTTTACCCGACTACGCCCAATATTTCCGTAGACTTTGCCATCATGGAAAAGGCGACCAATGTATTTACCGTTCCGGCGGAGTTTGGGTGGTCGGATCTGGGCACCTGGGCAAGCCTGTATGCAGAATGTCCGCAAGACGAACAGGACAACGTGCTGCAAGGTAATATTATAGCCCTTGATACGCACAAAAGTCTTATCCGGGCGCCGCAGGGCAAACTGCTGGTGGTCAAGGACATTCAAGATTATATCATTGTGGATACCCAGGATGTGCTGCTCATTTACCCCAAATCCAAAGAGCAGGAAATCAAACAGGTGACCGCGCTGGTGAAGTCAAAAACGGGAGAGCAGTATTTGTAGTGCACGGCTCCATTCCCTCATTCCATCCGTACAAATACCGATTGCGCGACGCCACTTTATCAGGGAAAAACCTGATTTTATAATTTTTTTTTATGCCATGTCTTGTGCATTCAAAACATTGTTTATATTCGCCACTGTATTCATTTTTAATCTTTAATCCATGAGTGATTTCCACTATCCCAAGCTGGTTATCTCCTTACACACTAATCAACAGCAGCGGCATGAATCGGCTTTCTTCTATTTCAGTCCACCCCGAAATTCAAGACGGAGCACCTGTTTTTTCCGGTACTCGTATCCGAATCGAAACATTTTATGACTTCCTTCGCATTGGCGTGAGCGTCAATGAATTCCTGGATGAATTTCCTTCCATCACGCGCGATCAAGCGCTGGAAGTATATGATCTGGTAAGTCAACATTACACACCGGATGATATTGCTGCACTGGCCGACAATGCGGGCCCTGCGAGCAACCTGACGCCAGGCCGACTGGCAGCAGCCTAATACTACGCTTTTCAACTTTTGATTGATATTTTCAGGCATAATGCCGGATCCCGAATCTTTTCCTGCCGGAAGGATTCGGGATTTTTATTTTTGCGTTGCTCTTGCCCCTTGCTCGCATGAAAATTCTCCTGATCGCCAACACTGCCTGGAATATCTGGAATTTCCGGCGCTCGTTGATCGATGTACTCGTACGGGAAGGATTTTCCGTGGTGTGCGCCGCACCGCCCGATCCTTATCAGGAGAAATTACAGGCCATTACCGGCGCTTCCTTTATTCCGCTGCAACACCTCACCCGAAAAGGCCTGTCCGTCTGGAATAACTTGCGCAGTTTTGTCGAACTGGTGCAGTTGATGCGGCGCGAACGCCCTGCCCTCGTGGTGTGTTACACCGTAAAGCCCAATATTTTTGGCAGCCTGGCAGCCCGTATTGCTGGCATCCCTGTCATCGCCAGCGTCGAAGGACAAGGTTATACCGCTACGGCATCTTCCCTGTTTCGCTTTTTTATTTTTCTGCTGTACCGGCTGGCTTTTCGGTTTGTACGGCGCGTTATTTTTCTCAACCACGACGACAAACGTGAGTTTTTGCAGCACAAAGCCGTAGCGGCCGACAAAACCATCGTCATCACCGGCACCGGCATCGATACTGAATTGTTTAAACCCGTGTCGAGGCTCCAATCCACGCCGCCGGTATTTCTGTTTATCGGTCGCCTGCTCAGCGACAAGGGTATTCGGGAATTCGTGCAGGCGGCTACCATCGTCAAACAATCCGAACCGCATGTACGTTTTCAGGTGCTGGGCAGCACCGACGAGGGTAATCCGGCCTCCATCGCCGAGGCAGAACTCCAGCACTGGATTGAGCAGCAACACATTGATTACCTGGGCTATTCTGATGATGTGCGCCCGTTTATTGCCAATGCGGGCGCTGTGGTATTACCGTCTTACCGAGAGGGTATGCCCCGCGTGCTGCTGGAAGGTATGGCCATGGGCAAGCCCGTTATTACGACCGACAGCGTGGGTTGCCGCGATACGGTAGAAGATGGTATCAACGGGTTTATCGTGCCTTCTGAAAATGCCGCCGCCCTCGCCGAAGCCATGTTGTCGTTCATTCGCCTCGACCCGGCCGAACAACTCGCCATGAGCCGCTACAGCCGCTATAAAGCCGAGAAAAAGTTCAGCAATGACCGGGTGCTGCCGCAGTATTTGAGGGTAATCAGAAGCGCCTCCGGCGCTTAGTTATCTGTTATCAGTTATTGGTTATCAGGGGTGGCAAATAGTTATCTGTTATCAGTTATTGGTTATCAGGGGTGGTTAAGAGACCATCCGCAGAGATGATTGGCATTCCTTATTGTGCAGCCAAACATCCCGAAGCACCTTAACAATCTATAACCAACCTACAGATGGTCTCTTAACCACCCCTGATAACCAATAACTGATAACTGATAACTGATAACTAAGCAGATAACAGATAACTATCCGCCACCCTTTCCACCCCATACGGCGCCATTCGAAGCGCCAGTTCTTCTTTTCCGGGCAACTTTTTAGGCTTTTCGAGCCATTCCAGCATGCGGGCCACCGCATCCGGTTGCACCCGGTTGTTTTCCACAGGAATATTAAAAATCAGTTCGTACCCATCAAAAAAATCAGCGAAAGGATCGCTGGAAGTGTACGACAAATGGAGCACCGGCTTTCCGGCGGCTAAGTAATCTACGGCTTTGCTGGGCAACTGAAAATCGGTCGCGTTACCGATATTCAGCAAAATATCCATGTCGGCCATGGCTGCGCGCGCTTGTTCGCGCGATTGCAGTCCATGCAATTGAATGCCAGGAAACAGGGCGAAAGCATCGTGGATGTCCGGAAAAATTTCCCCGTAGAAATGAATGTCCAGGCGTTGCTGCCATTCGTCGGGTAGTTGGCGCAGCAGGTTTAAAAATGCCTCCGGCGTACGGGTCGGTCGGTACAGGGCGCCAAAATACCCTATTCGAATCAAGCCGTCCTGCTTGGAAAAAGTAGTTTTCGGCGCTTCTGTTGCTGCTGGCTGATACAGTGGCGGGATCACTTGCATTTTCCCAACCAACTGATTACCAAACTGTTGGGCATAATTTTGGCGGGTTGCTTCTGTGGTCACGCTCACCGCATCGGCCAGTAGCAGCACTTCCAGTTCGAGTCGTTTGTTTCGGGAATCATATAAAAAAAGGTTGTTGGGCGGCGGAATTCTAAAGGAAAACGGATCGCCAATATCCGCCAGCCAGCGCAATGTTGGGAAACGGCGTTTGGCAGCCAGGCCCACCCAATGGCTGGTAAAGGGCAAAGACACCGTAATAAGCAGATCGGGTTGCTGTTGTGACAGCAATGTCAACAACTTTCGTCGGGCAGGAAAATACCAGACACAGGCATCATCAGGAAAAAACACTTTTTTCCAACACACGCTGTACACCCAGGCTGCTACCCGCGCTGCCCGGCCCGGGCGACTTGGCAGCACCCCTACCCTCCCCCTTGCGCGTCGGCTGCCGAAGTAATAGTAATACACCTCTTTGAGCGAATCGAAGCCGGTTCGATGCACCTGAACGCCCTGTTGCACCTCCCATTGTCCTTTTCCCCGCACCCGCGCCGTCAGTACCTGCACCTCGTGTCCTTCCCTGGCCCAATACTCCGCCAGCGCTGTCCATCGGTGGGCGCGCGGGTGGATAAAAGGTGCGTAAAAGGCTGTGACGATGAGGATTTTCACGGTGATTGGATCAAGATAAGATTTTGGATAGCCCGTTCGGCTTCGCCTTATTTGATAACCCGTTCGGCTTCGCCTCACGGTGAAGGGGACTTGGGATTGGGCGGATAAAGCGGATTAAAAGGATTTTGGTGGCCTGTAGGCCACTTGTTTTGATGTAAAGGGATAAAGTAGATAATAATATCAGCCAACGCGCAAACTTTTGCGTTCAATCATTTACACCTTACTTCGGTGTTCGATATTCGGTGTTCGGTGTTCGATATTCAATATTCGGTGTCAGGGGTGTACGAAGGATTTGTTCGGCTACGCCCCTTTTAGAGGGGATGGGAACGCGGATGAAGCGGATAACGCGGATTTAAACTGTAAAAATCAAAACAAGTGGCCGACAGGCCACAAAAATCCCTTTAATCCGCTTTATCCGCCCAATCCCAAGTCCCCTTCACCATGAGGCGAAGCCGAATGGGTTATCCAATCAGTCAAACCCGAACGGGCCATCCAATCAGTCAAACCCGGCTATCCACCCTCTCATATATCCCCCGCAACAGTACACCATTTTTCCGAACATCAAAAAACTGCTCCACATGCCCCCGTGCCGCCAGGCTAAAAGTGCGATACTCTTCTGCCTCCATGTGATAAAAACGCTCGATACAGGCACTCAAAGCGGGCACATCACGTTCCTCCGTCAGCAAGCCTGTTTTTTCATGCAACACCTCCATCGGAATATCAGCATGGCGGGTGGCTATGACGGGCAAACCAGTCGCCGCTGCCTCCAGAATGACCGCTGGCGCGCCTTCACTGTCGCGGTGTTCCGTATAGCAACTCGGGTGAATGAACACATCAAATCGGGCAAAAAAAGCAGGTAGTTCGTCGTTTGGCAAGAAGTCCAGCCAGGTGATTTTTTCTTCCAGATGGTGTGCCCGGATAAAATCCTGCATCCGCTGTCGAAGGGCCTCGTCGTTTGGCTCGCCGGCAATGGTCAGGTGCAGGTTGGGGCAATGCGCCAGCGCAGCCTGAAATGCCTGCAAGGTGTACCAGAAACCTTTCTTTTCCTTGATTGTAGCCACTTGCACCAGCCGAAGTTTGCCGGGGTGTTTGTGGCGTTCTACCCAGGGGAAAGCCAGCGGATCGATGCTCATGGGCAGCATATGAATTTTTCCGAGAGGACAACCCTGCGCTGCCAACACGTCTCTGCCATGCGGGCCAAGGCAAATAACCGCCGCCGCCTGTTCAAAAAGTTGCCGGTAACGCGCTTTCCAGGCCGGTTTTCGGGTGGTCAGGCTTTCATAATCATACCCGTAAAAAGAAACGACCAGCGGGATGCCAAGCGCTTTCGCCAATGGTAAATAATGGTATCCGATGGGAGCAAAATGGGCATGCAGCACCTCCGGCTTATCGCGTTGCAGGCGGCGTTCAAGCCAGTGTCGGTACCAGGGCCAGCGGTGTTCGAGCCGCAACAGCAGACCGACCAGCCAAGGCCAGGCCCACTCGGTGCGCGGAATCAGCCCCGTCAGCCGTTGAAGCGGCCGAAGAAAAACATGGCGGCCATTGCCGAAATACGCATTTCGCACCACCCAGGGCGCGGCAGCGCGGGCTTCTGTGCGCGGCGTGGCCTGTATCATGCGGTACGCCCAGTTCATGGTGTTGGGCAGGTACAGATCGAACAGGTGCAGTATTTTCATGGGCATTGTCCGATCAGGCAGGCGATTGCTTGCTGCGATGTGCCAATTCCACCAGCGCCTGGTATGTCTGCTCTGCAGCGTTGTCCCAACTAAACAGCAGGCGCTGTTGACGGCCAGCCTCCACCAGGGTGGCGCCGAAGCGCTCGTCGGTGTACAATTTTTCCATGCCTTCACAAATGGCCGTTTCCGACAGCGGATCGACCAGCAGGGCTGCCGGGCCTGCAATTTCCGGCAGGCAAGTGGTATTGGCCGTTATGACGGGCGTATCGCAGTACATGGCTTCCAGTATAGGCAGCCCAAAGCCTTCGCTGAGCGACACGTACACCAACGCCAGCGCGCTCGCCATGAGTCGAGCCAGTTCGGCGTCGTCGACATAGCCGAGAAAGTGAATGTCGGCGCGGTGCGTAGCCTGTTCGTAAGCGCTGCTCACATCCCCCGTTTTCCAGGCAAAACGACCTGCCAGCAACAGTTTGACGGGCGCACCTGTTTTTTCCTTAAACTGATCGAAGGCTCTAATCAGCCTCGGAATATTTTTGCGTGGGTGAATAGCGCCGGTATAAAAAAAGTAAGGTTGTCCATCGGTATATTGATCTCTAACCTGCTGTTTTTCAGTCGTTTCCAAAGGTTTGAACACCTCGCGGCAGCCATTGTGAATGGCCGTCACCCGTTCCGCTGCAATGCTGCAAGTCTGGACAATGTCCTGCCGCACATATTCCGACACCGTCAGCACTTGATCGGCACGGCGCAAATAACGCGGTAGAAAACGCAGCAGGAAATTGCGGTGACGCCTTGCCACTTGTTCCGGGTGGTGCAAGGGCACCAAGTCGTGGCAGGTCATGGCCGTCGGAATCGGTGAGCGCAGGCTGCACATCGAATCGGGCGAAAAAAACACCTCAGCGCCCGATTTGCGCAGCACCCGCGGGAGCATCCATTCAAACCAGATTCGGAACAGAATTGGATGCCGCGCCTGTGGATGTACCACGACCGGCTGCACATTCGGGCCATACACAAATCGCGGATCGAAGGCCCGGTCGAACAAAAAAACGAACTCGTCTTCCGGGTGCTGTTTCACCATCCGTTGCATGATTTCATGCGTGTACCATCCGAAACCTTCCAGCCGTTTCCGCAAAAGGAAGCGGGCATTCACTGCTATTCTCATGTGTTTTAGCGCATCAAAACCATTTTACCGAAACCGTTTTTGAAAAAGCCATCGACTTTTTCATTGGTAAACAGTTCGAAATCAGTGCCGTCCATTTTTTTCGCCACCACCCTGTAGAGGTAAACGCCATTGGCTAACTGGTCGCCAAATTCGTCTTTGCCGTCCCAGCAGAAATTGCTGATATGCGTACCCGCCTGCAAATCGCCAAACTCCGAGGTAGTAATTTCACGTACCACCCGGCCGCTTACGGTCATGATCTGAATTTTGAACGAAGCAGGTGTTTCTGCGCCGGTCATGGTGTACACAAAGCAGGTGGAGGTGGAAAACGGGTTGGGGTAATTGAAAATATTCGACAGCGAAGAGCGGGTAATCACTTCAAACGACACCGCGAAATCGAGACTTGCCGAGGCATTGCCGCTGGCGTCGCGCCCGTTGACGAGCAATCGGTACGTGCCATCCTGCGTAAATTCCGGCCTCCATTCCAGGCGGGCCTGGTTTTTATGCGTCAGTTGGGTCGAATCTGCCGGAAAAAACAACACCGCCGGGTCGCTCAGCGCAATGGGCCGCGTGCTGCCGTCGGGTAGTTCCAGCGTGAGTCGGAATGTGGAGGTGTCGCGCATGGCTAAAAACCGGTTATCGTCTTTTAGCAGGAGAATGATCTCCGGTTTGGGTGAAACCAGGTCGCCGTCCAGGATATGCTGTCCATCAAACGTCACATCAAGCAGCGGGTTGCGCTGGTCGCGTTGCACATAAAAATCGTGAAAAGCGACGTTGTTGAAGTGGTACAACTCCGGCTGGTGCTGGTCGGGGTTCACATCCACCGTAAGCCGCTGGCGGCCTTGCAGGGCCTGCGTCGACAGTTCGAAGGAGGTCAGCAGGGTATCTCCGGCAGCCAGGGGTTTGTATTTCCGGAAATAATTATTGCCTGTTCCGCTTGTGTTTTCCACGCGGTACCTGACCAGCAGGGAGTCCATAGGCCAGGCAGAAATATTGGTAAAGGCTATGGCATTTTTCAGCGATTCGCCTTGCTGCAAAGTGTCGTTGTAAAAAGTGAACAATGCGTTCGGGTTCAGCGCGCCTTCCGGGACGCCCTGATACAGCACCCGTGCATATCGGAGTTGCGGCGCTGTGCGGCTGTTGCTGTCCACCGCTTCGTATCTGATTTTCAAATACGGAAATGTAGCGGCGGGTATAGCCGTCAGCGCAGTATCGAAGGTGCTTTTCAATTGCATCAGCAAGGTATCCGGCAGCGCATTGCGCACACCCCATACCTGCAAGGCGCTGCGCTCGGCCGGATCGTCGTAAGGGCCGCGTTTCCAGTGCAGGGAAGCCCAGGAGCGTGCCGGGCCGATACGCGGACTTTCCACGGCGCCGGTGTGCCATTTGGCCGCAAAATTCTGGCGGTAATTGATAATTGAATCCGGATGATACACCAGCGTGTCCCACACAGGAAAATCGGGATCACCCACCCGGAACATCATGCCGTAGGGGTACGGCGGATCGGGGGCATTCTGCACTTTCCGAACATCTCTGGCGCCCATGTTTTCCAGCACCTGAAACAGGTTTTTGCCGTAGGTAATGGAGTCCGCCGCCCATTTCCTGGGTGCATATCCTTCCAGATCGGTCGTCTGGTTCACCGTCAGTAAACCGGCGTAAGCGCCCGGAATCATACCGTGCTGCAGGAATTCCATCAGTTTGATGCGCTCCAGCGAGTCGCGGGTATCAAACCAGAAAGCGATGTTCGGAGTACCGGGTGTGGGGTTATTGTCGCTGTCGGCCGGGTTGACGATGTAGTGGCCTGTGTTGGGGTTGTATTGCATAATAACAACACCCCGCTGCACGCCGATGACGCCCCACCAGTAGTTGGTGGTAATGCCTTCGGAGAAGTTGTTCATCAGGCCCGGAAAGATTTCGCTTGCATTGTTCCAGTAGGCCACGTTCATGAAATACGACGCAGCATCGTCGCCGAATTGGAACCCTTCCTGTGGGTTGTTCAGTTGCATGGTGGTAAATTCATCCTGCACAAACTGCCCAAAGTGAGACTGGTTCCAGCCTTGCGGACTGTTTTTGATGTAAATAAACGAACTGCCATGCCAGGCCACTTCACCGCCTACGAGGCTGTCGCGGGCCACCCGCCAGTAATACACCGTGCTGTCGATCAGCGAAACGGGCGGCGCCCATTGCAGAAGCCCGCTTTTGCTCATGACATCGCCCACAGTGCGCAGGGGGCTGTTGAACTGTTCGGTAGTGTCTATTTCAAACAAATAATGCAGTGGCGTACTTCGAATGGCCAGCGAGGACGCGTACAGGCGCAGGGGCGTTTTGCCAACGATGGCGAAAGGTTCGGGCAACACCGGCTGTACGTCATCGGTATAGAAATACACTTCTACCCCTTTTTGGCCGCTTCCATCCTGCAATTCGTTGTTGAGTTCGGCTGCTGTCGGCGTTTCCGAAATCAGGTCTTCCGGGTCGGCCTCGACAAACAGGCGGGAGTAGCCCACTTTATTATCTGTGGAAGGGATGGTGTAATGCAGGTTGCGGCGCACCGCAGGCGCAGCCACGCTGTCAGTCACCAACAAGCGTGTGCTGTTGTCGGGCAGGCGCTGGCTGATTTTTATGCCCACTTTGCCGCCCGTATTTTTCCCAATATTGGCGAGTGAAAAATCCAGGTCGAAACTGGCCCTGTCGATACTGACGGGATTGGGGTCGACCGCCACCGAAGCCGGGTCGATCAGGTAATCGGGGCCTTCATTCCGGTGCAGGCGCACAGCCGGGTCGCCCTGCAACTGCATCTGGTGCAGCAGCGCGATCAGGCTGGGGTAATTGGTGGCATCGAAGGCGCCAATGGTATGTGCGATGGTATTGCCCAGGGTGCCACCGTAATCTGGGCCGCCCATGCGTTCGTAAAACTTTTTTCCAAAGGAGTGCAGGGCATCCGTGAAGCCAAAATTGACCGTCGCGAGGTACGCGATCGCGCCCTTGTCGCGGGCCAGCAGGAAGTTTTCGCCCAGGCCTTTGATCGGATTGGAGCAATTGCCGGAGAAACAGCCCATGATAAACATAAAAGGGTACCGGCCTTTGTTATTGTAGTTTTCGGGGGCGCCAATGTCAAAATCGACCAAAAATGGCGAGGAGTGCCCGAAAATCATCCAGGTAGAAAGTCCTTCATTGACGGCTTTTTTCACCCGTTCGAAGGCGGAAAGTTGGATTGGATCGTTGGAGGTTTTGTAAAAGGTGGAGACATCCCCGCCAAAGCCGTTGCCGGAAATTTCATCGGTCATGCTTTGCACATAGGCTTTGATGCCGGCTTGCTCCTCGGCCAGTCCTCCGCTGATATGCAGTATTTTTTTGAGCCAGGCTTTGTCGCCGATATTCTGTTGGGCTGCCGATAATACCTGCTCCTGCTCGATTACTTTATCGAGGTAAATTTTGATCTCCGCGGGTTTTGTAACTGCCAGCCTGCCGATAGGGAAAATGGGCTGCACGATGCGGTTTCCGCTCATGACAAACTCCAGATCGGAACTGGGCGAGCCATACGTGGGAAGGAAATACACGCTGTGCAGCAGTGCAGCGCGGTCTTCATTGGTACGGAAGTCCTTGTAATCCAGCCCTTTACCGATCAAAAGGATATAGCGCGGCGCAGGGCTGATTTTTTTCAGGTAATAACAAAAATTGCGCACGGAAAAAGCATGGTAGCGAATACCGTAGGCAAACTGTTCGTACAACTCGTTGATGTCAACAACAGCCGTGCTAAAACTTCCGCCGGCCATGCTGGCCCGATAATCGGCGTAGGCTTGCACGTGGTCGGCATTGCTGGATGTGGGGTCTTGCCGCAGAACGGGGTTGGTGATGATGACAAATCCGGCGTTTTCAGCAGAAAAATTGTGGAACTGTTTGGGCGTTAATTCCACTGCCGCCACACCGCTTGTGCTGCCGCCCACCCAAATGCGGCGTTTAACTGCGCTGGGCGGCAATTTCACTCGCCATATGCTGCCCTGCTGTTCGGGCTGGAGGCGGAGGCGGAGGCTCAAGTCGTACAAAACGGGCGTCTGGCTACCTGGCAGGCTGATGCCCGTTATTTCCAGATACTGGCCAGTAGCGCTGGCGTCCAGTTCGAACAGGGCCGATGCCGCGCCGCCGAAATCAAGCGTCCGTGCATAACGCAATTCAGCGCCTGCAAAAGTGTGCCGGTCGGTTTGTCCGCCCTGCGATTGCAAGGAGATGTTGAGCCCTTGTGTCAGGTATGCCGAGGGCACGGTATAGTTGTGACCCGTGATTTTGAACGTATTGACAATATCGACGTCGAAAATGGAGTCGTTCAGTTTGATCTGGGTCTGGTGCAGCCCCAGGTTGACGCCGTAACGAAGGTACACGGTGGCTGCCGGGCCGCCAGCCAGGGCCTGCGGCGCGGCAATATTTACTGCTGTGGCTGTTATATCGCCATTTCCAAAGCCATCGCCGTCGTACCAGGAATAGGCCACATCGAAGCCTTGCGAGCGTTTGAAAGCATAATCCTGAAAAGAAACGAGGCTGCTGGCCCAGCAATACGATTCGGGCGCCGGCGGGTTGGACAGATCATTGGCGGCCGCCTGCATGCGTTCGGGCGTGCCCGTGTCCGCCCAGCTGAGGTAGTAGGCAGTGGTGTCGTTGAACAGGCTGTACCAGGGATTCAGGTTTTCGGCATCCGGGTTGGTGTACATATACCTGTCGATGGCATCTCGGTTGCGTTCGCCGTAAAACTCGAGGTAGTCGCCCGTACCAAAAGTGCCGGAGGTCGAGACAAATATGGGCACCTGTTTGCCATAACAATACAGGCGCAGTGCGCTGCCGGGCACACTTGCCAGCGGGATTCCCTGCTCCGACATTTGCTGGTACCCGATGCGGTACATGCCATCGCGGGCCACTTTCACCCGATAATACGTTTTGGCAAAATCTATCCACTCATTGCCATACAGCGTATCTGTGCCGTTGATCATCTGTGCAACGAGCGAGCCTTGTAACAGGCCAAGCAGGAAAATGGAAAAGAAAATACGAGCCATGACGACGATGCCGGTTTTCAGTGATCAAAAATTATTTCACTTCTCACTTCTCACCTCTCACCTCTCACTTCTCACCTCTCTAAATACTCTACCTTATACATATTCGTATCCAGCCGGGATACAAACTGACGGCGAAAATACGCATATAATCGGTCTCCCTTTCTTTCCGAAGTGACTACGACAGGAACATACAAAGATTTAAAACGCGCGTCTTCGTGGATATGCCCGAGTGCGCGGGCAAAAAAATCGTTTTGAAAGGTGTCGCTTTGTTCAAATGGCGCGGGAAGTATCGTATCGTTGTCCAGAAACAAGGTCGGGAACATAATATCCGGCTGTTGTGCGTAAAACACTTCCTTATCGAACGAGGCGTGGTTTTTGGGGCGGTCCGTCGGTTTGACGGGGCTGGCATGCGCCATGGCGACATTGTTGAGGCCCAGCAAATCCAGGGTTTTGCCTTCATAGCGGTAGGCAATTCCTCCTGCGCACACAACGCCCCAAACAGGCAGGGGATTTTCTCCTTCAAAAAAACGGCTCATCTGGTAGCCGGTTTCGCGTCCGTGGCGGGCCAAGAAAAACTCATTGTGAAGCGGTGGGTCAGCAAAAGCATATCGGTAAAATCTGAAGAGATTTGGCGATAACATGGCGATTGTCAGAAACACAAGCCCATGCACGCCATTCAATATTCGTACTGGGATAGCACTCAGATTTATTGAAACCAATCTAAAATAGAGGAATGTAAATAACAGGTATGTAAGAGGAAGCAGTGGCTGTAATAGCCTTCCGAGACCAAAGTGATCGCCTCCGGTTAGAAGCGGGAAAACAATATTTAGCAGACATATCACCCCCAAAACAAGTTTAGATACCGTAGAAGGTTGATAATTTCTCGTAGATATAACCTGATAAATCCAGCCAGCCAGGCAAAGCAACACTGGTATCAGTATGGGATTGTAGTGCACAATATAATCTATCAAGTATATGGCGCCCATCTTGAAATTATCCCATACACTAACCGAAACCTTGGCATAATACGTATTCGGGAATGGATAACCGAAATAATAAAGTCGCCAGAACGTAATAGCCAGACTTACTCCGGAAAATATGCCAAATGGGATCATGTTGATGCGTATTGCATCGTACCATGTAACTTTTCTGTAATAGAACAATGCTGTGCGTATTATCAAGAAAAAAACACCCCATAACAAACTTTCAGGGCGAACCAATACCATTGCTCCCAACAGTATTGCCGTGACCCAATGATCTCCATGTTCTTGTTCATGGGTCAAAAACGGGACATTGGATAAACGCAGTGACAACATGCTCAACAGCAGGCTCCACAATCCTGTTTCCATTAGAGAAAACAACGTCCAGTCAAAAAATCCGGGAACTAAAAAAAGTAGCAACATAAAAAATGCATGGTGCCACTGGATACCCGATTTTCCTTCATATTGATTTAACCTGATATTCAATAGATATATCAATATATTGATAATCAGCACGCTCAACAATATCAATGCCTGTTCGGGCGCTGGTAAAAACCGGTAGCAAAAAGCCCCTGTCAACATCCATAAAAGGGAAGTAAAACCCTCCACTTTTTCACCACCAACCTGATACACCAGGCCATGTCCTTCTGCCAGATTGCGCATATACACTTGGTAAATATTCGCATCGTCAATGCCGATGAGTGGATAGCCATAACTTTGCCATAGCAGGAAAAATGCTCCCCATATGAACAATGTGGTCACTAAAAAAAGAAGACGATTAGGATGACGTGTCATGATCTCCCGGGCAGTTTTTTCCATACAAAATACAGCAAAATGGCCAGCCAGCAAGCAGTCAAGGGCGTAAGCACCATATGAAAACGATCACCCTGTGCAAATGATATCGCACTGGCGAGTATGATGCCCGTGCCAAACAAAGCCGCCCAGCCCATCACATCAGGCCATTTTCTGCGGAATACGGCCATAAAAAGCACCCATCCGGCTACGCTCAGCAGCAAGAGGGTGGAAAACGCATTTTGTAAGCGCCCCAGCAAAAACAGCCACCGGGCACGCTGCCGAACGGGGTCTTCCGGACAGCGATCGGCCAGAAACTCAACTACCATACAGCCGCTGACACTGTTGGAAACGAGGTTGCGCAGGTAGGACTGCGCCAGTTCTTTTTTATGTGTCAACCAGGTCTGGCTGCATTGCCCGATCATGGTGTCGCGTGCCGTCACCCAGTCGGGCACATCGGCCACACCATGTGCGCCCATGCCTATCAGGGCCTCCCGGCGTTTGGATTCCTGTTGCCACATTTGACCTTTTTCATGCCAGGAAGCGCCGGGCGCTGTGGCTGACACATTTGCGTAGGCGTCTGTGTACAGGTAGTAGGTCAGCAACCCGATATTGGAGGTAACTGGGGTGTGGTACCAGGTTTTCATCTGCATCCATTGCAGGCCCGGCAATGTGAGTACGCAAACGAATACGAACAAGGCGTTTTGTACAAAATGCAGTTTCCGACGCCAGAGCCACCACAACAAGGCGGGTAAAATGACAGGCAGCCAGATACCGGCTGTTGGGCGCACCACCAGAGAAAAGCAAAAGGCCGCCAGCGCAAGCCTCCAATATGCAGGTCGTTTTTCATGCTGAAATGACAACATGCTCCACAGAATCAAGGTCAACAAAAAGGTGTACAAGGATTCGGTAACAGCCTGTGTAACCATCACTGTATTACCTATTTGCAAGGCAAAAATGGCAGGAAGAAGGTAGGCAAAGCGCTCGTTTTCCCTGAATATCAGCCTTCCCGACTGATACAGAAATGTTCCTGTCAGCAACCAGCACAATATGTTCAAGGCTACTGCTACTGCCCGAAATGCCTGAAAAGAGGTGTTCCACCAGGTAATCCAGCCCGTCAGAAGTGAAAACCCAAACATACGCGTTGGGTGGGGCCGAAAATATTCCAGGTACCACCATTTTGCTGCAAGGTGATAATCGTATGCGTCAATATGCAGGATTTCCGGATGCGCGGCATAACTAAACAGCCCCAGCGCACCCCATACCAGCATTCCTGCCGACCCGAGCAGTATCCATGGCACAACGACTTTTTGGAAAGGAACGCTTTTTTTCATACCTGCTTTGGAGCGGGATTTCTATGTGGAAAAATAAAGGGCTTCAAATAAGGTATCTTTTTACCGGCAGGCTGAAATTCCAGCCCCCCCGTTTTACCTTTGTCGCCACAAAGTTCATCATTCCCAGCATATTGTTGACCGTTAAAGCCATCCCCTCATGCTCGATTTTTCCGCAGCCCGACTGACCCGTTTTGCAGCCACCTGGGTGGGCAATAAAAGCCGTTTTGAAGGCGTATCCATTCCCAAACAAACCCTGGTGCCACTGCATGCCGTAGCAGAGGAAATGCTCCTGACGGCATTTCTCAAACCTTTTGAAAAAACGGAAGAGTTTTTCTATTTCCACCATGAAGAGGATGTGAGCAACCACCAGGTGTATCAGCGCTGTATGGCCATTTTTCAGGATCCAGAAAAGATGAACGAGGAAGTGGCACAGTTGGCCCAGCAACTGTACGAGCATGCAGAAGCGCCCAAAATTCAGGGAGGCGAGTTTTTTGTAGCGCATTTTGAAGACCTGATGCTGCAAGGGGAACCTGTTTCGGCTATTGGCCTGTGGAAAATACAATCCAAAGACGCTTTTTTAAAAACAGACCGCTCTGCGGAATCTTTTACGCTCAATATCATCGAAGGTATCCCTACAGGCAAGCCGGAAGTGGCCGCTCTCATTTTTAACCTCGATGAAGCGGAAGGGTATCGCATTTGTGCCGTGGACAGCGTGAGCAAACGCGATGAACGCTCGTTCTGGAAAGATGAATTTTTGCGCCTGCGTCCTATTGAAGACAACTATTTCAACACCCGCCACTATATCAACCTCACCGGCGAGTTTATTACGCAAAAAGCGCCGTTTAAATTTGGAATGGATCGCACGGAAACCATCGATGCGCTCAATCGTTCGGGCGACTATTTCAAAGACAATGAGCACTTTGAAATCGATGATTTTGCCAATTCACTTTTCCCGGAAGAAGAACAACGCGAGGCTTTCCGCGAATTCCGCGATGAATATTCCAAGGCTTATGCCGTTCCGCTGGAAGATCAGTTCGACATCAGTGGGCAGGCCGTGAAAAAGGAATTCAAGGTGTTCAAAAGCGTCATCAAATTAGATAAAAACTTCCACTTGTATGTACACGGCCGACGCGACCTGATCGAGCGCGGGTTCGACGACGATAAAGGCAAAAAATACTACAAGGTGTATTTTGACAACGAAGAATAAGATAAGTCCTGAGTCGTAAGTCCTGAGTCCTAAGTCGGGAGTCGTAGGGCTATTTGACGCGGGTGGTGGCGAGCAATCTCTTCATGCTGTATCGGCCACTCCCTTTTCCTACCAGCATCAGCAGGCCGCCGATGATGGCAATGTCTTTCATAAAAAGGATGCTTTGAAGGCGCATCTGATCTTTGGGCTGATTCCAGAAATCGTGCACCATAAAGGTGATTGGCACCCAATACATGAGCAACATAATGGCGCCCAGCGTGGATCGGTAACCCAGCAGTACCATGATTCCGCCTACCAACAGAAGGAACACGGCGCCATACAGCATAAAATCCTGGTTCCAGGTAAGGCCGTACTGTTCCATCGTCGCCCGGGTTTTATCGAAGTATAACATGGTGTCGAATGCTTCGAATAAAAAGATGGCGGATAAAAAAATACGCCCAATCAAGTCTGTAATATCTCTCATGTCCTGTTTTCAGGTATGCTGAACAATGCTAAGAGCGTGTTCGGGATTTTTTGCCGGGCCTAAAAAGGGGCTTTTTCGCCCCTTTTTCAACTTTTTTCATTTACATAGTCCTCGCTATGCGCATGAAAAAACGCGCAAAACGGACAAAAAATCCACTTTTTCAGCCCTCGACAAAAAATCCCGAACACGCTCTGAGCCGCGAAGGTAAAATAATTCTCACTCTCTCACCCTCTCACTTTCTCACTCTCTCACCTCTCACCTCTCACCTCTCACTTCTCACCTCTCACCTCTCACCTCTATCACTGCATCCGCAGGGTGATACTCGCGAAATAGTTCGTTCCGTATGCGTACAGCAGTTCATTCGTGTAAAAACGCGGATCGGCCACATCATTGCGGAAGGCGTTGCGGTAAGCATCGCGGCCCGAGATAACGATGTTTTTGTTGTTCAGGATGTTGTTGACACCCAGGTTAACGGCAACAAAATACGCATTTTTACCACGCTGGATGCGCCAAGATTTTCCGCCGAAGAAGTCGAGGGTGTAGGCCACATCCGCTTTTTGCTGATCGATGATCGTATTCCAGATCGGATCGTTTGGCGTCAGGCCACTCACAAAGCGCGAGGTGCGGCGTACGCGGTCGAATTCGTACCAGAAA
>JAEUUT010000292.1 GCA_016787415.1 Saprospiraceae bacterium | reverse complement strand
ACCAACGCCAGCAGGAAAAAGCGCGGCAAGTGCACGTATTCAAAGCGGGCACGTTCTATTTGAAAAAGCAGGTGCGCCCCATAACCCAGCAAGGCTACTATTCCTGCGCCCTGCGCCAGCCAAATGCGCTGTTTCGGCCAGCTTCTGGATTCGGTGAAGGCCACCATCCCGGTCAGCAAGGCCAGCCCGAGTTGCGCCGTCAGCCAAACCCGCGCAAGCGTTTCTTCCTCAATGCCGTAGTTGTAACTCGAATCGATCAGAATCATCAGTGCCACCACGCCAACCGTTGCCGACAACATAGTGCCTGGAAAGCGCTGGCAAACCTGTAGAAAAGCGCGGAGTAAAAAGCCGGGTGAAGGAAGTCTCATTTTGTTATCAGTTATCAGTTATTGGTTATCAGGGTGCGTTGCGGGAGCACCCAGTTGTAGTCCGAAAGGTATTGGACAATAGAAGAATTACAAAAATGTAAAGCAGAAACCGGTATTGCTTCTCTATTTTTGCTGCAAATTCATACACTTATGCGTTTCTTACTTCTTTGTTTGTCAATGCTTTGCGGGCAGTTTTTGATGGCCCAGAAAATAGAAATTGCCGAGGCCATTTCATCGGAAACTGAATTTCCGGCCACCTGGGCGGGCGACTGGAAGGGCACACTCGATATTTATTCCGGCAAAGGCAAAGTACAATCGGTGGCGATGCAACTGGAAATTCACCCCATCGACACGTCCAAAGAAAAGCGCTACACCTTCGGCATGGTGTATGGCTCCAAAGAGCAGGACTGGCGACCTTACGAACTCGTGCCCGTTGCCCCCGAACGCGGTATGTGGAAAGTGGATGAGAAAAATTCCATCGTGATGGAAAGTTACCTGTACGGCCCCAAACTGCTTTGCTGGTTCGTGGTGGAAGGCAGCCGCATCTTGTGTACGTATGAAAAAATCGATGAGCACACGCTGGTATTTGAAGTGATGTCGGGCCCGGAAAAAGAAGCCAGTACCACCGGAAGCGCCAAACAGGGCGAAGAAGATATTCCGGCAGTAAAGACCTATCCATTTTCGGTGTTCCAGCGCGCCATACTTACACGTTAGCCGGTTGGTTATCGGTTATTAGTTATTGGTTATCAGGGGGGTAGGGGGCCATCTGCGCGTATGCTTGTTGTCCTATATTGTGTGGCCAAACATACGTGCAGATGGCCCCCTATCACCCTGATAACCAATAACTAATAACCGATAACAATACATGGATGCCCAACAAATGCACAAATGCTTCCTTACCACCCCTAATAACCAATAACCAATAACGAAAGATGGATTCTCTCACCCAAATCGTACTTGGCGCCGCCTGCGGCGAAGTGGTAGCAGGCAAAAAACTAGGCAACCGGGCCATGCTTTGGGGCGCTATTGGCGGCACCATTCCCGATCTGGATGTATTCGCTACATTTTTTACCGATGAAATAGCGGCTACTTCGTTTCATCGGGGCTTTATGCACTCATTTTTGTTTGCAGCGCTGGCGCCCTGGGTGCTGGCGCGGCTGACGATCTGGTTTTATGGCGAAGGCGTTTACAGGAACCGGGGCTACAAGGCGGTAGCGGTGCTGTTGTGGCTCTTGTTTTATGTGGGGGCAGCGGCAGGCATCAATTTTATACCGGTACTCATGGGCGAAGGACTCAACTGGTACATCCTCACACCGACGCTGGTGCTGGGCGCCTGGTTTGTCTGGAAACTATGGAACGACTACTGGCGTCGCGACCTGAGCCTAGTGGAAGCGCCGTATCGCAGTTGGGTAGCGCTGTTTTTCTGGAGCATTTTTACCCACCCGATCCTGGATTGCTTTACCAGTTGGGGGACGCAGATATGGCAGCCTTTTTCCGACCTGCGCGTGCAATGGTGTACCGTGTCGGTGGTGGATCCGGTGGCGACCGTGCCATTTTTGCTGGCTTTGCTGGTGGCCGCGCGTTTTGCGCGCACGCACCGCTGGCGCGCCTACTGGAATTACATCGGACTGGGGTGGTTTTGCGCCTACCTGTGTGTGTACACCGTGTGGCACAAGGTGGAGGTAAATCGCATTTTTGAAGCCTCGCTGGCGCAAAAGCACATTTCCTACACCCGGTATTATACCAACCCCACCATTTTCAACAACATCTTATGGAGCGGCGTGGCGGAAGGCGATACGGCGTTTTATTTCGGGCAATACGGTTTCAACGACCGTGTACGCGCATTTAGCCGAATCTCTACCATCCCGAAAAACCACGCCCTGCTCGATCAGGTGCCGGCTGATTCACGGGCCGGTTATTTCCTGCGCTGGTTCAGCAACGGGTATTACAGCGCACAAGTGTACAACGGCGACACCCTGCAAGTGAACGACCTGCGCTTCGGGCTCCTGGGCGATACGCTCGTCAACGACAATTACGTGTTTCCATTTCTGGTGTTTAAAAATGAAAAAGGAGAATGGGACGTACACCAGAACAACCGCCGCCGGGAAAGTATTGATACGCAAAAAAAGGCCTTTGGCGATATGTGGCGGCGTATCAAGGGGGAGGAATAGCGCTTTTCAACAACAATACCAGTGCCACAACAACGCCGCCAAACCCGCCACTTCGCCCTTTTGGGCATGTGAAGTGAGGTAAAGCATGTAGGCGCCGACTTCACCCGCTACATTAAAAATGTAATCGTAGCGGCCATCGCCATCCAGGTCGCCTACCCACAGCAATTCATAGGGCGATTGCTGGTAATCGTTGTCGGGGTAATGCAGCATGAGTTTCTGGCGTTTGCCTGACGGGTCGGTCAGGTAAAACTGATTGACAGGGGATTGTTCTTCCGTTCGTTCTACCAGAATACCAAATTGCCGAAGGCGATCGGGGTATGGGTCGTTATCAGGTGCATTGAATGCAGATATTTTTCCTTCGACAGGGTATGCTTCGATACCTTTTATGTTGCTTCGTTCCGTCCAGGGGCCTTTTTTCCCGATTAAATAAAGCGGCTGATCCGGCTCGTTGGCCGCTTGTACAATTAATTCGCGTGGAATCAGATCGTAATAACCATGCTGATCGCTGTAATCGGCTACTTTATAGGTCAATGTAACTGATCGCAGGTCGAATGAGCCATCTTTGCGCTGGAAAATACCGTACCAGTTCCACTCATTCTTCCAGTCGGGCCTGAACGCAACACAAATGGTACCGCCCGGCGCTACGAGCCGCCATTGATCATTGGGGTGCGGGTAATGGGTGTTGCCCATATCGTTTTCCGATGCCAGAAATCCGCTGAACATGTAACCCGTTTTACCCCGGTATTGCACTTTCCACCAATAACCGACATGCAGTTCTGTACGGGTTTCCAGCGTCTGTGTCTGGTTGTTCCAGAAGGTAATGCGTTGCAATTCGCCTACAGTGTCGCGTTTTTGAGAAAAGGTATTGGTACCCGTGTGGGTGTATTCCGGATAACCCTGCAGTACGGTCACCTTTGCACCCAAAGGCGCTATGTCCAGTGTTTTGCCTTGCTGGCCGGGTGTGGCGCGCAGGCGCAGACCTGAAGTGGCTACCACGGTGCAGGTAGATTGGGCAGGCATTTGTGAAGCAAACACCCATAAAAAAGCGAGTGAAAAAATGATTCTCATATGAATTTGCACTTGTATTTGGCTGCAAATTGGCGTTTTCTCCACTTTTTCCGCCGGTATTCCAGTAAGTGTCGGAGGCTATCGAGTATTCGTATGGAGAAGCCGTGCAATCGTTGTTCCTCCTGTTTTGTAAAGATTCAAACCCGAATTGCACTAAAACAAGCACTTTTTTCGGAATCTTGTCGCGGTTTTCAGCCCAACCTAACCGGGGCCACACCATTTTTATGAAACAACGCACCATTACGGCTGTTTTTTTTGCAGCCGCCATGATTGGAGGGATTTACGGCGGCGTATGGCCGTTCTTCATTTTATTTCTTGTGATCGCGGCCGGTAGCCTGTGGGAGTTTTTTGGACTGTTGCTGCCTCGCGGGGGCTCCTGGTTTGAATTGCGCAGGTTGCTGGGGTTGAAACTCGGACTTATCACGCTTTTCGGAGTGGTATTATACCGTTTCCCTGGCTTTATGGGTTCGGAAATACTGCATGACTGGCTGGCAGAATGGCCTTTTCTGCTGGTATTTTTGATGAGTGTGGCATTGTTATTCGAATTGTTCGGCACATCCACAACCCCGTTCGGCAATTTCGGATATTACGGCGCGGGTATTTTTTACATTGCGTTGCCGGTGGCGATGTTGTTCGACATCGCTTCCTTGTCCGATTACCACCCGCACCGGGTAATGGGCATTTTCTGGCTCATCTGGACCAACGATACGATGGCCTATCTCATTGGCTCGCGTATCGGTCGTACCAAACTTTTCGAACGCATTTCACCTAATAAAACCTGGGAAGGCACGCTAGGCGGCGCCGTTTGTACCGTGCTCATGGCTGCACTCATCGGCCGCTACAACTCCGATTTCACCATGTCCGAATGGCTGATAGTAGGTGTTATGGTAGGTGTTTTCGGCACTCTCGGCGACCTGGTGGAGAGTATGCTCAAACGCAGTGTAGGCGTGAAAGACTCCGGTACGCTGCTGCCCGGCCACGGCGGACTGCTGGATCGCTTCGATTCTTTTTTGTTCGTGCTGGTGTGGGTGTGGATCGGGTTGAAGGGGTGGGTTATGTAGCAGAGAGTTGGAATGTTGCCTTAAACCAGTCCAAAAAAAGTTGAACTTCCTTCGTAGAAGTGTCGAAATAATTTGCCTTGATGGCCTGCCCGAATGGCAAACCGGGTGTTTTTTGCCAGGCTAACCATGTATGTAACAAGGCTTTTTGCTCTTTAGCAGATGTGATTTTATTGTAGGGTTGTTTTTTTATTTCAGCAATGGTCTGCTGTGCATAACTCCAAAGTTGATCATCAAGCGGAATTAACTTGCTGAGAAAATGTTCGAGGTAACCATCTGTGTTATTGTCAGGCATGATCCAGACCCCAATAACAGGCATTCCTTCTTCTTGTATTATCCGGTAGCCGGACTTAGAGAGGGCTGTTTCTAATGTTTCCGCTTGGAATTTTTGGGATAAAACATTTTTGATGGACTGCCAACGGGCTGCTGCCCCAACATCATTGGCATCCACTATTATACCAATGTTATCTATATCACTCTTGTCCAGCGCTTCAATTAGCAATTTAAGTGCCCCTTCAAAACCATTGCCTTTTTTGACAAAATCCTCGAATTTGCCTTTTGACTCATATCCCAAAGGGCTGGGGAGTCCTTGTTTTCGGCATATCTCGGCCAACGAATAGGCGTCATTGCCTTCCACGATCAATTGCTGCGCCATAAATTATCGAGGCTCAAGTTTTGCGTCGAGTGTTAGTTCTAAACGTTCTAGATCGTAAGGAATCACTTCTATCTCGTCTGAATTTCGCATTTTCTGCAAACGGAAATATGCCCCTGTTTCTGCATACCCGGGTTGTTCCAAATGATGGGTAAAACTTTTTACGGTATCTTGGCTGTGCGTAGTTACGAATACCTGAATATCCCATTTCTCTGCATACTCAAAAATCAGTGACCACAATTGCTCCTGAACCGTGTAGTGCAAACCCGCTTCAATTTCATCAATCAGCAACATTTTCCCTTTGGCGCTGACTAAAGCAATGGCCAAAAGTAACAACCGCTGTGCCCCGTCCCCCAGATTTTTCAAGGGTATTGGTGATGGCTCACTGGACAGCCTGACCAATGTTCTATCTTCACGGATGTCAACCCGCTTTATGTCTGGAAGAATCGTTTGTTGAAGAATACTGACAACATCGTCTTCCGCAGGTGTCAACACGATGCCATCCCATAATTGCTGAAGCGGGAATGAAGATTCATTGCCAAAAGGTACAAAAACACAACCGTCTTTTGGGTGATCGAAAGGAATGTGCGTGCCCCATTGGCCACCTGGCGTTTTTGCCCCGGTAAACGTGATTTTGCCACCACTCACCGCAGGCCGGGTTATCCTGATAGGACCAAGCCGTATTTTTAATTCGGCGCCGGATTCCTGTTGCTGTAGGCTATTTCTATTAAACAATGAATAATATGATTCCTCCTGCCCCGCTATCAATTGCCCTCTTCGGGCAATAATATTATTCACAACCGTCACATGCGCATCGGCTGCAATGATTCGGAGCGCTTCCAGCAGGGCCGTTTTGCCTGTATTGTTTTTACCTGCAAAGAGGTTGATCCTTCGCAGTCCTTTCAATTCCAGTTTTTTGAAAAGCCGAAAGTTCTGAATGTTTAATTCTGTAAGCATACCATGCAAAAATAGTAGGTATTAGTCAAAAAACTTGATTCTTTTCTAGTATCCATTATCGGAGCATAAAATACCTTCTCTAAAAAACAAAAAGGATCAGAAAAACGCGCTTCTTTTTTCAGAGCCTTCGTTCTTCTGATCCTGTTTTCTACGGGTACCATGCCCGCTGTAAGAACCCGCTATCCTCAGAATCGCGCCGTAATACCCGCCAGGAAGTTCAGGCCCACCGTTGGGTAGTCGCGCCAGCGTTCGCGGCGGTTGTTCAGGATATTGTTGATATCGAGGAACGCGCCGATATTTTTCGAGAAATAGTACGAGCCGCCTACATTCAGGTCGAGCAGCACTTCACTGCGGCGGGCGGTGCCTTCCGAGTCGAGGAACCAGATGCCGTCGGCCGTATACAGGTTGCCTTTCAGGATGGCTTTGCCATCGAGCGCAGTGTACACAGCGCCGAAATTGCCTTCCAGTTTGGGCAGGCCCCAGGCTTTGAATTCGCGCACGGGGTCCATGATAAAGTTCTGGCTCAAGGTACCTGTCAACACCAGGTCTTTGAGTGGCGAGAATTTGATCGTACCCTGTATGTTGCTGATTTTCACGGTGTCGTACATCACGTGGAAACGCGTAATGTCTTCCGAGGTATACTGCGTTTGGAACAGCGCCAGGTCGGAGGCTTTGGAATAGTTGACCTGGCCGGAGTAGTCGAGCCAGCCGAAGTTGCCCTTAATACCTGCATAATAATTGTCGAAACGCGTGTTTTTGAGTTTCGTTTCGCGGATTTGCACGAAGGGGCTGTAGTCCGACAGGTTGCGGTAGGTGTTTTTGCGCAGGTCGCCGTTGGCGCCGGCAAAAATCTGTATACCGTCGCCGAATACGCGCAGAGCCAGTTCGGCATCGGGAAAAATGCTGAACACGTCGCGGTTGCTGGCGAAGTTACCACCCACCTTGATTTTAAAGATATCGGAGTGGAACGTGAAAGAGGGTTGCAGGTAAATGTTATTCAGGCGCTGTGTGAGGGTATCATGAAACTTGGTCATGTCCGTACGAATGGCCAGGCGCAGCGCATGTTTTTCTGCAAACCACTTCGTAGCGCTCATATTGAGGTCGAACCCCGATTCCTTGTTGGAGTAGTAATCGTTGAGCACATAAAACTGCGGCGCCACGGAGAAATTCAGGTCGTTCGAGTTGCGCTCCTTGTTGTACACGCGGCCGCCGACGTTCACGAGGTTGAATTTTTGCAGCGTACGGTCGCGCGAGTATTCATGCAGGGAATCGTGTGGGTATCCGTAAAAATGGAAGCGGTCGGCGCTGACGGCTACCTTGGCTTCCGCGGCAATCTGCTCGTTGATGTAGTAGTTGCCATTGAGCAGGAAGTCGTTGTTGGCAAAACGCTGGTTGTCAATGTTTTTGCTGGCATCGAGGCTGTGGTGGCGGAACCACACCTTGCCGTCGAATTTTTCCTTGGCAGCAAAATAGTAGCCCAGTTCACCCCAGAATGTTTTGGGCGCCCCGGCGCCGGCTTTGGCAAATCCGTTGTAGGATTCCTCCTTTGCGCCGGCTTTCATCCCGATCGGGCGCAGTTTCGGCGCATCGTACTGGACTGTCAGCGGGCGAGGCGGCACCACGTAGTTCTGGAGTTGGGTATTGGTATCGAGTGGCGGCAACGACGGCGGTACGCTGAGTTTGTTCGACTCCAGCAGGCGCGCATCAAAGTCCTTGATGACTGTTACGTTGTCGCCTTCGAGTTCTTTTTGGGCAAATGCGGGTACCGTCAGGCATCCCAGCAATATGGCGGCAAAGAGATTTTTATATGGAAACATGGATTTCGTTTTTTTTCTGTGAATAACGGACATCCGGGGGTTAGGC
>JAEUUT010000240.1 GCA_016787415.1 Saprospiraceae bacterium | reverse complement strand
GTCAACGCCCAGTTTGTCAACGATAATTTTCTTTACGCGATCGGCTACAGTTGCCATATTTTTTAAACGTTAGGTGAAAAAAAGTCAATTTTTCGAGGGGCAAAGAAACGCCTATTCCCGGTTTTTACCAAAGTTTTTTTTCCTGATTTTTTAGAAACCCCTTTGCATCAGCACGGCATTATTTTTGTAAATCATACACTTAGATAGGAATTTTGCATTTTTTCATGCGCTGCTGTTGCTTTGAGGAAAGAGGCTTTTTTAGCAAAAACTTATCAAAAATCATTAGAATATTAAGATGCCGGGCTATACTTTTGCCGCCCGCCACTTATTGTAAGTTTTACACTTTAAAAGAAAAGAAACGAATGGCGTCTGTAGAATCTGTTACTTTGTTTCAAAAAAACAAAATGATCATGCGCAAAGACAGTTTGCAAAATACCAAGATAGTGGCCACGGTAGGCCCTGCCTGCAATACCTACGACAAACTGCTCGAACTGGTACAGGCCGGCGTCGATGTGTTTCGCCTCAATTTCAGTCACGGTAAACACGAAGACCATTTGCAGGTTATTCAGCACATTGTGGCTATCAATGAGGAGTACAATACCCACGTTGGTATCCTTGCCGACCTTCAAGGACCGAAACTGCGTGTGGGTGTTATTCAGAACAATGCGCTGCCCCTCGAACCGGGCGACGTGATTACCATCGTTAACGATAAATCGGCAGAAGGCACCAAAGACCGCATCTATATGTCGTATCCGGAGTTCGCTTCCGACTGTGAAGTGGGCGAACGAATTATGATGGACGATGGCAAACTGGTATTCGAAGTGCTCGAAACCAATAAAATAGATACCGTACGCCTCAAAGCCCTGCATGGCGGCGTGCTGAGCAGCAATAAAGGTGTCAACCTGCCCGATACCAACGTCAAGCAGCCGTCGATGACGCAAAAAGACCGCGCCGACCTGGAGTTTATCCTCACACAACCGGTCAACTGGATCGCCCTGTCTTTCGTACGCCGGGCAGAAGATATGGACGACTTGCGCGCTGCCCTCGAACGCACCGGCCACCCGGCCAAAATGATGGCCAAGATCGAAAAACCGGAAGCCGTCAAAAATATCCGCGAAATCATTCGCGCCTGCAACGGCATCATGGTTGCTCGCGGCGACCTCGGGGTGGAAATGCCCATCGAGCAACTGCCGATGACGCAGAAAGAAATCATTCACCTCTGTATGCAATATGCCCGTCCGGTGATTGTGGCTACACAAATGATGGACAGCATGATCGTCAACCCTTCGCCTACCCGCGCCGAGGTAACTGACGTGGCCAACGCCGTACTCGACGGCGCCGATGCCGTTATGCTGAGCGGTGAAACCTCCGTGGGCCACAACCCCCCGCTGGTGATCCAGTACATGACGCGCATCATCGAACAGGCCGAAAAACAATACTGGCCCCATATCACCCAGCATCGTCCGTACCCATCACCCAATTTCAAACTGTTCCACTCCGATGTAATTTGTTTCAATGCCTGCCGCGTAGCAGAAGAAATCGGCGCCAAGGGCATTATCGGCATGACGGTATCGGGCTACACGGCTTTTAAAGTGAGCAGTTTCCGCCCGCAGGCGCCGATCTACATTTTCAGCCACCACACCAGCATGCTCAAATCGCTCAACCTGCTCTGGGGTGTTCGTTGTTTCTATTATGACCGCTTTACCTCTACCGACGAGACCATTGATGACTGCACCTCAATCCTGAAAGATGCCGGCTGCCTCAAAACGGGCGACACGGTTATCAATACCGGCTCTATGCCGCTGGAAAAAAGGTTGTCGACCAACTTTTTGAAGGTAACGGACGTGGAATGAGTCCTAAGTCGTCAGTCCTCAGTCGTCAGTCCTCAGTCCTCAGTCTGTAGAGTACACCTGATTACCCATGGCTTCAGATTGTAGTTAAATCTATGGTAATCAGGTGTACTCTACAGACTGAGGACTGACGACTTAGGACTATTTCTGCTCAATCCACCGATACGGCGGCTCTCCCTCCACGGCTACCTGACAATTTTCTACCCCTATCATGCGTACCAGCCGGGAGGCGCGCATATGAATATTGGCCTCTTTGGGTTGGTACATATAAAAATCGCGGGCGTCGAGCGCGGTGGCGTCCAGTGTTCCGGCTGTGAATTGGTTGACGACAATACGCTCGCATTGGCCTTCCAATTGGGTGTAATAGGGATTTTTGAAAGCAAAAGCAGGAAACTGTACCGTCAGGTTTTCGGCTTGCACGTGCACCTTTGAAGAGTCGATTGCATTAAAAGAGAGGTGTAAATAGGAGGCTTTCAGTGGAGTGTTTGCAGTCACGTTTATACAGTTGTTGAAGCGAAACTCGCGTTGTTTCCACTGCCTGTTCTGATCTGTCCCCAGTCCGATACGCGCAATGATATGTGCGGCGCGAAAAGAAGCGTGCGTAGGGGAATCCGGTTGGGCCAGTTCTTTTGCCACCTCGTCGGTCGTTTCATTTTTGATATATATTCCAATTTCGGTGGAGCCGTTCATCTGTACGGTTTGCACACCCAGGTATTGCATCAAACTGGTGTCGCCAATCAGTTCTACCCCGTTAAAATCTGGAACCAGTTCTACCTGCACCGGGGCTTCTACATTGACTTTGTAAGGCGCTTCTGCCTCAAAATAAAGCCGCCGGGCTTCCTTGCTTGTCGGGTCATTCCATATTACTGTCGGTTCCGGCACAAACCGAGGAGGGCGCGCTACGGATTTAAATGCGCTCCAAATAACAGTTCCTGCAAAAAGAAACACGGCTGTAAGCGCCAATATCCATCCTTTTTTCATGATTTTGAATTGTTTTGGTGTTGTTGATACCATGTTTTGAGTTCCTCCCACTGAATGCCAAGTTCGTCGACCGTCTGGAAAAAAACGGGTAACAGTTCTTCTGTAAAGGCCTTTTTGCGCAGGTCGCGGGCCTTGCTCACCCCGTCGTCGGCCACGAAATAGCCGATACCCCGCTGATTGACGATGATCCCTGCATCCTGCAAAAAAGTGACCGAACGCACCACCGTGTTGGGGTTTACCTGCAATTCGGCAGCCAGTTCGCGCACCGAAGGAATACGTTCACCCGGAGGCCATTCGCCGACCATGATTCTGGTGGCTATCTGCCGGGCAATTTGCAGCCAGATAGCCGTTTGCGCTTGAAATTCCATGTGCTACAAGGTGCGTTCTCGGGTGAAAAAATAGGAGGAAACAAACAGGAGGAAGGATGGAACCAGGATACCGATCAGCCAGAAATAACGCACCATTATTTGGATGTCTGCATCAATTTCATCGTTATTATACGACAGGCTCACCTGCTCAATCAATGATGATTTTTCACTGACAAAAGAGAATCCGCCTGTACCGATCAGAATAAGTTGGAACAATACAATAAACAGAACCACAAAGAATACCAACCCTTTGAGTATGCCCAGCCTTTTCCAGGCTACTCCGGAAGCATATGCCGCCGGCAATGCCATGTAAAAGGTGAAAAGGGAAATACCTAAATCTGCTGAAACCCAATTGATAGGTCTGTACTTGAATGCAAACCAACGAAGCGATATCAACCCGAAAAATTCAAAAACAAGGTTGAACGTCAGCCAGGTAATGACCGGAAAAACAACCCATACCAACACACTTTTGGCCAGCCATTTTTCCAGCGCCGAAGCCGGCAACATCAAATAACGCGTCGCACTGCCTAGTTTCACCAGTTCGCTGTATGCGACTCCCGCATACAACCAGCCGCAGATAAACAAATATTCATTGAACATCAAAAACGGGCCGTCGGATTGCAAATTGACGTATGCGCCAAAGGCATCAATCACAAAGAAAAAAAGCAGCAGTGGAATCAACCCTACCAGCACGACGTAGGGTAAAATTGGCTGGTTTTGCCAACTCAGTCGTAAAACCTGTACAAAGCGGCGAAAATCAAATGTGTTGTTCATGCGTCAGGGAATTTTGAACGATTTCAGGATGTGATTGAAGGGCTTTGAACAGGAGTTCCAGATCGAGCGGGCCTTCCTGGCCCTGCATGTTGCGCAGCAGACAGTGGTAGCCGCCGGGCACGCGTTCGGAATACAAAAGTTCGTCGGCGCCCGGCAGTTGTGTGGTCGTGGCCGTGCGTACACGGGCGGTCAATTGCTCGATGGATGATTGCATTAACACGTGCTGGTCTTTCAACACTACCAGGTGATCGAGTAGCATGGCCACGTCCAGTACGTGGTGTGTGGTGATGATGGCCAGGCGCTGTTCGTCGATCCGGGCGCTCAGTAAGCGCCGGAAACTGTCTTTGGAAGGAATATCCAGCCCATCCGTAGGTTCGTCGAACAACAAAATGCGGCACCCGCTGGCAATGGCAAAACTCAGTATTACTTTCTTTTTCTGTCCGAAAGAAAGATGGGCCAGCGAAACATGGGCATCGATGCCAAATGTTTCGAGCGCATGCGCCCAGGTCGTAAAACTGAATTGTCGGTAAAATGGCGCATACCGTTGCTGGTAGGCCTGCACCGTGATCCGAGGCAAGTCAAATTCTACAGGTACGTAATATACTTGCTCCAGAAAGGCCGGCTGACGAAGCATTGGCTTCATGCCATCTGCGGTAATATTTCCGGAAGAAGGAAACAACAACCCGCCCAGCAAATGTAGCAAGGTAGTTTTGCCCACGCCATTGGCGCCCAATACGCCATACACGCCGCCTGCCTCCATCTGAAGATTGATTTGGTCGAGTACCGGCTTGTTGCGCCGATAACTGAACGACATTTCCTGAACGACAATCATAAGGTAGTTTGTTTTAGTGAATTAGTGTACTATGTAAATAATACACTGCAAGTATAAATACCTTTTCATATGCCGCGCAAGGGTACAAGGCTATTTTTTTTCAAAAAAACTGTTTTCGCCCTTTATTGCCCGGGCAAGCACTTTCTTTGCGTACCGATGAATGTATTATTCACCCATGGATATTTTCTCTGCGAAGACCCGCGCGAACAGCAGATTATGAAGCCCTACCCGCCGCTGGGCTTGCTCTATCTTTCGGCCTGGCTGGACAAACACGGGGTGGAAAACGAAGTATTTGACACTACTTTTTCAGAAAAAAAGCACCTCTGGAAATACCTGATTGAAAATCGGCCGCACATCGTAGCGCTGTACGCCAATCTGATGACCAAACGCAACGTGCTGGAAATCGCCGCGTTTATCCATGCAGAGGAATGCCTGCGCGACACACTGGTGGTGATGGGCGGCCCCGATGTGACGCACAACGCTGCCGACTACCTGGCGCATGGCGCCGACGTCATCGTCATTGGGGAGGGCGAACAAACCATGCTCGACATTTGCCTCAGCGCCGAACATGGCGGGCGGGAAAACCTGCAACGCTTCGCTCATATTCCCGGACTTGCTTTTTTGCAAGCCGACGGATTGCTTTTCAAAACGCCGCCGCGTGAAAAATTGCGCGACATCGATGCGCTTCCTTTTCCCAACCGCCATAAAATCGACCTTCAGCAGTACCTGTCTGCCTGGAAAAAAGCCCACAGCCACAGTGCCGTCAGCATCAGCACCCAGCGCGGCTGCCCTTACACCTGCCGCTGGTGCAGCACGGCCGTGTATGGGCAGAGTTACCGCCGCCGCAGCCCGGAGAAAGTGGTCGACGAAATTGTTTTTTTGAAAGAACACTACCATTTCGACCTGATCTGGTTTGTCGATGATGTGTTCACCGTCAGCCACAAATGGCTGGGCGAATTTTGCGACGAACTTCGCCACCGCAATGTTCGCATCCAGTTTGAATGTATTACCCGTGCCGACCGCCTCAACGCTGCGGTCATCGACCTCCTGCGCGAAGCAGGCTGTTTTCGCGTGTGGATTGGCGCAGAGAGTGGCTCCCAGCGTATCATCGACGCCATGGATCGCCGCGTAGATGTGCAGCAGGTGCGCCAGATGATTCGCGCCGCTTCCGAGGCGGGCATCCAGACAGGCACCTTTATTATGCTGGGTTACCCAGGTGAAACGGAGCGCGATATTCGGGATACCGTAGCACACCTGCAGGCATCCAACCCCGACCTGTTTACCATCACGGTGGCCTATCCGATCAAGGGGACGGGCCTGTACGAGGAAGTGCAAAGCGCTACTACCACGCAATTGCCCTGGGCAGAAAGCACCGACCGCGACCTGGATTTCAAACGCACATACCCCCGACCGTACTACGATTATGCTGTGCGGTGGACGGTAAATGCGGTGCATCGGCACAAACTGAAACTTGCCGGAGAGGCGTATTCCATTAAAGCGCTGAAAATGGGTGTAAAAACTGCCGTTGCGCGTGCGGGCATGTGGTGGTGGCGTGGTTGGTGGCGATAAAAAAATGGCTTCGAGGCAGTATAGTTTAAGAACCCGTTTCCCTCGCGTATCTTTGCGCCCCGGTAAATTACCGAACACCATTTTTCACAATCAACATCCAGTACCTTGGGAATCAAAGCATTTGCGCCCGCCAGCATTGGGAACGTCGGCGTAGGATTTGACATCATGGGCTTGTGCCTCGAACGCCCCGGCGACGAAGTAGTAGCGCGAAAAAGCGAAACGCCGGGGTTGCGCATTACCAAAATAACCGGTCATGGCGGCCGCCTTTCCAGCGAAGTGGAAAAAAATACAGCCGGCGTTGCAGCGCGCAGTTTGCTCGAACACCTGGGCGAATCGGGGCGCGGTATCGAACTGGAAATCCATAAAAAAATGCCCTTCGGCAGCGGCCTGGGCAGTAGCGCTGCCAGCGCCGTAGCCGCTGTGCTGGCCGTAAGTGAGTTGCTGCGTACCGGTATGAGCAAACGCGAACTCCTGCATTTTGCTTGCCTGGGCGAACAACTGGCTTCGGGTAGTTACCACGCCGACAATGTGGCGCCCTCGCTCATTGGCGGCATTGTGCTCATCCGCGATAATGCCACACTCGACGTACATCGCCTGCACGTGCCCAAAGGGTTGTATGTAGTAGTGGTGTACCCGAAAGTGGAAGTGCTGACCAAAGAAGCGCGCGCTATTTTGAAGCCGGATGTGTCGTTGAAACAATATATTTCGCAAAGCGCTAATGTCGGCGGATTCATTGTCGGCTTGTACAACAGCGACATCGGGCTCATCGGGCGCAGCCTGCGCGATGATATTATTGAGCCGCAACGCGCCGCGCTGATTCCCGGGTTTTATGATGTGAAATCGGCGGCTCTTGAAACACAAGGCGTGCTTGGATGCAGTATTTCCGGCTCCGGCCCGTCGGTTTTTGCGCTCTGTGCCAACAGCCTCGCTGCCGAAAGCGCCGGGCAGGCCATGCAAAAGGTATTTGCCCAACAGAAAATTGAAAGCCAGATATTCCTCTCCCCCATCAACCAGGAAGGCGCCACCATCTGCTAAACCCTCTCACTTCTCACCTCTCACCTCTCACCTCTCACCTCTAAAAATGCGTCGCGTACTAGAAACCGAGCAAAAAGCACTCGAAATCAACCTTGACGACCGCGTGTACGGCGCTTTTGCCGAAATCGGCGCCGGACAGGAAGTGGCGCGTCATTTTTTTCAGGTAGGAGCCGCCGCAGGTACCATTGCCAAAACAATGAGCGCCTACGACAAAACCGTGTCGGATGAGATTTATGGCGCCGAGCAAAAAGGCAGCGGCCGTTATGTGTGCGAATCGCGGCTCTACAAAATGCTCGGCCATGAATACGACCTGATGGAAAACCGCCTCCGTGTGGTGCGGCCCGAACAGGCGTTTTTTGCATTTGCAGATACGGTAGCAGCCATCAATTTTCAGAAAACCATCAAAGGCGATGGCTGGCTGGGGCTACGGTTCCAACTCAGGGCCAACACCCGGCCCAACGATCTGATCGTACACGTGCGCCTGCTCGACAACGACAACCGACTGCAACAACAGGCCGTAGGTATTCTGGGCGTCAATATGATCTATGCCTGCTACCGTTTTTACCACCACCCGGAAACACTCATTCAGTCGCTTATGGACAACCTGCACGGCCGTATCGCACTCGATATGATCCGGCTGGAAGGCCCTGATTTTGAGCAACTCGACAATAGATTGGTGGCTTTGTGGCTGGTGAAAAACGGACTGAGCAGTGTGGCAATTTTTGGTCCCGACAAACGAGGTTTGCATGCGGGCGAATTTTTGTACAAAAAATCCATCCTTATCGCCCGAGGCAGTTACCGCCCCACTACGCTGGTGCAGCAGGATATGATAAAAACCGCCTATGAGCAGTTCAGGGCCGAACCCGATGTCGATCCCGACAAAACTTTTTTACTCACGGAAATTGCGCTCGACAACCTGCGCGCCGAAGGCGAAATAGACGAACAGGATTTTACCGACCGGGTGGATATGCTTTGTGCGCTGGGCCAAACGGTAATCATTTCCAATTACAGCCAGCACAAAAAACTCATTTCCTATTTCAGCGATTACAGGGTACAACGCATCGGACTGGTGATGGGCGTGCGCAAACTCAAACACATCCTGCGCGAAACCTGTGAGCAAAACCCGGACAATCTGCTGGGCGCATTTGGCGAACTATTCCCGCAGAATGTTCGTTTGTACGTCTATCCTGCCCGCGACAGGCAGTCGGGCCAATTGATCAATGCACAAAATGTGACCATACCCAAAGAAATCCATTTCCTGTATCACTACCTGCTCGAAAACCGGAATATCGTGGATATTCAACATTTCAACCCGGATATTCTGGGCATTTACCACCGCGAAGTGCTGAGCATGATCCAACGCGGCGAATCTGGCTGGGAAGAAAAAGTGCCCGAAGAAGTGGCGCGTTTGATCAGGGAAAAACGTTTGTTCAAATATCGGGCGAGCGGTGAGTAGTGAATGGTGAGTAGTGAGTAGTGAGTGGGGTGTTTTTCATGAAGAAAAAATTCAAGTTATGTCATTAGAAGAAAAAATCAACGAAGACCTGAAAACCGCCATGCGCGCCAAAGACGAAGTGGCACTGCGCGGTATCCGTGCCATAAAAAGCGCTATTTTGCTGGCTAAAACGGATGGCAGCGGCCAGGCTATCGACGAGGCCAAAGAAGTGCAGATGTTGCAGAAACTCGTCAAAACCCGCCAGGAATCGCTCGATATTTTTGTCAAAAACAGCCGCGAGGAACTGGCTCAAAAAGAACGCGAGGAAATAGACGTAATCAAACGTTACCTGCCTGCCATGATTGAAGGCGCCGAACTGGAAGCCATTCTCCGCCAAATCGTGGCCGACACCGGCGCTACCAGCGCCAAAGACATGGGCAAAGTGATGGGCGCCGCTAACAAACAACTGGCCGGAAAAGCCGACGGCCGCGCTATTTCGGACATTGTAAAACAACTTCTACAGTCCTAAGTCCTAAGTCCTGAGTCCTAAGTCCTAAGTCCGTAGAGTACACCTGATTTTCCTAGGCCTCTCATACAACAAAAGCCAGAAGTAATC
>JAEUUT010000217.1 GCA_016787415.1 Saprospiraceae bacterium | reverse complement strand
AAGTTATCCACCATCACCCGGAGCAGGGTGCTATCTGAATAAACAGTAGCCGCAGCAGGAATGTCGACTTCCAAAGTCATATTTTTTTCTTGCAGACGCGGCTGCCATTTTTGGGCCAAGCCCTGGAAAAAAGGAAGCAGGGCAAGGGCACTTTTTTGCACCTGAATTGCATTGCTTTCCATGCGCGCCACAGCCAGCAATTGTTCGGACATTGCATGCAGGCGGTCGACTTCCTGTATGACATGCCCGATTTTTTCTTCATATTGTTCGGGGGGTCTTTTTTTGCGAATCAGCACTTCCAGAATGCCCCGAATAGCCGTCAGCGGGGTGCGAATTTCATGAGAAGCGTCGGCAGTGAACTGTTTTTCGCGCTGTACGCCGCGCTCGATACGTTCCAGCAACTCATTGATGGTAACAGCCAACTGGTGTATTTCGTCTCTGTTGGCAGGTACTGGAAGCCTGTCATTGATATTTGATTCCCTGATGCGGCTGGCGGCTTTGATTAATTGTTTTACCGGTGCAATGCCTTTGAATGCCAGCAAAGCGGTAGCCCAGTACAAGGCAATCAGCAAAAGCGGGAAGGTGACAAGCAGGGTATTGCGCAAGTTGTGCAGTACAATAGCCGATTCTTCCCGGGAAATGCCGATCAGTAGATGCCCGATCGTTTTTTGACGGCGATTCAGGATAGGAAATTGCCCCTCCCGAACACGGCGTTTGCCCATTTGGACATTAAAAAAAGAAGATTCAGATACGCGATGAGGATTCATCTGCATCGAATCGTCGTTCAGATTAGGAGAACGGAAAAGTAATCGTCCATCCGTAGACACCAACTGAAGAAAGGTCGGGTTCACATTTGCCTGGTTGTTTGATTCCAGTTCTTCTTCTTGCGAATGCCGGATAGAAATACTGTCGCCCTGCCATTCCAGGTTGCGCACAAACTTTTCCTTTTCCTGCCGGATGTCATCGTCGAGGTGTCGGTACGCCGTTTGATATACGACGCCGTACACCAGCAGGAATACCACGCCGATGGTGACAGCAGCGGCGGTGGCCGTAAAAAGCGCTATTCTATTTCTGAAACTCAGTTCCATCAGTCGTCATTGACCCGGTATCCGACGCCCCGGATGGTTTGAACAAAAGAAACCTGGCCGGCCGTATCCAGTTTTTTTCTCAAGGCATTGATATACACATCGATAACGGCAGTGTCGTGGTCAAAATGAATATCCCACACTTTTTCAATAATCCTGCTGCGTCGACACACTTTTCCTTTGTTGCGCAGCAAGAGTTCGAGTAAGGCAAATTCTTTCTGGGTGAGTTCGATGGGTGCGCCCGATTTCAGTACCTGGTGTCGGGCGATGTCGAGTTCCAGGTCTTTATGTCGAAAAACGGTCTGCTCTCCTGCACTGCTGCGCAATAACACGCGTATGCGGGCCAGCAATTCTTCAAAGGCAAAGGGTTTGCGCAGATAATCATTGGCGCCCGTTTCCAGGCCAAAAACCACATCATCTACAGTATCCCGTGCCGTTAGAAATATAATAGGGAATGCGGGGCGTTGTTTGCGAATGTTTCGGCAAATTTCGATGCCACTCATGCCCGGCAGCATCCAGTCGAGCAGCAACAGATCGTATTCTTCCAGGTGATCGAGCGCCATAGCAAGGCCTTCTTTGCCATTGTGGGCTACATCCACGGCAAATCCCTCTTCTGCCAGTCCTTCCGAGATGAAGCCGGCAATGGCAATTTCGTCCTCTATCAATAGGATGCGCATGGATATAGAAGGTGTGTTTTGGTGTTTGGGTGTTTTTGTGTTTTGGTGGGCTTCGCGCCTGGTATCCATTCAAATTGGAATTGACTTTTCAAATGCCAAGCCCGAAGCCCTCCAAAACATAAAAACCCCAAAACACAAAAACCCCAAAACACAAAAACACATAAAAAAAACTTAACCCGCTATCGACACCCCGATCAGGCGCCCGATACCAAATGTAATGGCCGCTGCCAGCAACCCGAATACCACCTGACGTGTACCCGATATCCAGATGCTTTTGCCGGTAAAGAGGGTAATGGCCGAGCCAATCAAAAACAACCCGATGGTGCTGGCTACGCCGCTCCACACAATGGCCATGAAACCGCCACTCCAGAAAAACGGCGCTAGCGGAATGATGGCTCCGATGGCAAACAGGATAAACGAAGCAATGGCCGCTTCCCAGGCCGAACTTTTCAGTTCTTCGGGGTTGATGCCCAGTTCTTCTTTGATGAGTACTTCATGTGCCCGGCTGGGTTCCGACATCACTTCCACCGCCATGTCGTGGGCCTGCGCTTCTGGGATGCCTTTGGCAATATAAATGAGCGTCAGTTCCTTGATTTCACCTTCCGGATTGCTTTCAATTTCGTCCATTTCGAGCGCCATCTGGCGTTCGTAGAGCTCCTGCGAACTTTTTACCGAAATCCACTCGCCAAGGGCCATGGAGAGTGCGCCGGCGAGCAAGCCTGCCGAGCCTGCCAGCAGAACAGCTGACTGTCCGCTGGTAGCGCCTGCTACACCCATCACGAGGCTCATGTTGGATACCAGTCCGTCGTTGGCGCCCAGCACGGCAGCGCGCAGGGCATTGCCTCCCACGGTTTTGTGGCGGCCTTCGATCCGGGAAAGTTGCTCGCCCGACACCTTATGCTTGTTGGCCAGCAGGGATTGCAGGATTTTGACGTGGTTGTTTTCGTCGCCTTTCAAGGGCATGTGCTCGTTGGTTTTTTGTTGTACCACGGCCCGCGCAATGTCCTTTTCAGTGTCCATCATCACACCTATTATATAGTCGTAGCCGAAAACTTTTCCGATGCGGTCGAGCACGCGCGCACGCCAGGAGGGGCCGGGCAAGGCTACCTGTATGCCTTTTTGCGCCAGGCCTCGCAGCATGCCCTGGGCATGGCCTGCTTCTATTTTGGACAATTCAAGGAACACGCTGGAGATGCCGGGGTCGGATTCGGCGGCGGCAATGCGCTCATAGAGGTATGCGGCGTCTACTTCGGTTTGTACGCTGGCGGCAAAGTTGCGGGTGGTCGACTGTGTCATATTGCAAGATAATGATGGGTGCTTAAAGACGATGTAAAGGTAGATAAATACGGAAGAGTAAATGTGCCTCTATCCTCAGTTTAAGAGGCATGACCAAGGTCATATTGCAACATAAGCACCGTCAGCACGGGCCCGGTTCGGGTGCCGGTAAATTTGTGTCAAAATCCAACGATCATGAAATATAAACTCTTAATCCTCGCAATCTGTTCGGTTTCATTTGTTTTCGGACAATCGAACTACCGAGTTTCCAACTATTCTTTGGTGGTGAAAGGCACTTCTAACCTGCACGAGTGGGAATCCACAGCCAAAGAAGTACGGGCCAACGGCAACTTCACTTTTACAGCCGGCACACTTAAATCTATCGATGCCCTGTATGTGGAAATTCCGGTTAAATCGATCAAAAGTACCAAGGGGTCTATCATGGACAACAAGACCTACGACGCCCTGAAAGCAGACAAATTTCCGAATATCGGCTTTAAACTCGGCAAGATCAATTCCCTGGTCAAAAAAGGCGACGGCTATGACATCAATGCCAGTGGTTCGCTCACAATCGCCGGTTCCAGCGCTTACATCGACCTGTATGTAAAAGGCAAAACCGGCGCCGATGGTAGCATCACTTTTAGCGGTTCCAAAAAACTGAAAATGACCGACTACAACATAAAACCGCCTACTGCCCTGCTGGGTACACTCACCACCGGCGATGAAGTAGAAATCGTTTTTCAGGTGTCGCTCAAAGGGGCTGCGCCGGTAAGTCAGTGAGGAGGGGTTGATAAAGTTGATAAGGGTTGATGAGGGTTGATAAAAGAGGGTTGATGAGGTTGATAAAGTTGATGAGGTTGATATGCATCCCGGTCACCAAGAGCAACGTACCACCAAAAACACAAAAACACCAAAACACCAAAACACTAAAAACACCAAAACACTAAAAACAGCACACACATCCAAGTTCAAAACTAAAATTTCTATTATATGAAAAACCTGGTTCTCCTTTCCAGTCTTGCGCTTTTCATCAGCGTCCATTTGGCTGCTCAACAGCCCAATATCCAGTACTACCGCCCCTGGGATAAAGAAGGTATCAATGTTTTCGAACCTTCCAAAAAAGCGGAACAACCTGAATTTACAGGTTTCAAAATCCGTATCGGCGGCGCTTTCACGCAGGACTTCCAATCCCTCAAATCCTCTAACACCCCAACATACGTTGCCACCTCAGCCACCAATGCTACCAACAAAAACCTGCTGTACGGCGTGGTAAAAGCAGAAGACTCCACCAGCGCTACGCTGTCCGGCTTCAACCTCGCGATGGCTAATCTGAACCTCGACATGCAAATCGGCGATGGTATCCGGGTATGTCTGGAAAACTACATGTCTTCCCGCCACCACTCCGAATTCTGGGTGAAAGGCGGTTATATCCAATTCGACAAACTTCCGATGTTCGGCAGCCCGCAATGGTTCACAGACAACGTCCGGGTAAAAATCGGTCACTTCCAGCCCAACTTCGGCGATATGCAGTTCCGCCGCACCGATGGTGGTAACACGATGTTCAACCCCTTTGTAGAAAACCTGGTTTTCGACGCATTTACTACAGAAATCGGCGGTGAGGTGTATGTGTTCCCGGTAGACGGTTTCATGGGTATGGTTGGTCTGACCTCCGGCTTCATCAATGGTAATATCGACAACTACCCCGCTACCGCAGTGGCTCCGAACGTAGAACCCACACAGAAAAAACCGTCGGTTTTCTTTAAACTGGCCTACGACAAAACGTTCACCGACTTCCGTTTCCGCCTGTCTGCTTCGATGTACAACAACAGCAGCAGCGGCCGCAACACACTCTACGCAGGCGACCGCACCGGTTCTCACTACTTCATGGTAGCAGAACCAGCAAGCGGTACCTATGCTGCCAACAAAGATTCCGGCCGTTTCACAGGTATGGGTGTTGCCAACAAGGTAAATGCTATCAGTATCAACCCATTCCTGAAATACAAAGGCCTGGAAGTATTTGGCGACTATCAGATCATCAAAGGTCGTACGAACACCGAACGCGACGGTTCCGAACGCAGTTTCAACCAACTGGCTGTAGAAGGTCTGTACCGCTTCCTGAAAAACGAGCAAGCCTACCTCGGCGCCCGTTACATCTCCGCAAAGGGTACTCCGCAAGGCTTTACCAGTGAAATCTCGATCGACCGCGTAGCAGTAGCCGCTGGCTGGTTCCCAACCAAAAACATGCTGCTCAAAGGCGAATACGTAGTTCAGAACTACAAAGATTTTCCGACTACCGACTACCGCAATGAAGCAAAATTCAGTGGCTTCGTAGTAGAAGCAGTCATCGGATTCTAAACTTCTTACTGTGAAAGGCTCCGTAACCCGTACGGGCTACGGGGCCTTTTTATTCTCTCCGTCCCGTCATTTCCCTCTTCCGTCCCTATGTATTGCACATCTCTCCGGTGGTTCAAATGGCTCTTCATCTTTACGACGGGTTTTCTCCTGATGTCGGCTACCACCTACCACAGCAACCCCGTCAAAAAACGCTATCAGATCGCTTCCGGCAGCCGCCTGTATTTGAAAGGCACGTCTAATGTCAATTCATTTACCTGCGACTGCGATCAACAATACCAGGAACAAACGCTGGAAATCGACCGCAATGGCGGTTACGCCCGCTTCAAAAATGTCGATCTCGCCGTCCCTGTCAAACGTTTTGATTGCCACAACCGGAAGATCGACCACGATATGCAAAAGGCCCTCAAGGCCGATCAATACCCCAATATCCGCATCGCACTGGTAGATACCCGCCAAAATGCTAAATGCCTCGACGGCAACTGCAAGGACTGGTTCGATATTCAGGCACGGGTAAAAATTACCATCGGCCCCAGCACCAAAGAGCAATCCATAGCGGCCAGGGCGCGTATGATCGGCCCACGGCGCTTTCAGTTGCGCGGCGAGCAGGCGCTCCAGATGAGCGCATTCGGAATAGAGCCCCCGGAAGCCATGTTCGGACTCATCAAAGTGGACGACTGGATCACGTTCCACTTCGATCTGCTCATCGACGTCGGCGAACTCCAGTAACCACTCACCACTCACTACTCACTACTCACTATGAAAAGATTTTTATTAAAAGGCATCATCGCAGGAGTAGTCCTGTCCGTATTCAGTTACCTGGCGCTATACCTGGCGGTCATGCTGTTTCCGAAAATTGCAGAGGAATACTACGACCCGATTTTCAGTTTCGACGATCAAAAAGGCGTATTGTATTTCGTACACCCCTTTATCCTGAGTTTTGCGCTGGCCTGGTTCTGGCGGCGTTTTAAAGGCCTGTTTCACGGCTCTTTCTGGTGGCGTGGTACTGAAATGGGCCTTGTGTATGCACTCATTGCCACCCTGCCATCTATGTGGCTGATATTCAGTTCTTTGTCCGTTTCTTTTGAAATGGTGCTCACCTGGTTTGTGTACGGCGTGTTCCAGGCCGTGGTGGTGGGGATTATTTTTGCGAAGATGAGCCCGTGAGGGAAGAGGGGCAAGGGGCAAGAGGCAAGAAGCAAAGGGAAGGAATTGTTGAGAGGACGTTTACGAGACCGGGAAGGTTTTGTAAACGTCTTTTTTGTTTGAATGGCAATATTCAACTATGCACCATGTTCGTTTCTTGATGACGTCTTGTATGACTCACCTCCTCCCTAAAAAACTGCTCACGCCTGCCCTTCCTCTGGCATCAGGCGGTCGTACAGGATTTTTTCCCGGATGTCTTTCGAGACGAAGGCATCGTGTTCGAGGCAATCAAAAATTAAAACTTTTGCTTTTAAAAAGTTAGCGATTTTTTCAGCGGTATCTGTTGATATAATGGTTGTCTTGACGTAGGCTTCCAACAAGTCGAGGTCAAGGGCAAGGTCTCGGACAAGGGCACGGTCAAGGTCAAGGTCAGGGGCAAGGGCAAGGGTACGGGCACGGGCACGGTCAAGAGCACGGTCAAGAGCACGGTCAAGAGCACGGGCAAGAGCAATATAAACCGCCATATCTTTTCTGACAATTTCAGGGTACCGGCTCTCTTTTTTCAGCAATGACTGCTCTGCGGTAAACATCAAAGCACTAATCTTCTTTACCTTCAGTAATTCGTTGTTTTTCCTTTCCATCAATAATAACAGTTCATCTGCGCTGTCGAGCATTCCTGCCACCAGCAGAAACACTTCTTTCCACTTGTCATCATAGAGGTGCTCATTCACCAGCGCTTCCAGTGTGCCTTCCCGTGCATTGTCCACAATGTATTTCGCCGTAAAATACTCCTGAAAGGTCAGGTGCGCGAAGGAGTGTACCTTCTTGGCTCTTTCGACAAAAATACCGTGCTGCGCTTCAATGGATTTCAACACCGCCTGGCTGTCTACATCCAGTTCTTCAGGTTTGAAACCGGGCAGGTTTTCGATATATTTTTCTATCTGTTTGGTCAATATCCGCTCCGGTACGAAGTACATATTCTCCGTAAATGTCCCCCAGGCAATTCGAGCGAACATGGATTTTTTGCGGGTAATGGAAAGTTGCCTGTACATTTCATCGCGGGTAATCCGACGCGTAGCATCCCAGTCGCGCAACAGCGCGTCGATGGCTTCTTCATACAGGTTGGCGCGATTGGGCGGGAAATTGTTGCTGCGGTTGTACACGATGCACAGCAGGGTCAGTAGCAGTGGTACCGAAGCCAATTCTTTGAGTTGGGGGCTTTTTTGTAGTTTTTCCCAGCATTCTTTTCCAATGGAAGGCTCTGCGTGAAACCAGTTTTGGATGAATTGCTCTATTTGTGCATCGTTGAAATCGGCCATTTCTACATCGAAAAAACGCTCGAACCAGCGGTTGTAGGCCGCCACCCTGCAACTGATCACAAACTGATTTGTATGGTATTTGTCTGAAAAATCAATGATTTCCTGAATAATGTCACGCTGATTGGCTTCCTGGCTCACTTCGTCTAATCCGTCGAACAACACAATGCAGTCGCCATTGCTCAGTACCCGCTCAACAAATGGCCGTGCTTCCTCAAACCCGCAGATGTCGAACTGATGGACGATGAAGTCCATCAGTTTTATCTTTTTGTCAGCCCACTCGCGCAGGGTCACGAAGATGGGCAGTTTGCGCTTGTCTATTTGGCTGTACGGCTGGATCATCATCAGCGTGAGGTAGCGCAGGTACGTTGTTTTTCCGGCGCCGGGCTTGCCCAGCACAATAAAGCGTTGAAGTTGGTTCACGATGCGTTCACCATCCACAGTTTCGGCAACCTGACCAAAGGTGCGGCGGTCGAGGTCGAAGCATTGCTCCAATTCTTCGGCACTAAGACCCGTTTCAGCCGTGATTTTATCTTTCAGGATATTGGCACGAACATAGAGTTTCTCCAGGGGCTGCGGTTCTCGCATCGTCAGCACCTTGATGGTGCTGTTGCGTTCCAGCAAACCGGTGATGTATTTTCTGGTCGCTGCGCCAAAAAAATCGCGCTCCTTGTTTTTTTCTTTTAAAAACGAATACCCGGCCGCCACAATGTCTTTCATCAGGTCAATGCCGAGTTCGATGGAGAGTTCGATGTCTTTCATGTATATCGGGGTGAGGAAATACCGTATATTATTGCCAAATGTAAGTAATTTCTAAAGATAGAATAAGGTTTGCTCATGCCCTTGCGCCGCTAAAATCCCCCTGCCTTCCTCCTCAACAACCACCCCGGCCTCGCCTTCCACGGGTTCCGCCACGACTCCGCCGTTTCCAGAAACACCGTGTCCTGCTCGGCCCGGGCACGCACCAGCGCCGCCTGCCACACATATTCCGGAAGCAGGCAATACTGTCCACCCAGATTTTTGATGCGGCGCGCGTTTTTTTCTCCTGAAAAATAGTTCAACGTGGGTAAGTGCATGCCTGCCGCAACTCGCCACAGCCGCGTCGAATCCATGCCATACTCCGGCAGCCAGGGCATGGCATCCGTGCCGGTGCTGAAGGTGAAATATTCCGCCAGGGCATTGTGCGCAATCACCAGTTCGGCCCGCAGCGAGTCGCCTAAATACGCCTGTGTGCGGGCCGTTATTTTGTCAAACTGCGCATAATCAGGGTCTTGCAAGGCAGGCTGATAACTTTTCCAAGAAAAAAAGGCCGCTATCAGCAGCGCAGCGCTCCATGCCCATGCCTTTTTGCCATCCGGCCATTGCAGGGCCAGGGGCGCCAGTAATACGAACACCATCCAGCAGCGCCACGCCAGGCCCGTGCTCGACCATTCCATAAACGGAAACAACAGGGCCGCGCACAATACTATCAAAGGTAGTCGAGCCAGGTCGTGCTGCCGAAATGCCGACACCAGCGACCAGCCGAACAGCAAAACAAGCACCCCAATTTCGAAGAGCCAGAAAGGCGACATGCGCTGCCAGCCAAGCGACTGCACAAACGACCAGGGCGCAAACTGCGGCGTCGGGCGCAACAGTCCGCCGAGGCGGCCGAGATCGGCAAAGTGTGCCAGACCGGGGAATACCTGCCCCGCTAACAGAAAGAGCGCCCCAGCGACTACCGCAACAAGCGCCCACTTTACGAGCGCTGTACGGTCAAATAGCCGTGTGCCAAATTGAAAAAACAGGTACAGAAGCAAGTACGCCACCGCCAGCCCGAAGGTCATGCGGTGGCCAAAATAGTTGAGGACAAGTAAAAGGGTCGGCGCCAGCCACCACCATTTCCCTGAAAACGGGCGCTGCAAACTGACGACGAAGGCGCCAAAAAGCAGAAGCCCCAGCAAGTTTTTCGGGTATTGGGCAGCGAAATAGGTGAGGTGGGGGGAAAAAAGTGCCCAGGTTGGTAGCACATATTGAGCAGGCATAAATGCCTGCTCTCCCAACGCGCTGAAGCGCGTGGTACCGAGCAGCGCTACCCACAGGCCGCAGAGCGTAGCCACGCCCCATTTCATGCCGCTCACATAATCGCCTGTGAGCCAATAGAATGCACGTAAATACGGGTAAATCAGCGAAGCCTCCGGCGAGTGCATCTGCCCTGTCGTTTCCAGCGATTTGATCTGAACGAGGTAAAAATAACTGTCCCAGCCGTTGGCGTAAGGCGTTTGGTTAAAGGCATGATACCGCAGCAGGGCAGCCAGCACGGCCAGCATCAGCAGCCACAGGTACTTTATTTTACCCAAAACGTACCGATCATTTTGGTGCCCGACACCATTTCGGGTGTCACCGTCAGCACGTCCTTGAAAATGCGCGTGACTTCCTCGCGGCTATTGCCTTCGTAGTAGGAAGCGAGGTTGGTCTGGCTGAACCATTTGCCAAAAACCGTCAGGGTAGCGCTGCCGTTGCCGGCCTGGTTGAGTTCCCAGTTGCCATCGGCGAGAATCTGGTCGCCGGTTTCCTCGGTCACGCTGTACATCACAAAAGTGCCGTCCGAACGCAGAATCAGCGACTGGGTGATGATTTCGGCATCATCGGTTTCATTGCTGATGCGCCGGTCGAGTATGCCTGCCAGCGGCGAACCCTGGGCGCGGGTGCGGGTGGTCTGGCTCAGGTTTTCCGAAAATCCGGTTTTCATGGTGAAAGCCCTGTCGCCATCGTAAAACAATATATCGCTGATAGCCAGGTCTTTATACGTTCTGCCGGGGTAAATGCTGCTTATTTTCAACTCGAATGTTTTCCCGGAGGCTGCTGCGGAAAGGTCGATTTTCTGTCCGGCCTTTGTGTCGCGCAGGGTGTAGGTGTGCGTGAGTCCGCCTGGAACGCCGAAAGAAAAGTCGCGCACCCGTGCATTGGCCTGAAAATGCTCGGCCGAGCGTTGGTAGCCGTTCCAGATTTCGAGGGCCGTGATATGCACATCGCGGTCGAATTCGAAGCGCAGCGTTTCATTTTCGCCCGAAGAGGTAGCATTGCCTTCCACCCAGGCAAATTCCTTGCGGCTGTCAAACAGGTTGGCGCTGCCAAAAGCCGAGGCAGGCGCGAGGGTGCTGCTGGCGCTGATTTTCCCGCTGATTTGTTCGGGTGCTACGAGGCGCAGTTCCTGGCCCTTGTCGTCCCAGCATTGCAGGCCCAGCACACGAATGGAAGCGTCGGCCGGAAATTGGCTGATGGTCGTTTTTACATCGTTTTTCACTATATCCACCTCTTTCTCTTTACCCGTGGAATTGAAACGCAGGTAGAGCGACTTGACGGGTGTGTTGCCGATTTGTACCCGCTGCCCTGGGCCGGTAGCGGGCAGGGCGGTGCCGTTCACATACACCTGCATGGCCGAAGCGGCAGGCGCAGGGGCAAAACTGTTGCCTTCCGCCTGCAATTGCAGGGCCGACAACTGCACCGGATTGCGGAAATAGAGCATCAGGCCTTCATCGGGGCCAGCGCCGGGTTTGGTTTGCCAGAAATTGCTGTTTTCCGAATCGAACAAAAAAGCGGCATCGCTTCCAGCCTGGGTGGAGGTGGCGTACACGCCTTCCAGAAATACGGCTGGCCGGGTGTCGGTGCTAACCGTTTCCGTCGGCTGCGGCGTTTGTTCGGGCTGTTTTCGGTCGTTCTTGCAGGCTGCCAGCAGCACAAGTATGCAGCAAAAGATGGATGTTCGTTTCATTTGAAAAAGTTTGTTTGGCAAATGTAATCAACACAGGGGAAACCGTGGCTGCATGTGTAATTCCTTCATTTTCAAGCCCCCAACTTTGTCCTTCAAGTGGCAAAATAGTTATGAAACCCTAAAAATGTTAAGGAAATTGCTTGCCCGAATACAAAATACTCTACTTTTGGCGTTCGCAAGACTTCAAAAGAAAACAATCGGTTTCACCTGTAAACAGCCTTCCGTTCTTATGACACTGAACGCCATCCTGACTTCCTTTTTCTTTTTGCAACTAACGACAAAAACGGCCGATCTTCCACATGCGGAATCAAAGAGCCTGTTTGATATTATCACGGGTAGCAGCCTTTCCGGCCAGGTCGTGATTTCGGTACTGTCGCTGCTTTCTGTGTATGCTTTGTACATTATCATTGAGCGTTACCTCACGATCACCCGCGCGGGTCAGGTCGATCAGAATTTTATGAACAGCATTCGCGCCAGTGTTGAAAATGGCAACCTCCAGGCAGCCAAAGCGCTGTGCCAAAGTGTGGATGCGCCGATGGCTCGCATGGTGGAAAAAGGCCTTGACCGCATCGGCAAGCCGCTCGACGACATCAACCGCGCCATCGAGAACGTAGGTAACCTCGAACTGCTGAAATTGGAGAAAAACCTCTCCACCCTGGCTTCTATTTCGGGTATCGCCCCGATGATCGGTCTGTTGGGTACGGTAATCGGTCTGATTATTTCGTTCCAGGATATGTCGAACGCTGAAACGGTCACCCCGAAAGTGTTGTCCAACGGTATCTACCACGCACTGACGGCTACGGCTTTCGGTCTGTTTGTGTCTATCATTGCCATGGCCGGCTACAACCTGCTCGTGTCCAACCTCGACAAGGTTATTTTCAAAATGGAAAATACGGCCGTTCAGTTTATGGATCTGCTGCAGGAACCTTCCCGTTAATTTTTCAGGCGGAGGTGTTTGGCAAAAAATGGCCGAAAAGATGCTTCACAGCATCCGGGCATGCGCAAACACCACATTTTCCTAACGCATAAAAATCAAGAAATATGGCACTCAAACGTCGGAATCGCGTAGAACCCGAATTCAGCCTGGCAGCCATGATCGATGTCATCTTCCTGCTGCTGATGTTCTTCATGCTTACGTCCAATTTCGTTACCACCAACGCCCTCAACCTGACGCTGCCGTCGAGCGCCTCGAAAACGATGGCTTCTCCGGAGTCCAGACTGGCGGTTTCCATCACCGCAGATGGCAAATATTACCTGGAAAGAACACAAAAATCGGAGGCCGAACTGGAGGCCGCGCTTCGGGCACGGGTAAAAACCCTGTCAGAGGATGTTTCCAAAACCACCATGTCGGTAAGTGCAGCAGAAGGTGTGCCGATCGAATATGTGGTCACCGTACTGGATATTGCCAACCGCCTGAAATTGAAAACTATTCTGGTAACGAGCCCGAAAAAGATCAATTAAGAGGACCATAACATTCGGCAGGCATGAAATTTTTCTGTCTTTCGTTTGTGTATAAAGGATTACATCGGCATCCTTTCTCAAAAATCAATGATCTATGAAACAGACGATCAGCAAGGAAGAGAATAACACCAAAGCAGCGGTAGGCAGCCTGATCGTGCATGCCCTGCTGTTGGCGTTTCTGATATTCTATACCTTCCCGGCTTCCGAATTTAAGGAAGAAGCCGTCATTCAACTCGACTGGGGTGGCGGTGGCGACGATGCGGCAGCAGGTTTGCCCGATGAAGGCCAGGGCAACAACCCCGCTCCGCAAGGCCAGCAAATGGAAGACCCTTCCGTGACAGAGCCTGTGGAAGACCCCACGCCAACGCCTACACCTTCCAAACCAGCGCCCTCCGAACCCGTCAAAACATCGCCTACGCCGCCAGTGGTAACGGGCGACGACCCCGATGTGGCGGCTGTAAAAAAACAACAGGAAGCCGAGCGCCAGCGCAAAGCCGAGGCCGACCGCGTCCGCCGCGAACAGGAGGCCGCCGCACAGGCCGAAGCCGACCGAAAGCGCCGTGAACAGGAGGAACGCGACAAGAAAAAAGGCCAGTTTGGCGGCAGTTTCGGCAAACCCGGCAGCACCGGCACCGGCCAGGGCAATACCGGCACGCCCGGCAACCAGGGTATTCCCGGTGGCACGGGCAGCAATCCGTTTGGCAAAAGCAATGGCTCCGGCGGTGGTACCGGCGGCGGCGTAGGCACCGGCTCCGGCGCCTCTATCGGTGGCGGACTGGGCGGCCGATCCGTACGCCAGCGCGGCGCCATCAACGACAATTCACAAAAGCAGGGCAAGGTCGTTATCGAAGTGTGTGTCGACAGCGATGGCAATGTCATCAGCGCCGACTATACCCAGCGTGGTTCTACCACCAGCGACAGCGAACTGCGCAACAAGGCGCTGGCTGCTGCACGCGGATATAAGTTTGCTGCTTCCGGCAGCGCGAAAGAATGTGGTACGATTACGTTTAACTTCCAGTTGAAATAAGAGGGAGTTTGAATCAGGATTTTTGGGATTTAAAGGATTAGAAGGATTCCCACCATGATGTCAAAATTGAATTCTAATTTTTTAAAATTTTGACATCATGGTGGGAATCCTTCTAATCCTTTAAATCCCAAAAATCCTGATTCAAACTCTCTCTCTAGAAGTCCAGCACAAACCGCGCCCCGCCTCCCACCGACGTCCCGGCCCGAATGTCGCCGCCATGCAGTTGCATAATCTGGCGGGAAAGACTCAAGCCGATGCCTGTACCCGTAGGTTTAGTCGTGAAAAACGGGATAAAAATTTCCTCCAGCAATTCTGGTGAAATCCCAGGCCCATTATCTTCCACTTCAATAAGCGCTTTCCCTTTGGTATCAGCGCCAGCGCGCAGGGTGATGCGGCGCTCACCACCGCTTGTTTTCTGATCGAATGATTCGCGGGCATTTTTTACCAGGTTAAGCAGTATCATTTCCAGTTGGCCCGCGTCGCCCCGCAGTCTGAGGTCTTCCGGTTCGACAAATATCTCTGTTTTGACCTGCTCTTGTTTATTGTCGGAAGCAGTGAGCGAGAGTACGCGCTCAAGCAGTTTTTTCACATGAATATCCTCCATTTTAGGTTCGGGCACCGATGTGAACGAGCGGTAGGCCTCTACAAAATTGACCAGGCCCCTGCTTCGGGTAGCCACTACTTCCAATGCTTCCGACAGGTCGGCGGAGGCTTCCGTTGCGGGCAGGTCGCAACGCACAATGTCCTGGGCTGTTTCCACCAGCGACACAATGGGCGTGATGGAGTTCATCATTTCATGGCGCAGCACGCGGGTGAGGTTGCGCCAGGCATCTACTTCCTTGCGCTGAAGTTCGGTATGGATGTTTTGCAGGGTGAGCAATCGCACCGCACGGCCTTGCAGGTTGAGGGCCACGCCTTGAACCGACAATTGTCGGTTGGTTTCAGGTTGATACAACACCTTCCCTTTTCCGTTGAGTTGTACAATCAATTGTATGAGCGGACGATGCCGTTCGGGCAGGTCGCTGAGGTGGTGCAATCGATAGAGTCCCAGCAATTGCAGGGCTGCATTGTTGGAAATCAACACGTTGTTTTGTGCATCAAAAGCGATGATACCCGTGCTCAGGTGCTGTACCATAGCATTGAGAAACAGGAGATTGGCTTCTTTTTCAGCGCGGGTCTGTCGAAAAGCCTCCAGCACTTCGTTGAATTGCCGGTTGACGGCCTCAAAAGAATCCCCTTTTTCTTTTCCCGATGAAAAACGAATGGCAAAATCGGAGTAGCGAACGCTTTCAAAAAAGCGCGCCAGTCGCCGATTGGTATCGTTCACATACCGGAACAAATTAAAACTCAGTTGTACGGCCGCCAGCGCCATCAAGGCTGCCGCCCAGTAATGAGGGTCATCGTGCCATGCCAGCGCTGCTGCAACGCCCAGGGCAGCGATAAAAAGTCCGAAAATGCGCCAGGCCAGGCCGGCTGAGAACGATCTTGCAAATATCATAGGTTGTGTAAATCTACTTGCTTTCTTTCCAGATCGCGTAGTTTTTATTCATGGAAGGCAAGTCATCTGGTATGGCGCGCAAAGGTTCGCAAGGGCGCAGGGTGTCGTGGCATTGTGCCGGCAGTTGCTGATACAGGCGCGTACCTTCGGTTTTCCAGGCCAGCATGTCGTCGCTGACGCTGCGGATGATCTTTCCGGGATTGCCGACTACCAGGCTGCGGGATGGTATTTTTTCACCGCTTTTGATAAAACACAAGGCCCCCACGATACTTTCGTCGCCGAGGTCAACCTCGTCCATCAACACCGCATTCATGCCCACCAGGCAATTTCGGCCAATCTGCGCGCCATGTATGATGGCCCCGTGCCCGATGTGTGCGCCTTCTTTCAAAAAAACCGTAATGCCGGGAAACATATGGATCGTGCAATTTTCCTGCACATTGCAGCCATCCTCTATCACGATTTGGCCCCAGTCGCCCCGAATGGCCGCTCCCGGGCCTACATACACATCGCGGCCAATGATCACATTGCCGGTCACGGCGGCCTGCGGGTGAATGAATGCCGTTTCGTGTACTACCGGGCGAAATCCGTTGAATTCGTAGGTCATGATTTTGTTATTGGTTATCGGTTATTTGTTATCAGGGGAGTTGAAGCAGGATTTTGAGGATTTAAAGGATTAGAAGGATTCCCACCGTAATGTCAAAATTTTAAAAAATTAAAATTCAATTTTGACATTACGGTGGGAATCCTTCTAATCCTTTAAATCCTCAAAATCCTGCTTCAACTCCCCCAAATCCTGCTTCAACTCCCGAATTGCCAGCCGCAGACTACATCTACGCCGTCTCGTAAACAGGAAGTGCGTAATTTTGCTACCCCGTTCTTATTGTTTGAACCTGGTGGCCTGTAAATATTTCAAAAAATGCTCCACATGCGGTCGATTTATACACTGACGCTGTTTTTATTGCTTGTAAATCAAACTATTACCGCTCAGATGCAGTCCTTTGAGCGCATTTCCATCCCGCTGATTCAGAATGGAATAGAACTCCCGGCGGGTTTTGCCGGAGGCTTGAACAATCCGCAATTTTCAGCCGCCGACCTGAACCAGGACGGCATACAAGATATGGTTATTTTCGACCGGGCAGGCGATGTAGTACTCACTTATCTCAATTCCGGGGCGCCAGGCGTCAACAGTTACACCTTTGCGCCGGAATACGCCTGCAATTTTCCGAAACTGACCGATTATGCCATGATGCGCGACTACAATCAGGATGGCGCGGCCGATATTTTTTGTGCGTCCTTGTCGGCAGGAGCACAGGAAATGTCCGTTTTCAGGGGATATTTCGAAAATAACACCCTCAAATTCACCCCTTACTACTTCAACTATCCGAATTGCAACTACTGCGATGCAACCCAGGTGTGGTACCCGGATCAGGATCAGCCTGGCGAGTGGAACAACCTGCTCATTGCTCCCACCGATATACCGGCTGTGGACGACATCGACGGCGACGGCGACCTCGATATCCTGACCTTCGACCCCGCAGGAGGCCATGTGTGGTATGCACAAAATCGGTCGGTGGAAATGGGTTTTGGTATCGACAGCCTCCAATACCATGTAGTAGATAAATGTTGGGGACGTTTTTATGAAAGCGGGCTCGTCGCCTGTCATTGCGACCTGTCGGATAATGCGTCTAATTGCTCGAATGGCTTAACGGATGGCAGCCTCGAAGAGCGCAACGAACGCCACCCGGGCTCCACCCTCATGACCTTCGATCAGGAAGGTGATGGCGATAAGGAAATTGTGCTCGGCGATGTTTCTTTTGAGTGCCTCAACCTGTTGAACAACGGCGGATCTGCCACCACTGCCTGGATGACTTCACAGGATGAAGGTTTCCCTTCTTACAATACGCCGCTGTCGCTTTTTACTTTCCCGGCCGGTTTCTATCTGGATATCGACAACGATGGCAAACGCGATATGGTGGTGGCTCCAAACAACCGGAACATTGGTGAAGACCAGAAGAATGTGTGGTTTTACCGAAATACGGCCGCTACAGGCCACCATTTCGAATTGCAGGGCAAATCCTTGTTCATCGGCGATATGCTCGACCTGGGCTCTGGCACGCATCCGACATTTGCCGATGTGAATGCTGACGGGCTAAAGGATATGATTGTGGGGACTTACGGCTTTTTCACTACACAATCGAGCACTAATGCACGTTTGTACTTATTTCTGAACACCGGCACTGCTACGGAGCCGAGGTTCGAACTGGAAAACAGCGACTGGCTTAATTTTTCAGAATTTACGCCTGAAAACTATGACTTTTCACCCGCTTTTGGCGACCTGGACGGCGATGGCGACCTCGATCTGCTGGTGGGCCACAACGATGGCGGGTTTTTCTATTACCGCAATTCTGCCGGCCCGGGGGCGCCCATGAACCTGTCGAGGGTATTCGATTCCATGTGGCTCGATATGGATGTGGTAGGGCTTGTGTCGGCGCCTACGCTGTACGACCTGACGGGCGACGGCCTGCTTGACATCATTGCTGGAGAGCGCAATGGAAATGTTAACCTGTTCACCAACATCGGTACCATCAACAATCCCTTGTTTCCGCTGACGCCTACTATTCAAAAACTGGGATTTGTAGATACCCGGCTCTTCGGCGAAGCGGTTGGTTTCAGCACGCCCAATTTTATTCCCACGCCCAATGGCCTGCTCCTGGTGTGCGGCTCCAACAGTGGACAACTCAAAGCCTATCAGAATTTTAACCTGGCCGATACGTTCGACCTGACTGACCCTATTTGGGGAAATGTGGACGAAGGCGGGCGCACACACCCTGCTTTTGCCGACCTCGACAACGATGGAATTCTGGAAATGGTGATTGGAAACCTGCGCGGCGGACTTGCTATGTTTCGTACGACGCTGGTAGATTGCAGCACGGTGAACACGGTGGAGGAAACGGCGAAAGAACCGGCCATCAGCATCGTTCCCAATCCGGCGCACGAACGGTTTCAAATTGAACTGCCCGACCTAATACCTTATCGCTGGCAGATTTTCAGCACAACCGGGCATAGTATGTCCACAGGCAACAGTGGCGGTGGCAAAACCGTGGTAAATACAAATGATTGGGAATCAGGCGTTTATTTCCTGGCGGTGGAAGTGGCAGGGTGCAGGGTTGTTCGGAAAATTACGATATTTTAGTTTTTTGGTGTCTTTGTGTTTTTGTGTTTTGGTTTTTTAGTGTTTTTGTGTTTTGGAGGGCTTCGCTCTTGGTATTTGGAAGTATGGATATGACCATTTCAAATACCAAGAGCGAAGCCCTCCAAAACACAAAAACACCAAAAAACCAAAACACTAAATCAAATATCAAAACTATATCCTTCTGCCACAAACTGATCGTATCGTTCGCGGTCAAACTGGTACAATTTTGCCGGGCGGTGCGCTACCCCTTCCTGCATTTCGGCACACTCGACCAGTACATTCATCGAGAGGATTTTTTTGCGGAAATTGCGCTTGTCCAGTCCTTTATTTTTGGGCAGGTTCAGCACCGATTCATACAATTGCTGAAGTTCGGTGAGGGTAAATTTTTCGGGTAACAATTCAAATCCGACCGGCGCATTACGCACTTTTCGCTGAAGGCGTTGCAGGCAGATGTCGAGTATTTCATTGTGGTCGAAGGCCAGTTCGCCCACTTCTGAAATCGTGTGCCAGCGCGCCGATTGGGCAAATGAGGCAGGTGTGAGGGTAAAATCGCTGATTTTTATGAGCGAAAAATAGGCTACGGTGATAACCCGTCCGAGCGGGTGGCGATCCACGGCGCCGAAGGTGCGCACCTGCTCAAGGTACACGCCGCGCAGTCCGGTCAGTTGTTCCAGCACGCGCTCGGCAGCCGTATCCAGGTCTTCATTTGGATACACCAGGTCGCCAGGAAGAGCCCATTTGCCGCGGAAAGGCGCTGCGCCGCGCTGAATAAGCAACACTTTCAGTTCGCCGCCATCAAAACCAAAAATGACGTTATCAACAGAAAAAGCCGATTTGAAAAAACTTTCGACTTCGCTCATATTTTCACAAGTTTGTAGTGGAGGTCAAAAATACGGGCTTATTGTTGTTTTTACACCAAATCCGGCGATGGATTTTTTTTCGGCCTCAACATTACAGCAAATCGGCTTTGATACGGTAAATATCCTATTTTTGCGGATGTTTTGGCAAGCAAATTGCTCTGACAATTCATGTGTACGTCTGGCATAGCGGAATTGTAGTCCTTTGGAGGCATTTCCCGGCATTTTCAGGCATTATCCCATGATTCCCATTAACTGATAATCCCGTTTACAGTTGCCTAAAGTCACCTCGTTTAAGATCGTTCCATCCCATTCTTTATGCAAATTGATATACCGGCGCACATTGAAAAATTACTTTTTCTGCACGATGCCTTGATTATCCCCGGTTTTGGCGGATTCACGGCTACCAGAACGCCGGCTACGACCGATTACGCGGGGGGCTCCGTTGCGCCGCCCGCCAAAACGCTGACCTTCAGCGAAAACCTTACCGTGGACGACGGTATTCTGGTGGGTGATGTAGCCCAGACCCATAGTATTTCGCTGGATGATGCCCGAAAAACCATCGCTGAATTTGTAGAAAAAATTCAAACCCTGCTCAACCAGCGTGAAATCGTAACCCTGCCTGGCGTGGGCCGTTTGTACCGCAATTACGTCCAGAAAATACAGTTTCTGCCCGATTCTACCAACTTTAATGCAGGCTCATACGGGTTGCCGCCTTTGCAGTTTTCGCCTATTGCCCGGTCGAGGGAAGTGGCCGAGAAACCCGAAGCCGAAGGCGCGGCCGCTACGCCGGCCACGCCCTATATTCCGCCAGCAGAAACCATGGAGTCCGTTGGTCGGCCACGCCGTTCGCGCCTTGGCCTCGCTTTGGGTATTATTTTCCTGTTTGCCTCCCTGTCTATCGGTATCTGGTACTGGCAACAACGGAAAAAGCAGTCTCTAATCGCCGAACGTGAACAAACCGAACAAAGCGATACACCAGCAACAAAAAAACCGGCAACAGAGCCAGTGCGCCCCAAACAAGAAGCAGCCGAAACAAAAGTGCCAGAACAGAGCGCTACAGAATCGGCAGAGGAAAAAATGGCCGCTGCCCGCGAACAGGTAGCCAAAAATGCGGAAGGCCGCGAATGTATTCTGGTGATTGCCACTTTGCGCGAAAAACAAAATGCCGACCGGCTTGTCCAACTGCTCCGCAACGACGGTCACGAGGTGTATTACCTTGAAAAAAATGGATTTCAAGTAGGCGTCAGGTTCAAATACAACAAAGTGAGTGAAATTCAAGAAACCATCAACATCCTCACCAAACTCACCGGAGAAGAGCAAATCTGGATCAAAAAGAAATAATTGCCATGCTACGCATCGAACATATCGGCATTGCCGTACGCGATCTGGAAGCCGGGAACGAGTTGTTCCACAAACTGCTGGGCTCCGAACACTACAAAACTGAATCGGTGGCAAGCGAACACGTTACGACCTCTTTTTTTCGTATAGGAGAAAGCAAAATCGAATTGCTGGTGGCTACTGACCCGGAAAGCCCAATCGCCAAGTTTATTGAAAAACGCGGCGAAGGTATCCACCACATCGCTTTCGAAGTAGCCGACATACACGCCGAAATAGCCCGCCTCGAATCGGAAGGCTTTATCCCGCTCAACCGCGAACCTAAACGCGGCGCCGACAATAAACTGGTGGCGTTTCTACACCCCAAGTCGAGTAATGGGGTGTTGGTGGAGTTATGCCAGGGAATCTAGTTAGTTATCCGTTATCCGTTATTAGTTATCAGGGGTGGTAAAGAGACCATCCGTACTTGTTATTGGTTATCGGTTATTAGTTATCAGGGGTGGTAAAGAGACCATCCGTACGATTTTTTGGCTACTTGATTAGGAATGCCAAACATTTGTACGGATGGTCTCTTTACCACCCCTGATAACTAATAACGGATAACGGATAACGGATAACAAGTACGGATGGTCTCCTTACCACCCCTGATAACTAATAACGGATAACTAATAACGGATAACGGATAACGGATAACTAGTTCGGTACGAACTTCAGCGACACCGAATTAATACAATACCGCAATCCCGTTGGCTTGGGGCCGTCGTTGAATACATGGCCCTGATGCCCTCCGCAGCGGGCACATTCCACTTCTACCCGGGTCATTCCATAGGTGTTATCCTCCTTTTCGGCGATACAGGTTTCATTAAGCGGTTGATAGAAAGAGGGCCAGCCTGTTCCGCTGTCGAATTTGGTGTCGGAAGAAAATAGCGGTAGTCCACAACCGGCACATACATACATGCCGTGGGCATGGTTGTCCCACAGGTTGCCGGTGTAGGCACGTTCAGTGCCTTCTTCGCGCAGCACGGAAAAGGCTTGCGGCGAGAGTTGTTTTTTCCATTCGGCTTTTGTTTTGCTCACTTTTACCAGATGGCCGGCAGCATCGTATTCGGGCGGCACCATGCTGTCGGATACGGCAGGCGCAGACATTGCAGGCTGAACGGCAGCAGAAGAATGTGAGTCAACTGGCAACGCTGGAGCATTGCAGGAGAGAAAAAGGAAAAAAATACTGATGAGTTTCATTGAGTGGAATATTTGATGAAAAAGGGGGGAGGGTGAACCAGGATTTTGGAGATTAAAAGGATTAGAAGGATTCCAAACGGGATGTCCAAAATTTAAAAACAGGATTGAATGATATATGAATAGCAATACATATATCCAATAAAATTAATTTAGAAAATTTGGACATCCCGTTTGGAATCCTTCTAATCCTTTTAATCTCCAAAATCCTGATTCAACTCCCTATCCCCCATATACGTCCCCAAACGCCTTTTCGGCTTTCAGCCATCTGAAATCAGAAGGAAATGACAAGAAAACGTTCGCCAGCCGACAAAAGGGAGTGGTAAAAGGCTTTCAGAGATATTGCACGTATCCCATTTGCATGGGCATACCAAATGCGTTGACGCCCCAGATAGCGCCGTTGTGATCGATGCTGTAATAAAAACCGTTGGGAAACTGATACACCCAGGCAAAGGCCGGATTCATGGAGGCCACCCGGGTGGCTACGACGACAGGGAAATTATTCATCGGGTTGACCACCACAATCTGATTGCCTGGTGTCACATAGTAGGCATTCGGGTCGCCGCTAAAAATACACTGTGCCACATAGGCTTTCACAGGTGGTGGTGGTGGCGGCGGGTTGAATTCCGGCTTGCGGGGTGGCTCGTAGTTATTGCCAGCGGCAGCCCGGTTGTCGATTTCCCGGACGATGCGCAACAGCGAGTCCCGGATCTCATCAATTTCGCGGTTTTCGGCGAGACCACTCACATTCCGGCGTTTGTATTCGGCCCAGCGGCTTTTTTGCAACACAGCAGAATCCGTCAGATCGTATTCCTGGCTATTGTTCAAATAGTCGAGCAACAGGCGGATGGCCTGTTCGATTTCATTCTCGCCGATCAGTTCGCGGATCTGTTTTGTGCTGGTTGACATATGCCGGGTTTGCGGGGACAAAAATTTGAAATTTAACCCGAAAAGACAGCATACTCCAATGGAAATCTTTCCGGTTCATGGAAAAACCGTTCATTTGTACGTCCAAATTTACTTTGCTCTATGAATAAAAACCTGCTTGCACGGCTGCTGGCCATGGTGTTGGTGTATGTAATACTCAAATTTTTTGGCGGCTCTTTTGGAAGCCTCGTGTTGTATCCAGTTACCATGCTGGTGGCCTTTTTGCACGAACTGGGTCATGCGACTGGCGCTATCCTGACTGGCGGGTCGGTCGATGGGCTTCAGATAAACCCTGATGGGAGCGGCTACACGATTACGCGCGGCGGCAGCGCAGGCGTCATTCTGATCGGTGGCTACCTGGGCAGCGCCCTGCTGGGCAATCTCTTGTTCCGCATTGGCGTAAAACACCGCACCCAGGCGCAGGCCGCCCTGCTGGTACTCGCTTTTATTATGGCGCTGGCAGGTATCATCTGGTTCGAGTCGTTTACGAGCACGGGCCTGCTGTTCGGATTTGCAGCCACCCTGTTTTTTGTAGCCCGCCGAACCACCTGGGATCAGGATGCGCTTATGTTCCTCGGGCTTGCTACTGTACTGTACATTATACAGGATTTTGATGTGGGCCCCAAAAGCGACCTGGCTATGTACGAACAGGTCGTGGGTATTTTCCCGTACCGTGTGTGGATGTACCTGTGGCTGGCACTGGCCTTCGGACTGTTTGTATGGAATTTGAAAGAACTTTTTGGAAGAAGATTGTTTCCATAGCATGGGACACAGATTTATTATGTTGCTCGAAAAAATACCCGTCAAACTGGCATCCAGTCTGGTAATCGGCTACATGGTACTGGCATTTGGCTGGTGGTCGTGGCACTTGTGGTCGAAAAATGATCGACTGTTTGAAGTAGAAAAAATGGCCCTTGAAGCCCGTTTTTCCGGTGCAGGGAAAAGCGGTATCAACCTGACGCGTATGTATGAAACCGCCGAATACAAGCGGGCAGAAAAGAACTGGCACAAAAGCCGCCGTATGATCGTGTCGGAAGGACTGTTTTTTATGGCCTGCCTCGTTTTCGGTTTGTGGATCGTACACCGCAGCGCCAACCGGGAAGTAAAACTCGCCCGCCAGCGCCGCAATTTCCTGCTGAGCATCACCCACGAACTGAAATCGCCCATAGCAGCCCTGCGCCTCGAACTCGAAACGCTGCGCCGCCCCAACCTGCCTCCTGAAAACCGCGAACAACTGCTGTCAAATGGCCTGAAAGACGTCAGTCGCCTCCAAAACCTCGTCGAAGACCTGCTGCTTGCAGCCCGGCTGGAAGACAATTGGCGCCCCATGCCCGAGCCAGTTAGCCTGGAAGCCATGCTGCACGACATTGCAGGGCGATTGCTGGTTCGCTTCCCCAAAGCCGATATCAGCATACACGTTCCCGATCATTTTCCAGCGGTACAGGCCGACAAACCCGGACTGAATTCGGTACTGCAAAACCTGCTGGAAAACGCCTTGAAATACTCTCCGGCAGGCGCTCCTGTGGAATGCAGCGTTGAGCAAGGGCCAGAAAAAGTGCGTATTCGGGTCGCCGATCAGGGGCATGGCATCCCGGATTCGGAAAAACAGGCCGTTTTTGAAAAATTTTATCGCCTCGGCAGCGAAGAAACACGCCAGACAACGGGAACTGGTCTGGGGTTGTATATTGTTCAGCAAATTGTAAAAGCACACGGCGGTACTATTTCCGTTGCCGATAACAAGCCACAGGGCACTGTTTTTACCATAGAAATTTAATTCACTCTTGTCCGAAACCCAAACATCTACCCGGCTGCTCAAAATGGCCCGGCTGAACGGCCAACCCGAAATTTTCCATTCCATCCAGGGAGAAGGGAAAAGCCTTGGCGTGCCCTCCATATTTGTCCGTACCTCCCTGTGCAACCTGCACTGTATCTGGTGCGACACGGATTATACCTGGAACTGGACCAATACCCGATTCCCGCACGTACACGATGCTTTGCCAGGTTATAAAAAGTTTCAAAAAAAAGAGTGGATATCCGAGTGCAGCGTGGCCGACATTGCCGATACCGTTGCCACTTTTCCCTGCTACAACGTCATCCTGACCGGCGGAGAGCCAATGCTGCAACAGCCGGCGCTCACGGAACTTATGCACGCCCTGCGCGCGTTATCGTTGCGTTACCGTTTTGAAGTGGAAACCAATGGCACCCTACAGCCCGATATAGACTTTGATAATGTCATTGGTCAGTACAACGTATCGCCCAAACTGGAAAACAGCAACAATAGCCGCAAACTACGCGAACGACCGGCCGCACTGCGTTTTTTTGCCCGAAGCCCGAAAGCCAATTTCAAATTTGTACTTGCCGCTGAAAATGACCTGGCCGAGGTGCTTCAATTGATGGAAATGTATCACATCGACCCGGAAAAAACCTGGCTGATGCCCGAAGCAACCGAACGAAACATATTGCAGGAAAAAAGACAGTGGCTGGTGGAAATTTGCAAGCAGTTCGGCTTTCGTTACTCGGATCGTTTGCACGTGCAGATTTGGGGAAGCAAGAAAGGGGTGTAGAGGAAAGAGAGGTGAGAAGTGAGAGGTGAGAAGTGAGAGGTGAAAAGCGAGAGGGTGAGAGAGTGAGAGGTGATTTTACCTCGGTACTTATGAGAAGTGTTTTTTACATTTGTCAGGGCTAAAGAAGTTAACTTTTCTGCAACTGAAAGCGTCTCATAGCCTCATAACCACACATCCAACTCAACTCAAACCAACCATGTCTGTTCAATTCGATCAGGTCAAACAAAAAGCAGGCAAAATTGCACGCCGCACCTTGTGGCTGATTCTGGCCGTAGGCCTGCTGTTTTCCATCGGCTATTACTTTTACAGAACCTATACCATCAGCGAAGGAACCCGCACCGGCGTGCTGTTCAAGATTTCCAAAAAAGGGGTGATGTTCAAAACCTATGAAGGGCAGTTGCACCTCGGCGGCAGTACCATCCTGACTCCACAAAGCACCTGGAATTTTTCGGTAAAAAACGACGCGGTGTATCAGCAAGCCCAACAATTCGACGGCAAAAATATCAAGGTCTATTACCGCGAATTGATCGACGCTTTCCCTTGGCAGGGCGATACCGATTACATCGTTTACAAAGTAGAGCCAGTACAGTAATTCAGGGTTTGTAAATGTCCGAAAATGAACACTATTGTTCAATTTCGGGCATTTTTATCGAGAAAAGGCATTGCAATAATTTGATTGTCAATAAGTTATAAGTTGGCAACAAAATTGTGCAAAAAACTGTCAGGAAACATCCAAAGCAATACGTATTACCATGAAAATACTCCTCCTATCCCTGCTGCTAACTGCTTCCTTTGCCTGCCGTCAATCGGCAGATTTGCCTGTTGCCGCCGCTGCTATTCAGTCGACAGTCACCATCCCGGATGTCAGGTATACACAGAATGACATCCGCAAACTGCGCTGGATCGAAGGAGCATGGGAGAGCACCCAGCCGGGCAAACCCGTGCGCCAGAGTTTTCATATCACGGATGATTTCCAACTTGAAATCAATGACATCAGCGACCAGGGCGAGCCGGCATCCACCATGCTGTCCTGGTATGAAGGCCATTTTTACCTCGGCGAAAACCGCGACTGGGTAGTGACCTGGATCGGCGAAAAAGACGTGCGTTTCGACCCCGTTCGCCCAGGCAAACTGCCGTTCACATGGACACGCTTTGGGGAAAACCAATGGTACCATGTGAGCCACCACTCCGAAGGCGATCGTCCTGTGCTGATGCAGCGTACGGACGAGGTGCAGCCCTGAGAATTTAAGAAGTTGTTTGAGTTAATTTGTCGATGGCAGAAAGAGGGGATTTTTTGGGTGTGGTGGGGGGATTTTGTAGGGAAAAGACTCCGGCGATTCTCTCCAAAATAAGCCTTGCCTACCAACAAAATCCGCTCTTTCTGCCCTCGACAAATTAACTCAAACAACTTCTAAGATTTTAGATTACATGATTTTAGATTTTAGAAGGAGGGCATCCCGGAAAATCTAAAATCTAAAATCATGTAATCTTAAATCTAAAATCTACTTGATTCTTGCCGCCAGCATCAGTCTTTTTACCCGTTTTTGTGCTTCCGCTTTTGTTTCCGGATCGGCCAGGCGTTGCAGGCCCGTCCAGGAGGAGAAGCCGTATTCTTTGGCTACCATATTCCGAAATCCATCTTCGGCAGGCGAAACAGCAGAAGCAGCAGGCTGTGCGGCCGGTTTGCCGGCGCTTTTAGAAACCGTTTTAGGGGTCATTTTTTTCTCCGGCATCATGTGCAGCGATGCGGATGCTACAGGTACCTCTTCCGGGAAATAGCGCATCAGATCGTATTGCTGCATCAATTTTTGCATACTCCATCCATAGGGATAGGTTTTCAGGGCTGCGTTTACGGATTTGATCTGCTCGCCTGCGTGCTGGCTAGCGTCGCGTTTCAATTGATTTTTGGAGTAGTTGCCCAAGTACGACTGTACCATTACATGGGCCAGCAGCACCTGTGGGCGCACATTGTAGTCTTCCGCAACGTCTCTTACCGTCGATTTCCATTGTTTGGCGGTGGAGGAAACAAATTCGGCGTCGTCGTAAAGGTTTTTCAACTGTTCGGATGCCGACTGGCTGCGTTCTTCTTCCTGTTGCACTGCCTTTTCTTTTCTGGAAGCGGATTTGCTGCCTTTGGCAGGGTGCAAGGCAATGGCCCGCGGTCTGTCGGGCATGTCTGCCTCATTGGAAATGTTGTATTCCGATACGCGGGTGTCTTTGTCAGCGCCTCTGAGCCCTTCTTTTTTACCGATAAAAAGGAAAATTACAACGGCCGACATGCCTGCTGCGGAAAGGAAACCAAAGAATTCGAAGAAATTTTTCATGGCGAAATAGTGAGTGGTGAGTAGTGAGTGGTGAGTAGTGAATAATGGAGGGTTTGTGTGAGAGGTGGCCTCATGCTGATTTACAAGAATGATTGCCAGCCTGCCTGGTTTGCAAAATGATTGCATGCAGGCCTGCAACAGGCACGCTGGCAAACTATTTTATTATTCCCAATGAGGCAAAGCCTCACACAAACGCTCTACTATTTCCCCACTCACCACTCACTACTCACTACTCACCACTCACCACCGCCTCATAATCTATCCGCCACAACTGATACGTCTCGATAATGAGCGTCAGTTTTTCCGCATACGTCCGCGCAGTAGCATATCCCGACTGTTTGAGGCCCACGCTCCAGGCGGCATAATAAGGCACTTCCGTCTGGCCATAAATGGCCTTGTCGATATGGTACACGCCGCCCACTTCATAGCGGTGCAGCATCCAGCCATAACGCCTGTCTTGCAGCAACTGGCTGTGCCTTCGATAACTGTCCTGTGCCGTTTGATACACCTCGAAACGATCCCAGGTATAATCGTCGGCCATTTGCATACAGTCGACGGCCAGGGAATGGAAATCGAAATCGGCGTCATTGATCCGGCCGTCGCGGCGAAAACCCGAACGCGCCCGGCATTTGATACCGAAGTGGTTGTTGCCACGAGTAGCCAGCACACTGCGACCTGCATTTGTTTCGAGCAGGCCTTGCGCCAGCGTAATAGACGCAGGAATTTTCGTACGTTTCATTTCGATCACTGCCAGGTCGCGGTGCTGTTCGATATAATCGAGGTAGGCCTGGGCGCTGCTGCGGTTTTTGCGCGCGAGTTTCAGGTTGAGGTCTTGTTCAAGCCCTGGTCTGCGCCAGAACGTTCCTTTGGGGGGCGCGACAGGCGTCTGTGCCGGCTGCAGGAGTGTATCGGCATAAAACTGTTGCAATTCCCGTTTAAAAGCAGCGCCTGCCAGTTCGGCTCCGGTACGGAAATCGTGCTTCATTTCATGAAAAACAGGCAAATCGGAGATGCCGTCTATACGTGCCTTGAGGTCGTCGTAGAACCAATACACCAGCAAACCGGGCAAAACCACCACGGCCAACGCAATAAAACTACCCTTTCCGAAGGCATACAGGCATCCGCCCTGCTCATTCATAATACCCTGTTTTTGGTAGAACAAATAACCGGCTTTTACGGCATTTTCCGTACCAATTTCTTGATACCGGCCTCTATCTCGGAATAAGGCAGTGGTTCTTTAGCGATGTACATGAGTAACAGGGCTACCGGAGGCTTTTCGCCGCGTTTTTCGTAGAAAAGATGCTTGTGCAAGCGCCAGGCTTCGCGGATCCGGCGTTTCAGGAGGTTGCGGGCAACGGCCGTTTTGAACAGCCGTTTGGGTACAGAGATGACCACCTGGGCAGGTGCATCCAAATGAGAGAGTTCTACCCAGGCTACGCGCAGGGGATAGGCGACAAACGATTGGCTATCCTTGAAAAGCCTGCCAATAAGCGTCTGGCTTTTCAGGCGTTCCGATCGGTTGAAAGTGTGCCTGGGAGTGTTCACAAGGTGATGATCGATGTGCAGAAATACAAAAATAAGACTTCCGGCGTTGCCTGAACCCCGGAAGTCTTATTAATCATCATGGAAAGAAGGGACAGCATACAACCGTATGCACTCACCCGCTTTATTATTTCAGGCGCTTCTCGTCGGAAACCGTCAGTTTCCAGCGGCCTTGCTTGCGGCGGCGCGAGAGGAGTTTGCGGCCATTCTTGGAAGCCATACGCTCACGGAAGCCATGTTTGTTCTTGCGGGCGCGGCGGGATGGTTGGAATGTGCGTTTCATCGCTGATCAATAATTAGGTACTGCGTTTCAAAAATGGAGCGCAAAGGTAACCTTGTTTTTTGGAAAACAAAGCATGTGGGTATAATTTTATAAACGGATTTTAATCTGATCGCGCCGTGCTCCCAATCCTTCTGGCAAGGTGAGCAGTAGGGCCATGATGAATCCGATACTATACCCCTTTCGGAAAACGCCTTGCAAACTCTTTCGCAAAATAGGTCAGAATCACATCTGCGCCTGCCCGCCGAATGCTGAGCAGCGCTTCAGGCATTGCCCGGTCGAAATCCAGCCAACCGTTCTGCGCAGCCGCAATGAGCATGGCGCACTCACCGCTGACATGGTAGGCTGCCACCGGCAATGGTTGTTTTTCTTTGAGCAACTGAATCACGTCCAGGTAGTGCAGGGCCGGTTTTACCATCAGCATGTCGGCGCCTTCCAGGGTGTCCAGTTCGGCTTCAATGAGCGCTTCGCGGCGATTCGCCGGGTTCATCTGATACGTTTTTTTGTCGCCGCTTTTGGGCGCCGAATCGAGCGCATCGCGGAAAGGCCCGTAAAATGCGCTGGCATATTTGGCCGTGTACGACAAAATGCCCGTTTTCTGAAAACCTGCCTCATCCAGTGCCCGGCGCATCACGCCTACCCGACCGTCCATCATGTCGGACGGGCCAAGCATATCGAAACCTGCTTCCGCCTGCGCCACCGACATGCGGGCCAGAATTGGCAAGGTAGGGTCGTTGACGATCTCTCCGTTTTCCACCAGTCCGTCATGTCCGTCGCTGCTGTACGGGTCCATTGCTACATCGCTGATGAGGCAGCATTCCGGAAAACGTTTTTTGATTTCTCGTGCCGTTTTTAGGTAAAAATTGTCGGAGTGATAACTAAACGTGGCTGTTTTATCCTTCAGTGCATCAGCCACAGCCGGGAAAACCACAAAATTGGTAATGCCCAGTTCCATACACTCGCCTACCTCACGGAGCAACTCGTCGGGTGAAAAACGATAAATCCCCGGCATCGACTTGATTTCACTGCGGATGCCCGAGCCGTCGAGCAGGAACAATGGAAAAACAAGATGTTGGGCCGAAAGGTGCGTTTCTACGGCCATGCCGCGAATGGCAGCCGACTGCCGATTGCGGCGCGGACGGCGAAGGAAAGAGAATTCAGAAGTCTGTTGCACAGAAGAAATATTTGAGCCGTCGTGCAGCACGCACAACAACACAAAAGTACACTGCAAAGCGGAGACGAAGGGGAGTGTCAGGAAAAACAGACACTTGAAAAATGCACCGGGGAAGCAACCTGACAAAAAAAGAACAGGGCACCACAGATTACTCTGAGCACCCTGTATAACCCCAAAAAACCAAATGAAAACTTCTTAAAAACGACACCCGAAGGTGAGAATTTGCTGTTGTAACACCCAATGTTATAATTGGTAGTGCAAATATACGCCGCTCTCCAAAAATGCCAACACATGTACTTAAAATTTTTTAATAAATATTTGGCAGGCGGAATATTGAGCCATGAAAATGTTTTCGGAGCGAACCGATTACAGGCTTTAAATTTGCCACATACTTCCGTTCAGGTTTTTGTTAATTTGAAAATAATGCACTCAAAATCAACTCCTTGCGTTTTTGTGAAAAATCTGTTGGCAATCCTGTTGCTTTCCTTTGCGTTTGCATGCAATAAAAACAAGGAGGAAATTATCCAGCAAAAAGTGACGGACGCCGTATCGGATTTTCGACAAAAAAAAATGGCCGAGTGCCGCGAAATTTTGCTTCGTGAAGCCGAGGAAACAGTAGATTCATTGTTATTGCTGGACGCCACCAATTCCATGAACGACTCACTGGCACGCCTTCGCCCGTTTCGCCCGGTGCAACCGCCTCCTATCCTGCCCATCGACTCTCTCCAGGTACAGCCGATCTTTCCTGTGGATTCCGGGAAAAAAGGCTGAGACAACTGTTGCGCCGCAAATCACGCCTTGTCTAAAGAGAGGTGAGAAGTGAGAGGTGAGAAGTGAGAGACGAGAAGTGAGAAAATAGCCACTCATTACCACCGGGGAGCCCTGAAAGGGCGTATCCAATAGCCCAGGGCAACGCCCTGGGGGGCGGCGTGGATGGCATGGGGGGCGGCATAGACGGCATCAAAGGGCAACACCCGACCATTAGGCAATATCCCTCCCCCAAAAAAACACCGCATCGCCTGGGTTCCCCATATAAATCCGTGCATATCTGTTCTATCCGTGTCATC
>JAEUUT010000202.1 GCA_016787415.1 Saprospiraceae bacterium | reverse complement strand
TGCGTTGAGACCGGTGCCGAAGCCTGTTTCCAGAATCGAAATATCCTGTTGCACCACGGCCTTGTAGCGCAGCCCGGCTGCAATAAACACATGCGCCGATTCGGTCACGGCCCCGAAGCGGGAGTGATAGGTTACGCCGTAAGTTTCGGAGTACACCGAATGAGAGCCGTCGTTGGTGAGGATGAGCGCCATTGGGGGCGAAGGTACGCAAACATGGGTCTTCGGTTCGCGTTGATATTTACGGTAGATTAATTTCCCGCAGATCTCGCAGAATACACGCAGAACTCGCAGAACGTAGAGTATACTAAAACATTGACTGATAATAATGTGTACTCTACGTTCTGCGAGTTCTGCGTGTATTCTGCGAGATCTGCGGGAAATTAATCTACGGGAAACAACGCTACATGTCGAATAGCAGGCTTTCTTCCATGCCCTATCCAGAAAAAAAGCGGCAAACGATTGAAAAACAATCATTTACCGCTTTATGTGCGGGAGGCGGGACTCGAACCCGCACGACCGCGAAGTCATTGGTGTTTGAGACCAACGCGTCTACCATTCCGCCACTCCCGCTACTTGTTGTATGTGCTGCCGGCTTCCCGGAGCAGGCATTTTCATGCCGTATAATATGCCGCTATCCGATTCCTTGAAATAACTTCAATTGCCAGAAGCGGCCGCAAACTTAGACAGATTTTCAAAAATGCGCAATAAATATCTGTTTTTAAAAAAATATTCCCGCACCCGCATCAAATCGGATGCTGCATTGGCCGCTGTGGGCGTCCAGTTGTCCAACACAGGTTGAATATCCTGTTTCATGGATTGGTCGAGCGTTTCAACGGCTTGCTGCGTTTGCTGTAGTCGTTCTGCATCAAAGTCGAACTCCAGTTCCATCATGGCCTCATTGATGTCCATCATGTCCATCAGAAAGGCCTGCGGCAATGCGCCCTGACTTTCGCCTTCTTCCAGCAATCCGTTGATTTTCAGGATATATGCCATCCGCTTGTCGGGGTCCGACAAGGTTTTGAACGCTTCATTATTCAGGGTAGCCATTTCCAGCATCCGCGCCTGCTCTGCATCATCCGACAGCGTATGAAAGTCCGGATGATACTGCCGGCTGCGCTCCAGGTAGGTGCGGCGCAGCAAGGCTTCATCGGGCCGGAAGGATGGGGAAATGCCGTAGAATTCGAAGTAATCCACGTTTTGTTATTGGTTATCCGTTATCTGTTATCTGTTATCAGGGGTGGTAAGATCGTTATCCGTTATCGGTTATTAGTTATCAGGGGTGGTAAGGAGACCATTCATACAGATGCTTGGCATTCCTTTTTGTGTGGCCAAGTATCTGTACGAATGGTCTCCTTACCACCCCTGATAACTAATAACAGATAACGGATAACCACTAAAGGAAGCGTTGAATCACGTGCCGCCAAATATCCAGGCCAAAGGCGAAAATCATCAGGCCCAGCAGCAGGAAGAAACCGGCTGTTACGGCACGCTCCATGAATTTATCGCTCACTTTTTTGCCCGTCACCACTTCCCACAGGAGGAACAGCACATAGCCGCCATCGAGGGCGGGAATAGGCAGCAGGTTCATGAAAGCCAGGATAATGCTCAGAGAGGCGGTGAGGTTCCAGAAGCGCTCCCAGTCCCACACGGGGCCATACATTTTACCGATACTGATCAGGCTACCCAGGTTATCTTTTACGGCAATTTTGCCTTTAAACATTTGTCCGAATGCCTTGAGTTGGGTATTCAGGAAATCAACACCCATTTGAACGCCGGCAGGAACGGCCTCGGCAAAGGTATAGTGTTCACGTTCTTCCTTGAAATAGCCAGCCAACTGGGTTTTTACCCCAATCAGGCCATCTTCCGTAAGAGTGATCGGCACTTGCATGGTGTCCTGACCACGAAGAATCCCAAGTGTAATGGTGTTGCCTTTTTGCTGTTGTGCCAGGGGTGCAAACTGATCGAAATAAGGTATCGACTGGCCGTTGAACGACACGATGCGGTCGCCTTTCTGCAGGCCGGCCTTGGCTGCGGGTTTGCCAGCCACGGCTTCCTCCACTACAAATGGGATACGCGGCGCCATCAGCAGGGCTTTGGGCACTTTCTGGCTGGTAATCTGGCGTGCCGCATCTTCCGGGAGCAGGATGTGTTGTTGCTGGCCATTGCGCAATACTGTGATGTCGCGCACATTGTCGAGCACGAGGGCTTCCACAAACTGTGCCGGGTCGAGTCGGTCGAAAGGTTTATCGCCGAGGCGTGTAATCACGTCGCCATTTTGAAAGCCCTGTTTCAGCAACACGGAGTCCATAGCGATGCCGTATTTCAATTCCGAAGTAGGGATATACGATTTACCAAACGACCACAACATCATGCTGAAAATGAAAAATCCGAGCAGGAAGTTGACCGTTACGCCGCCGATCATAATAATAAGGCGTTGCCAGGCTGGTTTGGAACGAAATTCCCAGGGCTTGGGTGGTTCTTTCAGCGCCTCGGTGTCCATACTTTCGTCCACCATGCCCGAAATTTTCACATAACCGCCCAGCGGCAGCCAGCCGATTCCATACTCTGTTTCACCTTTTTTTATTTTCCACAAGGAGTTGAACGGAGCGAAATCAAAAAACAGGTAAAACTTTTCCACGCGGGTTTTGAACCACTTGGCGGGCAGGAAGTGCCCCATTTCGTGCAGGACTATAAGGATCGAGAGACTGAGCAGGAACTGACTTACGGTGATGATGCTATCCATTATATGGGCTGAGAAGTTGAGATGCTATGGGGCAGAATGATTGAAATGTAAATTGGTTGAAGTAATTGTGGAGTTGAGACGCCAGGAATCCGCACGACTCAGGACTCAGGACTTACGACTCAGGACTCTAAACAAAAAGAGGCTTCCGAAGTTTGGGCAAAACTACGGAAGCCCCTGAAGTTAGCAGCCTTATTGGGTGAAATTGTTTAAAAACGGGGTTAAACGGCCAATTCAGCCGACTTATGACCCGATTTCCCGGTACCGTTGGCTGTTGGCAGGGTCTATTTTAGTCATAATTTGAATGACACGTTCCTTCTGCGGGCGCGCTCCCACTTTCCACATTTCCACCAGTTCGTCTTTTTTGGCATTGGCAAACATCTGAATGATCATGGAATTGAAATAGGCGATCCCTACTTTGTCTACATCCTCCAGCGCCTGTAAAATAGATGTTTTACCCTGATCGATATTGGTCGTAAACATATCGAGTCCTTTGCGGTAGTAGGTGTACATCGCGGCGCGGTAAGGTTTTACACGCGGGTTGAGCAGGTTCTCAATAATCCAGTAGCGGTTGCGGTTTTTGCCGCCGTCATTGGGTCGCCATCCGCTGGCGCCATTGGTGGAGGAGTTTTGTACGTTGGTCACGATTTGCTGCGCTGTGAGCAGGTAAGGGTCGCCACCGTACAGCGAAAACGAGTCGAAATCCATACCCAGGATGACGTAGGTATAAAACGCCAGGATAGCCGGCAGGTTCTGGTTGTCGGTAGCGTCGCGCAGGAACTCGACGGGCTGATTTTGCTCGTAAGTGAAAATAATATCCTTGTCGAGGTGCGAAATCAGGGCAGTTTTATAGCCGCTGCCATATACCGGGCGCGTAGCCTGAACGGCCAGTTCGGCCTCGAAAATATTGTTTTCCTGCTCGCTTTTGATGGTAAAAATGAAGTTGCACTCGATGCGCTCATCCGGCTCGAATGCTTCCTGCGTCCATTTGGTATTGTTCAGAAAATCGCGCAGCGCTACTTCCATTTGATCGAAAAAGCGGCGGTCATTTTTTTGAAGTTGAGGGGTGCTCACCCGCACAGTAGCATTCAATTCGCCCTGGGCCTGCATGCCGGCAGCGCAAAGCAAGATGAACAGGAGAAAAAGATTTCTTTTAAACATGGTATGTGATCCAATTTTGCCTTTGACGCATCAAAGCGCATTCGGGTTGGCTGGTGGCATAACGGAAATGATTTCCGCTACAATATCTTCGGCTACGGCTTTTTTACTTTTCAGTGCAAATGTCTTGCG
>JAEUUT010000193.1 GCA_016787415.1 Saprospiraceae bacterium | reverse complement strand
AAAAACAACATCTTTTACGCCAAAAATGTACTAGATCGCTTGTTGGTTGCTCAGCCCAATTCCGTGATGGCTCCATCTCTAGGGCTGGTGCTGGATTACAATTTGTACAACGCCGACCCAGTTATTGTTGGCGGTACTCTTGAACTTAGTGTTCAATGGTACAATCAATTCCTGACCAATATTAATTTTCAACAATATGTGACTACAACGTCTCAGGAAGCGCACTCCATTTACGCGAATCCCAACTTCGTTAACCCCTCCAACCAGGATTTCCACTTAGGGATAATGTCGCCTGCTTTTGATAAGGGAGACCCAACATATATGCCTCTGATGGATGTTGTGGACATGGATGATGAACCTCGTGTGCAATTGACAAAAGTCGACATTGGCGCCGACGAAGCCTCCATTGACCTCCCCGTCCAATACTCCAAACCCCTCTCCGGCCGTGCAGCCCCCACTGGCATCGACCTGCGCTGGGCCACTGCCAACGAGCACAACACCGCCCGTTTTGACATTGAACGCAGCGCAGATGGCGCTTCCTTTGAAAAAATTGGCGCTGTGGCAGCCAAAGGCAATTCCAGTACCCTGGCCGACTATTATTTCCAGGATAAACACCCGATCTCCGGCATCAATTACTACCGCCTCCGGCAGGTCGACCTTGATGGCCGCGCCAACTACAGCCAGGCAGTACAGGTGAAATGGGAGGCCTCGATCACGGGCGTTTATCCCAACCCGACTACCGGCGCCGTGCAGATCAGCAGCACAGCACCCTGGCAAAAAGTGCTGCTGAAAAACAAACTGGGGCAATTGGTGAAAACGATGCTGCCTGGTCAGGAAACCACCCTGCAAGGATTGGAAAACGGCATGTACCAATTGGAAGTATATGAAAAAGAGGAAGGTGCGCCGGCGGTGTTTAAGGTGGTGAAACACTGAGGCACTGCAACACGGATTACACAGATTAAATGCGGATTACACGGATTTCGCGGAATAAATACGGATGGTACGGATGGCATTGCGACACGGATGGCGCAGACTTGGTACGGATTGCACGGATGGAACGAAATACAATCCGTGCCATCCGTATTTAATCCGTGAAATCCGTGTTGCAGTGTGTCAAAGTAGATGCCCAATATGCAACCCGAACATCAAATCCGGCGCGGCATACACCCTTTCCTCCAGCGTAAAATCAAAAAAGCCGCGTGGGCGCACCTGCACCGCATCCGGCGGTGTTTGGGCGGGGTAGTTTTGTATCCAGCGCACGCCAAACCCCAGAAACGGTTCGAGGAGCCAGCGTTTGTTTTTTCCCCAGAAATGTATGCCGCCGAATTGCAGGGAAACGCCACCGGAAATCTGGCGTCGCCTGAGCAGCAACCATTCTTCATACTGCCCGCCCTGGCGCGTGGTACGATAATAACGTCGGTTGTATATGTCGCTGAATTTCAGTACGATACCTACATAGCGCCGATCCAGCACGTACGGACGCAGGTAGTATTTAAAAATGGGCCTCAATTTATATCCCAAAAAATACTCTCCCGAATATTGTGCAAAAGGAGACGAGGCAAATATGCCCGCCACCCCGGCATCGAGTCCCCAGCGGCCCCCGATCGGTATGTCAGACTGCAGGGTAAGCGAAGTTTGCAACAGATTGAGCAACCCTGTCGGAGCAATCTTCAGGGAATAGGGCATATGCCGACGGTCGGCATCCTCCGTTGTCGACTGCGCTAACAGATGCAGGGGCAGTATGGCCCAAAACAGGATGATTAAACGCATTTATTTGGGAATTTGTCCAAGTTTTTTGAGGTGTACCACATCCGCCAGGTCGAAAATCTGGAAATCCGTTTTGGAAGAAACGATCATGCGCTCACCGTCCACAATCAGGTCGTACGGGTCGGTAATATTCACGGCCCACGAAGTTTCTTGCACATCCAGCGGATTGGAAATATCGAAAATGCGAAGTTGGTCGCTGCCTTCATCGCACACGAACAGGTAATTGTCCTTGTATCCCAGCCCGTTGGGAATGTTCATCGGGTAAACGCCTACCGATACGGGGGCCGATTTATCGCTGATGTCGTATACCACCAGCGCGCTTTGCGCAGCAATACTTCCGCAGGCATTTCTAATAATTTTCAGGGTAGAATAAGCATAGTCATCTTTCACCACCACCGGATCGCATCCCGTGAATCCGATGTCGCTGAGCCGATCGCTTTTTGCCAGTATGTACGGTGCTGCCGGGTTGTCGATATTCAGGATATACAATGCCGACACAGAGCCAATAAAAATGGCATGATCATAGATCGTGATCGTTTCTAGGCCATAATCGGTAGGCAGCCGATGCACCAGTTTTGGGGCGTCTTTTTGGGAAATGTCATAGGTCTGCACTTCATTCTGGTTGAGTACATACATGAAATGGTCGTACACAGCAAAACGAGTAATAGAGCCCGACTGCCCTTGGGTGTTCACCGAATCGGCGTCTTTGGAGCAGGATGCCAGCAGCAGGGCGATGGTGGCGGCAAGTACAAGGTGTCGGCGCATGGCGGTGTAGTTTTAGTGGTGAAAGGGTATGTTTAGTTCAGTGTTACACATTTGGCATTGGTCAGCACGGCGTCTTCCCAACCGATAATGGCGCCTTTTGATTCATCGACGCATTCGAAGTAGCCATCGTACAAAGGAGGAAACATAGACGGGTTAAGCAGGTCGCGCAGGCGAGATGTTTCATGTGCCTGGTACAGATTGCTGATGTCGACGACCACAATGTCTTTCCAACTGTCGGCATAAATGTAATGATCGCTCAGGGTAAAATCGGTGATGGCCGGGATTTTGATAAACGCCAGATTGACCGTCTGGATGGAATCTTTCAGGCTGAAAACATGAATTCCCTTGTATTGCTCCAGCATAAAAAGGAGCGTATCGCGCAGGAAAATGGTGCCCGATGCGGCAATGGATTGCGGCGCTTCGCTGCGTATGTCGCCTAGTTGGTCGGCAGGCAAGTACACGGGTTTTTTGCCCGGCCCGTCGTACAAATCCAGTTCCGGCTTGTCGCAGGCGTTCAAGTAGATTACCATCAAACAGAGGTAAACAAGGGGCTTTATCATGGAAAAAAACGTCGTTTATAGAGCATACGCAGCGGAAGGCGTTGGGGTTGGGTTGGAGGGGGGATATTTTTGATGATGCCAAAGATATTCGTGTTGGCATAAAGACAAAAAAAATCCCGAACTTTTCACAGCGGAAAAATTCGGGACGACACCGGCAGGAGTGTATCTCCGTATCCAGCATTATTTATCCGACTTCAGGTCTTCCGACACTTTATCGAGTTTCATGGCAATGCTGTTTTTAAAATCAGCCCAGCCGTCTTTCATGTCTTCATTTACCTTTTGCATGTCGGCGCGTAGTTCATCGCGTTCGGCAGCAAGGCGTTTGCGGCGTTCTTCCCAGCGGGCTTTTTCCTTGGCGCTGGCTTTGGCCATTTTGCTGTCGATTTTGGCGATTTCAGCATCAAGATCGTCGGCAGCCTTGTCAATTTTCATAGCCACGCTGTCGCGTTCGGCGCGCATGGCAGCCATTGCGGCCTGAGAAGCGTCTTTCATGTCTTCTTTGGCTTCCATGGCTTTTTCTTTGGCTTCCTGCATGGCTTCATTAGCGGCCTCCTTTTTTTCGGAAGGGGTATTGTTGCAGGAAGTGAGCGCCAGTGCGCCCAGGGTTACGGTCAGGAATCCTGCAAAAAGGAATTGCTTTTTCATGGTTTCTAGTATGTGTGGTGATATATGGATTTGGGAAAATGGCAAGGGCAACGCCACCTGGGTAGTATACTTCGGGGACGCTGCCCTGCAAGGTTTAGGGGGGAGGTGGTATCGGAGTTCGCTATACGTCTATGCGTTTGCGGCCGGTTACAAGGCTCACTACGAAGACGATGAGCGCAACGAAGAAAAGGATTTTAGCCAGGTATGCTGCGCTGCCTGCGAGACCGCCAAAGCCGAGTACGGCTGCGATCAGGGCTATGACGAAAAAGGTGACGGACCATCTTAACATGATAAAAAGATTTTATGGTAGGTGAAAGGAGAAAGGTTGGTTACGGTTTTTCGGTGCAGGTGTTTTTCAGGGCCCGGCAGGTTGATACAACAGGGTTGTGTTCAACGTATATCGGAAAGTTGGGATGGCGGAAGTATGTTGCGTTGGCATTGTTTCGAGTGTTTTGGATCGTTGTATGCCAAGGATATAAAAAAGGCAGGCCACTGTGTCGTGCCTGCCTTTGTGGGGAATTATTTGCGCAGATGGGATGGGAATTGGTGATTGTTGGGGTGGTAGGGTGGGTGGAGGCACCAACGGGGCGCGAACTAATACAACATCGAATACAAATCGAATACATAGCGCTATGCGCTATGCTGTTGAATACGCCCTTTCAGGGCTGGCTTTCAGGACTGGCGGGGGTGCTACGCTTCGCTCTTGTAAAACCCAAAGAGGAAGCGGTACACTCTACGCCCTCTCACCTCTCACCTCTCACCTCTCACCTCTCTCACTCTCTCACCTATAATAAATTCTGTCCACCCCGTGTCTTTCGTTTCCAGGCTGAAAGTGTAGCCGTGCGCGGTCAATATTTCGCGGGCCAGGGTGAGGCCAATGCCCTGACCACCGTTTTTGCTGCTGAAAAAAGGGGAGAAAATTTTGTCTTTCAGCGCTTCGGGAATACCCGTGCCATTGTCGGCAATGATGATTTGAAGTGGTTTTCTGGCAGTTTGAATGCGAACGATACCGTTTCCGCTGGCGGCTTCGATGGCATTTTTTATCAGGTTGATAAACACCTGTTCGAGTTGGCCGGCGTCGGCCCATGTCTGCAGTGGCCCTTCTGCGAAAGCGCATTGCAGGGATACGCCCACCGAGCGCGCCTTGAAATCCATCAACTGCACCACTTTGCCCAACAGCAGGTGCAGATCAATCTGTTCCATGCGTGGCTCGGGCAGCCGGATGACGTCGGCAAAATTGCGCATGAAAGCACTCAGGTGTTCGTTGCGTTCGATGGCAACCTGAAGGGCGTGGGCAATATCGGAATCGGGCGTTTGCAAGGCCAGGGTGGTATCTAGAATGGAATTGACCGCGCCCGTGGAGTTGTTCACTTCGTGGGCCATCATGCGGATGACTTTGCCATACGAACGTTTTTCGGCTTCCAGAATTTCCACCGTCAATTCTTCCAGCATGACAAACGTACAGGGAAACCCGCGGTCGATAAACTGTGCCTTGCGCACTTTCAGGGTTTGGGAGCCGGAAAGACGAAGGATTTGCGAGGCGCCCGTTTCCATTTCCAGAATGGCGGTAAAAACCGGATGTGAAAACGCGGTAGGCGATTTCCCAATGATTTCCTGTTCCGTAAGGCCTGTAATTTCCAGCGCCCGCGGATTCATAGACGCGATATGCCCGTCGTAATCGAGCAGAATAATGCCGGTAGGAGAGGTTTGCACCAGTTTTTGCAGAAAAAAATGCTGCTCCTGCTGCAAGGTACGTTCGTGGCGGAGGCGATCCATCATCTGGTTGTACACATCGATGAGTTGATCGGTTTCAAACTTGCCGGTTTTGACAAATTTGACGTTGAAATCGCGATCCCGGATCGCGTCCAGCCCGCGTAGCAGCAATTCGATGGGGCGGATCAGGTCATTGAACAGCGACCAGCACAGGGCGATGGATACCAGAATCAGCAATTCCGACACCAGAAACCACAGTTTGTTTTCCCGAAAAATATAGAACGACAGCCCGATAGCGACGGCGTGAATAACGATGATAAACCCGATGAATTTGCTGCGAAGTGTCATGATTCCTCGTCGCTGTAAGGGATGCGGTATTTGTCGAGCCGGCGGTACAGGGCGCCCCGCGTGAGGCCCAGCGAGCGCGCCACCCGGGCCACTTTCCCTTTGTGAAATGCCATCGCACGCTCGATCATTCTAATTTCCATTTCTTCCAGGGTCATAGCTCCCACTTCGGGCATAGCGCCGCCTGATTTGGAATTGGAAGGCTGGTATTGCCGCTGAAAATCATCGAGCGAAAGTACGTCGTGGGGTGAAATGAGCACCGTGCGTTCCACCAGGTTTTTCAACTGCCGGATATTGCCGGGTAGCGGAAGTTGGCGGAGCCATTGCAGGGCGCTGCGCTCGACGCGTAGAGGCCGGGCATACAATTCACTCAGGTTTTGTATAAAATAGTCGACTAGCAGCGGGATGTCTCCGGGGCGTTCACGCAGGCTCGGCAGCCGCAGGGCGATCAGATTGATCCGATACAACAGGTCTTCTCGAAACGTACCTTTGCCCACCATTTCCTCCAAATTCCGGTTGGTTGCTGCAATGACGCGCACATCCACGGTGCGGGTGCGGCTGCTGCCCAGCACTTCGTAAGTACGATCCTGTAAAACGCGCAGGAGTTTTACCTGGCTGGCCAGTTCGAGGTCGCCTATTTCATCGAGGAAAATGGTGCCTTTTCCGGCCATTTCGAAGCGCCCCGTTCGGTCGGTGCGGGCATCGGTGAATGCGCCGCGTACGTGGCCGAACATTTCAGATTCGAACAAACTGCTGGAAATGCCACCGAGGTTTACTTTTACAAATGGCTGCCTGCTACGTCGGCTGTTCTGGTGTACGGCTTCTGCAATGAGTTCCTTGCCAGTGCCGCTTTCGCCCATGATCAGCACCGAGGCATCGGTAGCCGCTACGCGGCCTACGGTTTCAAGGATGCTTAGCATCTGCGGGTCTTCGCCGATGATGGAACTGAAATCGTACTGACTGTCCAGTTTTTTCCGGGCAGCAGGGGTTTTCTCAGGGGTTTTCGCAGATTGTCCCAGTTGGAGTATGGTGCGCACCGACTCCATAAAATGGCTGTTTTTCCAGGGCTTATTCAGGAAATCGGAGGCCCCGAGTTTCATTCCTTTCACTGCCAGATCAATCGTTGCCCAGCCTGTGATGAGTATGACGGGCGTAGCGGGTTGCTGCTTTTTGATTTGTTCGAGTAATCGCAAACCGTCTGCCCCGGAGGTGTCATTGGAAAAATTCATGTCCAGAATCACCAATTCCGGCGTTTGCGTTTTTAAAAATGCCATCGCCTCCTCCGGACTACCTACTGCCACGACGTCCATCCCTTCTTTCTTCAACAGTAGAGAGAGGGAAGTGCGTACTGCAATGTCGTCGTCGATGAGTAGAAAAGAGTTCATTATTCTTCGTGCAAGGCTTCTGCCGGGTAAATTCTGGCTGCCTGCCTGCTTGGATAAAACGCACACAACATGGAAATCAGCAACACGGATACCAGCGCCAGCGCAATGCCCCAAAGGTATACGCCTGCTTCCACATCAAATACCCGCAGCAAAGGTAATTGTATGGCGAAAAATACACCAAGCGCCAGCCCGAACCCGGCAATGACCACCGTTTCGCCAATGAAATAGGATTGTATCTGCCGCTCGGTAGCGCCAATGGCCCTGCGCAAACCGATTTCACCCTTGCGCCGGCTGATGTTTTGAAACAACACGCCAAACATGCCGAGCCCGACATTGAACACCAGAAAGGCACAAATGACAAACAGAATCAGGATCGGGATTTCGATGGTGTTGTCCTGCGTGTCGCGCATGTCGTCCATGTGCTGTACCTCTACAGTCCAGTCTTTTCCCAGTTGTTCGATCGAGCGGGCCAGGCGGGCCTCAAAATCGGCAGTAGCGCTGGCCGACACTTTCAGCAGCAGGTCGGAATCCCATTTTGACACGGGTTGAAACGAACAGTTTTCAATTGACTGATACGACGACTTGTGGCGGAAATACGGCGCCACGCCGACCACTTTTTTGGTCGATTCCTCGTCTTTGATGGTCTTGCCAACAGGGTCTTCGGTACCGAACAAGGATGTTGCCAGGCATTGTGTGATGACAATAGGCACGAAGCCACCAATGGTGTCATTGGGTTGAAACCACCGGCCCGGCCCGAATGACATGCCCATCACTGCCGGGTAGTCATCGCCTACAAACATCACTTCGCTCAATACCGTTTTGCCTTCATAGGAGAATTGCCGATTCGAACTGCTAAAACTGAAAGGCATATTCGAAGAGGTAAATGAAAAATGCTCGACCTCCGGCACACCTTTTAAATATCGGCTCACCAGGTCGCGGTATTGCTGTCGCAGTGTATCGTTTTCCGTATTGAAATTAAGATAAACGGTCCATACCCGATCTACCGACAAGCCGGTTGGAGTAGCATAATTGCGGTAGGTATACACGCTCAGGCTCCATACCGCGAACAGGATCAGAAAGGAAACGAAGATTTCGAGCATCATCAGGAAGTTGCTCTTTTTCTTTTTCCAGATAAGTTTTAGGATGTGTTGGAACATGTGTTTTTTTGTTTAGTTATTGGTTGATGGAGGGAGTTTGAATCAGGATTTTGGGGATTTAAAGGATTAGAAGGATTGCCGACTTAGAGTCGACAATTTTTCTAATTTAATGAATTGTCGACTCTAAGTCGGCAATCCTTCTAATCCTATCAATCCCCAAAATCCTGATTCAAACTACGCCCTCAACGCCTCCACAATCGGCAGTTTCGACATACGCCAGGCTGGCAGCACACCCGACATCAGTCCGAATACTACGCTCAAGACAAGGGTGATGATTACAACCGTCCAGTTGATCGTCAGGTCGGCATATTCGATGAAATGGCTGTTGTTGAACCACCAGAGGATACCAGCGGAAATGAGCAACGCCAGCGCTCCGCCCATCAGGGTAATCAGGATGTTTTCGAGTACGAACTGGTACACCAGCGTCTGTGCCGATGCGCCGAATGACTTTCGGATACCGATTTCCGACGAACGTTCGAGTATGCGGCTGATGTTGATGTTTACGAGGTTGATAGCCGGCAGCGACATAAAAAACAGGGCAAACAGGATGGCAATCGTAAAAAAACGCTGCTGTGCCTTGCCTTCCTCGGCGCCCAACAGTCCGCCCATCGAGATGCTTTCGAAATACGGCATTAGTTTGGTTTGAAGTACATGCGGCTTGAAATCGCCGTCCTGGTTCAAGGGAATGCGGCGCACCACATCGTCGAATTCGGCCTGCACGGCTGCCAGATCCTGCTCGTTTTTCGCCACTACAATAGCCTGAAATGGGCCGTTGAAAGAGGTGCTGGTAGGGTCGCCTTTTTGCAAAGAATAAGGCATATACACATCGGCCGATACCATCAGGCGCGTAATGGGGCTACCGCGCACTACACCGATCACGCGCAGATTTTGGCCGTTGATTTCGATGGTTTTGCCCACTGCCGATACGCCTTTGCCGAAATAATCGTCGCGCGTTTGGTCATTGATGACCACTACGGCTTCATTTCGGTCGAAATTCTGCTGTGTAATGGGCTGCCCTTCCAGAAATTCAAATGCCAGAATATCCCAAAATATAGGGTCAGTGTATTTGAAATAGAGTTTGAGTTTTTTCCCGTTACCATACGTGTTCACCGTATTGGGCGTAGAACTGAAACCTACTTTTTCTGGCGTTTTTAGTGTGCTGATGTATTGTTTGATAAAATACACACTCATGGGCCCGCGACGGGTAGCGTCGGTAGTCGTGTCTTTTTCCTCGATCATGGAGGAAAACAGTGAGCGATTGCGAAATACTTCCGGGTATTTTCCTCCAAAAATGTGCTCGTAAAATGCTGTGAGCACGATCAGAATCGTGAGAGTCATGCAAATGCCGAACAGGCTTATGAAGGTAAAAAACTTGCGCCGCCGCATCACGGCCAGTGTAATTTTCAGGTAATTGGTAAACATGGTTCAGGCGTTATAAAAACTGTTGGAAGAAACCAGCGAGCCGTCGAACAGGCGTACAAGCCGATGGGTGCGTTTGGCCATGTTTTCGTCGTGGGTCACCATCACGATGGTGGTCTGGTCGTTGCGGTTGAGTTGTTCCAGAATTTCCATGATCTCGTTGCCCATCGCCGAGTCCAGGTTGCCCGTCGGCTCGTCGGCCAGGATCAGATGCGGGCGCCCGACGATGGCTCGGGCAATGGCCACGCGTTGTTTTTGCCCGCCCGACAATTGAGAAGGGTAGTGCTTCATGCGGTTGGAGAGGCCTACTTTTTCCAGGGCTTCCTGTGCCAGCCTGCGCCGTTCGCTGCCCGACACTTTTCGGTACAGCAGTGGCAATTCTACGTTGTCGAGCACGGGCAGGTCGTTGATCAGGTGGTAACTCTGGAAAATGAACCCGATTTTCCGGTTGCGGAATTGCGACAGTTTTTTGTCTGAAAAACCCGTCAGCATTTCATTTTCAAAGGCAACTGCTCCGCCCGTAGGCGCGTCGAGCAAACCCATGATGTTGAGCAGGGTACTTTTCCCGCAACCCGAAGGGCCCATAATACTCAGAAACTCTCCCTTGGCTACTTCCAGGTTGATGTTGTGCAAGGCCAGCGTTTCGACCGTGTCGGTGCGGTAGATTTTTTCGATGTTTTGTAGATGTAGCATAGTT
>JAEUUT010000180.1 GCA_016787415.1 Saprospiraceae bacterium | reverse complement strand
CGGATATTGTACCCCAGCCAAGCGCAGCGTGTCATCCTTCACTGCGTTCAGGATGACACGCTGCGCTTGGCTGGGGTACAATATCCGGATAGTCATTAAATAAAATTGGCACCCCTCGATTACACTTCAAAATTTTGAAGTATTTGCCTTCGGGCTGAGGCCCAGTTTAGCGCCTTCTTCGAGCATGCGCTGAAAGGCCACATCAAAATCATTGTTGATTTCTCCATCCAGAATAGCCTCTCTGACAGCCGTTTTGATGGTGCCAACTTCCCGTGAAGGTGGAATATCAAACGTCTGCATAATAATTTCTCCGGTGATGGGCGGTTGCCACAGGCGCATACGATCCACTTCGGTCACTTCCGACATCCTCGCTTTGAGGTATTCGTAACCTTCGAGGTAGCGCGACATTTTTTTCGGATTCTTGGTCGTAATATCCGACTCGCAGAGTTTCATCAGGTCTTCAATATCGGGGCCTGCGTCAAAAAGCAATCGGCGCACGGCAGAATCAGTTACCTCTTCTTTTGTCAGGCTGATGGGGCGCAGGTGCAGGCGCACCATTTTTTGCACGTATTCCATTTTGGAATCGAGCGGGAGGCGCAGGTTTCGGAATATTTTGGGCACCATATTGGCGCCCATCCACTCGTGGCCGTGAAAAGTCCAGCCGGTTTCCTTGTTGTAACGTTTGGTAGCCGGTTTGGCAATATCGTGCAGCAGTGCCGACCAGCGCAGCCAGATGTTGGTGCTGCGGCGGCACAGGTTGTCGAGCACTTCCAGCGTGTGGTAAAAATTGTCTTTGTGTCCCCGGCCGTTTTTATCTTCCACACCTTGCAGCAGGGCCACTTCGGGCAGAATGAGTTGCAGCAAACCCGTGTCGAACAGCAGTTTAAAACCCACAGACGGCTGTTGGGTCATCAGGATTTTTTCCAGTTCGGTAGCAATACGTTCCTTTGAAATGATGTGAATACGGCTGCGGTATTTGGCGATGCCCTGCAACGTGTTGGGTTCGATGGTAAAGCCGAGTTGGGTAGCAAAACGGATGGCGCGCAGCATCCTTAGCGGGTCGTCAGAGAACGTTTTTCCAGGTTCCAGCGGCGTCTTGATTACCTTGTTTTCGAGGTCGGTGAGGCCATCGAAAGGATCGACAATCAAACCGAAGGTGTCTTCCTGCAAACTCACGGCCAATGCATTGATGGTAAAATCGCGGCGATTCTGGTCGTCTTCCAGCGTACCCTGTTCTACTTCCGGTTTTCGGCTGTCTTCCCGATAACTCTCGCGGCGGGCGCCCACAAATTCAATTTCGATGCCTTCCCATTTGAGCATGGCCGTTCCAAACCTGCGATAAACCACCACCTTGGGGCGTGGCGACAGTTGTGCCGCTACCTCCTCGGCCAGTCGAATACCATCTCCCACACATACGATATCGATGTCTTTGGTGGGGCGGCCAAGCAGGCGGTCGCGCACATAACCACCTACTACATAAGCAGGTGCATCGATGGCCCGTGCACAACGGCCTACCAGTTCGAAAGCGTTTCGTTCGTGGGGCTCTATCGAGAACAGCATAGTTTTAGTTTATGATGGTAAACTCATCATCTCTTCACCGGAGTACACCTCTTCTATTTCATCCAGAATAGCGAAGAGGGTTTCGGGTTCCATTTCCGTTACCAGTCTGGCGCGATAGGGTTTTATATGCGGCAGGTCGCGCAGGTAAGGCGCATAATGGCGGCGCATTTCCAGCACGCCCAGTTTCAAGCCTTTCCATGCCAGGCTGTCGCGCAGGTGCTGGCGGGCGGCACGCACACGCTCGTGAATATCAGGCGGTGGCAGCAGTTCGCCGGTGGCGAAATAATGTTTGATTTCGCGGAAAACCCATGGATAACCGATGCTGGCACGGCCTATCATAATGCCATCGGTGCCATAACGGTTTTTATATTCCAGCGCTTTTTGCGGGGTGTCTACATCACCGTTGCCGAAGATGGGTATGTGCATGCGCGGGTTGTTTTTTACTTTGGCAATCCATTCCCAGTTGGCTTCACCTTTGTACATCTGCGCGCGGGTGCGTCCATGAATGGTAAGCGCCTGAATACCAACATCTTGCAATCGCTCTGCTACTTCCAGAATATTGATCGTCGAATCGTCCCAGCCCAGGCGGGTTTTCACCGTTACGGGGCGACTGGTGCTTTTTACCACCGCTTCCGTCAGCCGTACCATGTGCGGAATATCGCGCAGCAAGCCGGCTCCGGCCAATCGGCAGGCTACTTTGGCTACCGGGCAGCCAAAGTTAATATCGATCACATCGGGGTTTTTACTTTCAATAATTTCCGCAGCTTCGATCATGTTGTCCAACTGACCACCGAAATACTGAATACCGATGGGGCGCTCGTAATCGAAAATTTCCAGTTTCTGGAATGTGTTCTTGGCTTCATGCACCAGCCCGTCAGCACTGATAAATTCTGTGTAGACCATGTCGGCCCCCTGTTCCTTGCAGAGTTTGCGGAACGGCGGATCACTTACATCCTCCATAGGCGCCAGAAGCAGCGGAAAATCGCCCAGTTCTACATTACCGATTTTGACCATTCAAAAAAAATTGAAGCGCAAAGGTACAGGAAAATTTGTTTTTCGCTTTCGGATGACGGATTCAGAACTCGCCGGTCTCATTGAAAGAAAACTTGTTGTTTTTGAAAACGCTGTGTTTATTTGCAGATTCTTTAATCAACTAACAGCTTCTTTTATGCAAACACAACTCACGCAGCGGCAGCTCAATCACCTCACCTATGAAATTATAGGCGCCGCTATCGACGTTCACAAACAACTCGGCCCGGGACTACTGGAACAGGTGTACGAAGTCTGCCTGATCCACGAACTGCAACGGCGGCAACTAAACGTCTGCCACAAACAACAGGTTCCAATTCTGTACAAAGGCTGCAAACTGGAGACGCTGCTGCGGCTCGATATCCTCGTCGAGGATTGTATTGTGGTGGAAATCAAGGCTGTAGAGAAAATGCAGCCTGTTTTTGAGGCGCAATTGCTCACCTACATGCACCTGCTGGAGAAACCCAAAGGGATTCTGCTCAATTTTTATTGCACCAATATTTTCAGGGAAGGGCAAAAAACGCTGGTAAACGAGGTGTTTAGAGCATTGCCCAAAGAGTGAAGATTTAAGATTTAAGATTACATGATTTAAGATTTATCAGCGATGCCCTAAATCTTAAATCATGTAATCTTAAATCCTAAATCCCTTTCTGCTATCGAAGCAGCGTCACATCTCCGTGCGCCACCTCGAGTGCGCCATCGCCGCGCCGCCACTTGATAACGTAGACGTACACATCGGAAGGCGCTTCATTGCCATCGACGCGGCCATCCCAGCGGGCATTGGGCGCTGTGCTGGTAAATACTTTTTCACCCCAGCGGTTGTACACATCCATGCTTTCGACCGTGACGTTGCCGCCAAGTACCACGAGGCCAAAAGTTTTGTTGACGTCGTCATTTCCAGGTGTAAACGCATTTGGAATCACTACAACTGGCGGCAATACTGTCAGCGAGAATGTATCGGAAGCAACACAGCCGTTCGGAGAAGTAGCCACTACTACGTAGGAGAAGCGGGCGCTGTCCTGAGTCGTCGGTTCTGCACTGAAACTTTCACCTGTGCCAAATGCGGCACCATTTTCAAACCATTGGAACTGGAATCCGGTCAGGCTTTGTGTCGGCGACACGATGGCCATCAATTCCAGCGGCGTTCCAACATAAATGCGGGTAGTGTCGGGGGTAGGCTCTATGCGTACGTCAAAACTTGGCACCACTGTTACGGTAACAGCATCGCTCAACGTACATCCATCGCCGTAGGTATACAACAGGTTGTAGGTGGTATTGGATGTCGGTGATACGGTGATGGATGGCGTGTTTCCACCAGGTGTCCATTGATAAGTACCAGTAGCCGAGCCATTGGCTGTCAATGTAGTGCTTTCGCCTTCACAAAGCGTCTGGTCGTCTGATACGGTAAGCGTTACACCGCTGAATACGATAACGGAAACACTTTCTGTGCGTACACAACTACCCAGGGTAGCCGTAACGGTGTAAGTGGTGGATACGCCGGGGGTAACTGTTGGAGCGCCCTCGCTGGACGTAAAGCCTCCCGGTGAACCCGACCAACTGTATGTAGCGCCAGGTGTAACTGTGGAGTTTAGTGTCACACTTTCTCCGGGGCATAGTTGTACGTCCGTTGGGAAAGTAAGTTCCGCACCCTGGCCCTGTACATTCACCACCACTTCATCGATCAGGGTACATTCGTCGCCGAACGTATAAATCACGGTATAGGTGGTCGTAGTAGCAGGCGCTACTACAATGGCCTGTTGTGTAGAGCCGGTGCTCCACAGGTAGGTGCCGGGGAGGTTGCCGGAAGCGGAAAGCGGCGTATTGAAGTTGGAGCAAATAGTCGTGTCGCCGTCTGTCGTCAGTACGCCGTTGGCTACGGTTACTGCCAGCGTAGCCGTCACGGTACAACCGTTGGTGGCTGTCAGGGTATAGGTAGCGTTTTGCGTAGGCGTGATCGTTGGCTGCGGGTCGGTGACCGTACCGAAAGCAGGGTCTGTGGAGGTCCAGGTGTATGTAGCAGTCGGGTCATTCACCAGGTTCAGGGTAATGGATTCGCCGCCGCAGAGGTCTGTATCCGACGGGAACTGATATGCCGGCGGGTTTTTCACATTAACTGTTGCTGAAACGCTGGTCGGGCAGCCCTGGAAAGTACCTTGTGCTGTATAAGTAGTCGATCCGGTAGGCGATGCTGTCGGATCGTCGCATTCCGTGCAGGACAGGCCGGTTTCCGGCGTCCACATAATATCTTCCACGCCATCGGGCACTGTCAGATCCAGCAACACACTTTCACCCAGGCAGAGGTTGCTGGTGGCGGGCGTTACTGTCATTTGTGGAGGCTGAATAACATTCACCAATGCAGAGTCCAGCGAAACACAGGCGCCATTGCGGGTAGTACGCAGGTACGTGATGGTGTCATCAGGCTGAACCACCATATTGAACAGGCTATCTGGCGTCAACTGCCCGTTACCCGGGGTCCAGGTAAATTCAATATTCGGGAATTCGGCAGGTTCGTAAACGGTAGATTTCAGGATCACCTGACTACCCTGACAGATGGTTGTATCGTTCGGCAGTACAGCGAGATTCTGTGGAAGGCTATCGACAATAACGTATATGGTTTCCGTTTTCACACAGCCAGGAACCGACACCGTAGCGGTGTACAAGGTGGTTTCATTGGGCGTAGCGGTTACACTTGCTCCACCGGGGCCTACCTGCAAGCCTGCAAGCGGGGTCCATTCCACTGGTGTTCCTGTGGGTGATGCCAATGCTACAATTGGCACGGAAGTACCTTGACATATCTGCAAGGTATCGGCCACATTCACTTGCAGATCGATGGTAGACACCTGTACTTCTACCGTACGGGTTTCCGTACAACCCGGGTTGGAGGCAACCAGGGTGTAAACCGTTGTTTGCGATGGCGTAGCGATTGGATTGGCCGTATTGGGCGCATCAAGGCTATCCACTGGTGTCCAGGCGTATTGAATGCCGGTTTCCACATCAGTAGTACCAAGCACAACACTTTGGCCCTGACAAATCAGCGTATCGCCTTGTACGGAAAGTATAGGCGATTGATATACAGAAATAGTAACACTGTCAATGGCTGTCACAGCGCATGATCCGTTGGCTGCTTCCAGATAATAAGTTGTTGTTTCTGTGGGTGTTACCGATGGGTTGGCGGTTTCATCTTCCAGCCCTGCAGGTACGGAAGTCCAGACATAGAACGTTCCAGGAACGCTTGCACCGCCGAGGTTCACGTCAGTTCCAGCGCAAATAATCTGATCGTCCGCAATATTGTATTGCGGTTGCTGGCCACTAATAACATTTACAATAACCGTATCGGTTTTTACACACTCGGGAGTCGACAATACACCAATAAACGTATAAGTACCGGTGGCCAATCCTGTCACTTGTGGAGAAGGGCAATCTGTGCAACTCAGGCCCGGGCTACCACTCCAGGCATAAGTGGCTTCCGGGTACGGGTTGGGGTTGAGTGTAAAGTCGGCGCCGTTACAAACTGTTACGTCGGGTCCGAGCGACAGTTCGATGATTTTCACATCCACGATTTTCGTAATCTGGCTGCAAGTGGTAGCCACCTGTACCTGATAAGTGGTCGATACGTTGGGTGTTGCAATCGGGTCGGGGCAGTTGGTACAGGAAAGTGTAGGGTTAGGTTCCCAACTGTATGCTGCGCCGCCTGTTACCAGCAGTTGTACCGGCTGGCCATTGCACACTGCCGTATCAGCTGTGATGGTAATCTGACCGTCCTGGGCATCCAGTACGCCTTCGGTGGTCACATCGAAGTTGATCGAGATACCGTCGTTCACGATGGCATTGCCAAAGTCGTCGAGCAGAATTACATATATTTTTCCTTCTTCTACATCGATACGGCTTACAAAGTCATCAGCATTCGCGCCTGTTCCCGGTGTTGCCGGGCTGCCGCAGTCGAACTCGTCGAGTACTGGTGTGCCAAGCAAGGGGTGTACATCGGCCAGGCCTGTCAGGTCGGCGCCAGCAGCCCAGGACGAGCGTATTGGTTGGTTGTTGGTAACGTGATCGCAAATATCTTCGGGGCTGTCGATCGGACCCCAGACGTTGAAGTCGATATCGGAGGCTTCCGTAGGATTGTTGGCCTGTACTGCAAAACCAAATTTGCCATCGGCGCCTGCTACAAAGTAGAAGAACGAGAAATTCTCCTGCGGGCCAAGGATACATCCCTGGTTGACACCCTGTTGAATAAAGTTAGGGTCGCCGGAGCCGGGCGTCAGCGCAATCACCTGAGGCAGCGTCGTACTGCAACCGCCAATATTCAAGGCCGCATCGCAGGTAGAAGCCGGAGGCAAAATAACCGGGCAAGTGATTGTATCGATGCTGATACTAAACGGCGAGCAATCGTCGCCTGCGCCGAATACGATGTAATAAGTGCCCGGATTTTCCAGGAACGCAGCGTTTACGACCGGGTTGGAACTGTTAAAACCGCCGCCAGCACTGGTGACGCAGTTGGCATTGGGCGCGTTCGGGCAAGCATCATACACGCCGATACCTGCTTCCGTGTTGGTGCCGCTGGTGGTAATGTGTATACATTCATCGCCGGGAGAAGTGTAGGAAAACACATAATCATTGCCTGACAGGAAAGCCTCGTCGTTGTCGCAAGGGCCGCCATTAATGGTATTTCCCGAAAAACAGTTGTTCAGGCCAGATGTCGAATACGGGAGTGTGCCGACAGATACCGGGTCGGTACAGGTTGTTACTGGGGGCGCATTGCACACATTGGGCGAGCATACCCAGGTAATTTGAAAACCTTCATCCTGCACGGAACCATCGGAAGTAAACTCAACGGTTGCGCAGTCGCCCGATATTTGAACCTGAAAATCCTGACCGTTGCCGCCGATTTGTGTAATCTGGGTGCCAGTTGTGCCCTCTCCTTCATAAAAATGGAGGTAGTCAAACCCGCTTTCCGTAGCATAATTCTGCACGGTCAGAATAATGCACTGGTGGAAATCCTGCGGGCAGATGGAAAACGTCAGGTTTTCGCTGGGTGAATAGTCGCCATCTTCACCACCTGAGTCCCATAATGTACCAGTGCAACTTTCGGAGCCCGGGGCATCGCCCATATTAATGTCAGGCACATATTCTTCGACGCACAGACGGAACGTTCCTGCATTGGGCGAACCTGTAGCAGAGTAGTCATTGATACGCAAAAAGTACGGAATACCAGGTGTGAGACCAAACTGTTCCAGTACCACCTGGTTTACATTCAGTGGAGCCGCTGCACAATCGAGTTCTGCAAGACCACCAAAGATACAGTCGCCCCGATAAATGGCTACCTGCGGCATTTGCATGGTGCCATTTCCGAATATGTTACCAAAAACGGAAATTGACACGTCTACAATACTGCCATCGGCTGGCAGGGTAAACTGAAACCACACATCGCGATCGGCTTCATTGTTGAAGCAAGCCGGAATATTTTCCGACGGAACGGAGATTACACTGGTCGTGGCATCCACGTTGGTGTATTGTGCGGGATCAGAGCAAAAGGGAACTTCTCCGAGGTCGATCAAACCGGAGCAGTCGTCGTTCACAGGCGCCTGTGCCAGCAGCCAGAAGGAACAAAAAGAAAAAATCAGGGTAGTGAAGGTTTTCATGCAACGCATAGCTGTTGTTTTAACGGGCCGAAAATATTGTGAATTTCCAAAGTTCTGTGCACGTATTTTGGCTTTGTGTCCGTAAATGCCAAATTAGGCATGAAATCTGCCATTTTAACCTGTTTTCAGCACCCACCCGACAGAAAAAAAATATCGTTCATCCCACTTTTATCCCCCTTCGGCAACAAATACCTGTGTGGACACCCGACGCGCTCCCCAAATTGACACATTCCGCTATTTTTGCCCCAACAAATCTGAAATGCCCTTTTCATGAAAATCATCAACACCTCTCCATACCCGCTTCCTCAATATGAAACGCCCGGCAGCGCAGGCATGGATATTAGAGCCCACCTGAGCGAGCCAGTCGTACTGGCGCCTCTGGAAAGAGCCTTGGTACCTACCGGACTTTTTATCGAACTCCGGGAAGGTTATGAGGCTCAAATCAGACCCCGCAGCGGTATTGCGCTCAAACGTGGGCTGACCATGCTCAATTCGCCCGGTACCATCGACAGCGACTACCGTGGCGAAATCAAATGTATTGTTGTGAACCTTTCCAATGAGCCTCAAACCATCGAACCGGGCGAACGCATCGCTCAAATGGTCATCGCTCGCTACGAGCAGATCGTATGGGAAGAAGTGAGCAAACTGAATGCTTCTGAACGCGGCGCCGGAGGGTTTGGAAGCACGACAAAAAAGTCCTGAGTCCACAGTCCTAAGTCCACAGTCCTGAGTCCATAGTTTTCAGTCCTCAGTCATCTGCAAGTACGCCCTGATAACGGATAACGGATAACGGATAACAGATAACGGATAACAAATAACCAATAACAGATAACAAAAAATGAGGATCATCATCCCCATGGCCGGGCGTGGTACAAGGCTTCGGCCCCACACGCTGACCATCCCGAAGCCGCTTATTCCCGTTGCAGGCAAGCCCATCATCCAGCGACTGGTGGAAGACCTGGCGGCTTCCTACAAAAATGACATAGAGGAAATTGCCTATGTGGTGGGCGATTTCGGCCCTGATATTGAGCAGGAATTGATTCGTATTGCAGAAAACCTGGGCGCTCGCGGACGTATTTACCAACAGGATAAAGCCCTCGGCGTTGGTCACGCCATCGCCTGTGCTTCGGAAAGTATGGAGGGAAAATGTATGATCGCGTTTGCCGATACGCTGTTCCAGGCCGATTTCAGTTTTGATGCCGAAGAAGACGGCGTTATCTGGACGCAGAAGGTGGAAGACCCTTCTTCTTTTGGCGTGGTCAAATTAAACGAGCAGGGCTACATCACTGAATTCGTGGAAAAACCCAGCGATTTTATCTCCGACCTGGCCATCGTCGGCATTTACTATTTTCGAGAAGGGGAACGCCTGCGCGCTGCCTTGAAGCATATCATCGACAACGACATCAAGGAAAAAAACGAATACCAACTCACAACGGCCCTTGAATTGCTGAAAAACAACGGCTTGCGCTTCCGTACCGGTGAAATTACGGAGTGGCTCGACTGCGGCAATAAAGACAATATCCTCCATTCCAATGCCCGAATGCTGGAAATTCACCGCCATTCCGATCTGGTGTCGCCTCATGCTACGGTCGAAAACAGCGTCATCGTGCCTCCTTGTTTCATCGGCGATCATGCGGTGGTGCGCAATACGGTGATTGGCCCTTTTGTGAGTGTTGGCCACCACTCCATTGTTGAAAATGCTGTAATTACCGACAGCATCATTCAAAACCAGTCGCATATCAAAAATGCCCTGCTGCATAATTCCATGATCGGCAACTCCAGCCGCTTTTCGGGCTCGCTGGATGAGTTGAACCTGGGAGATTATTCGGATTGTTCCAGGAGATAGAGCGTGAGAGGTGAGAGGTGAGAAGCGAGAGGTGAGAATCCGTAGAGTGTACCGCGTTTCTCCAAAAATTCCAAAGATGAACGCGGTACACTCTACGGATTCTCACCTCTCGCTTCTCACCTCTCACTTCTATTTCCTCTCTTGTTAAATCTTCCCAAACTGCCGCCTCCCGTCGAACTTTGTAGCCTGTCCGCTGTCTTTCCCACATAAATCTGCGAACTTTGTACCTGAACAGTCCACCATAAAACATCACAAGGTTGAAGAATATACTGTTGATTTGTCTGCTTTGCATTTCTGCCATTTCCGCCCAGAATACCATCGGCGGCAATAAAGTAATTGTGCCAGAAGCAGAAGTTGCCCGCCAAAGCCAGTTTCTGGAAGCCGAAAAAGAACGCCTGCTGGCACATTACGACAAAGCCATCGAGCGCTATGAAAAATTTGTGTACGACAACCCGCAAGCCGATGCGGCGTGGTACGGACTGGCACGCAGTTATGTAGCCAAGGAAGATTATGTAAAAGCAGATGAAGCCATCGAGAAATCTGTAAAAATTGCGCCGCAAAATCAGTGGTATTTGATTCAGCAGGCCGATATTTTTGTCAAAACAGGCAGGCTGAAAGATGCCATCGGCGTGTACGAAACCCTGAGCAAACAGTGGCCCGCCAACCCGGAATTTTTCCAGCAACTGGCCTACCTGCATGTGCTCAACAAAGACCCCAAATCGGGTCTCAAAGCACTCGATAAACTTGAACAGGTGACAGGCCTGACCGAAGAAACGGCTGATAAAAAGCACATTATCTACGTCAGCCTGGGCGACGACAAAAAAGCCGCCAACGAACTCCAGCGGCTGGCAGATGCCTATCCCAACAAAATCGAATACCGCCAGCGCCTCGCCCATTTTTACGAAACTATGGGTGATGATGCCAATGCTCGCCGAGTGTATGAAGATATTTTGCGACGCCACCCTGACGATACCGAAGCGCAACTGGCACTGCTGGGCAAAAACAAAAACAACTCCGATGCCTCGTACCTGGCATCACTCAAACCGCTGTTCAGCGATCCCAATACTGCTATCGACGCCAAAATCAAGGAGTTGATTCCCTTCGTCGACAAACTCAACCAGCGCCCCGACCCAGCACTCTCACAAAACCTGATCGAACTGGGCAGTATCCTGGAAAAAACACACCCGGAAGATGCCAAAGCATGGAGCATTTCCGGTGATCTGCTTTACCTGAGCAATCGCCCCGCCGAAGCGCTGGAAAAATACCGCCAGTGCATTCGCCTCAACCCGCGCGTTTTTTCCGTGTGGGACAATACGCTTACCATCCTCGCAGGTCAGAAAAATTACGACGACATGCTGCGCCTCGCAGAACAGGCTATGGATGCCTTCCCGAATCAGCCCAAAGCCTATTTTTACTTCGGCGCCGCCGCCAACCTGAAAGGCAAATACGATGACGCCCAAAACCAACTAGAACAGGCCCTGCTCATGGCTGGCAACAACACTGGGCTACGCCTCGACCTCATCGACCAGATCGGACTGTCCCTGATGGGCAAAAAAGAATATGCTGCTGCCGCAACCCGCTACGAACAAAGTCTGGCAAAAGGCGGCGATCAGCACCCGGGTATTCTCGAACATTATGGAGATGCGCTCTCGCTGGGCGGCCAACAGGACAAGGCCGTAGAGCAATGGAAAAAAGCAAATGCCATCAGGAGGTCTGATGTGCTGGAGCAAAAAATTGCTGCGGGGAAGATTTGAGGATTGGGGGTGGTTAGGTTGGAACAGGATTTTCGGGATTTTAATGGATTAGAAGGATTTCCGATGTAGCGTTGACAATTATATTAATTTAAAAAATTGTCACCTCTACATCGGAAATCCTTCTAATCCATTAAAATCCCGAAAATCCTGTTCCACCCCCACTATATCACATATTCGCAATAATCTCCGAACCAAACTCCGAACATTTCAGTTTGGTTGCGCCTTTCATCAGGCGTTCGAAGTCGTACGTTACGCGTTTTTTACGAATGCTGCGCTCGATACCTTTCACGATCAGTTTGGCGGCTTTGTCCCAGCCGAGGTATTCGAACATCATCACACCGGAAAGAATCACAGAAGACGGGTTTACCACGTCTTTACCAGCGTATTTGGGAGCCGTACCGTGGGTGGCTTCAAAGATAGCGTGGCCAGTGAGGTAGTTGATGTTGGCGCCCGGCGCGATACCGATACCGCCTACTTGAGCAGCCAGAGCATCGGACAGGTAGTCGCCGTTGAGGTTGAGCGTAGCCACCATGTCGTATTCGGCAGGGCGCAGCAGAATCTGTTGCAGGAAAGCGTCGGCGATGCTATCTTTTACCAGCATTTTACCGGCAGCCAGCGCGTCTGATTGTGCTTTGTTGGCCGCTTCTTCACCTTTGTCGGCTTTGATGCGGTCGTATTCTGCCCAGGTAAACACGCGGTCGCCGTATTCGCGTTCGGCCAGTTCGTAGCCCCAGTCCTTGAATTTACCTTCCGTAAATTTCATGATGTTGCCTTTGTGTACGAGCGTCAGCGATTTGCGCTTGTATTTGAAAGCATATTCGAGGGCCGAACGAACAAGGCGTTCGGTGCCTTCTTTCGATACGGGTTTGATACCGATGCTGGAAGATTTCGGGAAACGGATTTTTTTAACGCCCATTTCATTTTGCAGGAAACTCAGCACTTTATCTGCTTCTGGCGTACCTGCCAGGTATTCGATACCGGCGTAGATGTCTTCTGTATTTTCACGGAAAATCACCATATCCACCAGACCTGGCTCTTTCACAGGGCTGGGCACACCTTTGAACCACCGCACCGGACGAACACAGGCGTACAGGTCGAGTTGCTGGCGCAACGCCACATTAAGCGAGCGGATACCGCCGCCTACCGGAGTGGTGAGCGGGCCTTTGATCGCTACTTTATATTTGCTGATTTCTTCGAGTGTCTCGTCTGGCAGCCAGTTACCGGTTTTGGTAAATGCCTTTTCGCCGGCCAGCACTTCTTTCCACACAATTTTTTTCTTGCCTTTATAGGCTTTTTCAACAGCAGCATCGAGCACGCGTACCGACGCCGCCCAAATATCCGCACCCGTACCGTCGCCTTCAATAAACGGAATAATCGGGTCGTTGGGCACCTTCAGTTTGCCTCTGCGGATCGTAATTTCAGAACCAGTCATGATAAAATGAATATTGGAATTTGATAATGCAGTGGAATTCATAAGGTATGTGGAAATATTATTTGACACATACACTTAAAAGCGGGGCGAAGGTAGCAGGGAAATGAGAAAAAAAGCAGAAATCCTCGCAAAAATGGTGGAAGAACAGCGATAAGTCGCGCATTTGTCGGAGCACAGCAAACAGGTTCAGGCGATGTTTTCCATAAAGGAAACAATTCGGTCGGTAGCGCCCCGGTTTTCCTCCAAATAGTTGAGCACCGCACGGGACGCATTTTCATAAAAAGCCTTGTCCTGCAACTTTTCCAAAACGGCTTCCAGTTCGTCGGCATTGCGTACCGAAAACGCGCCGCCACGGGCCACAAACTGCCGGGCTTCTTCAAAACGCTCGTATTTCGGCCCAAAAATAACGGGCAAACCGAACGCTGCCGGTTCGAGTGTGTTGTGGATGCCTTTACCAAAACCACCGCCGATATAGGCAATGTGGCCGTAGCGGTACAAGGTGTTGAGCAAGCCCACATTGTCGATCAGCAAGGTAGGCGCCTGGGGTGCGTTATCGGGTGTGGCTTCAGAATATGCCAGCACTGTACCGCAGTGGGCGCACAATGTGCGAATATGTGTTATGGCCGCAGCAGAGGGATCATGCGGCGCGAGAACGTACTTCAAATTCTCCGTCGCAGGCGTCTGCATGGATTGTACCAAAATGGCTTCGTCGGGCGGCCAGGTGCTACCGGCAATGAGCAAACGAAGTGCCTCGCCATCCAGCGGGCTTTTTTGAAATGCTGCCACAAGTTCATTTTCGGGCGCCTGAGCCGCGAGGTGCAAAACACGGTCGATCCGGGTGTCGCCAGCCACCGTAATATTTTGAAAACCAATACGTTGCAGCAATTCAGCAGAATTTCGATCCTGTACAAAAAACTGCGTAAAACAACCCAGCATACGCCGCCAAAACGCGCCATACCATTGAAAAAAGGGCTGCTGCTTGCGAAACAAGGCTGAAACCAGCAGCACCGGAATCTCGCGTTTTTTTAACTCGAACAGGTAATTCGCCCAAAATTCATATTTCACAAAAACCGCCACATCGGGCTGTACGATGTCTATAAAATCGGCAGCATTCCGTCGGGTATCGGCAGGCAGATAACACACCAGATCAGCATGTGGGTAGTTTTTCCTGATTTCATAACCCGAAGGCGAAAAGAACGTGAGCACAATTTTCCAATCGGGAAATCTGGCCCGCACGGCTTCTATCACAGGCCGCCCTTGCTCGAACTCGCCCAGCGAAGCAGCGTGTATCCACAACGTTTTTCCGGCGCCAGTGGGCGCAGTTGTGCGCAGGCGTACGCGCCAGTTTCGGCGACCGTCCACCCAGTGGCGCGCCTTGGGAGAAAACCCCGCAGCAATGTACATAACTGCTGCAAGCAGGTACATAGCGGCATTGTACAAGGCCCTCAAAATCACCATCAATAGAAAATTTCCTTTGAATCGCCTACATAAAACGGCAGCGTCCAGGCCACTCGCACGCCGAAACGCAGGTCGGTGCGGCGCTGATCAAGTTTGCGTTGTTCCTTAAAGTCCCAGTCGCGCAGGGTATTGGTAAAAGCCTGGCTGAATTCGAAGCCAGCCATCCAGTTGGAGCGTTTGTCGGCGCCCAGGTGTTGCCAGCCTATAAACTGTTGAATTCCAATACCTCCCGTGAGTCGGTCGTATCCTTTGATATAATCGCTGCTCAATTGGGCCACACTGGTATTGTCGTCCTGCACCCTGATTTTGTGCCAGGCCCAGCCGGCCCCAATGGTAAAGCGGATGCCACTTCTTTTGTCGGTGATGGGGAAAAGTTTGCCGACCAGCGCACCGGTGTACATACCGCGTTGGCGCAAGACCACCGAGGCCAGCAAGCGGTCGCTGCCGATGATGTCGCCCTCCGGGGTGCGCAGGTTTGTCAAAGGGTCATCTTTTACCTTGGTGCCGTAATAGTAATGTCCTTCCAGCCCGGCAATAAAGTTGTTTTTCGTCATAAACTCGGTACCCAGGCCCGCGCTGAATGCCGACCCAAAGCGGTCCTTCAGATCGCCGCCGGGCTCGTGGTAGCCAAACAGCAAATGCAGGAGAATTGCCTTACTTTTGCCGTTGTGCTCCTTAGTAGCAGGGTGTTCCGGGTATTTTTGCGCCATCGATACCTGCACAGCCGTAGCCCATAGCAGGAGAAACAAGATTTTTTTCATGGTAAATTAAACTAGGTTGACCTCCGATCACATGTCCACAATTCCCGGCAAAAGTAACGCCTTCCCCCCGATCTCCGCTTCCACACTTGCTGAATTAAGCAGCATAGTGAGCGAAACCTACCTGCTCACAGATGAAACGGCGCTCCGGGAACACGGACACGACGAAACGGAAGACCTGCTGTACTTGCCCGAAGCGGTTGTTGTTCCGGCCAATACGGAGGAAGTCAGCGCTATTATGCGCGTATGTTTTCGGGAAAATATTCCTGTCACGATTCGCGGAGGCGGCTCCGGACTGGCAGGCGGCGCCTTGCCGGTGCAGGGCGGACTGGTGATTTCCATGAAACGTTTTGACCAGATTTTATTGATCGACGAACGCAATTTTCAGGTAACTACCCAGCCGGGTGTCATTACCGAAGTATTGCAGAACACTGTGAAAGAGAAGGGGTTATTCTATCCGCCAGACCCTTCCAGCCGCGGATTGTCGTTCATAGGCGGCAATATCAGCACCAATGCCGGCGGTCCCAAAGCCGTGAAATACGGCGTGGTGAAAGACCATGTGCTTAACCTGGAAGTGGTGCTGCCCAACGGAGAAGTGATCTGGACAGGCTCCAATACGCTCAAAAACTCGACGGGTTACAACCTGACCCAATTGATCGTAGGCAGCGAGGGTACGCTGGGCATTGTCACGAAAATTGTGCTCAAACTACAGCCATACCCTACCCAAAGCCTGCTGATGCTGGTGCCGTTTCGCTCGGCGGAAAGCGCCTGCGCCGCGGTGGCTGCCATCTTTCAAGCCGGTGTAACGCCTTCCGGACTGGAATTTATGGAGCGCAATGCCATCGACTGGGCCGTGCGCTATGTGGGCGAAACGCCCGTACCCATCCGCGAGGAAGATGCGGCGCATTTGCTGATCGAGGTGGATGGCTTTCACCTCGACAGTTTGTATGCCGATTGTGAAACCATTACCAGCGTGCTGGCGCAGTATGACGCGGGTGAGGTGTTTTTCGCCGACGACGATGCCACCAAAACTACGCTCTGGAAACTGCGCCGCAACGTAGCGCATGCCGTCAAAAGAAACTCTATTTACAAGGAAGAAGACACGGTGGTGCCGCGGGCAGAATTGCCGTTTTTGCTAAAAAAAGTAAAAGAAACCGGCGCCCAATACGGCTTCGAATCGGTTTGCTATGGCCATGCCGGCGATGGCAACCTGCACGTCAATATCCTGCGTGGTAACCTGAGTGACGAGGACTGGAACGTGAGCGTACCGCAAGGTATCCGCGAAATTTTCAAGTATGTAAAAAGTGTCGGCGGCACCATTTCCGGCGAACACGGCATCGGACTCGTACAACGGCAATACCTCGACATCGTTTTTTCAGAAACGGAAATGGAATTGATGCGGCAGATAAAAAAGGTATTTGACCCGAAAGGGATATTGAATCCGAATAAAATCGTTTGAGAGGGATGAGAGATGAGTTATGAGTGTTACGTACATTGATTTTGGCTTCAATAATAGAGTGGCCAAAAGCAATGTACGTAACACTCATAACTCATAACTCATCCCTCATAACTAAAAAAGCGTTCCCTGTTGCCCGCCCACTCTCTTCGGCCCTCGCATGGCTGCGCCGGGTATTTTTTCCTCAAAAGTTTGAATGGTAAATGTTGCCAGTTCGGGCACCAGAATATCGTCGGGTTCGTGGGTAAAGAAGTACACCTCTTGCAAGCCCGCATCCAGCCAGTATCGTAGTCGATCTGCCCAGGCTGCTACCCGCTGGTAGTCGGTAGGGTGAAGTTCATTCCCAACGAATCGTATCAACACTCGACTGTTGGTGAGGCGCATATGACATACATCGCGGCGGCCCGCTACATCGGTGATGACAGTGGCGATATTGTTTTGATGCAACAATTGAAAAAACGATTCGGAAGCAAGGGTAGGCTCGAAAAACGATTCGTGTCGCGCTTCCACCGCCAGTGGCGCCTGCGGATCCCAGCGATCGAGAAAACGTTGCAACAAAGGCAGGTCCCGGGTAGAAAAATGAGGCGGCAACTGCATGAAACAGCAGCCCAGTTTTTCCTCCAAACCTTTTACAGCCTCGCAAAAAACAGAAATCTGGCCGGAATAAATGCCCAGGTCGCGGGCATGGCTGATGGTTTGCGGAATTTTGGGACAATACCTGAAATCGGAAGGTACTTCATCATACCAGCGTGCAATGGTAGCCAAATCCGGTATGCGGTAATGCGTGGTATTGTGTTCGATGGTGTTGAACTGCGCCCCGTAATGTTTCAGAAAATCCTTGTCGCGGGCGCCAAAAGGATACAGCGACCCAACCCAGTGTTTTACGTTGTACCCCGTGCCGCCTATGAACACATGCTGACTGGCAGCACGCGGCAAAGCAGCCAGCACTTCCTCATTTTGTGGGGGGTCGGCAGGCAGTGAAAAATCGACATCGTCGACGGAGGGTAACTTGGCAAATTTCATAATTGTAAACGGCCATTTAAACAATCCCCTATATAAATAGTTGTACCCCACTCTCTCGCTTCTCACCTCTCTCACCTCTCACCTCTCACCTCTCACCTCTCACCTCTAATAATGTATTCTCTCTTTCGCCGCCAACGACTCCCCATTTCCATCCAGGATGCCTGGGCATTTTTTTCGAACCCTGTCAACCTGGCTACGATCACACCGGAATACATGCGCTTTCAGGTAAAAACAGACCCTGAACACCTGCAAAAGATATATGCCGGACAAATCATTTCTTACACCGTCAGGCCCTTATTGGGTATTCCGCTGTTCTGGATGACGGAGATTACGCATGTGGAAGAGGGTGTTTTTTTCGTCGATGAACAACGGTTTGGCCCCTATACATTCTGGCACCACCAGCACCGCTTCACGCCGGTAGAAGGCGGGGTAGAAATGACCGATCTGGTGCATTACAAACTGCCGCTCGGGCCGCTGGGTCGGCTGGCCAACTGGCTGTTTGTGCGGCGCCAGTTGCAGGGCATTTTCGATTACCGCTGGAACAAACTGGAATCCTTGTTTGGCAAAATGAAGCAGGCGTAATTCCCGGTCATTTTGTTGCCAATAGCGCATAATAACTGAAAATGCGCTCCTTTTTGATCAAAATGGTTCGTTCTATCCGCAATCCGAGTTGTTCGAGCATGGATACATACGCCGCCAGTTCGAACTGGTGCGGATGGAGTATGTCGCCTGGAACCCATTGGAAAATTTGCCGCAAAAAGGCATAATTGTGGGCATCAACGGTCATCAACAGGCGGCCGCCGGGTTGCATGCATTCGGCCAGGCTGCGCATAGAAGCATCGAGGTTTGACACATGGTTGATGGCATTCAGGCAAAACACGTATTCAAAGGGTTTGTCCGTTTTAAAGTCCTCCAAAGGCAGCGTAAAAAAACGCACCCAGGGATAATCCTCTCTTCTAAAATGCAGCAATGACTTTTCATATTCGTTCAGCAGTGGGTCGAGCGCTTCCACCAGTTTCCCTTCCAGCACTGTAAATATGCCAGCCGGCCCGCAACCGGCATCCAGCACCCGTGCCCCGTCGGGAAGGTGCCAGTCTACCTGTTCCAGCAGCTTGTGCCAATAGGCTTTTTTCCATTCCAGATAAGCCGCCTTGTCTTTTCCCGACAGGTAACGCCGCCACCAGTGCATTTCAAAAAATTGGGCAATCCGCCAGCGCAACTGCATTCGTATAAGTGTTAACAGTGAAGCAGGCAAAGAAAATTTCTTTACCTTCGGGTTTCGTAAAATCGTTATCCACACTTTACCTCATCCAAGTAAATGAATCCTGTGGTCATGAAACGTATTGTTGCTCGCCTGTTTATCCTGTTATTTTTCTTTTCCGGCAAATGGATGCAGGCTCAAAATGATGTGCAGGTACTCGGTGATGCGGTGTTTACAACAAATGACATTGCGGAAGGCGCTTCGGTGTTGTATATGATACGATTTCAGAACATGGGGCAAGATACGGCTTACCAGGTGGTTATTTACGACACCCTCGATGCCCGGCTCGATCCTAGTTCGCTCACCATGATTAGTTCCAGCCACGGATACGCTTACCTGCACGATGGTAACAACAACGTGCGCTGGTATTTTGAAGAAATCAACCTGCCCAGCAAGTCCGTTGATCCAGCACATTCTTTTGGATATATCATGTTCAGCGTACGCCCCCGGCCTTTTATTGAAGCCGGGCAGGTCATCACCAATCGGGCCTGTATCGCTTTCGCGCCGCTCGAACATGTTTGTACCAATGAGGCCGCCGTGTGGATTGACGAAGGCGCTGCCAGCACTGCCGACCCGATCAATACTGAAACGGAATTTGTAGTGGTACCCAATCCCAACTACGGCGAATTTGTAGTGCAACCTTCCTCGGGCAAACCCACTCCCGCCGAATGGTGGATCAGCGACGTCACAGGAAAAGTGATCTGGGATGGCGCCTCCACCGATATGACCCTCGTCGATCAACAAGTGCGGCTCGAACGCCCCTCGCCCGGCCTGTACCTGCTCTGGGTAAAATCGGAAGGACGGCTGAAGGTAGAGCAGTTCGCGGTCGTGAAATAGAGGTGAGAAGTGAGAGGTGAGAAGTGAGAGAGCGTAGAGTGTACCGCTTCGTTCTTAGACTTCTCTTGTCCTGAGCGAAGCGGTACACTCTACGCTCTCTCACTTCTCACCTCTCACCTCTCACTTCTCACTTCTCTCTCACTCTCTAAAAGGATGCCTTGGCACCCATTCTTCCACCGGCTTCAAATACTCCAGAATCGTACCGGTAAAATTATTCACCAGCGAATTCTGGTGGCGGACGTAGCACAACAGATCGTGGGCAACAGCGCCGACCGAACTTTTTATTTCCAGGGCCGTACGGGCAAATACAATTTCCGTACATGAACTTTCAAAAGCAATGCGTACAATGTCATACAGACAGTTCAGGTACAACTGCAGGTCGTGGTTGAGGTGTTTGTCGTAGCCAAGAAAATGGGCTTCCAGTTCGTGGCCATTGACAATCGTGGTGTAAAAAGCGAGCAGTGTTTCGCCCTGGTAGTAGCCGTGCATACGGAAAGCGTGGCCGAGGTCGCGTTTGAGCGCCAGCAGGTAATACTCGTTCAGGTCGACCATGTTGAACCCGGCATTTTTGGCTACTTCCTTGTACAGGGCATAAATGCGCGGCAGTTCACGCTGAATATCCACCAGCGTCATTTCCCGTTTTTCCACGCCATCTAATTTTTTGATGGCTCTTTTGGCGCGGGTGCGGTATTTCGTCGACATGGCAGCGAGGTATGCATCAAAATCGGCATATGGCAGATCCATTACCATATTGGGTTGAATGCAGAACTCAAAAAATCCTTTCTGTGTAAGCGTTTCGCCTTGTTCTTTGTGGTGTTGGGCAATGTCTTTCACCAGAATAACAGGCATTTTCACACCTTCTCGCCCCATGACGTCGATCACTTCGTCGAGGGCTTTTTCGAGTAGTTCGGTGAATTGCGCTTGTCCAATTTTATCTTCATGGAAATAGAAACCATGTTCGCCGGTCAGCAGCATATTGCCGCAAATCAGGATATCGGCAGCCGTTTTCCCTGCCACCCAGCGCTTGAACCACTGTGCCAGCCCGTGAAAAAAACAGGGTTCTTTGGCCGATACCTGCAAGTCGTTGATGTTGTCATCGCCCTTGAAGTATTTGATCTGGCAAATAGCGACGCCGATGGGCTCATCATTTTCATAAAACACAAGGTAGCCGAAGCGCATGCCCTCGGGCGGATTGCTTTCGAGGATGCTCAGGTACGGGCGTTGCAGAAAAATATCGTGGACAGGCGCAGCAAGGTCCCAATCGCGACCGGCGGCATCAATGGAGCGGAAATAACTATACCGCAGGGTAGAAGGAGCGGCCACAGCCGGAAGAGAGGTTGTTGAAACAGTTGCGCACATGGGCATGGGTCTTATTCGATGCGGCAAAGAAAACGCAGGAGATTGAAAATGGTTGTTTTCAGGAAGTCATTTGCCATTTTTTAACCTCTTCGAGCGCAGCCGTTTCGTCGGCCCAGCCCATGAGCGTCATGGTGCCCAGGCCGTCGTAGTAGGTGAAAAACATTTCAAAAATATGGCGAATCGCGCTGTAATCGCGTTGAAAACCTACCCAGTCTGTGGCTTTGATGATTCTTTTAGATACCTCCACCGGTATAGCCAGCACTTTGTTGTCAAGTTCGCCCAGGTCTTTCAACAATAGCAGCCCGATGGGTACCACCGGCACCACACTTCCTGTTGGAATGTGCTCGGCCAGCACCAGTACATCCAGGGGATCGCCATCGCCACCGCGTTCCTTATCCATTTTAGTAGAAGGGATAAATCCGTAGTTCACCGGGTAAGACATGAAATCCACCCTGCGGGGTTGGCCATTTCTGATATCGGGTTGAAACTGAAGCAGTTGCTTGTTGTATTCGTATTTGGTATTCGTTCCAGCCGGTATTTCAATCACGGCCTGGAGGTGACCGTCGGCGGAAAAAGAAGGCAACGCAAGATGGTTCATGTAAAAGGTTGTTTTCGGGAGTAAATGTAGTTGATAATGATGAAAGATGAATGATGAGCGATGAATGATGAATTAGGGAGTGTACGAAGGATTTGTTCGGGATTTGTTCGGGATTTGTTCGGCTACGCCCCTCGTGGAGGGATGGAAACGCGGATTAAGCGGATAAAGCGGATTTAAACTGATTTTTTGGTGGCCTTGCGGCCACTTCTTTTTGATTTTTTTCAGATTTAAACCGCCTTTGGCGGGTGGATAGGCATAGCATACACATGAAATGATACAAGGGATCGATGTTGATTTTTGCTTGCTTTATAAAAGATTGATTCGATATACGTCCCGCCGAAGGCGGGCAAATCCGTAAAAATCAAAAAGAAGTGGCCGCAAGGCCACCAAAAAATCAGTTTAAATCCGCTTTATCCGCTTAATCCGTGTTCCCATCTCTCTAAAAGAGGCGTAGCCGAACAAACCCTAATTCTGCATCCAAAATGCTACTGTTTGGGGAAAAAAATCAACAGCGCTCGTGTAGGAACATTGTTTTTAGGGTGTTTTTGTGTTTAAGGTGTTTTTGTGTTTGGGTGTTTTTGTGTTTTGGTGGGCTTCGCTCTTGGCATTTGTGATTTTGTAACACCTGCTCTCATCCTTTCAAATGCCAAGTGCAACGTACCTCCAAAACACAAAAACACAAAAGCCCTAAAACACCCAATCACTCTCATCCTATCAAATGCCAAGTGCAACGCACCCCCAAAACACAAAAACCCAAAAACACAAAAACACCATCTTTTCTGACAAACAAAATCTAAAATCACTATGAAAAAGTATCTTTTTGCCATCGCACTGGGTGTTATGTACACCTCCGCTACCTGGGCTCAGGTAGGTATTAAAGCCGGCGCTGCATTTGCCACTATCTCTGAAGAAAATGAAAATGTAAGCCGCGACGATATTGAAAACCGCTCTATTGTGGCGCCTGTCGTGGGCCTTACGTTTGGTATGAACCTCGGCGACATTCTGACCATCCAGCCGGAATTGCTCTACACCCAGAATGGTGGCAGCAATACTTACAATGTGCTGGGTACCGAAACCAAAAACACCTACCGCATCCATTACCTCGAACTACCTGTACTCGCCAAACTGCAATTTGGCAATGCCGACCAGGAAGGTCTCGGTTTTCACATCGCGGCAGGCCCCTGGGTAGGTTATGCCCTGGGTGGGAAGTACACCACCAAAACCACTGCGGACGGCACGACCCTGTTTGAAGCGGAAGACAATTTCACCTTCGATGAGGAAGACGACACCCGCCGCCTCAACTACGGTATGCTGGGTTCTGCTGGTGTCAGCATCGGAAATATTGTGCTGGACCTGCGTTACAACTACGGTTTCAACAACCTGCTCGATAAAGACGCCGACAACACCAACGACAACAAACCGGTACGCCAAACGCGCGGTGTGGCCCTGACGCTGGGCGTTAATTTTTAGAGGTGAGAGGTGAGAAGTGAGAGGTGAGATACGAGAAGTGAGAGGTGAGAAGTGAGAGGTGAGAAGTGAGAAGCGCTCCACGAACAGACCTGAAAGGGCGTACGCATTAGCGCAGCGCAACGCGCTGTGTATCCTAAAAATGCCCCCAAACTAAACATGCCCTAAACACGCCCTAAACCGGCAACAGCAACCCCGGGAGCCACATATAACTCTCCCGGGGTCTGTCCCCCTTTTTCCCAACCAACTCAACCTATACAAGCCATGATAAAGCCATTTTCCATCATCATGATCGCAATCCTGATGGGCGGTTCCTCCTGTCAGACCCTCAAAAAGAATAAAAACACAGCCATTGGCGCAGGTACAGGCATCGCAGTGGGCGGTGCTATCGGCGGTATTCTTGGTAAAAAGAACGGCAATACCGCAGGCGGCATCATCATCGGCGCCGCAGTGGGCGGCGTAGCAGGCGGCGCGATTGGCAAGTACATGGACAAACAAAAACGTGAACTCGAACAGGAACTCGGTAAATCCGCCACCGTAGAACGGGTCGGTGAAGGCCTTAAAGTCACCTTCGACTCCGGCCTTTTGTTCGCCGTCAATTCGTCCAAACTCACCTCCGACATGAAAACGCAGTTGCGCGATTTTGCCGCAACGCTCAATGAATACGACGACACCAATATCCTAATCGATGGCCACACCGATTCGACAGGCTCCGATGCTTACAACATGGAACTGTCAGAAGACCGTGCCGATGCCGTACACGATTACCTGACCAGCGTAGGCGTAAAACGCTCGCGCCTGGGCATCCGCGGGTTTGGTGAAACACAACCGGTGGCTTCCAACGACACCGATGCAGGCCGACAACAAAATCGCCGCGTAGAAGTGTCGATCTGGGCCAACGAAGACCTCAAAAAACAGGCTGAACAAGGCAAACTGTAAAAACCCTTCACTTTCAAAAATCTCCATCAACATGAAAAAGCAACTTGTTTATACCGGCGCACTCGCCACCGCTCTCAGCACCCTTTCTGGCTGCGAGGTGGTGGGTGGCATTTTTAAAGCAGGCGTATGGTCGGGCGTACTATTGGTATTCCTGGGCATTGCCCTGATCATTTTCCTGATTTCCAAATTGATGGGAAGTAAGGATTAACGTAACGTCGGCAGGGTTCCAACGTCGGCAGGGTTTTGGAACCCTGCCGACGTTAATAACCCTGCCGACGTTAAAACCTGCCACCATGTTATCGTTTTTCCAAAAATTCTGGAAGGCGCTTGTACAATCCGTGAAGGATTTTTCGGCTGATAATGCCATGAAATTGAGCGCTTCCCTTTCGTATTACACCACTTTTTCTATTGCACCCATGCTGATTATCATCATCGGACTGGCAGGGGTGTTTTTTGGTCGGGAGGCTGTTCAAGGTGAGGTGTACCGACAGTTTTCAGGTCTGATCGGGTCCGGCGCTGCCGATTTTCTGCAAACCACCATTGGTAGCATGGAAATTTCGGGACAAAGTTGGCTGGCCACATTGGTCGGCCTGGGTACGCTGCTGCTGGGTGCAACGGGCGTTTTTACCGAATTGCAGGACTCGCTCAATCAAATTTGGTCGCTGAAAGCCAAGCCGCGCAACGGCATAGTACAATACCTGCTCAACCGGGTCATTTCCTTCTCCATGATTCTGACGCTCGGGTTTTTGCTCATTGTTTCACTGCTTATCAATACCGTCATCGCTCTGTTAAGCGAACGATTTTTCAGTATGTATGAGCAGTTGGCCTGGGTGGCTCAGATACTGAATATTACGTTCATCGTGGCCATTGTGACGGCCCTGTTTGCCTTTATGTTCAAGTTTTTGCCCGATGCAAAAATCGCCTGGCGGCACGTATGGGTGGGCGCTTTGTTTACCTCTACCTTGTTTTTGATTGGCAAATTTGCCATCGGTTTTTACCTGAGCACTTCTTCCATCGCCACCTCCTTTGGCGCAGCCGGCTCTATGGCTATCCTCTTGGCCTGGGTGTACTATTCGTCGGCTATTTTGTTTTTCGGAGCAGAATTTACCAAAAACTACAGCATCGTGCAGGGGCACAAGATTGTGGCCAATGACTACGCTAATTTTGTAGTGCCCAAAGAAAAAGAAATGCCCCGGCATGTGGATGCAGGCAAGGTGCAGGAGGTAAAGCAAAATACTTAGCACGCATACGTTTCATCTGAAAACAGATGTATAAAACAGTCGAAACGATTGACTTTCATCTGCATACATTACCAAAAAACCTATCTTGCTGCCCTATTGCAGTTAATGGTGTTGTATGCTACGCCCCGTTTTCGTCTTGTTGCTTTTATTCCTTTCGGTATGCCTTGTCACAGGGCAACCCGCTTATCGTTTTGAGCAATTGCCATCCGACATGCGCCTGCTGCAAGGCGGTATCAACTGCATTACACAGGACAAAAAAGGCATGTTATGGCTTGGAACGTGGTCGGGCCTGACACGCTACGACGGCTATTCCCTTCGTACTTTTCAGGAAGAACCGGGTGTGCCCGATGGGCTCCAGAGCGATCAGGTGACTTCTCTGGTGGAAGACCATGCCGGTATGTTGTGGGTGGGTACGCTCAGCGCTGGAATCCACTGTTTTAATCGTGCAACGGAGCGTTTTGTTAATTACCGCTCTCAACCTGACAATCCTAATTCCTTGTCAGATAACGATGTATGGGGAATTTTTGAAGACAGTAAAGGAAATATCTGGGCGGGCACAAAAAAAGGCCTCAATCGTTTTGATCCCCAAAGCAAAACATTCCTTCGCATTTTCACACCTGACAACGACGCGTCGCGCCCGGCTTCCGATTACATTTACTCTATTTGTGAAACCCCCGACGGCTCCATCTGGTCGGCTACGTCCCGCGGTTTGTCGCGTATTATTTTCAGCGACGACACGCACTATCAGTTGAGGCATTACCACTTGGATCAGGTAGAAGGCGACTCCTTCCATACCAATTTTATTTACCGCATCCGGCCTGTGAAAGGCGAAGCGGATAACATATGGGTCGGCTCCAAAGGCGGTTTGCGCAAAATTCGCTTTGAGCCCGGTGTGCTGAGCAACCTTCAGGTAATGACCACTTACCAGGCGGATGCAGGCAACCCCGCCAGCCTGAGTTACAATGTTGTGCCCGATTTCTGGGAAACGTCCGATGGCAATTTGTGGGTGGCTACGTTTCACGGACTCAACCTGCTGGATAAAAATACGGGCAGGTTTCACACTTTTTATGCGCAGCCCAACGAACCGTTTAGCCTGAGCAATAACTTCATACACGCATTGTACCAGGATCGAACGGGTATACTGTGGATTGGTACCGACAAGGGGCTCAACAAACTCAACCTGCGCAGCAAACCGTTCCAAGGCGTCCGTTTCGATCAGAAAGGAATTGGCGCCAACAGCATTGTCAGCAGTATTTGTAATGGAGAAACACCCGGTTCGTTGTGGGTGGCTACCAACGGCGGCTTGCATCGATTACAAACCACACCTGCGCTTTCCAAACCGATCCATTACACCCTCACGCCGCCTCGACTGCCCGAATTTGCCAATTTCATCACATCTGTGTGGCGCGCTCCCGACGGCTGGCTATGGCTGTCCACCCAGGGTGCGGGCATCATGCGCGTGCGCGAACGCGACATACCGCCTGGCGGTGGGGCTATCCGGCAAGTACAACAGTTTTCACAAAATGCCCCGCCGTTGATCAACGACAACTACGTGATGCATTTTTATCCCTCGGCTGCCGGAGGCGTATGGTTTGGGTTGTGGGATGGCGGACTTACTTATTTCGACCCTGCAAATAATACGCTGAAACATTTCCAGACGGTGGATAATCTGAGCCTCACGGCTTCTCCGAATGTTTCTTTGCTGGAAATAAAAGAAAGCGAGCGCACGGTGCTGTATGTCGGCACCCGCGGGAATGGCCTGCTGAAATTCCGCTTCGACCCTGCCGACCGCTCTTTGCACCTGGAGCAGCATTATCAATTCACTGCCGGACAGAAAGACTGCCTGAGCAATGATAAAATCAATGCCCTGCTGCACGATAGCCAGGGCCGGCTTTGGGTGTGTACAAGCAGGGGCGTCAACCTGCTCAAGCCTGATGGCAGCGGATTTCGGCTGTTTCGACAGGCGGATGGACTACCGAGCGATATTATCCAGTCCATCGTAGAAGACAAACAAGGACATTTGTGGGTGAGTACGCTCAACGGCATTGCCGACCTACAACTGGTTGATAATGTGCTGAAAGTCAGGAACTTTGATGCACTCGATGGATTGCAGGACAATTTTTTTATGAACAATTGCGCAGAGCGCCTGCCCTCGGGAATGCTGGCCTTTGGCGGCGCCAACGGCATGAGCCTGTTTCAGCCCGACGCTATTCATCCGGACAGCGTGCCGCCCTTAACCCAAATTTCCGATTTTCTATTGTTCAACCGCCCGGTACCCATCGGCCCAATGGAGAACGGAAGGGTAGTGCTGGGAAACAGCATTTCCGAAACCCCGCGCATTGTGCTTGATTATCAGGACAATGTATTGTCTTTCGAATTTGTGAGCCTGCATTTTGCGGAGCCGCGCAACAACCGCTTTGCCTACAAACTCGAAGGTTTTGACCCCGACTGGGTGTATGCCGATGCCGACAAACGTTTTGCCCACTATACAAACCTGCCTTACAAGGAATTTACTTTTTGGGTAAAATCCTCAAACGGCGACGGTGTGTGGAGCGAGCCAGTACAGGTACAGGTGTGTGTGCGGCCGCCGTTCTGGCTCACCTGGTGGGCCTATTGCTTATATGGATTGCTGTCATTGGCGCTGTTGTACGTCGTGTGGCGTGTGATGCACCTGCGCGCCGAATACCGCGCCAGCCTGGCACTGGAACGACTGGAGCGGGAAAAATCAGAAGAATTGCACCAGTTGAAAATCCAGTTTTTTACCAATATCAGCCACGAACTGCGCACACCGTTGACGCTGATCGTGAGCCCGCTGGAACAACTGCTGCGCGAACACGCACCCAATCGGGCTTTGCAAAAAACGCTCACACTCATACACCAGCAGGCCGGAAAACTGCTGACTATGATCAGCCAGTTGCTCGATTTTCGGAAAAGCGAGGCGGGTTTGATGAAAGTGCATGCGGAAAGAACAGACCTGCCGGTTTTTGTTCAGGAAATCCTGCTGGCGTTCAAACCGCTGGCCGAACAACACAAAATCGACTTGCAATTTGATTCCACCCTAGAAAACAAGGAGGTGTGGGTCGACCACGATCAGATGGAAAAGGTCTTGTTCAACCTGCTTTCCAATGCATTCAAATTTACGCCCGATGGCGGGGCGGTGACTGTTTCACTGAAAAATACGCCTGATTCGCAGGTGCAAATCAGTGTGTCGGATACCGGCCCCGGCATTCCTGAAAACGACTTGGAACGCATTTTCGACCCCTTCCACCAGGGCGCGCATCAGCCGGGCCGCACGCTGTTCGGTGGTACAGGCATCGGGCTTTCGCTGGTAAAATCTATCGTCGATCAGCATGGCGGGACGATTGTGGCGCACAACCTGCCGGGTTCTGGCGCTGTTTTTACAGTTACCTTGCCTGAAGGAAGTGCCCACTACGCTGCCGACCAACTCATCGAATCACGGCTCCCGAAACAGGTACAGGTAGTCGAGTATTTCAAGGAAGAAATCACCGATCAACTTCCATTACATGCAGCTGGTTCGGCTCGGTTCCGTTTGCTGCTGGCGGAGGATAATTCGGATATTCGCAATTATTTGCGCCAGAATCTCTCCGAACAATACGATATCGACGAAGCCGACAATGGCGCGGAGGCCTTGCAAAAAGCCTTCGAACAGGGATATGATCTTGTTTTGAGCGACATCGCGATGCCAGAAATGGATGGCATCGAACTGTGCCGCCGCCTGAAAACCAATATCCACACCAGCCATATCCCTGTGGTGCTACTCACCGCACGTACTTCGTTGGTGCATAAAATTGAAGGGCTTGAAACGGGTGCTGACGACTACATTACCAAACCTTTCAACCTGCAACTGCTGCAACTGCGCATCCGCAACCTCATCGCTATCCGGGAGCGCCTGAAAGAACTGTCCGGCAAAACGCTCGAACTGAGCCCCTCTGCCATCACCGTCACCTCGCTCGATGAAGAGTTCCTGGCGCAATTTATCCGTCTGGTAGAAGCACATATGGATGAGAGCGAATACTCCATCGACGACCTGGCCCATGAAATTGCTATGAGCCGTATGCAATTGTACCGCAAACTCAAGGCGCTGACCGGCGAAACACCCAACACGCTCATCCGGAATATTCGATTGCAACGTGCCGCTCAATTGCTTGACACCCAACAGTTTAATATCTCGGAAGTGGCCTATAAGGTTGGTTTTACCGACCTTAAATATTTCAGGGAACGGTTCAAAGAACGATACGGGGTGGTACCGAGCGAGTATAGAGGTGAGAGGTGAGAGAGTGAGAAGGTGAGAGAGTGAGAAGGTGAGAGAGTGAGAGAAGTGAGAGATACGCTCCACGAATAGCCCTGAAAGGGCGTATGCAATAGCCCGGGGCAACGCCCAGGGGAAGGTATGAATCAAATCGCCCATTATGTCAACGCCCTGGGCAACCAACCCACATCCAAAAAAATCAAAAAATGCAACAAATTCCGCCACAAACCCACGCCCGTCTGGCCAAAGTAAGCCGCTGGTTATTCTGGATAACCGCTGGGTATGCATTCTGGTGGATATTGACATTTATTATGTCCTGGGGGTGGGTACGCATGAACCCCTGGGCCCAGGCATCCCTGTATGGACGTTTTAAATGGCATTTCCCTGGCATACTGGATTTGATCTGCCTCCTTGCTCCCATACCGTACCTCTACCTGTTTCAATACCACCTCAACAAGGGGGTAAGAACCGAACAACCTGACCAGATCGAAAAAGGCATGTATTACCTTCAGCGCTTTCTGGGCATTTTGGCCATAGTAATCGGTATAAAACTGTTATTCGACTACGGCATCCGACAAATATGGTAGGCTTGATACGTTCACTCCCCCAGCAGAGGCTCCCCATTCAAATTCGTGGTCAGCACCTCGCTCATGTAGTCAAAAAACGGGCGCATGGCCTCAAAGGTTTTGCGCACCTCTTGGAGAAAATCGGCGCTCGTCACCTCCGTATCGGTGAAGTGCCGCATCACGACAAATCCTTTTTTCCGGATAAGATCGATGGCGGGATGGTCTTTTTCATAGCCTTGCGGAGCCGTTTTTAGTTCGTCGCCCTGCAAATTCCCAAAATAACGTTGAAAATCAGGAGCGGCTATAATTTGTCGAATGGGCTCGTCATCCATAGCAAACTCATCGCGGATACGTTTGAGGTCCTTCGCCTCCGGCTGCCAGAAACCGCCGCCTGCGAAAGAACCGCCGGGTTCCAGTTGGAGGTAATACCCGCCGCGCCGACGTTTGGTAGCCCGCCGAAATCCGATGCCGAAGTTATTTTTATACGGCGTTTTGTCTTTCGAAAAACGCACATCCCGATAGATGCGAAACAGATTGGACGACTCGATGAGGTCCGTTTCATTCAGGGCATTTTCTACAGCCTTCGTAAACGACTTTGCATTGGCAAGGGCCGATTCGTAGCCGTCTTTATGGGCCTGAAACCATTCGCGGTGGTTGTTGTCGGCCAGATCGGCGAGGAATTGAAGGGTGGAAGGTTGGATGCGCATAAGTTATTGAAATGATAGAATGGCGTTTTACTCGGGGTTCCCGGCGAGGCAATACCTTGCCAGAAACCCCGAAATATACATCATTCCCGATTTCGGGGTAGGGGTGTACGAAGGATTTGTTCGGCTACGCCCCTTTTAGAGGGATAGGAACGCGGATGAAGCGGATAAAGCGGATTTAAACGGATTTTTTGGTGGCCTTGCGGCCACTTCTTTTTGATTTTTATGGATTAAAACCGCCTTCGGCGGGTGGATACGCTTGGCATAACCATGAAATGAAACAAAGAATCGATGTTGATTTTTGCTTGCTTTATAAAAAATTGATTCGATATACGCCCCGCCGAAGGCGGGCAAATCAGTATAAATCAAAAAGAAGTGGCCGCAAGGCCACCAAAAAATCCGCTTCATCCGCTTCATCCGCGTTCCCATCCTGCTACGAGGGGCGTAGCCGAACAAATCCTTCCTACACCCCTAATTCTCAATTCAAAACTCCACCACAATACCCACACTTGGCAGCAGCGATCCTTCCGTATTTTCCAGCAACAGCGGCACCGCATTGCTGCCGTCGGAGCGCAGCGGCTGACCATCGGTAGTGACAAACGCCTTTCCGTCGGCCGTGCGCTGGAACGTATAATTCGACGGTGCAGGATTCACCGTGTTCAGCAGGTTCTGAATATCAATAAAAATATCGAGCGTCGAACGCCGGAAATTCCACTTCTTGTCCACCCGAATATCCAGTTGACTGAAATTGCCCAATCGCAGGGAATTCAGGCGGCTGTAATCGAGTACGCCCGTGCCGATGGTGGCATAGTTGAGTTGGCTGGCTTCCAGGTCAATGGGCGTGTAGGGCAATCCTCCTTGCAGCCGGTATTTCAGGCCCAGTTCCCAGTTGCGGCGAAATTTATAACCTGCCAGCAGCGACAACAAGTGGCGATTGTCCCAGGCCGAGGCAATTAATTCCCCATTCAGGTTGCTGAATTTTGACCAAAACAAGGTGTATGATCCCGTGAAATACAGGTTTTTGTTGAGTTTTTGCTGAGCGAAAAGTTCTACGCCATACGATTCCCCAACGCCCCTTGCCAGCACGCGTTCGTTGCCCAGAATACCAAAGCCGCCACCCTGGTTGGCCAGCGAAATGCCGTTGAAAGTGCCTACAGGGTAGTCGTCATAGTGTTTGTAAAAACCTTCCAGGGTAAAGCGCAACACACGGCTGGGCACAAACTCCAGTCCGGTCACATAGTGCGTACTCCGAATATACGGCTGGTCTTTGTTGACCAGAACCCCCGCATCGTCGCGATAACCCAACACGGTGTAAAGCGGCATTTTAAAATAACGCCCTACCGAGGCATTCACTTTCCACTGAGGTGCAAAAGCATAACTCAGGTTGAACCGAGGGCTGAGGGTTTTGAGCAGTTGGGCGCCATTATCGGTAAACGTATTTCCATCCGTTCGGATACCCGCCGACAGGCCTAAACGCTCGCCGAAAAAGGTACGGTTGACCTGGGCAAAAAGACCAAATTTGAAAAAGTCGATGGCGGTATTGAAACGGCTTTCTACCGCCGGCTGTACTACATTTCCCAGCGAATCACGAATTTCGGCGCGCAGCCGCGTGTAGGCATCGTTGTTGTACTTCACGTATTGCGCCATAGCCCCGATGCTGTATTTCCAGGCTCCTGCATAGCGATTGAGGTCGAAACGAAGTTTGTTCTCAATTTCCTGGCTTTTGATGCCCAGGATGCGCTTCGATTCGTCGCGCTGCTTGCCATCGATGTTGTCGGCAAACTGATCGAGTTGGTTGTCCAGCATGTTCCGGCTCAGGGTCAGGTTCCAGAAACCGTTGTGAATCAGGCGTTTGAGCGCAAAACCTTGCGTGTAGTTCCACTGGTTGACACCCGGCACAGAACTCAGGATGTACAGGTTTTCAGGCGTGGCATCTTTGGGGGCTTCGAAATAAAAATCGTCGATAGCGCCGACGCCGAGGGCAGTAAACGTCGTTTTAGCATCAATTTTATGCGTCACTTTATACTGAAAATCCCAGTAGTCGGGCCGAATAGGCAGGCCGATGGCTTTGAACAGAAATTGCAGGTATGAGCGGCGCGCGGAAGCCAGAAAGGTCGTTTTCCCATTTTTTTTGCCCAGCGGGCCTTCTGCTGTGAAAGCCGTTTCGGATGCGCCAACGCGGATATTGCCCTGGATGCGCTCGGGGTTGCCATCGCGCTGGCGGAATTGCAGTACCGACGACAGGGCATTGTCGTAGCGGGCATTGAAAGCGCTGCTCGCCAGCGTGGCGTCTTCGATAAACGACACATTGAGCATGCCCGTGGGGCCGCCCGCGGCGCCTTGCGTGGTGAAGTGGTTGATGACCGGAATTTCCACGCCATCGAGGTAAAACACGTTTTCGCTCGGGCCGCCGCCACGGATAATCAGGTCGTTGCGAAAGCCGCCGCCGGTACCACTCACGCCGCCCACGCCGGGCAGCGCCTGCACCACCCGGCTGATGTCGAAATTGCCGCCGGGATTGCTTTTAATCTCCTCCACCGACAGGTTCTGGATAGACAGCGGCGTTTCGATGGAAGCGATGCGTACCGAACGATTTTCTGATACGACCACTTCGCCCAGTGTTTTGCTGTCGGGCTCCAGTTCGAAATTCAACTGGTTGGCATTGCCCGTGGTAATCACCACATTATAGCGGGTTTGTGGCGTGTAGCCGACATAACTTGCTGCTACATTATACGATTTGGGCGGAATACCGGCAATCCTGAAATTGCCATCCACATCGGTGGTGGTGCCAAGTTCGGCGCCTTCCAGGCGGATGGTGACGCCTATGAGCGCTTCCTGCGTGAGTTTGTCTTTTACCGTACCAGTGAGTGTGCCGGTGTTCTGGGCCTGCGTATGGAAATAGCCCCATGAAAGGAATACAAATAAGGTAAAATAACGCATGACGGTGGTCTGTCGAGTAGATTGTTGTAGATGAAGTTGTAATAGATCAGAAATGACTTGGTAAACAAGTCGACAGTTATTATGTTTGTGTGATGTAAAACTTTTTTTTAAAAATAAATTCTATATCATACCAAATGCATCTCGACTTCATCCGAAACTTGCTGGATCTCGTACAGGCCTACGAGTCGGAAGGGGGTAGTACGGAAACGTTCGACCGCGAACATTTTATCAGTTGGTTGATAACCAGCCCTTCGCGTCAGTTTAAAAAGGAAGCCAAACCAGCAGCCGCGCCACCGCTCAATGGCCTTATTGCCATGTATCTGAGTTTTATGGCCCGCTATGCACAGTTTTACAGCCGACGTGTGTTTCGCGACTCGGCCATTTACTCGGAAGACGACTGGGGGGTGCTGATTACGCTATACCCGCATCAGCAACTCAAAAAATCGGATGTGATTCGGCAGTGCATCATGGAAAAATCATCGGGCAATGAGGTGCTCAAACGCATGCTGAAACAAGGCTTGTTGCAGGAGCATGCCCATCCCGACGACAAACGCGCCAAATTGATCGGGCTCACCGACGCAGGCCGCGCGGCGTTCGAATCGGTGCAGGCGGGTGTGCTCAAACTATCCGATATTGTAGTGGCCGACCTCGATGAAGCGGAGAAAACAGACCTGCTGCACATACTCGGAAAATTGCATCGTTTCCACAAACCCGTGTTTGAACAGGCCGGGGAAGAGGAACTGGATCGGATGCTGGGGAAAGGGTAGGGGATCAGTCTGTCACCACCAGTTTCACTACCCCAATTAATCGTCCTCCTGAACGAACCAGTAAAGTATACATGCCGGGTTCTGCAGGCGCTGACACCTCTGCGGGTGTTCCGGATATTTCCATAGACACGTACCTGCCTTGTACATCGAAAAGAAGCAACTCCATGCTTGCGGCTTGTATCGGCAAATTCAAGAGATGTGCAGGTTGGCCGGTTTTACATGGATTGGGATAAACAATCAATCCAGTTGATGTTTCTTCCGCAACGCTGCTCCCCAACGCCAATGTCAGGTGATACCATTCCTCTGTGAATTGTCTGGAAAACCACGTACTGGTAGGCATATCGAATACGAATTCCTCTTGTTTATAGTAAATTTGTCCGTTGCCCAGGTCTTCATACCGGTAATACCATTTGGTGCCGAGAAGGGATGGTGGATTGTCATTGTAACCGTAATACGATAGAACGGAGTCGGGTTTGCTACTATAAATGCCCGGACCGGAGAAATTGCGGGAAAGAACAGTTCTTTCTAACTCCCATTCTTGCTCTTCGGAAATCCAAGAATAATTCCGGGCAATGAAAGTATCCTGACCGACATATTCATTTGTATTCATTAGCACATAGTAAGGCACATCGTCGTTATAATGGCTCAAACGATTGGTATCCAGCAGGTTATCGTTGCCGTATGCCCACTCCCATTTGGATGAATTCTGTACCCCTGTAGCGGTAGGGAAGCGTGTAATTTCCTGAATGAGGTGATGGCTGGCGTCATACTCATAGAGTTTGCCCTGGCTAAAATTAAAAACACCCGTGTCATCTACGTAATAGGTAAACTCTTGCACCTTGTCGCCGGATACATTGTATTGCCTTTCCTCTTTGTAGTAATCGTTCCAGGCTCCGTTTTGCCACTGGCGGACCAATGACATCGTATCTTGGAGCGCGGCATCGTAGAAATAATAATATATCTGGATATTATTCCAGGTATCCGGCGGTGTAAATTTCTCCGAAAGATGACTCATGAGTTTGCCATTGATAAATGCACGCGTATTTCTTATGTCAAACTGCCAGGTATTGTCCGCCACCTTTTTCTCTGTAAGTTTTACAACAGAATCAGCAGTGAATGAATATGTATGACGAACTGATGGGCTTCTTTCCTGAATCACTCTGTTGCCGGTATCGTATGAATATGCAGCGATTTTTTCAATAACGACTGTATCATGATCGTTTATGAAATCGTAATACCAATACCGGTAGTGCGAACTATCCACCAGCAAAGGGATGAAGTTTTGGGTGTGAGCCTGTTGGCAAGTGAGGAGAAGTAAGGAGAAAATGAAGCAGTTTTTCATATACTGTTATCTTGAAATTTATTGAATGTGTTCCTACTCTTTGAAGTATTGAGCAATTTTTTCTTTTTTCAATACCATTCCATATCTGTTCGTAACCCTCGGGTTTGTATCGGCATTGTCGACTGGTAACCTTTCCATCCCTGAAAACAGCAAAAAACCATTATACATCAGGCCGAAACCATCGAAAGTTACGTCCGGGGGAAATACAACTTCTGCTTGCTCTATTTTGTAATTATCTGCCTGTATCCGCTGTATTATCAACTTGTTCTCCTCTACAACAGGTGTGTAATAATACCCGTTCCATAATTCCACATAACTTGAAAAAGATTGCTCTGGCAGTTGTCGCTGCTGGCAAACTGATATTTTTTTTCCCAAACGGGTTGACCTTTGGAGTCGATTTTTATCAGAATAGATTGGCCCCTTACAAACTTGCCTGAAAAATCTTTTTTATCTCCTCCCAATATGAACGACTCATCTGGGCAGTGTATAATCGAAAAAATGGTTATATCGTTATCGGGATATATAGTCGACCAAAGTGTTTTCCCGTCAGCCCCGATTTTGCGAAAGATGCATTGACTTTCCCTTGTTTGTATGTGCGCGGAAAAAGATGATGATATGATTTCATTGTGCTCCCCTATGTAAATATGGGAGCCATATTCATTCGCATGAGGTGTATTAAATTTTAACGTAAAGCACTCATCTGTCTGGGCTGTAAGTAAAAACGTAAAATGAAGAAAAATACTAATGGATAGGAGACTGAAAAAATTCATATTATACTTATTTTTTTGGGAAATGAGTAGTTTGGCTCTAGCCATGAATATGCGCCTGCAATGGCTAAAGCCAAACAAAATGAAATGTACGATGACTTTTACAAAGTTACAACTTATGCCAGCAGTTCATCCAGATTCCCCATCGCCATCGAGAATCCTTCCCGGAATCCAAGTTCTATGATCTTTTCCAGATCAGCCAGGCGTTCGTATTGCAGCGTGATAGATACAAGTGTTTGGCTGCCATCTGCGCTGAAATGATTCGTCCAGCGGGTTCTGGGCATTTCCGTATTAATGATTCCGTTTTCATCGCAAAAGGCATCGAGGCCCGAATAACTTTTCTGGGGATCGATGCTTTGGTAATCGTTTTTGCACCAGTGTTTGTCATTTTCAGGGCTTATCATGTAATACAGCCACATGCCCCCTTCGCGGAAATCCATCGATTTGGTGACGGTGCGATATGGCCGCGGCGCCCACCACTGGTCGAGCAGTTCGGGTTTTGTCCAGGCGTCCCACACCCGATCCAGGCTGGCGGAAAATGCCCTTTTTACGTGAATGGAGTTGTTTTCCTTGTCGACGACGAAGTCGAATTGCAAGACAGGATTCATGGTTCAATTTTTTTAGTGGTGGATAATAATTCGTCGAGTTGGCTGAAACGTGTTTCCCAAATGGCCCTGAATTGTTGGAGCCAGCGGTCGATCTCTTTCATTTTGTCGATTTGAAGGTGATAGTAAATTTCCCGACCCTGCTGTTGGGTGCTTACCAGTTCACATTCTGTCAGGATGCGCAGGTGTTTTGATACCGCTTGCCGCGTAGTGTCGAAATGTTCGGCAAGTGCATTGGGCGTCATGGCCTGCATGGCTATCAGCGCCAGAATGGCGCGCCTGCTGGGGTCGGCAATGGCCTGGAAAATGTCTCGTCTCATGCGTAAAAAAATATGCAACTAATTGGTTGCAAATGTACGCGAAACCAATTAGTTGCACAAGATTATTTTCCAACTTTTTTTAGGCAGGCTATGAGCAGTTATGGCTCGAAATTCGAAATTGAATAAGCCGCCTAAAAAATCCAGTAAAATATCAGATACGTCATAGCCACATTAAACCCCATATGACAAACCACCGCGCCCCAGATGGAGCCGCACAGGTTTTTGCAATAATTAAACAACAAGCCAGTGGCGTACATGCACAGCATCCACAACAATGCCGGAACAGGGTAAAAATACCAGGCGTCCAGGTGGTATATCAGGCCGAAATGCGCCAGGTGTACCAGCGCGAAAGCCGCGCTGTCGACCATCGCTGCCCTGCGCTCGCCCCATTGCTGCTCAAAAGCGCCGTGTATCACCCCGCGGTACAACAGTTCTTCGCCAAAAGGGCTGAAACTGATGCCGATCAGGATGAACACGATGAAATAAATGCGTTTGTCCGCTTCCGAAAGGGCTGCAATCTTGATCGGATAGGATTCTCCGATGTACCGGTACCAGTTGGATATTTCCTGCCCATAGAGCCATTGGCCCAGGGCATATATGATCGTGCTGATGCCCATGCCGATCAGCAGCGAATACAAAAGCGGTAACCAACCACTCGAACGCTGAATTTTCAAGCGCCGCCTGCCCGCTGCCGACAGCAGTACAAAAGGCAGTGCGATCATCAGCGCAAAAAGGGTCGTCAGGTACAGGTTGTTGCCGCTTTGCAGGCCATATACCACGGCTGCAAACCTCGATATACTGAAAATCAGGATCAGCGACAGGCCGAGCAACCAGTTGAAAGTCACGTGTTTTTGAAAGACTGGGTGGAGCATGGCAAGGGATAATATCGTTTGTGCTGTAAATGTACGCATGCACAGCGACCATGCTCCGACCAGATATATTATTCTGACTGATCAAAATGTTCCTGCTGGGCAGTACCAGCATTGACCAGGCAGGTCTCAGGCATCTAGCGTTTAGCAACCGGCGCTCAGCACAGCATAAATAACACCATCACACACGGTCATGTATGCCGACCAGTTGGGCACATCGGCTTCATACACCAATTGCCAGGATTTGCCTTGATCGGAGGAGCGAAAAATGCCTGCATCCATGCTGCAAAACAGGTATTTACCCGATTGCTGAATATCGTTGATGATCCACGACGGTGAAATAACCCTTTGTACCCTGTGCGTAAAACGCAGGCTGCGCAAAGCGCCATCCATCCGTTGCCAGGTAACACCGCCGTCTTCCGAAAAGCGAAGGGTGTTTACCATGTTATCCTTGTCGGCCAGGGCTTCTTCCCAGGGGCGGGTGTCGTTGGACAAAGCCAGCAGTCGATGGCTGTTGTGGTCGATTCTGCGCACAGGCGCGTCTTCAGTCAGCACACGTTCCCAGTGTTCGCCGCCGTCTTTGGAGCGCAGCAAACCTTTAAAACCGCCACAAAATAGCATACCGTCGACTTCTTCGAAATTCAGCATGATTTCACCTTCAAAAACCTGTTTCCAGTCTTTTCCGTCGTTGTCCGATTTGTAAATGCCGCTGTTGCAGCCTGCAAACAGAACGCCATCCGATGTTTCCAGTACCGCGCGTACGAAGGGATCGGGCAGGTTTTCATGCATCGGTAACCAGACGCCGGTATGGGGTATTTCCCGATAAAACCCGCTGCCAAAATTGCAATAATACGGCCCCTTTTTGCCCGGAAAAATACCGGTAATCTGGTCTTTCCAGAAAAAATCCTTTTCCCAACGGGCGGCCGGGTCATTGCTGCGTAAGCGGTATAGGCCGTTGCCTGCCAGCAATACCTCCTGGCCCTGCGCGAGAATATGACCGGCCGGCACGCCTTTGGGAATCCCGGCACTCACATTCTCCCAGGTTTGCCCGCCGTCAAGCGAGCGGATGACGATTTTGGGGTCGGCAGTAGCCGTTGCAGACTGGCTTTTTTCCGTTTTATTTGTGCCGCCCGAATGCAGGCCAGACTCCAGCGGCTGTTCGATGCCCGGAATCTGCTGGCAACAAAGTAAAACGATGGACAAGAAGAGCACGGGAAATACATAGTTGCGCATGGCATTGTAATTTGATAAGGTGAAACAATGCAACAAATGTATCGGCGCGCAGCACAGGGCAGGGCTTGTGGCGTGTAAAAGGATGTAAGGGAAATGTAAAACCTTCAGGTTAGGGGACAGGGTATTGTCGGGGTGATGAAGTCACACGATCATGTTAAAACTGCACCCGATATACAAAATCCGGCGTCAGTCCCAACTGGTATTGCGTGCGGACAAAATCATCGTTTCTGAAATACCGGTAAGCATACACATTCTGACGATTGGTCACATTCGTCACGTCGAGAAACAAGGTGTGCGTAAACCGCCGGGTGTTGTACCGAACCCCTACTTTCCCATCCAGCCTCAAAAATGCCGGGTATTGAAGCGAAAACGGCCTGTTGTCGTCTTCCAGTTCCTGCCCGGCTGCGATGCTGCGCGACAGGTCGATCGGGGTGTACCAACGGCCGCCCGAGGTGCTGAACTTTCCATCGAGGGTGAGCACTGTTTTGTGGCCGAGCCTGATTTCCTTTCCTGCCAGTACGTTCAGAATATAGCCGGTATTGAAAGCCGTGTTGCGCCAGATGCCATCGCTGCCCCGGTAGCAGGAGTTAAAAAGTGAACCCGTCAGTATGGAATAAAAGCCGTTGTTGTAGCGGCGACTCAGCGTCAGTTCGAGGCCATAATTGACGCCATTGCCTTCGCTTACCAAAGGAGCAGGCTGGTCTGAATAATACGAGGCGCCCGCATTGGCCTGGGAATAGCCGCTCGAAACGCGCTGTACCGGCACACGGCTTTGCCATTGGTAATAGGCTTCTACCCTGGAGTTCCAAAAAGAGGGCCATTTTTTGGTCCAGGCAATGCCACCCTGATGGCTGCGAATAAAATCGAGGTTGCGGTTGACCATTGCGCCTGTCGAGTCTGCAAACAACAGCGCTTGCAACAAAGGCGTTTGCGAATGGTATCCGTAGGCAAATACCAGGTCATTGTCGTCGGGCAGTTTAAGTTTCAGGGCTGTACGCGGTTCCAGGATGCTTTTACCATTGAACGGCAGGTGTTGCGCGTGTAGCCCGACATTGACGGAGTACCGTTTTTTGACTTTGTACTGCATTTGTGCAAAACCTTCCAGCAGCCAAAGCCGGTCGTTGAAGTGGCGCGCGGTGACGAATCGCTGGCTTTCGTCGAGTGCATCCAGCCGGGAATCCAGTCCATTGGCCTGCACCAGTACGCCCCCGCGGAGCGTGAGGCGTTTGGTTTGGCGCCGTTGCCAGATGCTGGAAAGGCGCCCCGTTCGTTCGTGGTTCTGGTCGGAAGAAGTGAGCACAAATGGCTGCTGCGCATCGAAGCGCGTGTAACTTTTATCGTCGATGTCGCTGGTGCTGAATGAAACGATGGTGCGCAGGTACGACACCGAATCGAGCATCACCTGGTATCGAAGGCCGGTGGTCGACAATTTCCCATACACATTAAAATTGTCGGACGGGTCGGTATAGGCCTTTTCCACTTCTTCATCGGGGCCGCTCACAAACACATGGCTTTTGCCGGCGAGGCCGAAGAGTACCAGCCGTTGTCGGCCTTTATTGAAATCCATTTTCCAGTTCAAATCCTGGTATTGCGGTGCGTAGCGGCCCGCCACATCCAGTCCCAGGTGGTGCAGGAGGTCGATAAAGGAATAGCGGTATCCGACCATGAACGAGCCGTTCCATTTTTTGAGCAAAGGCCCTTCTACGGCGGCCTCCACGCCGCTCCAGGCGCCTATTTGCGCCATACCTTCGTAGCGTTCCTTGTTGCCACCCCGAAAACCCAGGTCCATGACGCCTGCTATGGTATTGCCATATTCGGCCGGAAATGCGCCGGTGAGGAAGTCGGACTGGCCCAGCAGGTTGGGGTTCAGGGCGTTGAAACCGCCGCCTGTATTTCCAAAGGTTTTCAGGTGGCCAGGACTCGGAATGGGTACGCCTTCGAGTCGCCACAGCAAGGCGGTAGGCGTATTGCCGCGCACCACAATCTGGTTTTGAAAATCGTCGGTAGCACCTATTCCGGCAAAATTGGACGCCATACGGGCAATATTGCAACGGCCGCTGCTGTAGCGCGAAACGGCTTCGGGGTTGAGGGCGATGGCGCTGAGTTTGGCGAGTTTGTTGACGGATTTGTCCTTTTTTGTACCGCTGACCGTCACGGTCTGCACCGCCTGAGTGGTTTCTTCCAGTTCGACGAGCAATTCGGCGTCCTTGCCATTGGATACGAGCACATCCGGCGCGCCTTCAGTTTCGTAGCCAGGGTACCTGATCCGCACATTGTATCGCCCGGCGGGCAGGTCGCGGATTACAAATGCGCCGATGGTATCGCAGGTGGCGCCGCGCGGCGGGTCAAGCGAGGGGATGTCGACTGTAGCTCCGATCATGGGCGCCGAGGTGATTTTGTCGAGTACTACTCCGCGGATGGATTGGGCCGACAGGGGAAGGCAGAAGCAGGCGATGAACAACAGGAGCGACAGGAGACGGTGGGCAGGCATTAAAAGCGAGGATATAGGTGATTGAATGGGTAAATGTAGGGATTGTAAGTTTACAGAATGGTTATGTTTGCCTGCCAAACGGGACATGCATGCTTAAAAAACTAGCCATATTTCTTCGGCAACCCTATCCTTTCGGGGGCGATTTTGCACAGAAAATACTGCAAAATGTCGCCGTAGGCGTATTTGTTGCCCTATTTCTGATTGTATTTCAGCCTTTTGGCACGGCACAGTGGGAAGCGCCGTATAAAAACCTGTTTCTGGCAGGGTTTGGAGTCGTTTCATTCCTTGGGCCAACACTGGTACATGGCCTGTTGTTTGCCTGGCTGGGTAAATTTAAACTTGAAAAAAACTGGAACATCTGGCGTGAAATAGGGCAATATATCGTTGTATTGATATTGATTGCCCTTGGAAACATGCTGTATAGCAATCTGGTGGGCATTTCAAGCATGTCACTGGCAGCACTGATGGCATGGCTCCTTATTGTGGCTATGGTTGCCATATTCCCGATCACAGCAGGCGTTTTGTTGCGGCACGGGCGGTATCTGGCGCTCAGCCAAAAAGAGGCGGCCGTGATGGAAGACCAATTGCAACATGCTCAGCGTGCGCCAGCGCTTCTGTCGCCTTCCCGTATAGAAAGCCTCATTTTTTATGCTGAAAATGAAAAAGACACCCTGGTTGTTGAGGCCTCTGCCCTGCTCTTTATCGAAAGTGCCGATAACTACTCCAGTTTTGTGTGGCTCAATAACGGTCAGGTGCAAAAACAACTGTTGCGGGGATCCATGAAACGCTTTGAAGACCAGATTGGCCGCCATCCCGCCATTCTCAGGTGCCACAGAAGTTATATTGTAAATCTGCGCCACGTCGAACACGTGTCGGGCAATGCGCAAGGATACCGCCTGGCATTGCGCCATTTCAACATGGAAGTACCCGTGGCACGCCAATACGGGCCGGCTGTACTGGCTGGTTTTAAAGCGCTTTCCGCCTGATTTCACCTTGTCAAACGTCCCATAATATGCCATTTATCCCGTTTTTTTGACGAATATCCCAAAAACCTGCGCTACATCCCTTCGAGGTGCCCATAGCCCGAAGCGCACGATATTTTTGTCCCGTTCCTTCATTTCCTACACTTATTCGATTTATGAAACGGGCTGTTTTTTTCCTTGCTATTACATTGCTCTTAGTTGCCTCTTCCAGCGCACAAGCGACCATCGACAGCATTTACAACTATCAAGAACTCAACAAAAGCCTTCGGTTTGCGCAGTTGACCCTCGGCGGTGATGTGTTATGCGCTTCCGGAGGCCGTAGCACGATGCAGGGCTCCGAACGTTCATTTGGCATGGGGATGCAACCGAGGTTTACCATCGGCGGGCTTCATTTCTGGGGCCATACAGATTTTTATGTCACCTTCCCCTTGGGAATAAATTTTCAGCAAAAAACGGATTTCTCCACGCGTCTGCGCCACACCGAAGGCGTCGAAACCGGTATGAAAATTTATCCCTGGGCGCTGCGCCCAGGCCGCCTTCGGCCTTATATTGGTTTCGGTTTCCAACCTTTTTCATTCAGATACAAAGCCAAGGGCAATGAGACCGAACACGGCGCTGCAATATTTGAGCGTTTTATTGCTCCGCCACAAGCAGGTGTGACGTACGCCACACGCCACTATTTGTTCACAGCAGGTCTGCGCGTCTACACCAAAAGATCGTTCAATTACTATGAATTACCCACACAACAAGCCCAAATCGACATGCAGCCCTTCGGGTTCACTTTGGGCATCCTGCGGTACATGGACACGGATGTTGGCATGGGTACACCTCGTGGCGTACAGCAGCAAAACATCATGTACCATATCCTGAAGGAAAACAAACGGCTGGACGCCTGGTATTGGGGTATTGGTCCGTCTGCGGCCTTGCAAATGTCGAAGTCGTCATTGTTGAAACAAAAATATCCATACCTCGCCAACACCTCGCTGAGTTCTTTCCTGATGCCTGACCTGACATTCGGGCGTTATTTTTCCAAACCCGACCTGCATGTGGGCTTTACTGCGCGCCCGATGTTTTTCAAGGTGCGCGCATTTGATGCGCAACTGCGTATGCAAAGGCTTACAGCGGGAATTGAAGCCTGCAAATTCCTGTTTGACTACCACGGGTTTGTGCCTTTTGCCGGCCCCATGGTTTCGGTGGAATATCTCAACCTGGAAGAAAACGGTATACAGACTGCAAAAAAACTCCAACCTTCTATTGGTATTGCATTTGGCTGGGATATAAGGCTTACTCAAACCGGCACATCGTTGCTGCGCACCAACCTGCGCTACGTGCCCGGATTGAACCTGAAAACCGACGAAGGGGAAAAAGTGATGTTCGACCACCTGGAGTTTAACTTCATTCAGTATGTGACCTTCATTGGACGGAAAAAACTGTATCGCAAGTATGCTTCCAGCGCCGCTCGCGCGAAATAGGAAGGGAGAGGATGACCTGACAAGGCTTTAAAAAAATGATTTTTTGTTTGCCCTGCGTTATAAAGCGTAGCAAAACCGCATCATTCTACTCCACTACCACGCTCTTTCGCTGCACCGTATACGCCGAAAAGTAACCAAGACAAGCCCCTTCAAAGTTATTATCCGGATTGGCAGGCACACTGGCGTTCGGGCCGTTTCCATTGGAAGCATCCAGTGCTACGAAGTATTTGTAGGTAGCACGGTCGATGTTGCGCATTTCCACTAAAACAGTATCTCCTCGTTTGGTTTCCATTTCCGGAGCGATCAGCAATGTACTGACCTGAGAACCATCAGTATTCCGGTCATCGGCTACAAAAATATTCGGCAGGCGTACGCCATTGTTGCTTTGTACAAACTGGTAGTTGTTGCCCAGACCGGCAGGATCGTTAAAAACAGGCGTCATCACCAGCGTATTCGTTCCGCCAAATGGCAAGGGTATCGCCCGCAGGTCTGTGAAAGGTACCAGCGCAGGCATGGTGGAATGTGCCACAAAATAGCGCCCCTCCACCCAAACCTGCAAGGTGTAGGTGCGCCCCGACACGCCCGGGATAGCGTCGGCGGTTTCATAAACACCCGGGGTGGTTTCCAGCAAGGTGTCTACCTGGCCAGAATCGTCGCTGATGGTGACCACAGCGCTGCGCACAGCAGGAAAATCATTGGAATGATACACATCCACCGTTCGGCTGATGCGCACCTGAAATGGTACGGCTTCATCCGTCACGCGGCCTTCAATAACATACTGGGCTGGCGCGCCGCTCAAATCCAGTTCGATAATTTCTTCCTGATCGCAGGAAAACAGCAACAGAACAGGCAGGGCCAGGAAAAGACAGGGTTTCAAAAAGTATTTCATGATGAATGTTTGTGTGAGTGCTTGAAAATGAAGTGATTGCATTAAAATCTGAAATTCCACGATACGCTCGGGACGATGCTGAACAAGGATGTTTTTACGGCTTCAGTAGTACCTGGATGCGTTTCCGAATCGCGGAACATAATGGTGTAGGCATTTTTTCGGCCGTACACATTGTAGATAGAGAAGGCCCATTCCGACTCGAAACGTTTGGTTTTTTTCGCCTGAAAAACAGCGCCCACGTCGAGCCGGTGGTAGTCGGGCATGCGGTGGCCGTTGCGCTCCGTGTAGTAGTAGGTGGTCGAGCCGTTTACCTCGTATTTGCCGCCGGGGAAAGTAACCGCGTTGCCGGTGTAGTAAACCCAGTTGGCGCTCAATTGCCAGCGCGGCGTCAGTTGGTACATGGCCACCACACTCAGGTCGTGCGTGCGATCCTGTTTGGCGGCGTAATAATTCCCGTTGTTGATGCCCGGTATTTTTCGCTCCGTACGGGCGAGGGTGTAACTGATCCAGCCATTGAATCGTCCTGTTTTTTTCTTCAGCAACAGTTCCAGTCCGTAGGCCCTGCCCGAACCATACAGCAGGTCGGCTTCCGGGTTGGCATTGCCCTGAATTTCTGCCCCATTGCGGTAGTCAATCTGGTTCAGCATGTTTTTGTAATAGGTTTCTACCGAAAATTCGTACCCGGATTCTGCCCCGAAATTCCGGAACCAGCCCACGGCAACCTGATCGGCAATTTCCGCTTTTACATTATTGGTCGTCGGCATCCACAAGTCGGTCGGGTTGGAGGCGGTGCTGTTGGACAGCAGGTGCAGGTATTGAGCGTTCCGCGTGTAACCGGCCTTGATCGAACTGCGCTCCGTCAGGCGGTAACTGGCAGTGATGCGGGGTTCGGGCACGAGGTAGTTTTTTACCACATCGCCATTGCTGTAGGTGGTGGTCGTCAGGATTTTTCCCTCTGCATCGTAGGTATAAAAATCGCCAGCGCCCAGCACGACAAAATCGGATACGCGAATGCCGTAGGTCAGGTTCAGGCGCTTGCCGGCCTGCCATTCGTGGCTGATGAAAGCGGCGCTTTCCAGACCGTATCTTTTTTGTGCGGCGTTGTTGCGCACGAGGTCGGATGCCTCACTGGCATCTACGCTGCTGGGCGTAATGGTGTGGTGGATGATTTGGAACCCGTATTTTATAGTGTTGCGGCTGTTTGGATACCACTGGAAATCCTGTTTCAGGTTAAAATCCTTGATGCGCGAGGAAATCCTGAAATCATTGGCCCCGAATTGAATCGCGATATTGTTGTCGTAGTTGCTGTAAATCAGCGAGGTATTGGAAAACAGCCGGTCGCTGAACAAATGATTCCAGCGCAAGGTAGCCGTTGCATTGCCCCAGTTGACGCCAAACGAGCCGCTGCCAAAGCGCAGCACATCGCGCCCGAAATAACCGCTTACAAAAATCCGGTTGCGGCGGTCGATTTGATAATTCAACTTGGCATTCAGGTCGTAGAAATACAAAACGGTGGACTTTTTAATAGAATCCGACGAGGTCAGCAGCAACAAATCGAGGTAGGTGCGGCGTGCAGTTACCAGAAACGAACCTTTGCCTTTCTGGATCGGGCCTTCCAGGTTGAGTTTGCTTGAAATGAGCCCGATGCCGCCGCTGACTTCATATTTCTGGTTGTTGCCATCGTTCATTTTGATGTCGAGCACAGATGCAATACGGCCTCCGTATTGTGGCGGCATACTGCCTTTGTACAGGGTAGCATCTTTTACGGCATCGGCATTGAAGGTGCTGAAAAAGCCGAGCAGGTGGCTCGCGTTGTACACCGGCGCTTCGTCCAGCAGGATCAGGTTTTGGTCGGCTGCGCCGCCACGGACGTAAAAACCGGCATTGCCTTCACCCGCCGATTTCACGCCGGGCAGGAGTTGGATGGTTTTTAGGACATCGCGTTCGCCTAGCAGCATCGGCAGGGATTTCAGTTCTGCCATGTTGATTTTTTCGACGCCCATCAGCGCCCGTTCCACGTGTTCTTCCCGTTTTTCGGCCTTGATTTCGATTTCTCCCAGCAAGGTCGAGTTGTCGGAAAGGGCGATATCGAGTTTTTGATTTTGCTGCAAAACCAGTTCGCGGGTCGTGGCGAGGAAGCCCAGGTAAGCAAAACTGACGGTGTGGGCGCCTTCGCCCAGCGTGAGCGAATAAAAACCATATTCATTGGAAACTGCCCCGGTTCCGTTTTCGGCGCGCACCGTTACGCCGATGAGCGTTTCGCCGGAAGCGGCGTCCGTAACAGTGCCGCTGATGGTATATTTGGCGCCACTTTGGGCAAGAGAAAGGCTGGCCCAGCAGAGCAGGGCAAATGCAAGAGCGTTTTTCATTTTGGAAAAAAGTTTGAAATACTGGTAGAGCCGATGAGCATTTTCGGCTTTCCCGGAGAATGTTTTATATGACTGGGACTATATTACTGGACATTTCGTGGAACGAGACCTGTAAGGTTTTTAAAACCTTACAGGTCTGGACGTCAATCTAAATGCCCAGTAGTGTGGGCTGGGACTATACTAACGGCTACATTTCCTTTTTTACGGAAAGACTCCACATAGGTATGGGCCTCTCTGATCCGTTCGAGTGTGTATGTTCGATCGATCACGCTGATCAGTTGACCGGCTTCGATGAGGCGCTTCAACTGTTCTAAATCGCCGGGCTTCGATTTCGGATTTTTGGCGACCGTTGTGTACTTGCCTCCCGGTTTCAGCAAATGCCCGCATACGGACTTGGATGTTTTGCCGACGGCATCGAAAATGATGTCGAAACGGGCAGGGGTACCTGTAAAATCCTCCCGGGTGTAATCGATCACCACGTCGGCGCCGAGTCGCTTTACCAGGTCGACGTTTGTGGTGCTGCACACGGCGGTCACTTCTGCGCCCAGCGCCTTCGCGATCTGTATGGCGAAAGTGCCCACGCTGCCCGACGCGCCGTAAATCAGTACCTGGTCGCCTGCTTTTATGCCGCTTTGGTTCAGGAAACGCCAGGCCGTCAAACCGCCAATGGGGACAGTAGCCGCCTCTTCAAAAGTCATGTTGGCGGGTTTTATGGCCATCAAATCGTTGGCAGGCAGGCAGGTGTATTCGGCATATCCACCGAATCGAAGGCCGCAGGAGGCAAAAACGGGGTCGCCTTTTTTGAACGACTGCACTTTTTCTCCAACTTCCTCGACGACGCCTGCCAGTTCGAATCCCAGGACATTCACGCGGCGGGGTTTGAACAATCCGTTGAACAGCCTGGCCAGAAACGGGTCGGCTTTGCGCAAGCGCCAGTCGCCTGCCGTGACGCTGGTGGCGTGTATTTTTATCAACACCTCATTTGCTTTGGGCGCTGGTTTCGGGATGTCTGCTAGTTCCAGCACATCCGGTGTTCCGTATTTTTTATAAACGACTGCTTTCATGTTGTTATTCGTTATTGGTGTTGGAAATGAGGCGTTTGTGATAAAAATGGATCAGATGGCTGTTGGCGTGCAGGCTTGAAACCGCGCGTGATGAGCCAGCCTGCCAGCACCATTTCGTAGGTGGCTATGGGCAGTGCCAGCAGCATGATTTTGGGGGAGAAATGCGGGATGATGCCAATAATTTCCAGGACAGCGCCTGAGAAAATCATCACTGCGCCCAGTATCCCGAACGATGACAGGCGTCGGGATACCAGTCGGCTTTGAAAGAAAATGCTGCTGTAAATGAAGGTGTTGACCCCCAGCATAAAATGCGGACCCAGGATGAAACACCAGGCATACATCGTTTTCAGGATGCCTGCGCCCGACTGAGCCGATACCAATTCATCGCCGGTCATGCTTACCGAGGCGCGGCCGAGCGATACAATCGCCAATATACTTGCTACCCCCATCAAGATAAAAACGACTTCCAGCAGGCGGAACAGGGCATAACCCAGTCCCCAACTTTCGCTAAATCTTTTTAACTGCGGGTAAAGCATGATGCCCGTACCGATATTGGAAATGGCCAGCAAGAGGTCGAACAGGGCGCCCAACGATACCCGCGTGGCGGCGTTGGCGGCAGCGCCCAGTGGGTTGGATTGCTGTAAAACAGGATTGTACAGGATGACCGCGATGATAGCGGTGGTAGAGGCGGCGATAAAAAACGCGCCTGTGATTTTTTCGTTTTTCCGTGTTGAATCAATCTTTTTCATGCTGCAAAAGGATTTTTCGTTTGATTTTCACCGGTGTTTTTGATGATACAAAGGTGTCGGCAAGGCACAAGAGGGTAGTAGGACAATCCGGTAGTTCAACCGGATTATTCTGAAATTGTACCCCTTTTTGGGTTGCGCTCGACTTGTTTATCAGGTGAATAATTACAGTACAAAGGTCTTGCGAGCCTTCCTTCTGTACAATACTGATTTATCAGTATTACCCCAGCAGCCCGTAGCGGGATGCGAAAGTGACGGCTTCGAAAGAGTTGTTGGCCCCGAGTTTTTCCAGGAACCTTTGCCGATGGGTATTTACAGTGTGCAAACTGATGGAGAGCCTGTTGGAAATTTCCTTGCTCAGATAGCCGTCTTTTACCAGTTTCAGTATTTCGAGTTCGCGTTTGGTGAGTTCATGCGTTGTTTTTTCAGGGGCTTGCGACGGGATGGTTTGTCCGGTTTTGAAATTTAGAAACTGGCATTTAATCCCATTGATTTCTTCCTGATTGGGAGAAAGGTCGACGATACCCACCAATAGCCAGATTTGGCCTTTTTTGTCGAGTTCCAGTATTTGATATTGCTCGATCAGGCGCATGTATTTGCCATGCGCATTCAGCATTCTATATTCCTGTATTAATTTGTATTGCGTTTTTTCCTCCCTCGATAAGCCATTGAAAAACTTCATGGTAGCAACGCCGTTGATACTGAGCGATAACTTGTCGTCGGGGTGAATGATGTTTTCAAAAAAACGTTGGCCGGTTTTTTCATAGTCAGAAGGAGCATAACCCAGAAGCGCACCGAAATTCAGGGAAAAATACACCACTTTGCGGGTACAGATGTCAAATATGTTGACGCCGGAATTGCCTACTTCCGACAAGGTCTGTAAGGCAGGAATGTGTTTGTCCAGCACTGTGTAGTCCAGATCGCTTTCCTCATATTTGAATTCCTGGAGGAATTTGTAATATATTTCTTCTATGCTGTTGGGTTCGGGCATTGGTGGAAGGGTGGTGTGGTGGATCTGCTACCGGGCGTTTTCAGGGAATTCCAACAAGTAAATACTTTTTACATCTGGTCTGGTACGCCACTTGATGAAGTCGCCTTCGTTGAGTTGAGGGTAATCCCGATCTGATACATTGACCTTGACGCGCCTGGGCTTGAAGGGATGACTGACTTTTACTGCATACGCAGTTTCCTGTATGTTATCACCGTTGGAATACTTGTATGTGTATTTGGATGCTATTTCCCGGACGATGTTTTCGTGGAAAGAATCGTTTGGATAAAGCGACTGCCTGATTTTTTTAAATAAAACAACCATACACCAGGACAGTGGAACAATATAAACAGGCAGAAGAATAATAGCCCATGCTGCCCGGGGGGAAAGGTATTGAAGCAGGATGTCGGAGTAAAACCATTGTTGCCATTGCTGGGCTGCTGTAACCCAGGCTAAATCGGATATACCTGCGATAAAAATCAGAAAATTGATTAGTCCTGTCACCATGACAAGAGCCGCCAGCGCACCCAGCACAGACTTTAACCTGGTTATAGCGTCGTCAATTCGAATTGTATTGTGTTGCATAGTTGGTACGCAAAAATGCGAGGTTATTTTCAAAGCGGCAACTATTAGGCTTAGGCAATGGCTTTTTCTCTGCCTCTTCGAATTTTGATAATATGTGTTACATTTGGCAGTCTAAAATTTAACCAGATGAATTCACAGGCATTTAAAAACAAGTTCAGGCTATTTTCCTGTTTACTCCTTTCCTCTTTTGTTAGTTTGGCCACTGCACGGGCCCAGACGACCATCTGGTCCGAAAATTTCAACAATGGCTGTATCCACGATTGTGTCGCCAGTTCTTATGGCGGCTGGACTATAGTGGATAATGTGGGTGGCACCAATGGCAGTGCCCCCAACAACTGGTTCGTTAGTTGTGCAGAAGAAGGCATAACGCCACCCAACTGCGGAAGTACCTGTGCGATGAGCGACGCTTCTCTGCACATAGGTGCGAATCCTGGTGCGGGTGGAGATATGGGCGCCAGTTTTAATGAAACGGCTGCGGTTAATGCTACCTATAAACTGGCTGTTTCTCCCACCATTAGTACCGTTGGTCATTCGGCTATTACCCTTGAGTTTGATTTTATCGCCTTTGGCAGCGCGAGTTGCAGCGACGACCGGGCACAACTTCGCTTGAGTTGGGATGGAGGCAATACCTGGCCGGCCAGTTTTCAATATTGCCTGACTTCTCCTTGTTGCGGCGCCTGCAATGGCTACAGCCTTGGTCAGTGGACTACTTATTCGTTGTCGCTTCCGGTGATTTTTACGAACAATCCAAACTTCAGGATCGGTTTTCACTGGCTCAATAATGGCAATGGAGCTGGTACCGACCCCTCCGTTGCGATAGATGATATCAGGCTCATTGACCCGGCGCTGCCCTTGAATTTGATCGACTTTACGGCTCGGCCGGAGCATAGTAAAGTCAAATTAAACTGGGCTACTACCGATGAAACCGGTTTCAGTCATTTTGATGTGGAGCGATCCGGAGAAACGAAGGGTTTTAAGAAAGTCAATCAGGTAAAGGCTAAAGGCAATGGCCGGCCAGGAACGACTTATTACAGCCTGGAAGACAACCCCGTAGAAACACCAAAGGTGTATTACCGCCTCAAAATGGTCGATAATGATGGCACTTTTAAATACTCATCCATGGTCAGTGTGGCGAATGCGTCGAACGATCAGGCATCACTGGCTTTCGAAAACCTGTCGTCCGGTGATAAATTTTTGAAATTGTATCTGACTGCTCCCACCGACCTTAGCGCCCGGGTGGATTTGTACGATCTGCAAGGGAAAAAATTGGTCAGCCTGAGCCCGAAAGACTACCAGAAAGGGCTGAATACGATTTCGCTCGACGTTTCCAAACTTGCAACCAGTTATTATATCGTCAATGTTCGTTCAGATGATAGTCAGGTAAATCTTTCCGGCAAGTTTTTTAAAGTGAAATAAGCACTGCGCCAATACATGATCAGCGAGTTATTGATGTTGGGTTTCAGTGTGCTGTTGCCGGTGTTTTTTTGGGTTTATTGGCCCATACTGACGAAGGAGATTCTTGGAGATTTGCGCATTTTACGGATTCTGCACTATGTGGCGCTTGCTGGATTGGGCATGGCGCTGCATCTCAGAATGGTTGATTATTCGTGCTCTCTTTTTACATCTACGTTGCTGCCGGTTTTTCTTCTTTTTGTAGTTGCGCTGGCGTATGCAGCCGTATTTGCCATCATTACCAATAATATAGAAGACCTGGAGGCCGATAGGATCAGCAACCCGGAGCGGCCCCTGGTTGGGAACCGGGTGACGAAAGATGCTTATTACCGGGCAGGTGTTTTTTGCCAGGCATATGCCTTGTTGCTGGCTATTTCGGTGCAAAAAGAGATGTTTTTCGGCGTTTTAGCCATTTCAGCAGGCTATTATATCTACTCTTGTGCGCCGTTTCGTTTGAAAAGATTCCCTTTTCTGGCCAAGGGAATCATTGGGTTCAATTCTTTGGCAGTAGCCCTCTGCGGGTTTGTTTTGGCCGGAGGGCGCCTGTTTCAGTTTCCTGTCATTTGGATATTTTATATTGTTGTCCCGCTTTCACTGGCTGCCAATTTTGTGGACCTGAAAGATACCGCTGGAGATGGCCACACAGGTATCCGCACGCTGCCGGTGTTGTGGGGCGAGCGCAAAGCCAGATTTTTCATAGCCTGTTGCACCGTGTTCGCCTATGGGATGGCTGGAATTCTACTCCGGCTTGTTTGGGTATATCCGCTACTGGTGCTGGTAACAGGTGTGCATATTTGGCTTTTATATAGAAAGCCCTATAATGAAAAACCGATTTTTCTGGTGTACGTAACCGCCTTATCCAGCCTCGATATCTGCTTGTTTTTTACTACCCAAGTGTTTTGAAAGTATGCTACATGCCTTTCCCTCTGTTGCTATACAGGCTTTGCGCTGCTTGCTTCTGCCTCTTGTTTTATTCCCCGTTTCATTATACGGCCAGCAAGATTTGAAAGAAAAAGAAATCAGCATAGCCCTGGAAAAAGGAACCCGGTTTTTAAGCCGCATACAACGACCGGATGGGGGAATTTGCGACACACTTAATCCGCTTTTCGACACCTGGGAAACGGTGTTGGCCGCTACCGCGCTGTATGAAACAAATGGGAGAGATACGAATCAGGTAGTCCTGAAAAAAGCCCTTGCCTTTCTTCGGAAGCAGGAAAACGCGCAGGGGTTAATTTGCCACAATAAACGATGTAAAGAGGCTTACTGCCTGGAAACGACTGCCGCCTATTTTTTACTGATGATAGAAACCGGGGAAACAGAAAAAGTAAGTGTACGTGCAAAAACAATCCTGGAACTGCAAAAACCAACAGGCGAATGGATGGTCGGCAATCCGGATGTCAGAGAACAAAAAGACTTTCCTTCAGTCACCGGTTTTGCCCTTAGTCTGCTGCAAACACTGGGTGTAAGCCCCATTTACCCGGACGAAGCCGTGCGCTGGCTACTGGATCATCAAACCCTTGCGGGCGACTGGGGTGCGGCCTGGGAATATTACGATTGCCCTGCCTATGCGCTCTCGCCAATCTTACGCGCCTTGTACATGCACCACTCCGAAGAAGCGAATTTGGCCATGAAAAAAGCCACACAGTACATCCGTTCTCAGCAAAATGCAGATGGGAGTTGGGATGTCAGCAATGCTACGCGCGACAAACGCCCTTCCCGCGTATTGCACACTGGCTTGATGCTGTCCGCACTAAAATATATCGATTACGAAGAAAAAGCCGTGCAGACCGATCAAGCAATAGATTTCCTGCTGGCACAACAACAGGCCGATGGCAGTTGGGACGGCGGTTTTTTCCCGATCGACAGCAAAACCTACATCAAAAAAGAGTACGTATTTGCGACTGCCCAGGCTATGATGGTGCTACAAGACTATCTCACGCACCAAAAGAATGGCAAATGAAAGGGAATGTCCTGTACGCCATCATCGGGTTCGCATTAGCAGTGGCAGGGTGCTCGGCCAGCCATGCCCTGCCTAAAGAAGTAGCCCTGTTCCCGGACTCCGAAACGGAGAAGTGGTGGATCATCCATACCATTTTTCAGGACGAACAGGAAAAAGACGTACACCTGTGTGCGCTCATCAGTCTTACCCCGAACGAAGGCAGGTATTTTACACACTTTTTTACTTCGTTGTGGACGGAAGCCGATAGTGCCTATTATGCAGGTAGCCAGTCGTCGGAGGAGCCTTTTTATCAAAAAAAGTATAGGTTTCCTATAAAACTGGCTATTCCGGCCAAAGATTCTGCTTCTTTCGGGTGGTCGTGGAAACTTACAAGAGGAAACATGCGCCTGCGATCCGTCGTACAGCAGGAAACAGAACGGATCGGATGGCCGCTTCACCTAAAAGTAAAAATGGCGCAGGATTCGGCTTTCCATGTCGTGGAAACACGCGGAGAAACCACGCTGTATCATTTGCCCCCAGCCTCTGCAGAAATACAATTATCCGGCGCCTGGCAAATGTCCGCTCCGGCAGTTTTTCAATGCCATGTAATAGCATCGGGTAAAAACCTGTTGGAAAAAACAAAAAACGCCTCGGTTTCCTGGCTGGACATTTCCTTGTCGCAGGGAATGTATCTCAGTTTGTTGTACCAAACAGATGTACAAGGGAATATCCAGGTGTTGAGTCAAACGCTCTGGCAAAAAGAGCAAGCAATCGATACAGCGTCCGCTTTACTGACGGTGCATCCGGATGCAAGACCTCGCGGGAAGAATGCCGCTTCTCCGTTGCGTTTGTCCATCGCCCTGCCGGAAAAGAAAATTGATCTTCTTGTCCGGCCGCGCATGCAAGCACAGAAAACAAGCGGCCGTAAAAATGCTTTGTGGATGGGGCCTGTGCAGGCGACGGACGCCATTACCGATACCATTGTGGGCAAGGGAAATTTGTACATATTAAAACAATAAGCAGCAAAAATGTGGCAGAAATTACAGGCTTTATTCGTGCGGATCTCCTCGCAGGTAGAAAACAACCCGACTCCTTTTGTGCGGTACGTGCTGCTTTTCTTTGCTATTCTAAGCCTGCGCCTCACCCTCGAATTTTTCTCCAGTCAACGCTTGTTTACGCTGGGCGATATACTGCACATCGGCCTCTGGTTCATGTTTATCGTACTCGCTTTTCTGCTGCAGTTGCATTTTTTTTCCGGAGAAAATATCATTCGAATATCAAAATTAGTCATCACCTTTTTCTCCATTGCGCTCACGGCGCCTATTCTTGATTTGCTGATTTTCCAGGGAAAAGGAAGTAAAATGAATTACCTGTCTTTGCACAACTGGGAGCAGGTCGTGTATTCCTACTTCACTATTGGAGGAGCAAGTTTTAGTCGGGGCGCAACGCCAGGCATCCGGGTAGAAATTATTCTGTTGCTGATCGCTTGTTTCAATTACGTTTATATAAAAAGGAAAAGTGTTGTTCGCAGTATTTTATCCGTCTTTAGTATCTATACCGTTTTATTTATTTCCGGGGCTATACCTGCGCTATTGGGTATTCTGGTGGATACTTTTCATCTGCAATACGAGCAAGATGACCAGTCTACTTTGTTGTTGCTCCTGACCGTCAACCTTTTTCTGCTGTTGATCGCCTTTCAACGATATTCGCCGGAGCGGTTCCTGCAAATATGGAAGGCTGCGCCCTGGGCTGCTATGTGTATGGCCTTGCTGTACAGCGGGGTAGGGGCGTATCTGGCTTTAGGTATGTACACGGAAAACTGGAAACTGACTCCTACCACCTTGTTCTGGTTTCCTTTGTTATTCGGTTTGTTTGTATGCTTTGTGGCGCTTCGAGGTGTACAAAACTGGCAAAACGCCACGCAAACTGTCGGCAAGTACGATCGTATCACCAACACGATATTGTTATTCATATTCATCATCGGCCTGGCTATTTCTGCGAAGACTTTTTTTATCGCCATCCTGGCCTGGGGGCTGCTATTCTTTTTAAATGAGCCGCCTTTATCTTTTAAAAACGTACCTGTTCTTCGGAATCTACTGGAAGGTATGCTGCTGCTGGCTGCCGCGTTGCTGGGTTTTGTAACGTTCGGCGCGCCTATGATCGGGTTTCCTGTTGTTTGGCTGTTTTCGATGTTGGCGGGAGGGGTTGTTTGGAGCGGGTTGATGGAATGGAGGAGGGGGAGGTAGGGTTGGCGCGGGCTGTTATGCGTCCAATTTCAACCATTTGATCTTGATTTATCGGAAGTTTAACGGCGTAATAACGGAAGTTTCTAGAAGATTTAGCGGTGGCATGGGACGACTCATCCAACAATACCTTTTACAACTGCTATTTGTTTTTAATAAATATTTTTCACATATTTACACATCTAAAAAGCAATAAAATAAAAACGTAAATTATGGGACGCAGTTTTTTTAAGTTCATATTTTATTTTTTTATATTTCCTTTTCTTTCCTGTAAAAAAGATCCACCAGTAGTTCTTCCTACAATAATAAAAGGTATCGTAGTTGACGATGAAACAAGAGGACCGATTGGAGCAGCAAGTATTGCAATCAATGCTAGGGTGCCTTATGTAAATGGTCAGGAAACAACTGTGACAAGATATATTAAATCAGATAGTGCAGGACGCTTTTCTTACACTGTCGACTTTGATGCAAAAAGCGCCTCAATATTCTCTATTTCAGCAAAATATTATGCATCTAAGTTGGTAGGTTATCAAGAGTTTCCAGTAAGAATGGAAGCAACAAATGACTTTACAATCCCTCTAGTCAAACTTGATGCTGTACTGCAGATATATCTAAGAAATCAACATGATATAGACAAAAATGTACATGTCGTTGTTTCTAATCCAACGCTTTTAAGAGAAGCAAGGTATGTAGGAGGCGAGTACATATTCTCGCCTTTATATCTTCAAATTGGGGAAGAAGATACCCTTACTATTCCTGTTAGGTCGAGAGAGTTTACAACAATTTACTGGGGTAATGACACTTTCTACCCATTCACAACTGCACCTTTTCATGATTCCTTGTTCCTTAACGAAGGGGAGGTTCTAAATTATTTTATAGATTTCTGATTTATACCGGAAAAGAAAGACAATGTTCCATGCTCTACAACTGGTGTCGCATAGTCAATCTTTTCCCCCAGGCTATAGGATTGATAAAAATCGAATTGATTAGCCGTATGGATTGAATCTACGCAAATCTGAATCGCATCGTGCAATTCCTGGGTGATATGATCCCGCCATCGCACATTCGAACAAATGGCTACTTCCGAGAAATCGTGCTTCTGGTGTGACACAGCAAGCGCTTTTTGAAGGTTTGTCAGCACTTGTAGCGAAGATGGGTATTCTTCCCCAAAATAAGTCATAACCGGTATCACCCCATTTTGAGCAGAAAGCCCAAAGGCAAACGGATAAAATTCTCCGGCAAACCGTAATAATTCATGCGCCTGCTCGCAGCAGATATTGACCAACTGGGTGGCATTTGCATTGATTGACATGGGAGGAGGATTGGTTGCAGCCCTAAAAGAACTGCTTCACATCGTAATTCGCAATGATATTGGCCAATATTCTCGGGCTTACTCCATAGTGGTTCTCCTGGTCAGGGTTCGAACCATATTGCAAAAGAAGGGCGATGACCTCTCCTCTGCCTCGCGAATCAAATACAGCGCGCGATAAGGCGTATTTCCATACACATCCTGCAAATGGACGTCGGCGCCGTGTTCCAGCAATAGCAAGGTGTGATCTGGTAGGTAACTCTGGGCTGCAAAATGCAAGGCACTCCACCCTTTTTTGTCTTGGAGGTTTACATCAGCGCCCATTTCAATAAGGGTGCGACTCATTTCAAGTTGTTCTTTCGTGGTGGATCGCATCAGCAGCGTTCTGCCGTCGCGGTCTTGGAAGTTCATGATTTCAGCAAGTACTGCTGCTTCCAGGCCGTGGGGCTGGCTGGGGACATTTATGCTTCTTTCGACTTGCTCGAAGAGGGCTTTTTTTTCTTGTCGGGTCATGTTTATGCCTGGCGATGCAGAAACCAAATTTTGATTGGGATGATGCTCGCCTATGCTACTTCGCCCAGCCGCTCTTTCAATTTGGCCAGCATCAAAAAGCGAATGTCTGCCGACCGTTTCACTTCATCATACGGAAGTTTGATAACGATATACCGTACGCCTTCTTCCACCCAGTCGTCGTCGCCTCGATCATCGTTGGTGCAGACATAGGTGATACCTATTTCCTTCTTCAGATGGTTGAGTTTGGAAGCGATAAAGGACGTATCTACTTTATCGGCTACATCCTGTTCGACAATTTTTGTGACGGTGACCAAAGGGTAAGTTTTTTGCAAAGTTAGGGGAATTGATTAAAAAAGAAATGTCTATCGGCGTATCGGGGAAGTAGGAAGACCTGGCGAGGCTTGAATTGTGCTATATGTTTGTCGGCACAGCCGACGCGAATGGTGCGCACATGGCAAAGCCATGCGCGAGCGCTTCGGGAGCAGGAACAGATCAAACTTTTCATGTATCCATATTTGCCTGAGAATTTAGCCAGACCTATTGTATTGCGACTACCCAGGCCGCCTTACAATCCTATCATGAACTAGTTTGAAAAAATGATCACAGGTCGTATTTTTGTAAAAACATTCAGTATGCAAGTTACCAAGATGGTCGACGAAGATATTTCAGAAAAAGTCGACATTGATTATATTGAGCATCACTTCAAATCTGTGCCCAATGTTGGCATCATATACGTGTGTACTATAGAAAGAGGCGAGGAAGACGACTGGGTGGAAGATGGCTTTCGTTACATCGTCATTCATTTGCCATACAAAGAAGTGAAAATAATGCAAGATGTAAGGCCGTTGATGCTGGCGAAAGCAAGAGAGAAATTAGGATGGGGGGCATAGTGTGTTGTTGAGCGAGGTCATGTTCTTTTGGGTATGTAGGCATGTGGAATAATTGTTATACGTGTTTGCTGCGGCCCGGAGGCATTGCTGCGACGCGGCGCTTGGGCGAAGTAGGAAGGGCTGTGGAGACTTGGCTAGGCTTAATATTGTGCTGTAGGATTGTCGACACAGCCGACGGGAACGGTACGCACATGGCAAAGCCATGCGCCAGCGCTTCGGGCTTGGGATTTGTAGCGGGCAACCTGTGAGCGAGCGGGGTTCTAAATTATTTTATAGATTTCTGATTTATACCGGAAAAGAAAGACAATGTTCCATGCTCTACAACTGGTGTCGCATAGTCAATCTTTTCCCCCAGGCTATAGGATTGATAAAAATCGAATTGATTAGCCGTATGAATCGAATCTACGCAAATCTGAATCGCATCGTGCAATTCCTGCGTGATATGATCCCGCCATCGCACATTCGAACTAATGGCTACTTCCGAGAAATCGTACTTCTGGTGTGACACGGCAAGCGCTTTTTGGAGGTTTGTTAGCACTTGCAGCGAAGTCGGGAATTCTTCCCCAAAATAATTCATAACCGGTATCACCCTATTTTGAGCAGAAAACCCAAAGGCAAACGGATAAAATTCTCCGGCAGACCGTAATAATTCATGCGCTTGGTCGCAGCAGATATTGACCAACTGGGTGGCATTTGCATTGATTGACATGGGAGATCAGATACATGATTACAATAGCAACAAAACCACCTTTTTGAATATTTTAACTTTGCTGCTATCTGTTCTTAGAAAAGTTGTTTTTCAATTGTCGTATTATTTTTTCAATCTGCTCAACACCCTCCTCCAATTCTTCAAGCCTATTTGTTTTATAAGGAGAAGCATCTTCATTCACCTCGGAACTCCTCTTCTGTACCTCATCTAAAAACATTTCTCCGACACCGGTCAGCAGCCAGTGCAGATTTACATGATACTTATCCGATATGCGATAAAGTACATCAAGCGATAATTGCCGCTCCCCATTCATCATCTTACTGATATTTGGCTGAGCCATACCAACGCTCTTTGCAAAGGATACCTGATTGATATCCAATGCTCTTAGCAATTTTTTTAGCCTTATACCCTGGTCAAGATGCTTCTGTTCCATTCATAAATTTTATTCCTTTTTGATATACTTGTCAACAAGTGTTAAAAATATGTCAAAATGGAATATTTTTGCTTGAAAGTTACCACAAAGTGAACTCACGCAAAAATTTTACTCATGGGAGCCGAACAGCCCAAGCAGGAAAAGACAGGTACTGAAGCCCCACCCCGAAAGATGTATAGTATTCGAGTGCTTGCACTCGTAATACTTGCAGGTGCCTTAATTCTAAGAATTGCTTTTCCCAATGAAGGAGAAGTGCCAAACCTGAGGCCGAAAGATGCAGCCAGGTTAGAGAAAAAGTTGAGAGAAATCGATGATGCTGAGCAATACGCTCTGGTAGCAAGGAGTGATGGGCTCTATGCCTGCCTCAATGGCCCACCAACCTACTATTTAAAAACTGGCGAAGTGTGGCGATATGGAGTTACAACCAAGGGTGAACTTGGGAGATACAAAGGAAAATTCCTGATTCAGAATAATGTCATCTACACAGTTCAATTTAGAGGCAATATTGCTGAATGTTTGAAGCAGGAACAGATCAAACTTTTCATGTATCCATATTTGCCTGAGAATTTAGCCAGACCTATTGAATTGCGACTACCCAGGCCGCCTTACAATCCTATCATGAACTAGTTTGAAAAAATGATCACAGGTTGTATTTTTGTAAAAACATTCAGTATGCAAGTTACCAAGATGGTCGACGAAGACATTTCAGAAAAAGTCGACATTGATTATATTGAGCATCACTTCAAATCTGTGCCCAATGTTGGCATCATATACGTGTGTACTATAGAAAGTGGCGAGGAAGACGACTGGGTGGAGGATGGTTTTCGTTACATCGTCATTCATTTGCCATACAAAGAAGTGAAAAAAATGCAAGATGTAAGGCCGTTGATGCTGGCGAAAGCAAGAGAGAAATTAGGATGGGTTGCATAGTGTGTTTTGAGTAGTTTATGTTCTTTTGGGCATACAAACATATTAAATAATTACTATATAATTTAATAGCAGAGCACCATACGAGTCGAAAAAAACGCCTCAATAGTTATACTCGAGTGCAACACATGCTTCTCAAGATATTTTGCTTCATCGTTCTACACTCATTAATACTACCTCCGCGTCGCGCCGAAAACGGTCATCAAGTAACATGGAATCAAAAAGTAAGAGTGCTTTTTTTAACAGCGTATGATCTTTGATTCTCTTCCCCCACAACGTGTGATAGGCATTAAGTACGACTTTAAGCGGCTCATTGTCATAGTATCTAGCGTATTGAATGTTCGGTCTTTCGTATTCCGCAAAGTTTGCAACTAAATCGAGGCAGGCCTCAGGCTCTGATTTTGCGCACAAGATGAGATATTCATAAAATGGCCGGGGATTTTTTCGGGCGACTACTGTCCGTGAAAAACGTTTTAGCGTGGGCTGTAAATATAGGAAGTCGCCGGATTTCAAGTCTCGAAATGCGGAATCGTAAGCATGAATCACTGTATCGCTTGACTCTTCCAAAAAACGCTCAAATAATTCGAGACTGCGGAGTATCAACTTCCCGCTCTCATCGCTGAGGTTATGTGCAGCAACATCAATAGCGCCTACTTTCGCGTCATCACTTTTTTCAAAAAAACGGTTGAGTAAATCGAGGGCATCGCTGCGCTCATGAATATAAGTTAATCCCAATATCACACCCATGTCTCTGGCAAGTTTTGGGTGTGCCAGTGCGTTTTCAAAATATGGTCGCATTCCTTCAAAATTCTGCCGAGCAAAATATTGGGCTGACCACGCCGAGTGTTCCATGACCGCCGCCTCGTTGTCGCGTACGAGCCGCAAAAACAATCGTAACGAACGGGCTTTGTCCAAATTGGTGAGTAAAGCGAGACGCGGCACCATTTGGCTCCGTACCATCAGGAAATCCTGTTCAGCAACGTGTTCTAGCGTTTCAAAAATCAGGCTTTCGTGCTTTTTGAAGTAGTAAAAATAAGGCAGTAGATGCACAGCGCTCCCGCGAACAGTTTGAAAGCCTGACACATAAGTGGAATCCTCTGCACCATTGTTTATGACAATTCGGGATTTATTTTCTTCCGGATCTGCGTGCGTCATTGCCATTTGCGCCAGGAACTCAACCACTAAATCGTCTTCTATTTTGTCGTTTGAAAAAACAGAGCAAAGCCCCACCAAACGCCGAACTTCAAAAATATCAAAATCAGCGAGCGTTGGCAATATTTTTTTGAAAAGAAAAAGTAGCCGCTCTGGGTCGTATTTTGCCTCTTTCAATCCATCCAGGCCATGAATGAGATAAGTTTTTGGTAAACTTTTAATTGAAATCAATTCTTCAATTAAGGGGAAAAAATAATCAGGCCGTTTTTTGACTTCGGTCTCGAATTGACGGGCATGTTCGAGGCTGCCTCCCTTATGTGAAGTCCATTCGGGTTCATATTTTTCATCAAACTTAAAAAAACTCGCCTTCCAATCTTCAAAAGACATATTGTCGTATTCGTGTTGTTCGAGCGGTGGGCCAACCGAGTAAGTTTTAAATTTATTCGGCTCCTCGTCCTCTAAAACCGGGAAACGATCGGATAATTCTCTGAATATTTCCGCCACCTCCGGAATTTGGGCGATTTCATTTTCCGGGAGGCATTTCAGCCATTTGAAACGAACGTTGCCGATCCAATCCGGGCGGTTGTTTTCGGTCGCCCACTCTTTTTCGCCGTCCGATTCAATTTGGGAAACGAGTAAAATCAGTTGCCGTTTTTCTATTTCGGAAAACTCTGAAAATGTTTCTTCCAACAACCTTCGAACTCTCCAAGCCAAGGTCTCAGAAGCATCAATCCTTCTGTTTTTAATAAAAATTGACAAAAAATGTGCTATTCTGACTGTGTTTGCTGAAGGATTAGCCCGAAAACCTTCCACCAAAATCAACAGCCGTGTGGCCGAAAGACTTGTCAAATTTTCGGTAGCAAAATGCGAAAAACGTGGCGAACCCGCTCGCGCCAAAACGCGGACGCACATTACCAACAAGGGAAACAACTTCGTATTGTCACGGTTGTTTTCGTTGAAGCCTGGCCAAAAAATGGGAAAGTCATTGAAAATCGCGTTTGGATCAACCATTCGGCGGCTATCTTGGGGCAAGAGTAATCGTTGCATCTGAAAATCGAGTAACAAATCGAAGGTCGGTTCGGGGTGTTTTTCGATTAAATGCTCGATCAATTTTGCCAACTCGTATTCAAAACGTAAATCATCAAAGTCTGATGTTTTGTCATCTGCCGCTTTTTGAATGGCTTTTTTCAGTTGTCCAAACGACCAATTCAAATCGCTCTCTGCAGCGGCTTCCAGAAATTCTGAAAAGAAAACTTCGTTCATTTTTGGCGCATAGTTTTCAAAAAGTATGAAAGCCAATGGGTTGTCCCAAGTACCGATATTGCGCAGTGTGTTTAGGACGAGCCAAATTTTGCCCTCGATTTCAGGTAAATCGAACACAAACTGAAGTAATTCGTGGCGGCATTCGGGTAGGTGGCGAAGTTGCAGACCATTCAAAATTTCCAATAAACGTTCACGCGTATCTGCACCTGGTTCAATTCCAAACGGCGCATTTTCGACCAATCGATGAGGCTGTTTTTCATCCAACAAAAACAAAAGCCACTCGCGGCTTTTGACCGAGGCAAGAAAGGCTTTGAAAAAATCAGGATTGGGAAAAATAAGTTCGCGAGCGAGTTGTATTTCTTCTGGGAACGGTTTTTTTACATAGCCAAGAAGCGAAATTGCGAGTGATTTAATGTGAAAATAGAACTCTGAACCGCCCAAAATTGTACGCATTACAAGCAAGTACTGCAAGCGGTCGTCCTCACGAAGAAACTCCAACATCATTTTCACGCAAGCGCGGATGTGCAAATTTTGACCGTTGTCGAGCAAATATTTTTCAACCGCGATGCCGCTTTTGATAAACTGTTTGGCAAAAGAAAAATCGTAAAAAGTCTGGTGAAAGAAGGTCAAGCCTTCTTTCGATTCGAGGAGGATCCCTTCACTTTTAAGGTATTCGAGTTCCTTTGAAAACCGGGCACGAAACAATTTTGAGGCAACCGTCAAATCTTGGTCATCGTACATTTTGCGGGCGAGTTCAAAAATCAATTGCTCGATTTTTTCAGGAACGACAACTTTATCCCCCGGTGTTTTGATTTCGACGACTTTTTGTAACCAGAGTTCATCGTACAAATCGCGCAACACGGTGATTTTTTCAAAAGCCAAATTAGAGCGGAAAACCCGGCAGAAAACGTCGAGATGCAATGGCGTTTTTAACAATCCCATCAAATCATCAGGTAACTTGGGCAAGTTGCTGGACAGTTTTTTCAGAATGCCATGGACTTCTTCCTCGCTCAAAAAACCGATTTCGAAAGCCTTTTGCCGACGATAAAATGCAAATTCGTGGTCGTTTTGGAGGTCGTATTTCCTACACGAAACCACGATTCTAACTTCTGGGATTTCCGCGAGTGCTTGTACCAGATTTGTGAAATTTTCTAAATAAATCCGCCGCGCAGAAAGCGACTGCGATAATGCATCAATTTGGTCAACTAGTACAACTACACGCCCCTTTTCCTGTGTCAAAGTCCACGCCATTTCTTCGATACTGCCTTTCAAATATAGGGCTTCCTCCAACTTTTCGATGCTTTCGACACAATATTGGTCGGCTTTGATACCTAAAACGGGTGTTTTGCGGTCTTGCAGCGTCAAAAGCACGTCTCGCAGAATGACCGATTTACCAGTCCCAGCATCGCCGGCGAGGAGGGCAATGCCTTTTTCGTCGTGGGGGAGCGGCGCGTCAATCCATTGAATGATTTGATTGGTTTCATCGCGTCGAATGTGTGAGTTGGGGATATTTTGGAAATCACTTTTCCAATCGTTCAATCGGTGCGATGCTGCTAAAAATCTTGCTGAAACCTTTTCTGGATTTAATTTCAGAAAAGATCGCTCAGTGATTTGCTGGATTTCCTGATCGGTTAATAAATTGATTGTTTCAATCCAACTCCATTGTATTTCGTTTTTTCCAGTTGTATATTGTTCAAAACTCACAAGCCCGCGCCTGTTCTGGGTTTCTAAATTAGCAAGTCTGTTTCTTATATGGATAACCTCATCACTAGTAATGGCTTCACAAACTAGTTTTATACTTTCCTCTAAAAGAAGATTTTTAAGGATTTGGCGTGAATCTTTCAAAATTGTAAATTAAATAATATTGAAGTTTTTCAAGCGACAAAAATAACAAATTGTGTTTTTTTCAAAAAGTATCTATCACTAATATCCAAGAATACTGCAACTTTCCTGCTTCGTCAGGTCTTCCTAATCACCCAAGAGCAGCGCCGAAGCAGAGTCTCCGACCTGCTGCCAGCATACAACAGGATTTTTTGGTGAAGTAAAGACCCATGAATCTCATCAAGAAGCAGTTCATGTGCCTTTTGGTCTATAAATACATGGGATGATTGTGTAATGCGTTGGCAGTAGATTGGAGACGCTGCTGCTGCGCTGGGATTGGGGGAAGTAGTAAAGGCACCCGGCGAGGCTAAAATTATTGTCCATATATTTCAATTCTATCAAATGATATTTTTCCCTGTCCCATAGTGTATAGAGCAACCTTATCTCCAAAAAATGAAAGCACAGATGATTTAAATATTTCGACTTTGTTTATATAGAATCTCATAAAATCATGGGTTTTTAGTATCCAAAAGTGGTTTTCGTTCGCAATTGATGATATTGGCATACTAAATAGTGTTTTCTCCTGGCCTTCAAAAAAATATCCTATAAGCGCGTGTTTGGCGCGTTCATTGATAATAAAATAATACATATTATTCCAATCGTTTCTTCCCCAAGAGATACCATACCAATAATTTCCAGCAAACCCAAGTGAATTTGTTTTCAAGACAACTAAGTAGTCTCTATGCTCATTAATGCTAATTTTCTTTTCACTTACTATTCGAATATCTTGGTAATTCTGTATAATCATCCGGTTGTTTACTTTTTTGATTCTTCCAGACACAAAGCCATCTACTGTCACATTTCCAGTGTTCCACTTTTTCAAGTCTAAGGGGTCATTTAAATCTATCAAGGGGCTAGGCCTAAAATCATCAAAAAAAACCAATCTTAATTTTCCAAGAACCAAGTTAAGCCTATCAGTTTCTTTGTTACTATCATTTAAGGAGGGTTCTTCATGAAAAGCCAATCTGCTCAGGTCCAATATGCTCTTTCTTATCTTATTAATTTCAGTTCCTCCTGTATCTATAACCCCCGACATCTCGCGATGCTTCAAGTCTCGTAGTTGACTAAAGCATAATATAGCAGCATCTTTATGGTTAACATTTTTTGCTCTAAAAATTTCGATTAGAGCTTCCAGTGCTTCTTCCAGTTTACTTTCTATAACTAAGTCCTCGATAGTTTTCGGTGTATGCATAGAGGTATGATAGTAGTTTACGCAGTATGTTCCCATTAATTTGGTGGTTGCAAATATACGATCTATGTTTATCAGATGACCTTTTCAGCTTCGCCAGGTCTTCCTACTTCCCCCAAGCCCAACGCCGCCGCAGTGCCTCCAACCTGATGCCAGCATACAGCAGGATTTTTTTGCGAAACACAGGCACTTATATCCCGATCGAGAAGCGGATAATGTACCTGCGTTAGCAGCAGGTCGGAGACACTGCTGCGGCGCTGCGCTTGGGAGAAGTAGGAAAGGTGCCCGGCGAGATTAAAAAAACGATACTCAATCCCTCCTCTCCATCCACCCCCAAAACAAAAAAAGCCAGCCCATTACTGGACTGACTTTCTATCGTCGGGGCACCAGGATTCGAACCTGGGACCCCCTGCTCCCAAAGCAGGTGCGCTACCGGGCTGCGCTACGCCCCGAAAAATTGGCCGAAGAGAGCGGATGGAGCGGGATTCGAACCCGCGGTACGAGTTACCCCGTACGTCGGTTTAGCAAACCGGTGGTTTCAGCCACTCACCCATCCATCCGTCTGATTGGGCCGCAAAGATAGAAGATAAGATTTTACATCGCCAAGCATGTGGCGAAATTTTTTTTAACAAAAACGAATACAACGCAAATGGGCGCCCATAACGTTCCAAACGAGGAAAAAAACGGGAAAAGAAGAGGATGGACAGCGACGGCCTGAGGGTTACAATTGGTCGAGGCGTTCCAGCACGGCATCGCGGAAACTTTTGCCGAGGGGCAGGTCGCGGTCTTTCACTTTCACCAGCATATCGTGCAGGTCGACGCTTTGAAGCCATTTCAGGTGAATAAGATAGCCACGGTGGATACGGGCGAAGCGATCGGGGGGCAGTTTGGCTTCCAGGTCGGCAAGGGGGATGCGGATGGCGAATTTGCGGCTGGCCACCGTGTGCAGCATGGCGTAGCGGCCTTCGGATTCGATGAAAAGAATATCGTCGAAGGATACCTTTTCCAGTTTTTCGCGCACTTTGATAAACAGGCAATCGGGCAAGAGCAGGTCGGTGTGTTCAAAATCGTTGGGCGCTGCGCTGCGTGCCAGTCCGCTCACGGCCAGTTCGATGGCGCGCTGGAGTTGCAGCAGGTCGAAGGGCTTGAGGATGAACGCTGCGGGGCCAGTGCGGCGGGCGCGGGCAAAAGTTTCATCGTCCTGCATGGAAGTGATAAAAATGACCGGCACCTCGCGCGCCTGGCGCAGGCGTTCGGCCAGTTGGATGCCATCGGTATCGCCGCGGAGTTGGATGTCGAGCAGCAGCAGGTCGGGGTGGCTGCGGTGAAAACAATCCAGCGCATCGAAGGCATTGTCGCAAATGCCCACTACCTCGTAGCCCATTTGCAGGGCCAGCATTTCAAAACGGTCGGCGTGGAGGGGTTCGTCTTCGACAATTAAAATGCGCATGGGATAGAAGTCAGAGGTGAGAGTTGAGAGGGGAGAGGCGAGAGGTGAGAGGTGAGAAGTGAGAGGTGAGAACGGGCAGTGAAACCTCAAAAGTAGTGCCCTGGCCTTCCACATTAAAAACATGCAGGCTGCCCTTGTTCAGTTCGGCCAGTTCCTTGCAGAGCAGTAGACCCAGCCCGGCGCCTTTTTCCCCGGCGGTGCCGTGTTCGCTGCGTTTGTCGAGGGTGAACAAGTGCGGGATTTTTTCAGCGGCAATGCCTGCTCCTGAATCGTTGACCCGCAGGAGGATCATTCCTTGCTCCACTTCGCTACGAATGCTGACATGGCCTCCGGGCGGCGTAAATTTGACCGCATTCCCGATGAGGTTGCGCAAAATGGTCTGCACAGCATTTCGGTCGGCCTGTACCATGGCGTCCGCAGGAATATGGCTTTCCAGGCGAATATCCTTGGCCAGTGCCGCATGTTCGTGTATTTCAAAATTATTGCTGACCTCGGTTGCCAGCGACAGCGCTTCGGGCTGGTAGGGAATCATGCCGCGGTTGAGCAGCGCCCACGACAGCAGGTTGTCGAGCAGGGCGCTCAGGCTGGTGGCGCTTTTGCTGATTAAACCGCTGATTTTCTGCAACTTGTCCGTATCGCCTTTTTGCAGGTAAAACTGGAGTTGTTCGCCCACACCCTGAAATGCCGACAAAGGATTGCGCAGGTCGTGTGCGATGATGCCGAAAAATTTGTCCTTGGTCTGGTTCAGTTGCAGCAATTGCCCGTTCTGCTTTTCCAGTTGTTTCCGGGTGCTTTGCAATTGGCGGTAGAGGTAGCCGCCGCTGAGCAGGATGACAAACAGCGCAAGTGCAACGATGCCGTACACCTGGTTGCGCGAAGCGAGCAGTTGGGCTTCGAGTTCGGCTTTCCGGCGGGCATCCTGTTCGGCTTCCACGTTTTGTTTGGTGCGCTCTTCGGCCAGCCGTTGTTCGAGGTTGTTGTTGTACACGCTGTCTTTTACGGCCGCATATTGTTCGAAATAAGCCAGCGCCTGCGGAAAGTTGTTGCGTTTTTTTTCAATTTCCGCAAGTTGGAAATAACAACCGTACTCCTGCAGGCGGCTTTTGGTACGAATAGAAAGGTCGAGTTCTTTTTTGGCCCATGCTGCGGCTTCGTCGAGCCGACCGAGGGCCAGCAGGATATTGGCTTTTTCGTAATAGGAGCCCTGCAAAAAACGTGGGTCGCTGGTTTTTTCAAAATACGCGATACAACTGTCGATGGCCGCCATCGCTTTCGGATAGTCTTTTTGGGCGTCGTAGTAGGTCGCTTCAATTTTTTGAATGGTGGCCATGGAATAAAAATCCTGCGATCGGACGGCCGCTGTTTGTGCTTCCCGCAGGTATTGAAACCCCGGCCCCGGCTGGTTCAAATGCAAATAGTAGTCGCCCAGGGCCATGCACGCGGAAATAATGCCGGTGGCAACCTGCCCTTTTCGGCTATATTCCAGCGATTTCAGGTAACTCTGCTCCGAATCCTGATCGTATTTCAGGGCCGACAGCGTGAGGGCGTTGTTGTAATACAAATCGGCAATGAGTTCGTAATTGTTGCTGGTTTTGCCAATTTCAATGCCTTTCCGGGCAAATGTAAGCGCTGCCTGGTAATCGCCCAGGGCGTAGGAACTGGCGAGCAGGTTGGAGTAGAGGTTGAGCAACTGATCTGTGGAAGCCAGCCCTTTGTTGCCCAGGAATATTCGTTCGGCTTCCATCAGCACTGTTCGCCCTTCAGAATGCCTCAATTGCTGATCCAGAATGGAGCCGTAGGAGAGTAAAAATGGGCCGAGAATGCTCGGGTCGCCGGAAGGCCGAAGCAACACATAAGCGGAATCGAGCAGCGAAAGCGCCCGGGTGTAGTTCTGCCCCGAAAAATAGATCAGCATGGCCTTTCGGTACCACAAACGCCCTTTCAACACCTCATTTCCTGGCGGCAAAACAGCCAGCGCTTTTTCCGTGAAGGTCATTGCCTGCTGGTCTTCCTGGCGGTCGTAATAGATTTTGGCGAGTTCGTTCAGCGCCGCGGCTTCTCCTGCCTGGTCGCGAGCGGCCTGTTTTTGGGAAATAATTTTTTGCAAACTGTCAACTGCCATATCTGACTGCGCCGACAGCCATTGCGGAAGTAGCAGGGCGAGAAACAGTATTTTATTCATGTGGCAAGGTGTATCGGTTCGACGGTTGGCGGCCAGGGCGGGATGAGTATTTTGGGGGCAGTGGCGGGGCAGTGAGAGGGTGACTTTGGAGTCACCCTCTCACTATGCTCTTCGTCAATCCAGTGAGGGGGTGACTCCAAGTCACCCCCTCACTACTCCCACTATACCCCAAAACACTCATAAAGTTAAACATTCCCCTGTAGTTCATGCAGCCGTTTTTTTTGTTCTTGAAAATATCAGCAGAATGAACCGCCATTTTTCATGACCAAAATTCCAACTGTTCGTGCACGTATTGCGCTTGTTGGTGACCAAATCCCGGCGCTGGGCGCTGGCGGGCATCCATATTTGACGCAGTTTTTACCAAACACTGAAGTCACCATGAAAAAAAAACTGCGTTATCCAGACACCTTTTGCCCCGACGCCGTTCCGTTTAATTTATTGAATGTTTTTACCAAACCGGCTTGCGCCGTGGCGGCTCTTTTGCTGCTGTTGAGTCAGGCCTTGTCGGCCAGAGAAGTGGATCCGGCTACGGCCATGCAGGTCGCCAAACATTTTTACCGCAGCACGTCCAGCGGGCAGTCGTTCAGCGACAACAACCTGCAACTATCGCTGGTGTACGGTGAAGAAAGCACAAATGCGCCCGTGCGCAGCCATTTTCTGTACGTTTTTAATGTAAATGCCAACGCGGGCTTTGTCATTGTTGCTGCCGACGACGTTGCAACGCCTGTGCTGGGCTATTCCGATTCCGGCGCCTTCGACCCGGCCGATGTGCCCGACAACTTGGCCAAATGGCTGGAACATTACCAGCATGAAATCCTGTATGCCATCGAAAATGATGTGCAGGCTACGACCGACACGCAGCAGAAATGGCAATCCTTGCTGGCTGGGCCGAATCCGGTCGCTGAAAACGACGGAGCCGGACCGTTTTTGTCAACTACCTGGAACCAGTCGCCCTACTACAACGCCCAATGCCCGGGGGGCTCGGTGACGGGCTGCGCAGCCACGGCCATGGCGCAGATTATGAAGTACTGGAATTACCCGGTGCATGGCTCCGGTTTTCACGTGTATATTGAAGACAATTATGCGGCCTTGTTTGCCAATTTTGGCTCCAGCACGTACAACTGGGCCTCCATGCCCAACAGCCTGCAGGGAAATAACGCCGACGTAGCCCAACTCATGTACCATTGCGGCGTGTCGATCGACATGAATTACAGTCCGCAGAGCAGCGGCGCCAACCCGGACCTGATCCCGACGGCATTGATCGATTACTTTAATTACGACCCGGGTTTGCAACTCATTGAAAGAAACAGTTTTGCCGGCGATTGGGCGGCTACCTTGAAAAACGAACTGGACGCCAGCCGCCCCATTTTGTACTGCGGATTTGGCCCCGGCAGTGGTCACGCTTTCGTCTGCGATGGATACAACAATATCAATCAATTTCACTTCAACTGGGGCTGGGGTGGTTCTTCCGATGGCTGGTTTGCGCTCGATGCCCTGAATCCCGGCAGTCTTGGTACCGGCGGTGGCACTGGCGGCGGCTACAACACAGGCCAGTTGGCTGTTATTGGAATCAAACCCAAGGCAGGAGAAGAAGCCAATATACAAATGGGCAGCCCGCTCCTCGCCACGCCGTCCGAGTTGCAGTGGCAGGAGCCTTATACGATCATTTCTTCTGTCGGTAATTTATCGCCGCTCGTATTCACAGGCGAAATAGGGCTCGGACTTTTTATGGAGTCGGATGGTTCGTTTGTCAAAATACTCCATACAGAATCCGTTTTTTTGGGCCCGTCCGAGTACCACGGCATCTTTTTTACGGATAACATAAACGTTCCTGCGGCCAATTATCAGGTGGCTGCCATGTACAAACCGGAAGGCAGCACACAATGGCGACAGGTGCCGAATGGTACTTTTGGCAGTTATGCGCAGTTTCGGGTTAGAACGCATAGCAACCTCTTGCTGATGAATACCATTTCGGCCAGCCCGAATCCGGCCGTACAATCTGAGCCGTTTGAAGTATCTGCGATCGTAACCAGTCTGGGCGGGCCCGTTACGGCCAATTTGTCGGCAGATTTGTGGACGGCCGCCGGTGAATACGTCGCAGAACTAGACGTGATATACAATATAGAGATACCATTTGCCGGCGCCCAGGTTGCGGTTGCATTTTACAACGGCAACCTGAACATACCACCAGGGCGCTACATGGTGAATATTTCTGAAAATATCAACGGCGCCGGCTGGACAATGGTGAATGCTGTAGAGAATGTTTCTTCGTCGATGCTGCTGGATATCGTGCCGCCTCAACTCCCTGTCGACCCGTATGAAGACAATGATACAGATGTTGGCGGATATGGATTCCCGCTGGATTTCGTCAATGATGTAGCCTACATCAGTACGCCCGGAAGTAATATCGACAGCCCCGACGACCACGACTTTTTCTATTTCGCGCTGCCTCCCGGATACACGTACACCGTGAAAGCCCGTGTTTACGATTCGTTCAATGGCAATGGGCAATACTACACCAACGACGTGCGCTGGTCTTACCGGGCAGGTACGCAGAACAATTTTTCGCTCTCTTATGACGACGTGCTCCTGAGCCCGGGTATGTCATTTACCACACCGTCGGTGGATTACGTGGATTTTCATATCGTGCCCTACTATTTTGGTACCGTCGGCACCTATTTGTTTGAAGCGGAAGTGACGCGCACGGCCGTTTCAGCGGTAGAAGATATGTTGCCCGAACAGGCCCTCAGCCTGTTCCCCAACCCGGCCGATGATATGACGACCCTTGCTGCGGCAGATGCGACTGCCCAACTGAAAACGATCAACGTGTACACGTCGGAAGGGCGACTGGTTTCCTCCAGGCGTGTTGGTAATACTTCGAGTGAACGCATTTCGACGGCCGATTTAGCGACCGGATTGTATCTGATTTCTGTGGTGACGGATAAGGGCGTCTGGAATAGCAAGTTGAATGTAAATCATTGATAGACAAAATTTTGCCAGGATGTGCGCCGCTGAAATATGGACTCATCCTGGTAAAAACGGCAATGACCCGGAGAGAACATTTGTTGTCTCCGGGCTTTGTTTTTAATGATGAATAATGAATGATGAATGATGAATGATGAATGATGAATGATGAATTTTTGGCACTAGAGGCTGCTTTGAAATAATCCAAAAAATACATTCGTTTGATAATGAACCAATTAATTCATCATTGAATTGATTGCAAAGGTGCGAATGCCCAAAAATTCATCATTCATCATTCATCATTCATCATTGCTTCGCCATCTTCAACACCTGCACATCCTTGCCGCCATTCGTCATGATTTTCACGAAATACAGCCCGGCAGGGAGTTGGGCGCCTTCAAAGCGGGTTTCGTACGTGCCGGCATCGTATTGCTGGTCTAACAGCATTTCGATTAGTTTGCCGCTGTGGTCGAATACGGAAATCTGCACATCCGTTGTCTTGTCTACAATGAAACGAATCGTCGTAGCGTCCTTGAACGGATTCGGGTAATTGGCAGCGTACACCTTGCTTTCCGTGGTAGAGGCCACCAGGCGGGCATTGGCGCCGGTAAATCCGATGAGCGCATTTTCTGGCGAGCCGCTCAGGTTTGCTTCCGGGCCGCCGCAGTCGCCATCACCGGCATGCGGCAGGGCGAGGTACGGGAACGTCGTTTTGAAAGGCACGTCGTTCGATTCCACGCCGGTCGTGTAGGTCAGTACATTCAGCAGGCGCTGCGTGACGGGGTTGGAGCCGTCAAAATCATCGTACCACAGGCCGATAGCGGCCAATGCGACGCCTGAAACGGCTTGCAGTTCGATACGGGTCACGTCGTCTTCCAGTCGGCGACCGTTGGGGAAACCATCCATGTTCGGGATAAACTCGATGTTGGTATTGGTGTTGTACGGCGCTGCTGTGAGGCCGAGTACAGCCGCATTGATGATGCCCAGTGGACTAAAATCGGGGCTGTTGCGCGGCGTAACGGGCACGGCCATATTCAGGCGCAGCATATCGCCGCCATTGGGCAGGAAGTTGTTGATAAAGGGTTTTCCTGCGGCCAGCGGGTTGCCGTTTTTACCCGTAGCCAGTTGGTATGGTGCTACATTGGGTACGCCGGTATGGAAAATCGGCCAGAGGTCGACAGAGCGTGGTTTACCTGGCCCTGGCAGCAACAGACCGCCAAAAACAGATTCGTCGAGCGCGGTTCCGGCCACTGCGGCCGAACCTTTCAGGGCGAACAGTCCATCCTGCCCGTTGCCGAAGTCGAACGCGCCGAGGGCGTTGCGCTGGATGCGCAGTTTCGACATCGCCGGCACCGCACCGCCAAACAGGGAGTCGTCCATGTACAGCGCCAGTTCCGGGTTGTAGAAAAATCCGTCGAGCAGGGTGTCCGAAATTTCAGCGTAAGGCGACAGCGCATTCCAGTAATCTTTGTAGCCAATCGGAATCACGGCTTCGTTGGTGAGCGGCATGCCAAGGCGCGAAATCTGCACCCACTGGCCAGAGGTTTCCACGCGACCGTATTTTCTGAGGGTGCGCATGGCCTGGCGGCTGGCCGAGGCCCACACGCCAATCACGTAGTCGCCGTCGAGGATGCTCGTCGGAGCAGAAGGCGCGCCTGCTTTCAGCAACATGGAAATCGGCACCTGGATACAAATCGAACTGGTGTTTTTGCAGGCTACGCCGTCAACAGCGCTGCCGCTCTGGCGGGGCAGGTCGCCCAGGTCGAACACGCCGCCGAGGTCTACAAAAAACGGGTCGTCGGCAGGGCCGCAGTAAATTTTTTCGCCGGAAGGCAGGTTGAGGATGGCTCTTTGCACCAGCGCTTCATACGTGGTGCTGAGGCCCACGCCGCTTTCGATGGAGCGTTTGCCGATATTCGGCGGAGGTACGCGCCCGTCGGTCACCAGCGTTTCGAAGTTGACGCCGCCATCCATGCTGCGTTCCAGGCGGTAGGTCGTGCGGTTGTTGCGCAGTCCAAGGCGGATGGAAAAGAACGTGGTAGGGTCTTCAAAAACGTTTTTGAAGGTAAAACGGTAAATGATGTCGTCGCCGGCCGTTGCCGCGTTGTTGTCGATGTGAATTTCATAGCGAATGCCTTCCCCGAAAAAGTAGTAGTTCGGGCCGCCCTGCGGCAGTTGCAAAGGCACATAATTGGCAATAATCGTTACGGTATTCGGGTTGTCGGGGCTGCGGAAAGCATACAGGTCGGTATTGTCGGCGAGCGGATCGTCGGCAATCAAAGGCGCTTCCCGGTGGCTCGAAGCCAGCGCCGTTGTCAGCGACAGCAGGGCAAATACGGCTGTCAGACTATTTTTAAAAAAGGATTTCATCGTATTGATTTTTAATGTTTTATTGAAAAAAGGGGACACTACTCCACACCGCTCCACGGTGCTGCCACATACGGAAACTGCGATTTGAACACCTTGTCGTTGGCATTTACGCCGGTGCGGTATCCCAGCACATCGAGCAAATCCTGCGTCAGCGGGTTCGATCCGTCGAAATCGTCGTACCACAGCCCCACGGCTGCCAGTACGGCGCCCGAAACGGCTTGCAGTTCGATGAGCGTCACGTCATCCTCCAGGCGGCGGCCATTGGGGAAGCCGTCCATGTTGGGGATAAATTGCAGGTCGGTGGTCGTGTTGTACGCCGGGTCGGTGAGGCCCAGCACGGCCGCCTGAATGAGTCCTTCGGAACTGAAATGCGGATCGTCGCGGGGGGTAACCGGCACGGCCATATTCAAGCGCAGCATATCGGCCTGGCTGGGCAGGAAGTTGTTGATAAACGGTTTCCCTGTAGCCAAGGGGTTGCCTTCTTTGCCGGTAGCCAGTTGGTATGGCGCTACATTAGGCACGCCGGTATGGAATATCGGCCAGAGGTCGACCGAGCGCGCGGCAGCAGCCTGTGGCAACAAAAGCGTACCAAAAATATCGTCGTCGAGTGCCGTGCCGTCGAGTGCCGGATTGCCTTTCAGTGCATACAGTCCATCTTTTTTGTAACCGAAATCAAACATACCCAGCGAATTGGTCTGAATGCGCAGGGGCGCAAAAGCAGGCACCGCAGCGCCGTAAAAACGGTCGTCCATGTACAACGAGAGTTCAGGATTCCAGAAAAACTGGTCGAGGAATTTGTCGTACACATCTTCGTAAGCGGGTAGCGAGTTCCAGTAGTCCTTGAAAGCCGTCGGGATAATCACTTCATTGGTGAGCGGCATGCCGAGGCGCGACACCTGAATCCAGCCGTCGCCGCCATCTGTGATCGTGCCGTTGGTGTTGAACGTGCGTACGCTCGGGCGACTGGCAGAAGCCCACACGCCGATCACGAAATTCGGATCGAGGATGTTAGCAGGGGTTGGGTTTACGCCCGTTTTCAGCAGCGTGGCAATTGGAATTTGCAGGCAAATGCTGTGTACGTTGAATCGGCCGATGCCATCGCGGCTCGGGCCGTCCTGGCGTGGCAGGTTGCCGAGATCGAAAACGCCGCCGAGGTCTACGTAGAAAGGATCGTCGGCAGGGCCGCAGAACACATTTTCGCCGGTGCTGGCTGTGGTAATGGCCGCCGTTATCAGCGATTCGTAGTCGGTAGCGCCTAAGCCCACCGGGCTTTGAATGGAACGCGGGCCGATGTTGGGCGGCGGCACGATGCCATTTTCCACGATGGTTTGCCAGGTGTTGCCACCGTCGGTCGAACGCTCCAGGGTGTACGAAGCGCGCAGGTTTTGCTGGCCCAGGCGGATGTTGAAAAACGTGCTCGGGTCGCCATTGGTACGGGTAAACGTGAAGCGATAAGTGATTTCATCGCCCCATTTGCTGGCATCATTGTCAATGTGGATCTCGTAGCGGATGTTCTCACCAAAGGTGTTGTAGTTCGGTCCGCCATACGGCAACTCGGCCGGGATGTAGTTGGCAATGATGGTAATGGTGTTGGGGTTGTCGGGACTACGAAACGCGTAGAGGTCAGTGTTGTCCGCCAGCGGATCGTTTGCAATGAGGGGCGCTTCGCGGTGCGAAGATGCATTTAACGTGTTGAAAACCAACAGAAAAAGCATGGAAATCACCCCCCAACGCAGTGGTTGGTAATGAAAAGTTTTCATACAGTGACTGTAAAAAGTGGTGAAAAAAAAGGAGTTAAAAAAATGTTCGTTCGATGGTCCAGAACAAGGCAATTCCAGCAATCAGGGCTGAAGCGGGATTCACAATTCGCGTGCGGTACCAGTTTTTTTCGGAAAACCATTTGCCCACCAGCAGCCAGGCAGACAGGATGACGGCCAACTGCCCCAACTCAACGCCGACATTGAAACTCAGCAGGGATGTCAGGTAATCGGAGGGCGGAAGCCCCGTTTCTGCCAGCGCGCCGGCGAAACCCATGCCGTGTACCAACCCAAAACCGAAAATGATGGCAATACGACCGGGCTTTAATTCCCTGACCAGCATGTTTTCAATGGCAACAAAAAAGATCGACAGCGCAATGATCGGTTCGATGATGGCAGGCAGAGGCTCGATGATCCCGTATGCTGCCAAACCAAGCGTGATGGAATGGGCCAGGGTAAATGCGGTGGCCTGCCAAATGACAGTCGACAGTTTCGGGCTGAGAAAAAACAGGCTCAGCACGAACAGGATGTGGTCGAGACCCAGCGGCAGGATGTGCAGGAAGCCTAGTTTCAGGTAAGTCTCGGCCACACCGCCCTGCGACAACTTGGCCAGGTCGTAGTTGATGGTATGCGCTTCCGCTGCCGCCGATAGGCACAGCAGACATAGGAGCAGCACACTTTTTCGGTAAAGGGATATGTGTTTCATGGTTATTGGCCGATGAAAGGTTGTGCAATGTTTGTCAGTGTTTCGTCCATGTAAGGTTTTAGAGATAAACCCTTGTTGATCAGTTCTTTACCCTCAGTGTTTTTCCCATTGGCAGACAGCACCACACCCATTTTCACCAGCCGCTCGGGGTGTTGCGAACCGGTGCGCAGGGCTGTTTCGGCATAGGGTAAGGCTTCGGCGGCTTGTCCGTTGCGGTATAGCGCCCAGGCCAGGGTTTCGGAAGCGTCGATGTTTTGCTGGCGGCGCTGATGTTCTGTGCGGGCATGTTCGAGCGCTTTTCCAGGCTCGTTTTGTTGCAGGTAGAGGTTGGCAAGTTCCATGTCGGAGTAGTGCCCCTGATCCTTGTTTTTTTGTGCCGTGATGTTGTCGGCCAGCAAGGCGCTCAGGGTGATGCGGGCGCTTTCTTCCGCTTCTTTGGGCTGCTTGTTGAGGCGGTATAATTCGGTGAGTTGTTCCATGAAAGCCACATCGCTCATGATGTTGCGGGCTTTTTCTACATACTGAATGGCAGCCGGATAGTTTTTTTGATACTGCGCAATGCGCCCCATGCCGGCCAGTGCGAAGGGATAATCGGGGCGTTCTTTCAGGGCCACCTGGTACTGTTCTTTCGCCTTCTCCCACTGATTGGTGTTTTCATACAAATGCGCCAGTACCATGCGCGCCCATTCGGTATCTTCTTGCCCGGGGTAGCCTGCGCTGATGGCCATTTGAATGGCATCGATAGCGCCCGGCATGTCGCCGAAAAGTTCCCGGACATACGATACGCGGGAATAAGAGCGAATGTCGGGACGGATGGCGACCATTTTATCGGCCATTTTTACGGCTTCGTCGTAGTTGCCGAGTTCTACGTTGGCGTCGCAGAGCAAACCGTACACGAAAGAATTGTAAGGGTTGACGCGCAGGGCTTCTGTGGCGACCTCTTTGCCTTCTGCAAAACGGTGTTGCGACAGGAATACCATACTTTTCAGGCAAATGGCCTCGAAGTTGCGCCCATCTTTTGCCAGCACCCGGCCAATGAGGTCCAGCGCCGCCTTGTTGTAGTAGGAATAGTCGCCGGTGATGCGCCCTTCCTGCATAAATTCTTTCGACAACATCAGCAGGCTGCGGGCATCGTCGGGTTTCGCTTCCAGTTCGCGGATCAGTTTGTTTACGTTGGCCTGGGTGGTAGCCCATTCCGGCGCATTGGCCAGCGCGCCCTGGCGTGGTTTTAGTTCGGGGAAGTTGGATTTATGGCTTCCATTGTAAAAAATGAAGGCTGTGAATACGGCACAGAAAATGACGAGTGCGCTGTAGAGAATTTTACGGTTCATGATGAAGAGAGGTGAGAGGTGAGAGGTGAGAAGCGAGAGGTGAGAAGAGAGAGGTGAGAAGCGAGAGATGAGAGGTGAGAAGCGTGAGAGGTCAGAAAAAGACATAAGAGTGGCCATGAGCGTAGCGATGCACACTCTACGCCCTCTCACTTCTCGCCTCTCACCTCTCGCCTCTTAAAACTTGAGCATAACGCCACCTTTCAACAAGAAAGGTGTACCAGGTGTGTAATGGATTTCAGTGACGGGATCGGGTTCGTTGCGCAGGCGGGACTCTGTTTCAAATTGTGCTTCTTTCCATGCTGCATTGAGCAGGTTTTGAGCGCTCAGGGTCAGTTCCACATTTTTCCATTTCCAGCCAGACACGGCATCGAGCAGGAAATACCCGTCGGCGGTAAGGCTGTTGTCTTCATTGGCAGATCGGTTGCCCAGGTGGCGGAAACGCAGACTGCCGTAAAAGCCGACGCCTTTGTCCCAGGTAATGCCACCAGTACCAGTGTAAACGGGCGCCAGCGGGATATAACTTTCCGAAGCGGGCACTTCCGGCTCGTTGCCACGCGCATAGGTGTAAGTGGCGTCGAGGTCGGCATACAGGTATTTGAACACTTGCAGGCGCGCCGATAGATCGATGCCCATGCGGCGGGTTTTGCCACCGGCTTCTACCACGGCTGCATCGCCAACGTATACAAACTCCTGTTCCAGATCGAGCCACCATGCGGCGGCATTGATCAACAGGGCAGGAGAGGGTTTGAAAATAGCGCCCAGATCGGCGCCCAGGGCTTTGGGAAGGATGTCGCGGCCATTTTGCGGCACTACTACGCGGGCATCGTTGGAGTGAAAACCGTAGCCGGTATTCAGGTAAAAACGTACCTGCGGACTGGCATCGAAGTAAAAATTGAGTTTTGGGCTGAGAATCGAGGCTGTTACCTGCTTGGGGTTGTACAGGCTGTCGAGTTTGTTTTCATAACCGAACTGAAATACATCGGCGCGCAAGGCGGCATTCACGTTCAGGCGGGGTGTTATTTGCCAGGTGGCGGAGGCATAAGCGCCGGTATTGGTTTCGCTGACATCGCCGAGCGCGAGCGGCCGAATGACGCTGCTGCGGTTGACGGTGCCGGAAAGTTCGCTGTTGTCGGTAGCGTCGTTTCGGAAAAACAGCCCGATTTCCGAACTCAGTTTTTTGCCGCCCAGCAGGCCTTGCGCCTGATACGAGCCGTTGTAGCCAAACATACGCCGGTGCTCTTTCTGCCGAATCTGGTCGCCATTCACAGGGTCTTCAAGGAAAAAGGTGAAATTGGAGTACAGTTCAAAATTGTAGTCGGAGTAGTACAGGTTGTTTTTGAATAAACCGTTGTGGTTCAGGTTTTTAACATGCTCAAAAATGAAGTTGTATCGACTGGTTATGCCGCCTTCCGTGTTGTCGATGGCCCCAAAACGGTCGATCTGGCCGCTTTGTACTGCACGTTCGGGTATCTGCCCCGAAGCATTCCAGGAACTTTGAAATGCCGATGCTGAAAAACTGACGCGCTGATCGTCGTCCATCAAAGCGCTGAATTTTCCAAAAACATTGAGCCTGCGGAATGCCTGCGGGCTGTCGAAATAGCCGTCGGAATACATGGTTTCGGAAGCCAGGTAGGCATGGCGGTTGCGGCGGGCTGCATTTTGCCCCAGCAGGTTGAAAGCGCCAACTGCGCGGGCGGTGTTGAACTGGCCGCCTTCTACTTTTACAAAACTGTTGTCGAGGGCGTCGGTGGTTTTGAAACGCACCAGCCCGGCTGTGGTAAAATCGCCTGCATCGGCGTAGTAGGGGCCTTTTTTGAACTCCACATTGCCCAGCAGTTCGGGAATAACGAAGTGCAGGTCAGCATAGCCCTGTCCGTGTGCGTGGCTTACCATGTTCACAGGGATGCCATCTACACTCAGGTTGATGTCGGTGCCGTGGTCGATGTCGAAGCCGCGCAGAAAAATTTGTTCCGCCTTGCCGCCACCAGCGTGTTGGGCGATGAACAGGCCCGGCACTACGCGCAATACATCCTGCGTGGTGCTGATGGGCCGCGTTTCGATATCGAGCATGCTGATGCTCTGGAATGGCTGAGAAGTAGATGATTTTATCTCTACGTCCTGCAAGTTGATCGG
>JAEUUT010000160.1 GCA_016787415.1 Saprospiraceae bacterium | reverse complement strand
CACCACCACTACCAGAAACAGGGCTACCATGAGGTGACGATTTCTGTGCGCTTCTGGATTGTGCAGGTGTTGTTGGCGGTGATTACGGTGATTACGTTGAAGATCAGGTGAGATTTTTGGGGCTCCCGCTTGCGCGGGAGGGGCCTTGGATTTAGCGGATCAGGCTGATTTTATTGATTTTTTTATTCATAATCTAACATCTTCATTTATGGAATTGAAACACAGTGATATCACTGAGCAAGTGATTGGTGCCTACTTTGACGTGTACAATGACTTGGGATTTGGTTTTCTGGAAAGGGTGTATCAGAATGCGATGTATTATGAATTACTCAGCCGGGGGCTAAAAGTAGAACCACAGAAAAGTATCAAAGTGTACAGAAAAGGGCGGATAGTTGGTAATTACTATGCAGACTTTCTTATAAACGAATTAGTAATCGTAGAACTGAAAGCAACTGCAACACTGACGGAAGCACATGAAAAACAACTAATCAACTACTTGAAAGCCACAAACATAGAAGTTGGTCTCCTGCTCAATTTTGGAGTAGAACCCAAATTTCAACGAAAAACCTGGAATAATCACCCCTCAAAAAATCCATAAAAACTCCTAAAAGGGAATCCCTAAAATCCGCTTAATCCGCAAAATCCAAGTCCCCTCCCGCGCAAGCGGGAGCATATAAAATCCCTGCGAAGCAGGCAAAAAACATCAAAAAGTACAAATCAACATGAATCAACGTCTCGTCATACTCGGCTCCGGAGAATCCGGCACAGGCGCAGCGCTCCTCGCTCGCGCCAAAGGGTACGACGTATTCGTATCCGACGCCGGGTCCATCAAAGACGCTTACAAACACGAACTCGACGCCCACGGCATCGCATGGGAAGAAGGCCAGCACACGCTCGAATTAATCCTCAATGCCGACGAAATCATCAAAAGCCCGGGCATTCCCGAAAAAACGGAGGTCATGCATGCCATCCGAGCCAAAGGCATCAACGTGATCGGCGAAATAGAACTGGGATACCGTTTCGCAGGTAAATGCATCATCGTCGCCATTACCGGCTCGAACGGAAAAACGACGACAACAGAACTCACGTACCACCTGCTCAACTGCGCCGGATTTGACGTGCGGAAAGGTGGCAACGTCGGTAATTCGTTCGCTCGCATGGTGCTCGACGACATTCAGCACAACCGCACGGCAGAGTTTTCAAGGGTGTTCGTACTCGAAGTGTCCAGTTTCCAACTGGATGATATTCAGGAGTTTAGGCCGAAAATTTCCATGCTGCTGAATATCACACCCGACCACCTCGACCGCTACGAATACAAACTGGAAAACTACGTACGCTCGAAATTCAGAATTGCTATGAACCAGGGCCGCGGCGACATCTGTATCCTGAACGGCAACGACCCCGTCATCGGGCAATACCTCGCAGAAAACCCGCAGGCAATACCTTGTAAAAAACAACCCGTGCGCAAAAGTGAACTGAAAAACGGCTATGTGCGCATCGGCAGAAGTTACGCATTCGACGTGGCAAGTACCAACCTCAGAGGCCCGCACAACCACTTCAACGCTGCTTGCGCTATTCGCGCGGCACTGACGCTGGGCGCCGAACCAGGCCTGATAGAGGAAGGACTGTATTCTTTCCAGACACCGCCGCACCGCCTCGAACGTGTGGGAGAATGGAACGGTGTGCTGTGGATCAACGACTCCAAAGCCACCAATGTCGACTCGGTTTTTTATGCCTTGCAAGCCATGGAAACCCCGGTAGTGTGGATCGTAGGCGGCGTAGACAAAGGCAACGACTACAAGCCACTGATGAAACTGGTGAAAAAGAAAGTTCGCGCCATTGTGTGTATGGGAACGGATAACTCGAAGATTATCAAGGCTTTTAAAAGCACCCGAATCCCCATCGCCGAAACGCAAAGCGCCATCGAAGCCGTAAAAACAGCGGCAGCGCTGGCAGAAGCAGGAGAAACGGTGCTGCTGAGCCCGGCCTGCGCAAGTTTCGACCTGTTCAAAAACTATGAAGACAGGGGCGCACAGTTTAGAGCAGCGGTGTTAATGATGAATGATGAATGATGAATGATGAATGATGAATGATGAATAAGATACTCATAGGGCTGATTTTTCTGGTGGCTTGTCAGGGCAAACAAACTGACAAGCCGATGGCGCCAAATGGCGCCAAGCAAGCGGACATGGCGGCTCAGCAAAGGCGTCAGGATTCGCTGGCGATTCAGGAAGAAGCGGCTGTTCAGCAAGGGAAATACAAAACGTACTGGGGATACAGGTTTCATATCGAGGGCGATTTTAACGGGGATGGAAAAAAGGAAACCCTGCGTGAACAACTGATCAGTGCGAGGACAGGAAAAGAAATTGGAAAGTTCTGTGGATTCGAGGAAGATACCACGCCGGAATGCTACTGGACAGAACGTGTGAATCGGTTTCGCCAACCAAAATGCCATTTGACATGCTCGAATCCTGCTGTTGGTGATTTTCAGATTACAACAGCGGCAGACAGCACGGGCACGATCGGACTGATTTTCCTGCAAAATGTAGGCGATCTGAACGGAGATAAAACGGATGAAATTGCTTTGATAGAAGATGGTGGCGGATGTAATTCTGTAATTCGGACGATTCGGCTGGCCACCTTCAAAAAAGGGAAATGGAATACGCTAATAGAGGCTGAAACACGGGAATATGATTTCCCAACGCTGGATCAGGAAGCAATTATAAGCCCCGAAGACCTGAAAAAAATACTTGTAACAGACTTTGAAAAGAAACTGGCCGCAACGCCGCCCTACTTCAAAAAACAAAATGACAAACTGGTTTACCAGGATTACGAAACCGCAACCCTGGTCACCAAACACCTGAAAATCAACTGGTAACACCCACTACTCACTACTCACCACTCACTAACATGTCACTCGGCAACCGCATAGCAGCAGAACTTCGGGGCGATCGTACCATCTGGATGATCATCGCCGTACTGAGCCTTTTCAGTATGCTGGCAGTGTATTCGGCCTCGGGCTGGGCAGCCTGGACGGGGCACGGCGGCAATACCACGGTATTCCTGCTGTCGCATACCATGCGACTGGGTTTTGGGTTGTTTCTGGTGTATGTGTGCCACCTGATGCACTACCGCAGGTACCAGCAGGTGGCGCCTTTCCTGATGTTGCTGGCGGTGCCTTTGCTGGCATTTACGCTGTTTTTCGGGCAAAATATCAATGACGCCAATCGCTGGATCAGTTTTGCAGGATTCAGTTTCCAGCCCTCGGAATTTGCCAAAATTGCCCTGATTATCTACATCGCCCGCGAATTGACGCGCAAACAGGATTACATCAGCAGTTTTCGCGATGCTTTCTTGCCGATTATCGTGCCGGTGCTCATCATTTGCGGACTCATTGCACCAGCCAACCTGAGTACCTCGTTGCTCCTGTTCGTCACCTGCATTTTGCTCATGTTTATGGGCCGGGTGAGTTGGCAGTACATTTTCCTGTTGGGGCTGCTGGGTGTTGTGGTTTTTGCTGGTATGATTGCTTTTGGTCAGTTATATCCCGATTCCGGACTGATTCGGGTAGACACCTGGATTTCGCGTGTAGACACCTTCCTCAACAGCGAAGACGGAGGTTTTCAGGTGCAGCAGGCCAAAATCGCCATTGCCAAAGGCGGCATTATCGGCGAAGGCCCCGGCAACAGCATGATGCGCAATTACCTGCCCTACTGCAATGCCGACTTCATTTATGCCATCATTTGTGAAGAATACGGCCTCATCGGTGGCGCTACCATTATAGTATTGTACGTGATGCTGTTTATCCGGAATGTAAAACTCGTAACCAAAAGCCCCAAGGCATTCGGCGCATTCTTGGCTATCGGCCTGAGCCTGATGCTAACGGTGCAGGCCCTGGCCAATATTGCCGTCAACGTCAACCTCGTGCCGGCTACCGGCCTCACGCTGCCCATGATTTCAATGGGTGGTACGAGTATGCTGTTTACGAGTATCGCGCTGGGAATGATTTTGAGCGTGAGTAAGTATATTGAAAGTCTCGAATGAAACACGGATTGCGCGGATAAGAGACGGATTCACACCGATCCAATCCGTGCAAATCCGAAAAAAATCTGCGTAATCCGTGTTGCAAACTGTATCCAATCATCGCAAATTCCAAGGACAACCACCGATCCAATCCGTGCAAATCCGAAAAAAATCTGCGTAATCCGTGTTG